>CAZYKP010000160.1:0-14638 GCA_964648025.1 uncultured Pirellulales bacterium | reverse complement strand
CGGATCGTGCAGGGCGATTTCGGCTGACGCAAACCTCAGGAAAATGGACAGTTACGACTGTCACTGTGCCGTGATATGTCCTGGTGATATGCGATTCCTCAAAGCGGTCTATCCACAAAAATGGAAGTCGCTTTCCGCACAGGAACGACAGGAGGCTGTTAGCAGCGAGGCAAACATCCGGCGTGTACCAGTCTCTCTCTCCCTCTGGAATCAAGTTTGGCTCAAACGTGAGCCAGCAGGCGTTGCGGACCTGCGGCAGTGCGCTCGCTGAGTACAGTGTGAGCTTCGGCGATTCGGAGAGTGGGCAGCACGAGCGCAATGATGCGTGTTGTGTGCCGCCCGAAGTCCAATTGGCCATTTCTTGTGTCGGCCACTGGTACATGCACAGATCAGGAGAATCAGCAGGCGGCGCGCTCCCTGCGTCTCGTGCCAGTAGGACAGATCAGAATCGCGCTCGATCTTCACCGTCGCCGCCACAGCCGTCCCGCTGATGACCATCTTCACAGAAACGCCTGCCGTTCCCGACTGTGTTTGCTTTTGAACATTGGCGGCAAGCTGGTAGACCCGAATCGTGTCTGTGGTCCCGGCGATCCGGGCGACGAGTTGTGGAGCGCGTGATGGCTCCATGACGGCTCCTGCCCCTGCTGATGATGAAGCAGGACGGCGAAAAAGTTGGGCGATGGCCGCTTCCAAGCCGGAAAACGTCTCGCCAGACGGAGCCTCAACGCGGAACCGAAGACCCTTTTCAGGATGCCAAGTGATTTCACATGTTCCGTTGCCTTTCATCCCATGTGCCGGAATGGAAACTTCCACGACGGGAAAAAGGTGCGTGCCATCAGGCAGCAACGTGGGCTTCGAGTTGCCGTCGCCGACCGCACCGGCAGCACCACTGTGGGCGCTGGCGTCGGTCGGTGCTTCTTGCTTCTCGTTCATCTCCGCTCCTTGATCTCGGCACGTCTCTGAACGGCGCAGCTTGGAAATGAGGGCCAGGAAACAGTCACGGATGAGCTGACAAAATCCCCACAACACGGCAAGCTCCCCTGAGCCTGGAAACCCAATCGCATTTTGGTCGCTGTCCGCAACCGGGACCTCATCCGGCGAACGTGTACGAATTAACTGGCATAGGCCGCAAGTCGAGCATCACTGCCATTTTCTCCTCGTGTGTCAGGCGTCCACGCTCAAGAACGTCCTCAATTTCCTCGCCATCTGGCTGTGACGCCACCTCGCGCGCACCTTCGTCTTCACCTTTGATTTCAACTCTGCAAGGTGGGCTGGGCCTTGGGCTGTCACAGGATGGCGCCCCGCGAGGTTCACCCTCCTCAGCTGAGGCAGGCGGGAGAGACACGCGAAGCTCCCAGGCGTCACTTGCTTGCAGACGGAAAGATCGACACTGCGAAGATCCTGCAGTCACTCGGCTTCGGCAAGCAAGGCGTCAGCGTTCTCATTCGGAGGGACATGCAGTTCCTCGGGCACTCCCCCGCGAAAGACCCGGTATTCACCAAGAGGGATGTCACCGAGCCAACGCTCTCGGTGCTGGATCGAAGCCTCAAGACTGCGGCTCCACAGCCACTTTCGATCCCAAGCATCGGTCGTCCTTCCCCGCCCACCCTCGTCAGGCAGTTGGAGTGTCAACTGAATCCGGATGAACTCCGCCCGTTCGGAATCGCCGTTTTGCTGGTGCCAATCAGCCAGCAGCAACCGCAGCGTATCGTTCTCAGGATCCGTGTTAATCGCCCCGGTTAAGTCACACTCCTGACCATGAGACCCCCATCGATGCCTAGGCGATCGTTGGCAGCATGCAGCCGGTCGTGCGAGCCATCGAGGCAACGCATGAGGCTCTTGGGCGGGTCGACTGCGTGCCAATTGCAACCCCCCGTTTTTGAGACCTGCGCTGGGGTGGCCGTTGAGTCGAACTTCAGCTGAGTTTGTTCGATGAGGCTGTGCGGTCTCGCAGAAACGTTCTCGGTGGACTCGCGCATGAGAAAACACCCTGGCAACCGGAGCCGCCAGGGTGCTTGCTGCTTGAAGTGTTCGCTGTTGATGACTCCACCGTGCCGGCCAGTGGGTCTTTCTCTCTACCGGCGACGACGCACAACCAGGGCACCGAAAGCCAGGGCAAAGAGACCAGCAGAAGCGGGTTCGGGGATGGGCGCGGCTCGCTGGATCTGGAAGCCGCTCAGACCCAGGCGGTGGTAGTCGTTGGCATCGCCGTCGCCGGGATCAGCTCCCATGCGGAACGTGGACTCACCGGTGAAGACAATCGTGCCATCACCATCGGCCTGAACATCCTCAAAGAGGATGAAGTTGACGCCCTCCTGGAATGCCAGATCGCTTTGGGTGGTCGCACTATCCAACAGTTGCGAGCTCAACGACGTCGTGGAATTGGTGGTGGACCAAGTCCCCGACAAGCGTTCTTGCCCGTTGTTGAAGTCGTTCTGGTCTCGATAAGCTACCAGCCAAACATCGTACAAGCTGTCGGCCTCAAGACCATCGATCGTCAGGTCACGCGTTTGGAAAGTACGCGGGAAGTAGGTCAGCGTGGAGTTAAAGATCGGTAAAACATTGGCGTTCTCTCCCCGTCGGCCTTCAGAAAAGTCAGTAGTGAAGCTGACGGAGGTCGGGGTGCCGGTGGAATCGACGAGGACACCGCTGGAGGACGGGGCAGCGAATTGGTTCCACTGGGTGTTGAGACCGCCAGCGGGGCCCGAGAGAGTGGATTCGACCTCAGGGCTTAACACGTTGGGCGTGAACGCCTCGAAGTTCACGCTGATCAGTTCGGCCTCGGCGCTCTTGCCGGACGCGACTGTTGCGGCAACTACGGCCAGGAGGGTCAAGACTTTGCGGCAGCTAGACACAGATTGACTCCAGATTGGTAGGAACTCTGGGGGACAAGGGGGAACAATGTGAGGCCATCAGAGCGGCATTTGAGGTGACTCAAGGGTCACCTTGGGGGGCCTCGGTGAGAGTATTAAAGTCCGGAGAATTTGTCAAGAAAAAATTGCTTTTTTGGGGGGTTCCGCTACTTCGGGGGAAATGATGTCGACCGAGCCCAGCGGAACGGTTCCCGATCTGCAACGGCCTGAAAGGACTTGATCGAGGTGGTCCTGGGGTGGGCCGCCGAGAGGCAACTGGGGGATCGTGCCAGCACCGGAAGGCGGGTAGTCCGATGCTGACGTGTCCACGCAGCGGCAGAGCGTTCCCTCGCGACGATCGAGAGGATCATCCCAACGCCAGGAGGATCAGCCTTTGCACCTCAACCTCAGTAGGAACTGGGGATCGTTTTTGATGACACGATGTGGGGAACTGTTCATCGAGAGAAGGCCCCAGGGCTCGGACCTGGTTCGCACCGGGCGAGCCAGATCAGACAACAGGCCTCAGACTGCAAACTCCTTGAAATCCCTCAGAGACCACCGGTTTGCAAAGAATCTGTGAAGGTTTCGCGAGCGGATCCCTCACAATCATGGATTGCCCACCCATTTGGCAATACTCCCTCACAGAAAGGTTGACCGTCCAGCTGGTCCAGCTACACTCTTCCGCGACGGGAGCCGGCCGGTCTCGACGGGCTTCCGGCAAGTGGAGAGTCCATACCCAGGAGGGGCCCCGTTCTGGATTGGGTAGCCCACCCAAACAAGGCAACACCTAAGGAGAGTAGCCCGATGACAGTCAAGAAGAGTCCTCAACTGACCTCGGCCAAGACAGCTTGTCACGGATTTGCCAAGCAACTTTGGCTCGAATCCCTTGAGTCCCGAGATCTGCTGGCAGGCGACGTGAGTGCAGCGATTGTCGGCGAAGTGTTGGAGGTTCTCGGCGGCGACGAAAGCGATTCGGTCAGCATTCGATCGGTCGAGCTTGCCACAGAGGTGGTCAACGACGGAGTCACCAGCGTTGACTTGGATTTTGAAACCCTGGCCACAGTCGGGATCACGCTGGTGGGTGCCGACAACACGGTCCCCTCCGAGTTCCCGGAGAATGCCGGTGTTGGTTTCCAGATCACACCGGAAAGCTCGCTGGAGGTCCGCAACAACGGTGATCTGCAGATTTTAGGAGGCTCGATCGAGCACACCGGCACGGTAACGCTCCTTGTGACCCCCTCGGATGCAAACTTTGAAGCTGCTGAGGTCACGCTCGGCGATTTCACGATCGGCCTTCGCGAGACCGGGTTCTTTGTCGCGAGCACCGTTGGCGACGGAGAGCCGCTTGTCGTCTTCGATGTCGACGTCCAGCCACTTCAAGAGGATGTCCCGTTGTTGGACGGGGCTGTTTTGGATCTCTCCGTCTCCCCGGAATTCGCGGAAGTCCTGACCAACGGCTTTGGTCTTCCTGACCTGACCGGAACCGATGTCGGCGACGCTCGGATTGATGCCATCACCGTCGACGACTCCAACGAGTTCATCAAGGTTCGCGGGTTGTTTGGAACCACAGTCAACGAAGGCCGCTCCGAGACGTTCCTGGCCAGCGCAGTCTCCTCCATCAACGTCGAGACAGCCGGTGGCAGCGATCGAGTTTGGGCCTACGGCTTCGATGTCGAGAGTTTCTCCGCTGACTTGGGCGATGGATGGCGGAACTCAGTGTTCGCCTCTGGCATTTCAACAAACTCCACCAGCGTTTTTGGTGGAGTCGGTCGTGATTCCGTCACTTTCCTGGGAAGCTCCCTGGGCGATACCACTGTGATCCTGGGCGAAGGCCGGGACCGTTTCCGAGTGACGAGCTCGGACCTCGGGACGTTCGACTTGCAAACCGGCGCAGGCCGCGACGCCGTTGACATTGTGTTCTCTGAAATCGGTGGAAATGCCACCGTTGATCTTGGTGAAGATAGCGACCGTGCTTCCGTCCTCTTGAGCACCTTTCGCGCAACAACAGTCTTTGACGGTGGTGGTGGACGATCGGATTCTTTCCGTTCCTTGTTCTCGGACTATAGCGAAGAAGACGGTCCAACCCTGAACGACTTCCGCCGCCGGGTCTTGGTCGGTTAACTCCTCACGACTTGCTGATTGATCCTCCGAGAGGTTTTCGACCCGTCTGGTAAGTTGATCTCAGGCGCTCCTCTGCCCTTGTTGGAGAAGACCAAAGGGCGGGGGGCAGCCAGGGGCTGACCGGAAGCCCAATTCGTCGGTCGTTCCGCAAGTCAGTCGTTCCGCAAGTCGGTCGTTCCGCAAGTCAGTCGTTCCCCAGAAACCTCGTCGAGAGCTTTTCAGACCATCAAGAGACTCTGCCGGGCGATGGCTCGGCGGAGTTTTTTCTTTCCCTTTTCCCATCTTCCGCCAGCACGCCGCTGGGGCTCGCCCCTCAGTCGCCCGGGGACGACGCACCGGGGTGGAGAACTCCTGTCGGTCGGTGTCGGGGTGGTCGTGATGGTGGAGCCTGCTGGTCTGGTGAAAGGCCTGCTGTAGGATGTCGCCCACCACATCAGCCCTAGTCAGTGCCACAGACCCCCATGTTCCGCGCGTAACCAACACCGGATGAATGGCTCATACGTTGCCACGAACCGAATCGAAGTTCAGTCGTCAAACGGCCGCGTCAACTCCTCAGGATCGTGCAGCTCTCCCAACATTGAGGGTAGCCGGTTACGACATGTGTGGGGCCCAGAATCGGCATTCATCATATCTTCCCACAATCGCCACTGAGTTTGCAGCCTTTCCAAAAGCCGGGCGAGGTGAGATTTTCCCAAACCTCAGTCGCGGTGGGGCCTCTGCCTCAATCTGACACAGTCGAGGTAGGGCCGTCCAATTTAGCGCGGGGAGAGGGTTTGCTCGGCCACGCCACGCGGGGTTTCTCGCTCCAAAACCTGCCCGATCTGAACGAACTCCTCAGCCAGGAGCATCAAGACGTCATCCAGGCTCAACAGG
Source organism: uncultured Pirellulales bacterium (assembly GCA_964648025.1). Taxonomy (GTDB): domain Bacteria; phylum Planctomycetota; class Planctomycetia; order Pirellulales; family Pb10988; genus CAZYKP01. Next base: position 8,792 of record CAZYKP010000160.1, on the reverse strand, counting down.
CCCGCCAGCTTGCCTTGCTCACCAACCACCGGGACTCGGCGTAGCCGCCCTCGCCGCATGAGCGAGAGCGCCGACTCAATGGGAGCGTCCTCAGAAATCGTCTTGACTTCGCAAGTCATGACCTCGCCGACGGTCGTCGCGTTGGGATCTCGTCTGGCCGCCAGGACCCGTTCGACGAGGTCTCGGTCGGTCACGATGCCAATGGGCTGCTGAGCGTCGTTCAAGACAACCAGCGTCCCAACCGCTCGCTGATGCATGCGTTCTGCCGCTTGCCAGACAGTCTCTCTGGTTTCGGCAGTGTCAACCTCTCGTATGCAGATGCGACCAACAGTCATTGGGGATCTCCTTGAGAGTGAGAGACTTACCGAAAAGGATCCGGCTCCCCAGCATGTTGCCGTTTCACGATGCCGATTCTGCTCGATCTTGCTGGGGGGCCGGTCCTTTTCAGGCAGACAGTCAAAACGCATCGTCGAGCCACCAACCATCCGGGACGTGCTTGACTCGTCGGCTGCCGGAATGGCGCGACAGCAACTCTGTCGGCAACACCCACTCGTCGCTGCCGCGAGCGAGAACGTCCTCTTTTCCACATTCAGTGTACTCCTGCCTTCCCTGCTCGGATGCTCGACGGAGGTTCATGAGTCAAAAATGCTGCTCCCACCAGCGTTTCAAGGGCACCAGCGTTTCAAGGGCACCAGCGTTTCAAGGGTACCAGTGCCGCAGTGGTGCTCCTGAGATTCAGATTCCTGTCCGACAGGAGAAACTCTCAAACTGCCTGTTATACGAAGATTGTTGGTCGCATGCGTCGACAGCTTATGTGATGCTCTGCAGCGAGTCAGTGCCCCCAAGACGTCCCAGGACGCTGATGGGCCTTTGGGTTGCCGAATCCCTGGCGGTCCTCGGGTGACGCAACCATTGGCACATGGGCTCCAATGAACGATACTCAATATGAGGTCTTTGGCTTGAACGAGTTCTGGTAGAGCTGCCGATTTCCAGTTGACCCACTCAATCGCTGCTTGACTTGCTGAAAGTCTGCGAACTTCATTCGAATTGCTTCGCGACGTGTTTCCCCTTCAAAGACAATCAGGCCGCTGGTGGTTCAACTCATTGACCATTGTTCCCATGCCGCATGGCTTGCCCGGCAATGCTCTCATTGAGGAAATTCTGCTGGCAGAGACCACTTCCTCCAGACAGATGCGCCCTTTGCAACTCAATAATCTTCCTAGGATGGTAGGAGAACCTGTGGCGATGCGAGCGAGACAGATGCACGTCATAGCTCTGATAGCGACTGTGGCCTTGCTCCACAGTACGTGCTGCTGGGATTCCTTTGGGGCTGAGGATCCCCTTCTTACCAGGGCTCCTGAAGTCCTGCGGATTCAAATTCAGGATCAAGCCATCTCTCCCGTCACAGCCCCGCGCTGATTGCCTCGCTGTTGTTGGTAGCAGTACTGTTTGTGTTCGCATTGGCGCTGACAGGCATCGGCTGAATTGGCCTCGCGTTGACTGCATCACTTGACCACGTGGTACTTGACGCAATCGCGGCGGTGATTGTGATGGGTATCGTTGTATCCGCGGTGCGGGAGCCTCCCCCTGATTCGCCGCTGAGGTAGTCCTCGATCGCGAACCAAACTCCGGGGTGAGCGGCAACTACAGCGATCATCACCGCAGTTGCCTTAGGCCGAACTTCTGCGCGAATTGTGGGCCGTTCTCCTCTGGACATGGACTGAATCCCTTTGACCCCGACACGTTCTGCTCAACTCAAGACGGAATGAGTCGCAACCCAGGGGCTGCGTGAGCTTGCAACTCTTGACTTCCGTGTGCTGGTTGAAGACCCACCTGCCCCCGAGGATTCTTCAGAACAGCCACTGCTCCGCCATCAACTGCGTATACTTCCGCGACCAAACCCGCGTTTCCTCACCCAAGCCGCCGCTCCAGTCGATATCCACCCTCCGCACGACATCATCCAACCACGCTTCCTCCCGCGGGCAGTACCCCGGTACAAACCGGCATTCCAGATCCTCCTGATCGTCCTCCGTCCAGCCCTCCGGCAGAAAGTAATCAAGTGTCGTTCTCTCAAAAACCGCATGATCGTTCAGGATGTGAACAACCCCCTTGGCCTCCAAAGCCTCCACCAAGTCACTGAATTCACGGCCTTGTAGCGGCAGCTGACGCTCGTCCTTGTGCCAGTTTCCACTCGGTGGTTCCTTCGCTCGTGAGAAACACAACCCTCGGCTGGCCGTAATCCGCTTGTCAAAGGGGACCTCCGGGACAGCGACTCCAATCAAATCTCTTGCCTCGGGATGCTTGATGGGCTGGCTGTCGGAGGTGGGAACATTGCTCAACACATAGGTCGGACCATCCACCTGAGGAATCCTCACAAACAGCGATCCCTCTCTACGCTTGAGCTGTTGCTTGATCCTCAAAAAATCTTCTTCATCCGCACATTCCGTCAGGTGCACCGCTTCGAATTGCTTGACGATTCCCTGGTACCATTCCGTCCTGTCCCTCTCCCAGTTGGTGGCACAGTGGGGGCACTGTCGGCTCCCGCAAGCAAGCCCCATGATTCGTTTCCAACTGTCATTCTGTTTGTGGGTCATGTGCAGCTTGACCTTCCGACAGGGAGAATACCGAGGGGTCACCAGCGGTTTTGTGATCCCCGGAACAACCATCCCCGGAACAACCATCCCCGGAACAACCATCTCTGGGGCCTGCATCTCCGAAGCGGAGGGACACGCCTGACAACAGGTCCCACGGGAGGCTTGTGTACCGGCTTCCCCTAAGTGTCCCTTCTTACCGTTGCCCCAGTCGGCCTCCCCGGGATTTCTTATGGAGGAATCGGTACAAGATCCGAACCAATTCGCTCCCACTTGCTGGATCGCCCGGCCAATGGTGCGAGAGACATAATCAGGTCGCTTCTCGCATTTCTCCGGCCGCCACAAAGCTGACGCCCGCCAGAGTCGCTCGATCCGTCCGGGGTCACGTCCGCACCACCAAGCCAGCATCGTGCAGAGAGCCATGTCAGCGGCACTCTGGTCGTGATGGTAAGCCGAGGTGTCTCCTTGCCAGAGGGTTTCAAACTTGGTGCCCTGTTTGCTCCGCCAGATGAGATCAAGCAGCTCGCGATCATCCAGGGTCGTGCTGAGCAGCTGACCAACCTGACCCTTTGGAGTCGTTGGTTGTGGCTGGGTTGGCTTGGTATGGTTGGGACGTTCTGGCTCCGAGGGAAAGATCTCGCGGTACAAACAATCGAGCTCAATCTGACAATCAGCGATCTTGCCGGCGTTCCCGGGAAGAACAGCCCCGGTGATCGCAACGAACCGAGAATGATCGTAAATCTCAATCCCAGGGTGCTCATTGGTGCGGCATCGGGGGCCAGGCTTGCGGCCCATCAGGAAGATGTGTAAGCCCTTGCCGCTGCGGCTGATCTCTATGTAGGTGTGGGAAAAGCGATCGACGATCCGCTGAGCCCAGGAGTCGATCTCGCCGGTCTCGGGGTTACGGCATTTGTCGAGATCCATTCCAACTAAGTGATCGGTGGAGGTCAGAACAATACCGACGTGTTGGTGCCCCTGCTCCTGCGCGTAGGCCTTCGCTTCGGAGTAGCTGCCCCAAGATTTCGGCAGGTTGACCTTCGCGTAGGTTCCCGTGTTGGGATTAATCAGAACCTTGTCGGGCGTGTAGCTCACCCACTTGTGTTGCAGCCCCGTCGGCGGGGCAATTGCAGCATGCTCGACCTGCCGTTGAGACTCTCGTAGCAGATCTCGGTACTCGGGGCTGCGAAGCGATTCTTGGTACGCGGCAGCAAAGCGATCGGGAAGAAACCGTGTTGCTGGAGTTGGTGGCAGCTCAAGCATTGTGGTAAAAAATCTTCGGGTTCAAGGTGTGTGTGAGTGACGTCCAAAGCCTTGCCTGGTTCTTACTTCTGCCTTGGTAGATTGCCTTCGCCTGCCGGGGTTTCTAATTGGCTGGTTCTTGATCTGCAGACTTCCTGCCAAAAGCGATCGAGCATCCGAAAGGTGGTCACTTCGCCCGCTCGCCGACCAGGCACACACCACCAATGAACTCCGTAACGCTGGCTCCAGGCGATGGCGGTTCGGAAAACCGTTTTGGGATTCATGCGACTTTCAGCCGGTGGAGAAAACAGGATCTCTTGCCAAGTCGCTTCCACAACCACCGCTGCGAACTCCAGTTCTCCCAGGCGTTTGTGTTCGGCCTCAAACTGCTCTCGACGCCCAGCGAGTGTTGCAAATAGATCGCTGAAACTCTTTCGCTCAATGGCAACACAACTCTCCAAGCCAGCTAACGTGTAGTCGCCAGCCTCCAGATGAGCAGCCTCGCTTTTCACGAGCAGTGGCAGACGATCTTGCTTGGCATCGCCTCGGATGCCCTGGAAACCGTACGGAGCCTTTTCACGATGATCGACAAGGATTTTGTAGGGAAGTTGAATGCTGCGCTCAGACACAGCCTGCCTCCTGACCTTCGTTGAGGTTCGATTCCGGGTGACGAGCTATGTGCTCCTTTTGCTCTATGTGCTCCATGTGCTTCTTGTGCTCTATGTGCTCCTGGATGCTCTCTGCCAAAAAGGTCTTTCGGTAGGCCAGAGAGGGTCGTCGTCTGAAGCCTTCTGCCACGCTGTACTGACCGACGGGCAGGCAGAGCGTCTTGGCCCTTGAGATGGCTGTGTAAATCCACTCCCGTCGGCAAACACGTTTGGCCGCTGGCGAGTCGTCGACCACAACCAGCACCAGCGGCCATTCGCTCCCTTGGCTCTTGTGGACGCTCAACGCATAGCCCAAATCCCAACTGCAGCCCGTCCCGGCTTCGGTGATGGCATCTTCCACCGGCAGGGCGTCGCCGTCTGTGTCCTCCGGCTCGGTGTTGCAGGAGCGAGGGATCACCACGAGTCTGTCCGGGTTGCCGAGACGGGCGATCGTGCGAAGAGGCTCAACGGCGACGACCTCGGCCAGCTCGCCATTGGCAACAAAGGCCTGTTTGGTGGTCGCTTGAATTGCAGAAGGTGTGAGAGGTTCAGTCAGTGAAAGCGAGGGGACGAAGCCGTTCTTCAGGCAGACGATCTTGTCACCGACGAGAAACGGGTTGTCTCCGACCCTGACCCCCTGAGTGTTGATGTGGGCTTGCAGAAGCCTATTGAGTTGGCGACGGCCGACGGGGCTTTTGCAGTTGACCGCGGTGACCACCTGAACGTCCCGGACCGGGTCGAACCCAGCCTGACGAGCCGTGTCAATCCCTCTGAGAAGTTGTTGGTTGATTTCCTGAGGATTGGCCGCATGCAGGAATTTGAGGTTCGCCGGCTCCATCAACGTCAGGTCGATTCGAGAGTCGGCGATCAGAGGCTGACCATCTCGGATGGCCGCACAGCAACGGACGATCGTTCCACCGTTTCGCTGGGGCTCGCGAAGCTCCCCGTAAGGAACTCCTGCCGCAATCAGATCCCGCAAAGGCGCTCCTCGTCCCACCGGCGGGAGCTGATTGACATCCCCAATGAACAGAAGCTGCGTTTGGGGAGCTCGAGCAAGCAACAGACTGGACATCAACGAGGCATCGATCATCGAGGACTCATCCACGATGATGAAACGGTGAGGCAGCGGGTTGCCGTGAGTGTGGTTGAACGCCCAGCCTTGCCGGTTTGTGTGAGCGCGGACGCCGAGCAACTGGTGGATGGTCGTGGCAGTCAGACGCAGCCGGTGCTCGTGCAAGAGACCGGTCATCCGCGACGCCGCTCGGCCTGTCGGGGCACAAACGGCAACGCTTTCGCGGCCATGTCGCTCAACAATTCGGCGAATGCAAGCCGCTGCCGCAAAACTCTTCCCGGTTCCCGGTGAGCCTCCCAGAACGACCATCCCCCCAACAAGGCATGAGGCCAGCGTTTGTTGCTGGTGCCCGCTGCATTCGCTTAGAGAGGTTGCAACAGGCCACTCGGTCTTCGCTTGCCCGATGGCAGAGGCGGCGATCTCCGCGATGTTGCCCTCTGCCTGGGAAGCCTTCGCCTCGGCGAGCCAGAGAAGCCGCTTGCGATCACGCCGGGTCTCAAGCAGTTTTTCCTCTCTCCCACGCTCGACGGCAGCAACGGGATTTGCATCGGCGCCGGCGAGATGCTTCTCGAGGGATTGTGTGGCTTTGTCGATGGGAAACCAGGCGTGGCCTTCGTTGTCACGAGTGAGTTCGTACCAGATGCAGAGAGTCTGTCGTCTTGGGGCGGCTGGGTCTCCACCCAGATCGAGATAGAGTTTGTCCGTTTTGGCAAAACCACAGCCGGGGTACTCCAGCAGCAAGTACGGGTCTTCTTTGACAGCTTGGGCAGCCCGATTGCCCCAGTCTTTGACCAGTCTTCGGGAGAGATCTTTGGGAAAACCTCGCTTGGAAAACAGTTCCAGCAAGTCGATGAAGCAGCCTTCAAGTTCTGACTCTTGCTGGAGGTATTGGCTGGCTTCCTCGGCTCGTTCCTCCGTGAAGCTAGGGATCTCTGCTGCGGCAACGGCCACATCGGGCTTCTCGCGGAGGATGCGGACGGCATCGCTTTGGAGTTTGTCGTAGAGACGCTCGGCGATCACCTGACCGATATGAGGAGCGGTCTGCAGATACCTGACGGTCCCCCGTCGCCCGTGAGGGGCTGCGCGGATGAACGTTCCACAGTGAAACTGTCGTCCGTACTTGGGATGGTCCTTCCACTTGCCGTACAGACGGTAGGTGAGATCGACCTGCATCATGTCGTCTTCGGGCATCGGGCCTTTGAAGGTGACAATTTCTTTCTCGGTCTTGAGGTGGCCGATCACGTTTTCATCCCATCGCTTCCTCAAGCCTAAAAACTCGCCCTTGATCTCGATCTGATTGGCCATCGAAGTACTCCGTTGACGTAAGAGGATCTACAAGAATCCGTGTCACAGGTGTGGGAACAACACAAGTGATGCCGCCTCGTCGGCAGCCCCGGAACATCGCCCTCGCCAAGACCTCAGCGGTTGCCCCGCCAAGGAACTGTCGAGGCTCCAGGAACTGTCAGGGCGAGGGATCTGCTGCCACAGAGCTGGCGTTACAAACCTGCCATGGCCGCAAAGACCAGTTGCCGGAATCGAACCGGCTGCTTCCTTGCCCTCCCAGAGGCTGGTCAATCGAACTCAAAGCTTGTCCCAGGGGTCGTCGCTCGCTTCCTCTTTGGCAAGAGCTGGTGGGTTCTCTTGGGCGGACCGAATGGCCGTTTCGTCCTTGGGGACGTTTTGGACCTTGGGATCGCACAGGTGGAAGATCTGCAGCCGATCGATCTTGGTCGTCTTGGCCGGGGTGCCATCAGTCCGCTTAAACCTGTCCTCGTACACCCTGGCGATGAACTGCCGGCCCTCCAGGGCAGATGGGTTGATCTGCACGCGCGTCTTTCCGAAGGACGATCGATCGATCAGACCAGTCGCCAGGGCGAGCTTGGCAAGCCGCTTTTTGCAGAATTGTCCGCCATCACGATGATTGGCATGCGGGAAGGTGATCAGCTCCTTAAAGGTGCCCAGCTCGCCTGTTGTGCCGGCCAGCGCCCGGCAGTGCATGTAGAACGAGCTGTGGTCTTTCTCCTCGATACGTTCGATTAGGAAGTGATACGTTCCCGGTGGAAGGAGCTCGAGACTTTCAAGGTCTTCGTCGTTGTGGATGTTCGCCAGATCGAGTTCTGCCGGTTGCATGGTGTTCCCTCAGGGTTCCAGGACATTGGAAAGGGTTTGAACTTCCACCTCATCAGTGATCCAAGTTGCGGGGTATCCACACACTTGGAGTGATGTTTCGCAGACACGTGCCCACCCGTGTTTGGCCACGAGTGGGCGAATCAGAAAGGGACGTCGCCTCCTTCTTCAGTTTCGGGTTCGGACTGACTCTCTGCTGGCCGATGAGCTCGCAGCATCCATTCAGTGATCTGTCGCTCGCTGAGTTTGCCTTCTAAGCGTGTCAGGAACCTTTTTGCCTGGTCGTGAGTCAACTCCGCCAATCGCTCGGCTCCAGCACTCTTGACCAAGGCAGCGGCTTTCTCCGGTGCAACTTGCAGCTGCCGAAGGGTTTTTTTGATTTGCTTGAGCAGATCGGCAGAAGCAGGACCATCGACGGACTGCCGAAACTGGCCGGGGTCATCCTCCGATGGCAACTGCAACGGTTCTTGCCGACCGGGCTCGGCCCACAGTGGTTGCGTCTGGATGACCTCGGCATCCTGCACATCGTCAAGCTCTTCCCGAGCGACGAGGCCCCGCAGGCAGTCGGCGAATTGATCTCGCAGTGCCCAGGACCGAGCACCAGCGGCGAGCATCCGCTGCGGATACTGCTGGTAGGTCGGGCGGTTCCACAGTTTGGCACGCCGGGCGTCTTCCGCGGAGAACGATCGAGTGACCGGAGGGCGGCCTCGTCGTCGGGCAGTGCAGGTGGCTGTTTGTGTCTCTGGGTCGTAGGTTTCCTCCACGCCTTCGCAGACATCCGAGGCCAACACCACCGCCAGCATTCCATCACCCCAGAGGGTCAGACGCGCGTTGATGACGGCAATGGACTGAAGGGATTGTGCAGGAGTCAGTCCCAGGGAAATCCCGAGTTCCATCGCGACGATCGCTTCGGCAGGCTTGGTGCCCCGAGGTAGCAGTCCGCCTACGACATAGAGTTTGGCCAGCCTCATCAGCCCATCGAGGTCTTGAGGCATCAGTCCGCGTTCGGTCAGCAGGACCTGGGCTGGTAGTTTCGCACAGACTTTCTCGGGGGGCTTCTCAGTTCGAGTTTTGCAGTTTTGGAGGTAGAGCAGGGGCGGTCTGGAAAAGGAGCGA
>CAZYKP010000159.1:0-14674 GCA_964648025.1 uncultured Pirellulales bacterium | reverse complement strand
GATTGCCGGACGAGAGGTGCCCACTTCGTCGGAGACTTTTCAGGGAATCAATAAGACCCGCTCAGTTTGAGTGACTCATCAAACTCATTCTCGAACAAACAAGCACACCCATGATCACTTCACCTCGAAGCCATTCTTCACGTCGAACTGTGTTGAAATCGATCGGCGCGACCACGGCCCTGGCTTCGTCCGGACTGTGGCGGTCAACGACTTCTGCCGCAACGCTCACATTGGCAAACGACAGGCTGCGGGTCGGATTGATCGGCGCGGGCACGCGAGCCAGATGGCTGACACGTGCGTTGTCTCGCGAATCCCATCGAGCCAAACTGGTCGCCGTCTGCGATTGCTACCTGCCGCAGATCGATGTCCTCGCGGCTGATAACAAAAAAGATCCCCAGGCCGGTGACGCCTGGAAACGCTATCAGAACTACGAGCAGATGTTGGAGCAGGAAGATCTCGACGCGGTCATGATCGCGACGCCGGATCACGTGCGTGTGCGGGCGGCAATCATCGCCTGTGCCAAAGGCCTCGATGTTTACGCGGAAAAGCCGCTCAGCTTCAGCATTCCCGAAGGCCGTGCACTGGTCAAAGCCGTGCGAAAACATAAGCGTGTGCTGCAGGTCGGCACGCAACAACGCAGCACGCCGATCAATCAATATGCGTGCGAGTTCGTCCGCGACGGTGGACTGGGGAACGTCAACACGATCCTCGTCAAAAAGATGACGTCGTCTCGTCCGGTCGGAAAGCTGCCCCAGCAGCCGATCCCCGAAGGTATGGATTGGAACCGATTCTGCGATCAGGCCCGCGAACTGGCTTATCACGAAAATCTGCATCGAAGATGGCGGCGCTATGATCCGTTTACCGGAGGTACCATCTGTGACCGCGGCGCCCACGCGTTGGACATGGTTCATCTGGCGATGGGCTGGGATGCTGTCGCTCCGAAGCGTATCGAACCCACGACCGATTCGGAAAACTATTGGGATCGCGGTGTCAGAGTGTATTACCCGGATGGGACCGTCATTCGGCTGGAAAGCACCGCCGGTCCCGCGTTCGGCGGAATCTTTATCGGCCAGCGTGGCAAGATTGAAATCAACCGCGGGCGGTTCGCGTGCAACCCGAAGAATTTGCTCGCTCCGTTTACCGCGTCAGAAACCGAATCGCACGTCGGCAACTGGCTGGATTGCATTCAAACTCGTGACGAACCCAATGCTCCGGTGGAAGTCGGCCATCTGGTCACCAGCGTGGCGCACCTAATCAACATCTGTCGCATCACCGGCCGCACGATCAACTGGGACGCCACCAAAGAGCAAATCATCGGTGATGACGCCGCCAATGCATTGCTGACCAAAGAACGACGTCCCGAATTCTCACTTCCCTATGTTTAGCCACAGGAGCTCAAATGTCCTCCGATGTACTCTGTCGATCGATTGAGCCTCCGAACAGTCTTCGACCCAGGGCGGCCAACGGAAGCCCAGATTGCCGGACGAAACGCCCCGCTTGGTTGAAGACTTTTCAGAGTATCAGCAATCCAGCGAAAACGCAGCGGTATTTCTCAACAATCGCGGTCGTTGCGATCTTGTTTTGGTGTGGCTCCGCCCTCGCCACGGATTGGGTCAACCTGTTCGACGGTAAAAGCCTCGACGGCTGGAAACCGTCCCGCGGCAACACGCAGTTTGCCCTTGATGATGGAGTGATCGTTGGCTCAAGTTCCAGCCAGACTCAGTTTCTGCACACGGTCGAAACGTATGGTGATTTCGAACTCAAACTGGAGGTCAAGCTTCACGATACCGACCTGAACTCAGGCGTTCAAATCCGCACCAATTTGACTCGTCAGAACCCAAAAGGCCAATCAAGGAAATCGATCCATGGCCCCCAGGTCGATATTGGGAAATCTCCTGGGCGTTCCGGACACATCTTTAACCAAGGAAATGGTGCCTGGATCACGCCCAAAGAAGACCTGACCCGCAACAAACTAATGGTCAACGGGGAATGGAACAAGCTGCGTGTGTTGGCCGTTGGCCCCCGAATTCAGACCTGGGTCAATGGCAAACAAGTTGCGGATGTCACCGATGACGAAGCCTACGCAAAGTATCCTTCGGGCGTGATCGCACTGCAGGTCCACGGTGTCAAGAAGTCGCCGGGGAAAGTACGCCAGGTTTCATTTCGATCCATTCGCGTTCGCAGAATCGAATCCGCCAAGTAACGCCCAACCCAGCCCAACTCCTTCATAACGCCATGACTACTCTGGGACGTTCGATTGTCGGTTTCATGGCTTATGTTGAAGATGCACTACTGAGGTTGAGGAAAATCTTGGCTCGTCCGGTTGTGTGGCAAGGCGGCCCGTTCAGTCATCATTCCGCCGGTCCCCGAGTCTTGGACGAGCAAGATTTTTCCTCAAGAGAACTAGCTCCGAAGAGGGGCAATGCGATCTCCGGCAGCTTATGCTCAAGAGTTTGGTGAATCTCGGAGCAAACCGTTTGCATTGCGCGGGGGCTGGGCCTGCCATTAAATTGCGTTACGGCGACGACCCCCAATTCAATCCTCAACTGGCCCCAAGACACCGTCCGCGTCGCTGAGCCGGCAAGACGGACGTCCTTCGAACCGATGCCCAAGAGGCTCGCATCTCGATTTGCTCAGTTCGCAGCTTCGGTCCAATCACCGACGATTGGGCAGGCGTGTGCTTGAGCAGTCAAGGCGGGAATCAAGATTCAACGGCCACGCCGAAGGCGTCGCAACGCCCTCGCGATTCCACAACGTGACCTTGCGTTGTCGGCAGTGAAGACAACCTCTGGACTTGGCAACTCCACCCGACCTGCCTGCCGCACGGCCGCAAGCCGAGGCACGTATCGCTCATTCGTCATTCTTGCTGATCGCCAGGTAAGGTTGACAAAGGGGCGAAAGCGGCGAGCGTCCACCTGGGGTCATGCCACGCATCGACGAAAATCCGGACCATGAGCGACGTGACGCAGATCCTCTCGCGAATTGAGAATGGTGATCCGAGCGCCGCCGAGCAGTTTTTGCCGCTTGTGGACGACGAGGTTCGCCGATTGGCTGGGGCGAAGTTGGCCAAGGAAAAAGCCTGAACGGATACTGCAGGCCACAGCCCTGGTCCATGACGCTTCCCTCCGACTGGTGGATGTGCAGAAGGCTCAGCATTGGGATAGCGGCCGACACTTCTACTCTGCTGCCGCAGAAGCGATGCGGCGGATCCTGGTTGAAAAGGCGAGAGCGAAAGGCCGTGACAAACGGGGCGGTGACAGGAAACGTGTTGACCTCGACGACGGCTTGGGGGCTCGACGACCACCCCCGAGCAGATTCTCGCCGTTGACGACTCTCTGGCCCGACTCGCGGAAGAAGATGAGACTGCCGCCGAGGTGGTCAAGTTGCGATATTGTGCCGGAATGAGTGGCCGAGGCGTCGGGAATCCATCGCACAACCGCCCATCGGCATTGGACTTACGCACGCGCCTGGATTCGAGAGGAGAGCCGGGCGAGCGACCAGTCCGATGTGTAGCAGAAGTTTTTTTGGAATTCGGGTCCCTCGGTGCAACGAATGCCGGCGGAATGTCGAATTGCCCATCAGACAGAAGCACTTGGTGAGGGTTGTCTCATAAGTTCGGCCACGGCAGAAGCTCGGAAAATCTTCACAGTAGCGATTGAGCCATACTCTCCGGAACAGTGGTCGAGTTACTTGGACGAGGTATGCGGCGAACATTCGGAAATCCGCAAACGTGTGGAATTCCTGCTTGAAGCACACATGGGCGAGGAAAGCCTCCTGGACATCCCCGCAATCGCCTCACCTCCCACACTCGACCAGGCCTTCACCGAATACCCCATCACAGAAAAGCTTGGAGCACAAATCGGTCCCTCCAAACTTCCTCAACAAATTGGCGAAGGGGGATTCAGCATCGTTTTCGTGGCGGGACCAACCCACCCAGTCCGTCGCAAGGCGGCTTTGAAAATCCTCTTATTTCTGGGGACATCGGATGATCTCAAGACTTCACCGTCTAGCACTCTCGTCGCTTGTGACACTCACTGGCTTCTGTGCAGTAGAGCTTGCGCAGGTTGAGCCCGCACAGGCTGGCGACTCGGCCGAAGAACTGGTCGGGCAGCTGGGATCAGATTCTTTTCAGGCACGGGAGCGGGCCTTCGAGCAACTTCAAAGCATGGGCATAGGTGCTCGGCAGGCTGTGGAGCAAGGGCTGAAATCCGGTGATGCTGAAGTCCGAGCAAGGTGCCGACGACTGTTCGATCGGATTCTCAAAGCAGAAGAGGAGCTACGGCTTGCTCGGTTTGTCAGTCGTGGACTTCAACCCGGAGAGAAGGGCTTTGACGGTTGGAGCAGTTTTCAGAAGGTTGTCGGCAGTGACGATGAAGCACGAGCCCTGTACGCCGAGCTCTACAGATTTGACCCCGTGTTCATGAAACTCGCGGAGGTGAGCCAAGCTGACGCCCTCCAGGATTTGCGTAGCCGGAGTAACAAGCTCAGCTCCGAGGCCTACCAACTTCAGAACGCTCAACAAAGAATCGAGAGTCTCCGGCCGGTTGCGGTCCTGACGCTTCAGCAGATGAAGGTCGTACGCGATTGTTGGGATCTCAGAGCGCTCAAGGACATCTACTCGCTCGCCAGCCGGGTCGACCAGTTCTCAGTGATCGAGAAGACGTTCAAATCGAGGGTATTGGAGCAATTTCCGAAGTTGGAGGGGCCAGAGTGGGATTATCAGAAAATTGGCATGGCCCAGTGGTACGCCGCTCAATTCGGACTGGAGAAGGAACTCAGAGACACGCTTCGTCCCGCCTTCGTCAAGTCCGTCGACAGAGTTCTCAGAGGTCCCTGGGGAGAGGCCTACCCTGAAGCCTATCAGCTGATCAGAGTGGCGGATTCCATCGATTTGAAGGAAGTGCTTCCCTTGGCCTTGAAGACGGTGCAAATTGCCCCCTCGGGGGGGAGGTCTTCGACGAGGCGTCGGTTCAAAGCACGAGCTGTGTATCTGGTCGGCAAGCACGGAACAAAGGAGCACATCGAGCAGCTCAGAAATCTGCTGGGAGACAGATCCGATATTTGGGGGTTCGGCTCTAGAAAGACTGATGGATCTCGTTTAGCCGACGGTTCCAAGTCAGCGTCGATCAAGACCCAACTGGGAGACGTTGCCTTAGCAGCGATGGTACATCTGAGCGGACAAGATCTGGGCGAATACGGGTTTCTGTACCCCCTCTACGAGAATCCGAAATTCCTAGACACAGCCTACCGAGACTTGGGCTTCAGCTCCGAAGAGCTTCGGCAAAAAGCGATCACCCAATGGAAAGCTCGTCGGTCTACGGACCCGTGAGCTCGTCTCTTGAGTCTGCAGTCGCCTGGCCAATCTCGAAGTGCTCGCCCCCTCAAGCGTAACCTGAGTCTCAATGACAATGGTCCAGAACCGCATGCGCTTTCTGGTACTGGTCCCTTTCGGCATTCACCAGCAAAGCCATCAGCTCATCATCACACAGGCAGTTCAAGTGGCTCATCGATGGCGGATTTGCAATCCACTTAAGGAGGTTGGGGAAAATCTTGGCTTGTCCGGTTTGTGGAACAGCTGCGAAATCGCCGGTTATTGTGCCGTTTTCACGTTTTGGACGAGCAAGAATTGTCCCCAAGAGCAGTAGCACTTGCAGCAACGGTTTTCCGCTCAGCCGGCTCGATTTGGGCGGCTCATGGTAACACCTCCAGCGGCCACTTCCCGGCCTGAGCAGCGTTTCCGCGACAACCCTGTCACCACGAGTCAGGCCGGCACCAGGCACACGCGCTTAGACCCTTTCGAGTGCCCCATGATATCCTGCGAAGGAATCCGTCTCGATCCCAAATCGTTGCAAGATCGCGACGAAGAGCTGGGCAAGGGGCAGTTCTTCTGCTTGGATTTTGCCTTGCCAACCTGCGTCGGTTACGATTCCAGCACCAATCTGGTTGTCTTCATTACCTTGGCCGAATTTGAGGTAGCGACCGTTGGTGAATCCGAGGTTGCTCCCGCCGGCTGAGATGATTGGATAATTGCGCGAGAGATGGAAGCTGCTGGAAGCGGAGCCGTGCATGGCGAACGTGTTCTCGAGCATGGTTCCATGGCCGGTTGGTTCGGGAGTGTCCTTGAGTTTCTGCACGAATCGACCGAACTCTTGGGCTTGATAGCGATTGTAGGTGCCGAGGTTCTTCCAGCCGTTTGGCTTCTTGACGGCATGCGTCAAGCCATGAGCACCACCCAGGCCGACAGCCCTGGACAACAGGTCGTGTGGGCCTTCGCCGTTTTCTCGCCCCAACTGGAATGTCGCCACGCGAGTTGAATCACTCACAAAGGCGAGATAAATCAATTCGTACATGGTTTCAAAGTAGAGGCGAGCTTCTTTGGGGTCGGCATCCAGGTTCAGATGACTCGAATCCACCTTCGGGATGGGTGTATCAATCCACTTTTGCGCTTTCGCCAACTTGAGTTCGGTATCGCGAACTGCATCAAGATATTGCTGCAGGATCTGCTGATCGCCTCTGGAGAGCTGCTGCCCCAAAGACCGGGTGCTGGCAATGAGGTAATCCAGGGCACTTTTGCTTCTGGCCAGTTTTGCAGCAGCGTCTTTGCCACTGGTGACAAAAAGCATGTCGAAGATTTGCTTTGGTTTGTTCATCGCCGGGATTGGTCGTCCTTCACGATTGAAGGATTGAGTTTGCGCACCACGTGGGGCACCGATCCCGCCGTTGGTTGACATGACCAAAGAAGAGTGTCGCGTGAGCTCGCCGGTGTGTGCCGCGATGACCTGATCCAACGAGATGGAGTTTTTGTAAGGTCCGTGACCGCCTGTGGCTGCGCCGGTCAAGTATTGGTCAGCATTGGAGTGCCCATGAACTTGCCGAACTGCAGGGTGAGAGAGCCCGGAATAAATGGTGATCTCGCTTCGCAACGGCTCGAGCACATCGAGGACCTTGGTCAGCTGAAAATCCCGCTCACCACCGCGGGGGAACCAGCTCCAGTCCTTCCATGCCGGATCCTCTTTTCGCGGCAATCCGACCCCATCGGGATGGTAAATGCTGACGAAGCGCTTGGGTGCCTCCTTGGAGTTGGGTGCCTCCTTGGAGTTGGGGGCCAGCGCTGCTAATGACTCCAACTGTGGCAACGCCAGCGCGATGCCAGCACCATAAAGAAAACGTCGACGGTCCAAGGAAACTTTGTTTGTCGTCACGATGTATGCCCCGATTGGTGTTGAAGCTACTGACCCTCGGAGAAGTGTTCGACCCAGGACGGAAGCCCGCTTCGTCGAAGACTTTTCAGGGAATCAGTCAAGGTCGTTCAAAGGAGAAACTCCACCGGTTGGCGATGGTAGCGACAATTTTTACTTGGCGTGAAACAGCTCGCTGCTGACGATCAACTGGACCAAATCGGCTAAGCGATCACCACGTTGCCTGAACTGCACGGTCATGCTGTCAAGTTGGGCGTGATCGCCAAAAGACAAAGGTCGGCCCAACGCATAAGCGGTCAATTTGTGAACCATGGCTTGGGCAAACTGATCTTGCCGGTCCATCAGTAAGTATCGTTTCAAGCCGTCCATTCCTGCGAGTTTCTGCTTGTTGAACAGCTCAGAACTCGCATCGACGGGCTTGTTTTTGATATGAGTTCGGTAAGCTCCCAGAGCATCGTAGTTTTCAAAGGTGATTCCCCAGGGATCAATCCTTGAATGACATGATGCACAAGCGGGCTTGTTCCTGTGGTCCGCGATGCGTTCCTTCAGAGTCATTTTCAGAATCTCTGGATCCGTCAAATCGACTTCCGGAACATTGGGGGGTGGTGGCGGTGGCGGATCATGAAGAACCCGCTCAAGCATCCAAACGCCGCGTTTGAGGGGATGCGAATCTTTGCCGTCGGAGTTCATCGCCAAGACCCCAGCCCCGGTTAAGATTCCGCCTCGTTGCGTTTGAGGATTCACCAAAACCTTGCGAAAGTGAGGACCGTAGACGCCGGGGATACGATAGTGCCCAGCCAGGCGTTCATTGACCATCACGTAATCGGAATGGATGAAGTCCATGACGCTTCCATTGCGATTCAACACCTCCTGGAAAAAGGCGATCGGCTCTTCGTGCATGGCTTCCTTCAACGATCCATCGGTGACGTGAGTCGTGGCGTTCAGACCATCCAGGCCAAGCCATTGCCCGACGAAATGCTCTGAGAATCGTCTTGCACGAGGGTCTGCTAGCATGCGTTTGACTTGAGCCGTCAAGACCTCGATATCCTTGAGTTTTCCTTGCTGAGCAGTCCTCAGCAGTTCCTCGTCAGGAATACTGCACCAGAGAAAAAACGAGAGGCGGCTGGCAAGCTCCACGTCAGTCAGCGTTGCAGGGGTTTCGTCACGGCCGTTGGGAACTCGCTGAGTCAGATAAAGAAACTCCGGGGCTGCAAGAACCGTGGCTAAGACTTCCAGCATGGCATCTTCGAAGTTGCTGAACTCCGGCCTGTTGGTGTTCAACAACGCCACCAACTGATCCACTTCCTCGGACGCCACGGGGCGACGCCAGGCGCGGCGTGTGAATTTCGCGAGCACCTCCCGTGCGTATGCGTCCTCGTCACCCTTGTTGTCGCTCTCAAAAAAGATGTCGGTATGAGATTTCGGCGGCCACTGTTCATAGAACGGAGCACTGATTTCGACGTAATCGACAGCAAGCTGGAGAGGTTCGTCACGACCGTTGGCATTGGAAATGTTGCGAATGTGCAGAAACTCATCCCGTCGGGGAAAGGCTCGCTCAAGTTTCCGAAACGGATTTCGCTGAATGTCACTCAGGGGAATATCGAAATGAATGAATTGCGGCTTGTCGACCGACGCGGTCACAGGAATGTCTCGCTGGCTGATCACCTCCGAGAAATTCGCGTTGTTGCTGGTATGCGCACTGAAACCTAAACGCAGGCTGGCATATTCGGTGGCCTTCATCGTCGTTCGCCCAACCCGAATACGAACTCGCATGATTCCATCATCAGGAAGAAATCGGTCGAGGTTCATCTTCAACTCATTGGACCTCGGAATCAGCAGAACCACAGGAGAAACGGCGGGCGTTTGACCAGCGACGGCATCGGCCTTGGGCATCGCCTTTCCACTGGAGAAATGAATCGCCTTGCCGGTCTCTCGATTCAATAAATGTTGGCGATTTCTGTTGTTGCGGTAGCTGTTGTCGTTCACGTCAAACGTCTTCGCCCTTCTTCCGGAGGACGCCTTTTGTAGCTCTTCGCGCATGGAGATGATGTACGTCACCGCCCTGGGGCGTTTGCCGCTGACGGTGGCTCGCCTGAGGGCTCGCAGGCCAATCTCCCGATAGGTTTGGAACTGCATGGCTGACATCTGCAGCATTTCGGAACTGTTCTTGAATCCGTCCTCAGACGCAGTTTCCGGCGGCAAACGATTCGCCATCGAGTAGGACAAGCCTAGCAAATCTTGCAATGCGTAGTTGTATTCGTATTTCGTCATGCGACGGAAAGACGAGTGCCCCCTGCTGTTGCGTCGCACAATCGAAGCCTTGTTCAGCTCGCCGCTGAGCCAATCGACAATGTTGCCACGGTCCGCATCCGCCAACGCATAATCCGGTTCGTCTTCGGGCGGCATCTCCGAATGACTTAAGACGTTGTAAATTTCCCGCCAGCGCTCGACGTCAGCTCCAGCGAGCAAGTCTGGATTGAGTCTGTCGACACGCAGGCGTCCCTCGGATCTCTCGGGACCGTGACAAGCCAGGCAGCTCTTCCTCAAGACGGGGGCGATTGATTTTTGAAAGTGATCAACATTCCCCTTGAGCACCAGGTGATTGGATTGATGATCTCTCTTGATCTCCTTCAAGAATCGCGATTTCTTTCGCCCCAGTTCCCTGGTCTCTTGCATGCTGACTGGTGTGGCATCGACTTCCACAGCAAGTACTGGGCAGACGTTGCTGAGCACCAGCAGGGCGGTGGTTTTCAAAATGTTGATCAAACAACTATCCTCTTGGAATGACCTGGCCATGTCGGATGTGCTTTTTCCAACGACTTCCATCAGCCGGTGAACGTACGACGCGTCCGCCGCCTTCTTTTATTCGTGGGGCCTGTCTCGAGATGGGTGGCGAGCGCCAAAGGAAGGGTATTTGTGGGGGGGGCGCTTTTCGCGCTAGTCATCAGGATACTACTATATCCAAATACCATGCCCTTTCCAGCCGCATTAGCCGGAAGAACAGCGTTTGAGGATAAAACTTTCTAAGACTTGCCCCATTCGTGGGTTTCGGGCTCCGGAGCAACTGGGCTTTTGAGCTTCGCTCCAG
Source organism: uncultured Pirellulales bacterium (assembly GCA_964648025.1). Lineage (GTDB taxonomy): Bacteria > Planctomycetota > Planctomycetia > Pirellulales > Pb10988 > CAZYKP01. The sequence continues at coordinate 4,387 of CAZYKP010000159.1, read as the reverse complement.
GACTGAAGCAGTTTTGGGAATGCTCTCGCAGACTTTCGCGGGTGACCAGCAACTGTCTGATGCAACTCTCCCGCAACCCCTGCAATGGTGGGCCAGCTGTCAGAGAATCCTCCGTTTCGAGTTGCGTACGAGCGAGGACTCAATCAATGTGGCAACCTCGATACCTGGCGACGATCGCCTCATTCATTGGGGTTGCCCGGCGGACAAGATCGCCTCGGGAGTGCCTTTCTATGGCCGCAACAACAACCGCGAGGCTCGCAGTTCTCGTGCCCTAATCTCAAAACGCCAGACGGACAGGACCATTGATCTCATCGATGGTATTGCCTCAACGGTCGATCAACAATTTCTTCGAAGGTGAGCATGGCCATAACTGGTCATTTGGCTGGAATCATGATTTGGGAGGTTGGTCAAGATGCGCTCGACAAGGAGCGGTCTCTCCTTTCAGTGATCGAGCAACAAGTCAGATCGTCGCAGCAACGCCAGGACCAATCAGATTCGGGGAAGTAGATCATGCGGCCCTTCTCACCTCGAGAGATCATTATCATCGGCGCGATGTCCCGAAGCCGGGCGATCGGGAGTGGCGAGGGGATGCCTTGGCATGTGCCGGAGGAGTACCAACATTTCGTCAGGTGCGTGACGAATCAGACAGTGATCATCGGCCGAGTTTCCTACGAGATTTTCGGGGCAGACTTTGAGGCAGAGACCTTCGTCATCAGCCGCCGTCCTGCCATCGAGGGTGTCCAGGTGTGCGCAAGCGTTGACCAGGCGATTCGCAAGGCGAACAGCCTCGATCGCACCATTTTCATTGCTGGAGGGCGCAGCATCTACGCACTCGGCATCCCCTATGCTTCTCGAATGCTCCTAAGCACGATCCAAGGAGACTACGAAGGGGATGTCCAGTTCCCTGACTACGATGAGCGTGAGTGGGAGCTCGATTTCGAGGAAGATCGGGGACGCTACATCTTACGGGATTGGCGCCGGGTCATTGCGTCCCCCTCCACGAGATGAACTGACTCGCAACCAAAAGACGCACCAAATGACAGGAAAGCTGTTTTCGGCGAGTCTGCTCTTTGGAGACAGTCGTTCGCTCAAGAATTTTTAGGAGGCACAGATGAAGAACCGTGACTGGAAAATCATCGCCCTGTTTTCCATTTTGCTGCTGTTTGGCTTGAGAGGGCAACTGCCACGGATCGGGTTCGGCCAGACGGCTGCAGATCGGCCCGCGAACCCCTGTGACGCTCCTCTTGAGAAGGATGAAAACCAAGAGCCGGATCAAAAGCAGAAAAGGGGATCCAAAACAAGAACAGGATCCAAAACAAGAGAAGGATGAACAGGCCAACAAGCTCCACGTCCTCCGAATCACCGTCAAGGTAGATGCCGCCGGTGGACTTGGCGAGTTGAGGTTGAACGGTCAGGTTGTTTCGCCGTCAACAGACAATCAACAGACGGCCCTCTCCAACTTGCAGTCCCAAATCCGTGCAATTGTTGATGATTCCAGGGAGACGCAAAAAAACCAACGGTTTGCTGGCGAGTTCGTGGTGGATCCGCAGCTCGGCTATAGCGAGCTGATCAAGGTCATCACAGCTTGCACGGAGCATCGATCCGATGGCCAACTCGTTCGACTCATCGACAAGGTCAAGATCGTGATGCTGCGGCCAGAGGTTCCTGGCCCTACTCAACCCAATGATCGGCCCAAGGTCCATTCCCAAGGGCAACCTCGCGGGCGTTGACCGATCCTCTCTCGGCTCAGACACGGAAAACGCCCAGGTTGGGCCCTCGTGTGGCGACCTACCTTCCGGTCCAGGCTGCAACCGGGAAAAACCCCATGTCGCTGGAGAGCCGTCGGAATGCGGTGCGGGTGGAGGTTCCAACTGCCTCTGAGAACACCTTGGGAAACAGTCGCCCGAAGCAACGACAAAACCCTGACCCGGATTTGGCGTAAACCATTACCAGGACAGGGTTTTTGAAAGAGGCGCTGGCGGGATTCGAACCCGCGATGGCGGATTTGCAATCCGCTGCCTTAGCCACTTGGCCACAGCGCCGTGATAACTCGCCTCATCCAATTCACGGTATCCGATCCCGCGAATTGGGTCAACGCCAACGATTCTACCTCTTCGATCGGCCCTGAATGCCAAAAACTTCAGCCAAGCTCGCCCGGTCTCCAGACACTGCCGGAAAGCAGGATCTCAACCCTTCTTTCGGGAAGCATCTGCTGGGTCAGTCTGCTGGGAACCGACTCCACTGGTCCGGATTCGAGCCACACGATCTGGGAGAGCCTCACCCAACTGTTACCATGGCTGTGTCACGCTGATCCTCTCTCAACATCCCCTGGTTTGGTATGAGCGAACCCCCTGTTATTGTTGTCGGCGGCGGAGTCATCGGGGTCGCCTGTGCTTCCTTTCTGGCTGATCGTGGTCGCTCTGTGTTGGTGGTGGATCAAGGCTCCATCGGAGGGGCATGCTCAGGAGGGAATTGTGGGCTTGTTTGTCCCAGTCATGTTTTGCCTCTGACTGAGCCGGGGGCCATGGCCGAGGGGCTCCGGGCGATGCTGCAGCGGAATGCCCCGTTTTCCATCAAACTCCGCTGGGATTGGGAACTCTGGTCCTGGCTGCTGCAATTCGCCCGGCGGTGCAACCACCGCGATATGATGCAGGCCGCTGGGGGTATCCAGGCCCTTCTGGAAAGCTCCAGCAAGCTCTACCCAGAATTGATTGCCGCTGAGGATCTTGACTGTCAGTGGCAAACACGCGGGCTGCTGTTTGTTTATCAGTCCGCCCGGGCGTGGGATGCCTACGCGAAGACCGATGAGCTGCTGCGAGAGCATTTTGATGAACCAGCGGTCCGCTACGACGGCGAGGCCCTGCTGGAGTTCGAGCCGGCATTCAAGCCCGGACTCGCCGGTGCCTGGTACTACCCTCATGATTCCCACTTGCGTCCCGAACAGTTAATGGCCTCATGGCGAAAAAATTTAGAAACCAAAGGGGTCCGCTTTTGTGAGCAATGCAAGGTCGTAGGTTTGGCTAGTAACGCACAGAAAGTGCAAAAGCTGCGGGTTCTTGTGGGAGGAGAAGATCGCCAGGAACTCGAAGCCTCGCAGGTGGTGGTGGCAGCCGGTGCCTGGGCTCCTCAGTTGGCCGAGCTTGTGGGTGTGAAGTTGCCCATTCAGCCAGGCAAGGGTTACTCGCTGACGACCACTCGTCCGGCTCTCTGTCCGCAGATCCCCATGCTCTTACCGGAGCATCGGGTGGGTGTGACGCCGCTGCAGAATGGCTATCGGCTGGGCTCGATCATGGAGTTTGCCGGTTATGATTCCTCGATCCGCCAAGAGCGGTTGGATCTGCTCAAAGAGGGTGCCTCCTGCTATCTGCGGGAGCCGTATGGCGATTTTATTGAGGATCGCTGGTACGGCTGGCGACCGATGACCTATGACGGAAAGCCGATTATCGACCAAAGCCCCCGATGGTCCAATGTTTGGATCGCCACCGGCCATAACATGTTGGGACTTAGTATGGCCCCCGCAACCGGGAAACTGCTTGCCGAGATGCTCTGCAGAGAAACCCCTCACATCGATCCGGCGCCCTACGAGGTTGGGAGGTTTTGAAAACGTCGGACGTTTTGTAGGTGTCCATTTTCAGCGTGCGGCCAATCTGGGGCGCCCCGTACAATCGAAACAGGCTAGGCCTCCTGGCGCGATCCGCGTCCGTGTAGAATCCGCAGCATGACCGAACAGGATTACCTCCGAGAACTCGCTGCCCGCGACCAGGTGATTGAACAGCAAGCTGCTCTGATTTCGCAGTGGGAGGCTGAGGTTCTGCGCCTCAAACAACTCCTCCACAATCAAAGTTGAATCCAAAGCTGCCAAAGCACCGGTTTTCCAGGGCGACTCCAGCACCACAACCAACTCCCCAAAACAGAAGCGAGCCTAACGCAAGAAGCCACCTGGCCGACGTCCCAAAGACGCCAAAGGCAGCCAAATCGGTCGGGAGATTCAGGTCTATCCAAAAGGACTTGCCCGCCGTCGGTGTGTCTTGAGTCGCGAGCAGTTTGCTTGGCGGCTGATTGGCGGCCAAGCGGTCTACGCCTGCTATCAGATCTGCGACCTTCCTGAGTCTGTCAGTCCGCCCTTGCCTCTGGGGTTGCGAACCAGCCGAAGCGAATTCGGACTGGACATCCTTTTGGTGTTGGCTTTTCTGCACTCCTGGGTCGGTGTCTCCCTGGATCACATCATCCAGATTGTGGAGTTCTTCACTGGGCTCAAGCTCTGCAAATCCCAGTCTGACTCGTTGCTGAGACAGTTCCGAGATGGTCTGATCCTTATCCTCCCAGTCCTCGACTAGTCCCACATTCCGCACCCTGAAGTTGTTCCAAACGGGGATCTGTGCAAGGA
>CAZYKP010000158.1:0-14744 GCA_964648025.1 uncultured Pirellulales bacterium | reverse complement strand
CAACCGACTGCCAAAATCAACCGACTGCCAAAATCCTAGGAAACAAGGCACTAGGCCTCCGCTGAACCCACACTGTGCTGACATCAGACAGGGCAGACACCGGTGAAGATGTCCCCTCTGCGAATCCACTCTTGGGGGCTTTGCCTCAGGCAGAGAAGCCGCCGGAGGGGAACCATCAAACCACTGGCAATACACAGTGTCTAGCTCACGGGTTTCAGATTCCAGCCAAGCGTTCGACGCAGGTGGATTTTTGCCTGAAGCTCAGCGTTGGCCTCGACGACGTGTGAGCATGAGAGAAGAGAGGTGGTGCACCCGCAATCGCCGGAGGTTGCCGCAAAGACAAGAGGACGAGAACCTCGAGAGGTCAGAGGATTCCAAATCCGGCTACGTCCTACGAGGAAAGCTCTTGAAGAGCTTGCAGGACTTGTTCATCGTGCCCGTCGACACTGACCCGTTTCCAAACCTTGGCGACTTGCCCGGTCGCGTCGATGAGAAACGTCGAGCGTTGAATTCCCAGCGATACCTTGCCATACATGTTCTTTTCGCGATAGGCCCCATAAGCCGTGGCGACCGTGTTGTCCGTGTCAGCCAGCAGCGGAAAGTTCAGGTCGTACTTATCACGAAATTTTTGATGGCTGGTCACGTCGTCACCACTGATCCCCAGCACGGTGGCTCCTAACTCTTGGAGTTGGTCCTTCCGATCTCGAAAAGCACAGGCCTCCTTGGTGCAGCCGGGGGTGTCATCACGTGGGTAAAAATACACCACCACTGGCTTGCCTTGGAAAGCAGAGAGGGTGACTTGACGGCCGTCGTCGGCGGTGAGTGTGAAATCTGGGGCTGGCGTCCCCACCTCGATCCAGTCTGCCATGATGTCTCCTGAAGTTGGACAGTCCCCGATGTTGCTCTTCTCTCAAGGTCATCCAGGTGGGACCTCGACCACAATCCGGGACAGTCGAGTGAGGCTGATTCTTGAGGCCGTGTTCTCCAACAGCTGTTCCTTGGTGCCTGGTTGCCTGTGTCTCTTGGGCCCTTGTCTCTTGAGCCGAGATCGTCCGCCAGGGTTTCCAACAGGCAAAGCTTCCAACTGCCAGAGCTTCCAACTGCCAGAGCTTCCAACTGCCAGAGCTTCCAACTGGCAGAGCTTCCAACTGGCAGAGCGTGGACGAGTGAGTTCGTTGGACACAGCCAGCAATAGTGTTGGCCTGCTCTACACAATGGCAACCCGTTGCCGAGGGCTTCCCCCCTAAGGAGAAGCCAGATCAAAAACGCACCTTGACCATAGATGTCCCTCCGAAAAAGACCAAGTAAAAAATAAAGAATACTTGGCAAGGACTAGAGGTCCCCGGGGCAAGGCCTAAATGAGACAATGATCAACCGGTTTGGAATTGGTGATCACCGGCGAATGGGCCGATGGGCTAGGCCAGCATCCTGGGCCAACGGGATGTCTCCGGCGGGGGCTTTGTCGTAGGGCTTGAGTTTGGGTTCGCGGGAAAATAAGGAGGAGAGTCCCCAGGATGAGCTTTTGTTGGTCTGACATCCGACCATCAAAACAAGCAACCCCAGCCAAACCAACCCAAACCGGAGGGAGACGGACCTCGCCGGTGCTGACGGGCCGTGGCGGCGATGGTCTCGGGCAGCACCAAGTTGCTGGGGTCCTGCTTGAACTTTCCTTCGAGGAGCTCGTGTTGGATCAGTCAAGGCCGCCACAGCAGCGTTTTTGGGCTGACAGGCTGCAGTTCTCTGGACGGCCAGCATGGTTGCCTCCCGAGGTCGATGTCGGAGCAGAAGCTCACTTCGGAATCGCAGGTCTATTCAGAATCAGAAATCTATTCGGCACAGATGTCTATTCGGCACAGAAAGTCGAGTCGGGGCAGACTTCTCTCAGCACCCAGTGCCGATCTCCAGAGCAAAGTGTCTGCTTGAGCAGCCCTCATCGTGCCAACTCAGGGGACTCTCTTTCTTCGGAGATGGCTGGCAGTTGGTAACAAGTCACCCCTGTTAGAAAGGTTTCGCTGGCAGAAACTTTAAGCGGGGACACTGTTGTTACCACTTCGGACGTGGTTGTCCGAGCCATTCATGAGGGGCCCGAGGGGGTGGTTCTTGCTGCCCAAACCAGTTGGGCCACCAACTTGCCGAGTTGCGTTGGCGTTGTTCACGTTCGCGCCAGGGTTCTCGGTTGTAGCCGGTGAGCCGTTCCGAGCGATCTGCGGGTTTCCAAAATTGCAGTTTGGAAAACGCCCAGCCGACGTTTTGCCTTGTCTGAGCCCCGAAGCGTTGCATGGGCTGAGGAACCCAATTCTTGGGCCGCAGCCCCTCCCAAGTTGGGAGTGAGTGAGCTGGAAGCGTTGGCAAGTTCGATCCCCAGCTTCCACCTGGCCGAAGCCATCCTCCTGGAGTTGAGGTTGTGTCTCGACCTGCTTCACTTGGCCCCCAAGAAGGCCAACTCAGCGAGTCCCAACCTACCACCGGCCAGTCGAGCGAGGGCCATGAGCGTTGCCACGTTCCCCAGGAGGTGGATTCTGCCTCGGAGCTTGAAGGCGATGAGGCCATCCAAGACGGTCTCTGAAACCAACCGCCCGCCGAGGCGTTGATTGGAGCGGAGACCAACAGCACACAAGCAAAGACCCAGCCTGTTGGCGGCATCAAGGGACCGATCTGACTGATCATTCGCGTGACCTCCCTGTTCGGTTGGTACAACCCAGAGCGACGGGCAGGCGGGACTATCTTAGGTGGATTGCCAGACTGTCTAGATCAGTTCACCGAAGAATCCTTTGAAAGCGTCTCAAAATCCGCTGCGAGAACTCGTCTCCGCCGGGTCCACTTTTCTTCAGCACCGGTTCGATTTGAGCACCGGTTTGTCTTGAGTAACGGTTTGTCTTGATCGCCGCTGCCGGCAAAGCATCTGGCTGATCCAAGTTCCGGCGTCGCCCGGTCTTCAGCACCACATTGCAGCAGGGGATTTGGCAAGACGGAGAAACTGAGCCTTCCGAAATCTGCCAAGCAAAAACAGCCAAAAAGCAGATGCCAAGAGCCAATCCCCAGACCACCAAGCGGAAAAGGCGATCTCCATTCTGAACAGGCGTCAGAGATGGTGCAGACGCCTCCAACCTGCCATCAAAGGTCATCGGCAGATTGCTTGCGAGGCTGCCAGTTCCTTTCTCTCGAGGGCCGGGAGGGCTCCCCAGAGATAGCCGGTCCCAGCTCAGCTGCCCATCGAGATCTGCTGGTCAAAGATTTCCTGCGGCAAAGATGTCCCCGCCGTCTTGCGTTCCCAATTCCAGTGTCTAGAGTGTGATGGACTTGCTAAAGGCTCCCATCACAGAAGACTTTGTGAAAGTCTTCACAAAGATCAGTGAAGCCCAGCAATTTGCTGGCCTGAGGCCTGCTCAAGATCGGCGGCTTCTTCAATAGAGGGATCAGTCCTGTGGACGATGCGACAGCGGGATGGCAGGTGCTGTTGTTTTTGGTCATCGCAGTGCTTCTTGCTGTGGCGATGCTGACCACCGGAGGTCTTTTTGCACCGAGGAGACGCAGCGGTGCGAAGGATATGCCGTACGAAAGCGGCATGGACCCGTTTCACGACACCCAGCGGCGGTTTGACATCCGCTTTCATTTAGTTGCGATCGCCTTTTTGATCTTTGACGTCGAAATTTTGTTTCTTTATCCCTGGGCGGTGGCCATGAACCACCCGGAGGGGATTGACAAACTTGTTGAGCAATCCCAAGCGGCCGATGGCGAGGTTGGTTTCACGCGAGCCTTGGTTTTTGGTGGAGCGATGTTCTTTTTTGCTCTGCTGGCGGCGGGGTGGCTCTACGACTGGCGGAAAGGGGTGTATCGATGGCGGTAGATCTTCCTGAGAACGTGGTCGTCGGTAAGCTAGACGCTCTTGCCAATTGGTGTCGCAAGAATAGCCTCTGGCCAATGCCTTTTGCCACCGCTTGCTGTGGCATCGAGCTGATGGCCACCGGGGCCAGCAAGCATGACATGGCTCGATTCGGAGCGGAGGTCTTCCGATTCAGCCCGCGTCAGTGTGACCTGATGATCGTTGCCGGTCGAGTGGTCATGAAGATGCTGCCGGTCTTGCAACGAATTTGGTTGCAGATGCCCGAGCCGAAATGGTGCATCTCGATGGGGGCTTGTGCGTCTACCGGAGGTGTGTTTGACACCTATTCGGTCGTCCAAGGGATCGACCGTTTCATCCCCGTGGATATGTACCTTCCCGGTTGCCCGCCTCGTCCGGAGCAGCTCATTCAGGGGATCATTGACCTGCAGGACAAGATCCAAGGTCAGGGAACGATCACCGGCCAAGAATTTCAGGTCGAGAGCCGACAGGGCCGCCAGCGGCCCCTCAAGCAACTGCCGGTCATGAATCACCCAGCACCGGTGTTTGCACCGCATCTGCAGGGCTAACCACTGCAGCGGCCTTTCAAGTCAAATGAATGAACAAGGATTGATCGGGCCTTGCCTGGGGAATCGGCTTTCTGAGGATTGAGGCAATGACCAGCACAACTCAAACTGTTGAGTTCCTTCGCGGGCGGCTTGGGGATCCCGAAGTCTCTGAATTTCGCGGTCAAACTCGTGTTGCTGTGCCCAAGGAGCATTTGTTCGAGACTTTGAGAGGTTTGTATCAGCAGAGGCATTTTGATCTGTTGGTGGACATCTCTTGTGTTGACTATCTCCACTATCGCGAAGACCGGCCTGCTCGGTTTGGTTTGGTGTATTTGCTGAGCAACACCGACAGCAATGAACGCGTCACCCTGCGGGTTTTTGTTGATGAACCCGAAGACGATCATGCCAGTTGGGGCGTCCCGTCGGCCGTCTCTCTTTGGGAGGGGGCCAACTGGTTAGAAAGAGAGGTCTACGATCTTTTTGGCATCGTCTTCGATGGACATCCTGATTTGCGAAGAATCGTCCTGCCGCCAGAGTTCAACGCTCATCCTCTCCGCAAAGACTATCCTCTCCAGGGATTGGGAGAGCGGCATAATTTTCCGGTGATCACCCGGGAGCAAAGCTAAACGCTGTCCGGCAAACGATCGATCGTCCTGGTGTGTTGCCCTAGCTCGAGGCTGTTGATCACCTCACTGCTGAACGGACGGCTGTCCGAAATATGATTGCGGACCATCTCACCGCAAATCTGTTGCGCTTCTGACCTGACCGCTTGCTGAATTCACCATGCCATTGACTCCCTTGGAACCGCTGGCCGCCCCACCGGAAGCCCAACAGCAAGATTATTTGTGGACGATGAATTTCGGTCCACAACATCCGGCAACTCATACAACGTTGCGGCTTGTTCTCAAATTGGAGGGCGAGCGTGTTGTCGATGCCACTCCGGACATCGGATTTCTGCATTCGGGCTTTGAGAAGATCGGCGAGTCACTGGATTACAACCAGTATGTGACTGTGACCGACCGGATGAACTACATCTCGCCGTTGGCGAACAATGTTGCTTGGCATCATGCTGTTGAGCGGCTGATGGACATCGATGTTCCGCCGCGAGCGCAGTATATCCGCGTCATCATGACCGAGCTGGCCCGCATCAGTGACCACCTGCTCTGCAACGGGGCTTGTGCGTTGGACACTGGTGCGTTTACCGGGTTCCTCTATGCCTTCAACGAGCGGGAGAAGCTCAACGACATCTTCGAAAGCGTCTCTGGAGCTCGATTTACCAGCAGCTACACGCGTACCGGCGGTTTGATGCATGACATGCAGCCGGTCACCGTTCAACAGATCCGCGATTTCATCAAGACCTTCCCGAAAGCTCTGGAAGACTTTGAAACCCTCTTAGTCCGCAACCGGATTTTTGTCGAACGGACCAAAGGGATCGGGGTGCTCACCCAAGAAGAGGCGATCAATCGGAGTTGTACAGGGCCTGTTGCACGGGCCAGTGGGGTGACTCGTGACCTCCGCAAAGACGAGCCTTATCTGGCCTATGGGGATTTTGACTTCCAGGTCTGTTGTGCTCGGGGAGGCGATTGCTATACCCGATTTTTGGTTCGCAACGCCGAGATGAAGGAGAGCTTGAAGATCGTCGAGCAGGCGATTGAAAATCTCCCCGCTGGCCCCGTCAACGTCGATATCGGAAACCGGGCTGCTCTGCCGAACAAGAATCAGGTCTATCAGACCATCGAAGGACTGATCAGTCACTTCGAGCTGACCATGTCCAATCGTGGATTTACAGTTCCCCACGAGGAGAGCTACGGGGCTATCGAGTCCCCCAACGGCGAATTGGGTTTCTACCTGGTTGGAGATGGGACCGATGTTGCCTATCGGGCTCGTTGCCGGCCACCGTCATTCATCCACTTCGCCTTGTTTCCGCATTTGATTCGCGGCCATACCATCAGCGATGTTGTTGCCGTTCTGGGCAGCCTGAACATCATCGCTGCCGAGTTAGACCGGTAGAGATGTCGGGCAAGGCTCGCTCATGATCGTCAGGCTCTTGTCTTTGAGACAGGCCTTGGTGGCTGGCTGCCCGCAGAGACAAAGTGAGTTGTTGCCGGGAGAGACTTGAGCTGTCGCCCGAGAGCCTTCCAGCGGTTTCCGCCGCGGTCTGCTCGGGTTGGGCAACTCGGTCCTAGTGGTCCATTTTCTTCGGATTTGGCAGTTGGGTTTTCGTTTGATTGGGAGATTCACGTCGAACCGACTGCCAAAATCCAAGGAAACAAGGCATTAGCACGACAACGCGACGTCGACCCTGATGCCACGATATGTTGTGGTGACGTTATTTTGGGACTACCACATCTTGGATAGGAAACCGGACCTGGCGCTGTCGTATTACGCTCTGTCTGAAAACCCGCTGGTCGGCCAGAGAGGCGATCGGCGAGCTGCTGGCAAGGAGGGCGAAGCAGGCAAATCCAGAAGATTTGTCGATGCAGCCGAATGCCGCCAGCGGCTCGATCCAGCTGTCCCAAAGCCTAACTGTCCAAAGCCTAACTGCCCAAAGCCTAACTGTCCAAAGCCCAGCCACCTGAAGCCAGATTGGCGTTTTGAGACAGAGCCTCGTTGCAAAAGGATATCTGCGGAGGCTGCTCCCGGTCGAGGAAGTCTGTGTTTCGGAATCTCGCCAACGAATCATCCTCAACATCATTGGACCTATGGCCACCGGCGACATGACTTCGCAGACGCAACGGATTCTCACCGATGAGATGGTTGAGCAGATTCGGAGCTACTTCCCGCGATACCCCACCAAACAGGCCGTGACATTACCGGCGCTGCACGTTGTCAACGATGCGCTCAAACATGTGCCGTCGCAAGCAGTCATTGAGATCGCTGAGCTACTTGAACTGACGCCCGCTGACGTTCAGGATACGCTCACCTTCTATGGTTACTTCCGGCAAGACCAGCCTCACGGGCAAGTTCGAGCCTGGGTTTGTCGAAGCGTCAGCTGTGCTTTGCGTGATGCCGAGAAGATCCGAGACCATCTGTGCTCCAAGCTCGGTATCGCACCTGGGGAGACGACAAGCGACGGACAAATCACCATCGAGGAGGCTGAGTGCCTGGGAGCTTGCGATTACGCTCCCTGCATTCTCGCAAACGATCAGCTCTGGAAGAACCTCGATCAGGCCAAAGCAGATGAGTTCCTGGCGACGGTGACCAACAACCAGCCAAAGACCAGTCAAGCAGACAACAGTCAAGACAACGGCAGCTGAGCAAGTCCTCACCCAGGTAGCGATCATCCTCAGAAAGCCACAGCCCGGGCCTCCGTTGCTGATCGGTAGGGAGACGTCCGGGTGATCCACGAGCTACTGATTCTCTGAAAACCCGTCGACCACCAGAGTCGTGAGGCCACTGGCTGCCTCACTTCACACGAGATCAAGAAGACAGATGGTCGCCATGGATCGGAACCTACTGATTCCCTGAAAAGTCTTCGACGAAGCAGGGCGTTTCGTTCGGCAATCCCGGCTTCCGGTGGTGCCTCAGGCTGCCTCCTTGAGGTCATCACAAACAAGGGCAGACGGTCGCCCTGGGTCGGAAACTTCTCCGAAGGTCAGTAAGCGGAGGCCCATAAGGTTTTGACTTGCATGTGGCAACCTCCCAGACAACGGATGCTTTCTTAGGCAGGCACACGCTCAACACTTTGGAAAACTACAGGTACAATCACTGTGGCAGATTTTGAGCCGGTTTTGCTGGCGGATATTGGCAGAGAAAACAGCCATACCCTCGAAGTCTACGAGGCCCATGGGGGGTATCAGGCCCTTCGTCGTGTTTTGGCCGAGAAGAGTTCTGCTGACTTGGCCGAGATGATCAAGGAGAGTAAGCTGCGGGGCCGCGGGGGAGCCGGATTCCCAGCTGGTGTCAAATGGGGGTTCTTGCCCAAAGATCACCCCGGCCCGATCTACATGTGTGTCAATGCCGACGAAAGTGAGCCGGGCACCTTTAACAATCGCGTGTTGATGGAAGAAGATCCGCACCAAGTGCTGGAGGGGATTATTCTGAGCTGTTATGCCACGCGTGCGACCACGGCTTACATTTATCTTCGCGTGGAGTATCCGCAAAGCCGGCAGCGGCTCCAGCAGGCCATTGATGAGGCTTACGCCGCTGGTTATCTGGGAGAGAACATCCTTGGGCGGGATTTCTCTTTGAATTGCTACATTCATGTTGGTGCAGCGGCGTACATCTGCGGTGAGGAGACAGGTTTGATTGAGAGCTTGGAGGGCAAACGTGCCTGGCCTCGGATCAAGCCTCCCTTCCCAGCGGTCTCTGGTGTCTTCCAGAAGCCCACCGTCGTCAACAACATTGAAACGCTGGCGTGTGTGACCCGCATCTGCCAACGTGGCGTTGACTGGTGGAAGTCCATCGGCGTCCCTGCTGATCCAAACAACCCCAGAGATGCCGGAAGTTACGGTCCTAAGCTGTACTGCCTCAGCGGCCATGTCGAGAGGCCCGGATGTTACGAAGCTCCCCTGGGAATCACCGCTCGTGAGTTGATTGATGGCTATGGCGGTGGCGTGTGGAAAGGCCGAAAAGCCAAAGCCGTCATTCCCGGCGGCATCAGCATGGGCTTGATGACCGAAAGCGAGTTGGACACCCCGCTGGATTTCAGCTCGCTGCAACGCATCGGTTGCCTGGGGCTGGGAACCGCTGCTGTGGTGGTGATGGATGAAACCACCAGCATGATCGATTTCCTGCACAACTCCTGCCGGTTCTTTGCCCACGAAAGTTGTGGTCAGTGCACACCCTGCCGCGAAGGGACCACCTGGAGCCTGCGAGTCCTCAATCGAATTCGCGCAGGTCAAGGGAGGTTGAAAGATCTGGACCTGCTGTTGGAGGTGGGCAACACGATCGGCATCACCCCGGGCACGACCATCTGCGGTCTTGCCGATGGGGCGGCCTGGCCCATCAAAAACGCAATCAACAAGTTCCGCGACGAATTCGAAGACTACATCAAGCAATCCAATCCGACCGGCTATATGGTCGAAGAGGCCGTCCCGGCAATCGCTGTCAGTGGCCATTGAGTCATCGCCCGACGAAGCGGTTTGTCCATATGTGTCGTTGCAAGTTGAACTTGTTCAGTGACTGCTTGCTGAGCATGTCTCTCCTTAGGCATGCGAGTTGAGGAGCAAGAGATAGCCTCTCCAGGCCAAGGAAAGCTTCGGTTTTCGTTAAGCGACCCCCTTAGATGGGGTCATTCGGCAAACCCCACTGGGCCGAGGGACGGTTCCGCTGAGACTCTTTTGCGAGACTCTCGGCGAGATCTTCCCACAAGGCAGTCGGCACCTCGTTGACGAACTTTGTCCAGTGGATTCCTCATTTCTGTCCTGTAAGGGAACTGCCAACACCCATGGCCACCGTTCTGATCAACGGCCAAGAAGTTGAAATCGGCGACGACGAGCGACTCAACGGGATTCAGGCCGCCGCTCGCATCGACGTCGATGTCCCCCATTATTGCTGGCACCCTGGGCTCAGCGTGGTCGCCAGTTGCCGGATGTGTTTGGTTGAAGTCGGCCGGAAGGATCCGGAAACCGGGGAGATCTCGATGATGCCCCGGCTGGCCCCTGCTTGCCAAACGCCGGCCAAAGATGGGACAGTGTTTGTGACCAATAGTGACAAGGTCAGGCAATCACGAGCGATGGTGGAGGAGTACCTCCTGATGGACCATCCCATCGATTGTCCGATTTGCGATAAGGCCGGCGAGTGCTATCTGCAGGATTACCACTTTCAACATGGCCAGAAGGAACGTCGTTTCGACGTCAAGCCATTCCACAGCCGTCGGCGTGATATTGGTCCCACCGTCACCCTGTTTGTCGACCGCTGTGTGATGTGCAGCCGCTGCGTGCGATTCTGCCGTGAGGTCTCCGGATCCAGCGAATTGATGGTCATCCAGCGTGGCCAGAAAGAAGAAATCGACGTCTTTCGGGATGAACAAGGGCAGATCTTACGCCCCCTGGAGAATGAACTCTCCGGCAATGTCGTGGATCTCTGCCCCGTGGGAGCATTGGGAGACCGTGATTTCCTTTACTCTCAGCGGGTGTGGTACATGAAACGCCATGCCGGCATCTGCACAGGCTGTTCCACAGGATGCTCGATCTTCATTGAGGAAAACCAAGACCAAGTTTATCGCCTCAAACCTCGGGAAAACCCACACGTCAACCAGTGGTGGATGTGTGACCACGGACGCTACGGTTTTCACTACGTCAATCACGAGGATCGGCTCAACACGCCCTGGAAGCGAACTGACCAGCAGTGGTCGTCGATCGATTGGTCGGTGATTTTAGCAGAACTGCCCTCCAAACTCTCGCAAACTCTCCAGGAGCAACCCCAAACCGCTCCGGAGGGCCAAAGCCACGCTCCAGCGGCCGGGGGGCGACTTGCCGTCTGCATCAGCCCGCATGCGACAGTCGAGGAAGCTTATTTGCTGGCGAAAATCGCCCGAAGTTTTGATGAGCAAGTGGTTTTAGCTTTGGGTCCTGTGCCGACTGTCGGTGAGGACAAAACCTTTTCGGCGGGTTTTACCATCCGGGCAGAGAAAGCGCCGAACCGGCGTGGGGTGACTGAGGTACTCAATCACTTCGGCGGGGGGATCTCCTTTGGCGAGTTGGCAGAACGGGCGGCGACTGGGGAATTCGCGGCGTTGTGGGTCAGTGCCGGCTACCCGTCGGTGGATTGGATCGATCAGCAGACTGCCGATCAACTGGCTCAAGCCAAGCTGCTGATTGTCTCGGATTTATTCAGCACACGTCTCTCGGCTCAGGCGGACTATGTGTTGCCGGCGACCAGCTTTGCCGAGAAAGATGGGTCCTACGTCAACAGCCAGGCCCATCTGCAGTCGGCACGCTGGGCAGTCCGCCCTCGTCAGGGAATCCGCAGCGAGGGAAGCACCTATCAGCACCTTTTGGGGAAGAAGGGTTTGTATCGGGCGAGCCTGGTGCTGGAAGAGATCGCTCAGACCATTGACTTCTTCGCACCAGCAAAAGACGGACTGCCTGAGGTCGGTTTGAGCCTGGAACCTGCTGCGGTTGCCTCGCTGACCTAAATGATCCTCGGATCGGTTGTTGATCCGCCGCGTGCACCAAAAGGCCCCTCACCACTCCAGGAGTTCCAGTTGTGCCAGAGCTCATCGGGACGCTAATCAAAATCGCCATTCTCATCGGCGGTGTGATGACCTGTGTTGGCTATTTGGTGTTGCTTGAGCGACGGATGGCGGCCTGGATTCAAGATCGCCGCGGCCCCAACCGGGTAGGGATTCCGTTGACCAAGATCCGTCTCTTTGGTCTTGGACAACCTCTGGCTGACGGCTTGAAAATTCTCTTCAAAGAGGCTTACACCCCTTCTCATGTCAACCGCGTTCCTTATCTCATCGCTCCGGTGGTGATCTTCGCCGCCGCCCTGGCCTCCTTTGCCGTGGTTCCTTTTGCCGGTCAGGTCGACCTTGGATACTTCGGGCTCGAAGAGCCTGTCCACTTCACCGTTGCCCCCCTGATGGATGTGGGCATCATCTATATGTTTGCCCTCTCTGGACTGGCCGTTTACGGTGTGATCGTGGGAGGGTGGTCCAGTAACAACAAGTACAGTTTGCTTGGTGGGCTTCGAGCGAGTGCTCAGATCATCGCGTACGAGATTCCGCTGGGTTTGGGGATTCTGGGGGTTGTGTATTTGAGCGGGTCTTTGGGTTTGGAGAGGATTGTGTTTGCCCAGAGCGGTCCGAGTGGAGAATCGGTGATCACCAATGCAGCCTATGGGCCTGGAGTGTGGTTTGCCCTGATTCAGCCGCTGGGTTTTCTGGTGTTCTTTGTCGCGGCGATGGCCGAGGCGGCCCGATTGCCGTTTGACTTGCCCGAGGCGGAGCAAGAACTTGTCGGCGGCTATCACACAGAGTACGGCGGAATGCGGTTGATGCTCTTTCTGGCCAGCGAATTCTTACACATGATCACCTCAGCGGTGCTGATTGTGCTGCTGTTTCTGGGAGGCTGGCATTTGCCTTATCTCACTGGTGGAAGCCAAGAGACCGTTGGCCTGTTGATGGGGTTAGGACGGGTGGCGGTTTTTCTGGTCAAGACGTTGTTGGTGATCCTGTTGTTTATGCTGATTCGTTGGAGCTGGCCTCGCTTCCGCTACGACCAGTTGATGGACATGGCTTGGAAGGTGATGGTTCCCCTGGGGATGGTCAACTTATTCTTGGTGATCACCGCTAATGAATTGTGCGTACAAAACGTCTTTGGGGCTGCGACTCAAACAATCTGCCTGATCGCTGTCTGGCTGTTCAGTGTGATCTCGGTGGCAGTGGTCTTTTGGGCCACAGCTGCTGAGCCCAGCCGGAACGAGCGATTTATCCCGGGCACGCTGTCTTCGACTTACTGATTCCCTGAAAAGTCTTCGACGAATCGGGGGGTTTCGTTCGGCAATCCGGGCTTGCTGTGGTGCCTCAGGCTGCCCCCTTGAGGTCATCACAAACAGGGGCAGACAGAAAGCCCTGGGTCGAAAATTTCTCCGAAGGTCAGTAGCAACTGTTCGGTCATCTTCAACTTGGCTGGTTCGGCAGCGACCCCTCCGAGCTAGTTTCCCGCTTGGATCGTCAAGGCCCAATCGCTCCATTTCCTATTTATCCTCCAAGGGATCGTCCACGATGAAGGCAGACAATCCAGAGATCACCTGGGTGGAAGAGCCCCAACTCACGCTGGCTGATCGTATGTATCTGCCGCTGGTCGTCCAAGGGCTGACCACCACAGTCAAACACCTCTTCAGCTCCAAAATCACCCGGAGCTTCCCCGAAGAGCCACCCAACATCGAGAACCCGTTGATCTATCGTGGAGTCCACAGGCTTAACAAGGATGAGCAAGGTAGAGTCAAGTGCGTGGCCTGTTTTCTTTGTGCCACCGCTTGCCCGGCTCGGTGTATTGACATTGTTGGTGCGGAAAGTCCGTGGCCGGATCGTGAGAAGTATCCTGAGAGCTTTGTGATTGACGAGCTTCGGTGTATCTTCTGTGGTATGTGCGAGGAGGCCTGTCCGGTTGATGCCATTGAGCTGACCACGTTGTTTGACCTGACCGGTCGCAGCCGCGAGGAAATGGTCTTCGACAAGGAGAAGTTGCTCAGCATCTACGATCAAACGAAGGATCGCGAGCCAATGCGGTCGGCGACCTCACCGGAGTCGACGACCTCCTCTGAGTCGACTGCTTGATCTTCACTTGTCGGATTGCTGGTCGACTGGTTCACTTGCGCCCTGAAGCATTTGGTCCTTGGCACCTTTCGTTTACCGATACGTGCGTCAGCAGAAGCCTTGAGATTCTTGATGGATGGCTATGGACACCTCTCCTACAAATCTTGCGTTGATCGGCGGTGTCGTTGCTCTGTCGGGGGGCCTTTGGTTTCTGCTTCCGCCGGCCCGCTGGCGGTCACAAACTTTTGGAGGGCTTTTGACGGTTGTGGGGATTGGGTTGTTTGCGTTCCTGGTTGCTAACTTCACCGGGATCCAACAATCGCCCTCGCAGGCATTGTTCTGGACTTTTGCAGTGCTGCTGCTGGGCTCTGCGGTGGCGACCGTTGTCAGCAGAAATCCGGTTTTCAGTGCGCTCTGGTTTGGCATGACTTTGTTGGCCACAGCGGCCCTGTTGATGTTCCTCCAAGCCCAATTCTTGGCAGTTGCAACTGTGGTGGTCTATGCTGGGGCCATCTTGGTGACGTTTCTGTTTGTGCTGATGCTGGCAAGTCCCGGCGGAAGTGCGCCCTACGATCGGATCAGTTGGGAGGCGTTGCTTTCAGCCAGCACCGGTGCGGTCTTTCTCGGCGTGCTTTCGACAACACTTCTGCAACTGCGGCGACCCCTGGAAGGCACCGAGGCCAAAATGCTTCAGAAGCTCGTCGAGGTCGATCGCTCAGTGCAAATCGGAACGAATTCGCACGTGGCCTACCTTGGCAGGGAACTCTTCAGCGTCCATTTGATCTCGGTGCAGGCCGCCGGTATGTTGCTTTTTGTCGCCTTGGTTGGGGCAGCAGCAATCGTTGCCCATGGTCGCGCCAAAGAACAGCAACCCGGCTGAGCCAACCAAGCACAACCTCCGCCTGAGGGGCCATCTCCGAATCCGGAATCAGTCCTACCTCGATTGTTTCAGATTGTGGCAGAGGACCAACCTGGCAGCCCCAAGAGATCCATGCAACAGCATCTTGGTGGGCAACGGCCACATCTGGGACAGTCGTCCAACCACTGAGGCCGAGGAAAATCTTGTCTCCTCCGGCACAGCAGAAAGGCTGGTCAATCAACAGCTGCCAGATCAACAGCTGCCAGATCAACAGCTGCCAGATCAACAGCT
>CAZYKP010000157.1:0-14951 GCA_964648025.1 uncultured Pirellulales bacterium | reverse complement strand
GACCAACGGAAGCCCGGATTGCCGGACGAAACGCCCCGATTCGTCGAAGACTTTTTAGGGAATCAGTAAGCCTCGTGCCTCTGGCAGAGGATCTCCTCTATCGAGGTTAAGGAAAATCTTGGCTGGTCCGGCACAGCCGAAAGGCTGGTCGATCAACAGTTGCCAAATCACTGGTCGTTCCGGAGGCTCGCGTGGTTTGGCCGAGCAAGAATTTTCCGAGGGCAGCAGTCGGGCACGGCCGGTGACCACAAACAGCTCTTTGGTTCTCTTGGACTACAACAAAACTTTCAGCAGCAAGAAGCCGCCAACCAAAAGAATAAAGAGCAGCAAGGTGGCGATCTCAAAGTAGTTCTCCAGCAGATCCTTGACCTTCTCACCAAAGAAAAAGATCGCCGCCGCGACAATCATAAACCGAGCCGTCCGCCCAATCAGCGAACCAAGAACCAAAGTCCACAACGGCACCATCGCAGCTCCAGCAGCAATAGTGAAAATCTTGTAGGGAATCGGAGTAAACGCTGCTCCGATAATCGCCAGCAACGCGTTGTCCTGATATTTGCCCGTCACATAGTTAAAGTTCTCTTCGCTGAAACCAGGGACATAGCCAAAGAAGAACCCTTGAACCGATTGCCAGACGATATAGCCGATGCACCACCCGAGCACCCCACCGGCAACCGAGGCGATGCTGCTGACCGCTGCGTAATAAAACGACCAGCGTGGTTTGGAAACACTCAAGGCAATCTGCAGCACATCCGGCGGGATGGGGAAAAAACTACTCTCAGTAAAGGAAATGCCCGCCAAAGCCGGAGTGCCGTACCGGGTCTCCGCCCAACTGAGCACCCAGTAATAGAGACCACGAATCCACCCCACCCGTCGCGCCGCTGGGGTAATCGGCTCGCCAACCTCCTCCGACTCGGGATTCTCTCCTGTTGGCTGCTTGGGATCTGGCTGAAGCGACTCGAGAGAAGCGTCCGCTTGAAGATACCCATCTGGTGGGGCCTCACTGTTGCGTCTCTGAGCAAGTTGGGCTTCCATCGGATCGGTCGGGGGGGGGTTGGTCGTCATCCGCAGCTCCGGCGTCGACGGGTGTGCTTGGGGAGATCGAAGAGCCGTTGGATCCGGCAACTCAAGCTGCCGGCTTGGGCAATACGAGCCAATTGTGCCAGAAAGCGAGTTCATCTGCGACTGGGTCCTGCTAGGCCCGACCCTGAAGCAGAATTGGGCGGACTTTGTCTTTAGCCGCCTGCGTTCTCTTCTTTCTCAGCCTGCAGAGCAGCCGGGAGTCCCTCTCGGTAGGAGGGATACCTCAGGGTCACCTGCAAATCCTCAATCAGACGGGTGTTGCGGACGGCTTTGCTGCTGGAGGCCCGCTCGGCAACAGGGGCTCCAGGCTCAGGAGGGATCATCCGTGGTGGGGGTCCGCCGACCAAGCGAGCGACCTCGGCGTAATAGTCGGCACGCCGGACAGGTGTTCCATCGGAGACAAGATACAGCTGCCCGAGTTGGCCGCGTGCTTCGGCGGCCAGCACGGCTTGGACAGCATCATCGACGTGAATCAAATTGAGCAAGCCTTGGTCGGCCACAGCAATGGGCTCACCTGCTGCCAGGGCTCGTTGACGAGGGATTCGCCCTGGTCCGTAAATCCCGGTCAGCCGTAGGATGATCGACTTGTTGCCAAAGAGAGCATGACTTTGCAGGAGTTGCTCAGCCTGCAGACAAATCCGCCCGCCTTCGGTGATCGGCTGGCAAGGCGACACCTCGTTGACCTCTTGACCATCTTGTTGTCCATAGACGCTAGAGCTGCTGATGTAAATCAACTTTTCGGTTGCTTGGGACAATTTGGCCAGCACCTGCTCAAGCCCAGTGACATAAACCTCTGCTTTGGAAGGTTCAGCGGATCGATCATAACCGACGGCATAGAGCACTGTCTGGGCAGGCGGGAGCCCGCTTAAGGTCTCCGGCTGGGTGACATCAGCCACAAAAGGGACCAGCCCCTCAGATCGAAGCTGGTCGGCTCGTTGCTGAGACCGAGTCACCGCGACGACCTCGTCTCCAGCTGCCAACCAGCGGTGGGCCACACGACCGCCGAGATAGCCGCAGCCGAAAATGAGTTTGGTCATCGCGAGAACCACTCCTTCATCCAGACTATTGAGAATCGTTCCTCGCCTCTATTCCTTGGAGCCTCTGTCCCTTGGAGCCTCTATCTCCCGAAGCCTCCGCCAGCGTTTGTCCTGGCCAAGGTTCAACTCAATCAGCGTCGGACTGGGAGGGCTTTCAGTTCAACCCGTCCCTTTCGCGGTCTTCCAGGCATTGAGGGTCTTGACCTGATTGGGCGGATTGAGCTGACTCAAGGTAGGACTGCAGCAAGATCTGAGCGGCCAGGGCATCCAAACGCTGCCTGCGTTTCTTCTTAGACAGGCCTGCCGGTTGGAGCAACTCAGCAGCCTCAACGCTGGTGTAACGTTCGTCGTGGAACACAACCGGCACGCTGGTGATTTGCTGCAACCACTGGCCAAACTGCCGAGCTTCGCGACTTTTCTGGCTCTCGGAGCCATCGAAGTGCACGGGCAATCCCACCACAAAGCGAACAATCTCCTCTTGTTCGACGAGTTTGCCAAAACGGCGTGCATCGGCCTGAGGGCCTGACCGTTGGTAAACCTCCAGAGGTGTGGCCAGCTTGAGGCGTGCATCGGCCACTGCGATCCCGACCCGCACCGTCCCGTAGTCAATTCCAGCAATCCATCCGCGACTAGGCCAGTCAGCAACTCCAGCAGAAGGGTCTCCCGCAGGCGTTTGTGCAGCAGGCGTTTGTGCAGCAGGCGTTTGTGCAGCAGGAGTTTGTGCAGCAGGTGCTTGTAGCTCAGTCGAAGCAGTAGGTGATTCGACAGGGAAAACCGAGTTCTGGGGAAGTTCCGCGCCGTTGACCTGGGCAACAGGATCCTGGGGAGAGGAATGTTGGTTGGGTGTCAGCCCAGAGGGTTCCGACGCATTTGTTTTCGCCATACTAAAGCATAGCCCCTGTATTCCTCCCAGCCAACGGCAGCGAGGTCATTGCAAGACATCCACTGACTGACACACTCCCCAGCAGGCAGCAGCTTATGTGGATCGAGCGGCTCCTCTCAGGGGCCTCTGAGAGCATGTTGACAGGCACCATGCTCTGGTTGGTCATCAAAGGCGAGGATCGTTCACCGCAGGGTGCTGAGCAAACCAAGAGGTCCTGCAGGAGGACGATGGCCAAAACTGCCTCGATTCGATCGATAACGACTGATCGCAAACGGCAAAGCCGATTCTCCCGAAGTCAACCGCTACTGTCCGGCGGCAGTCTCATCCTGGCTGTTGAGTTGTGCTGCGTCGGTGTTGACCGAGATGGCTAACTGAATCACACCGATGCTGATTGAGGCAGTCAGGTCGATTGATCGGCCTTGGATCGTCCGCTTGGCTGCTTCTTCAGCTGCGATCTCGATCACGTTGAGGGCTGAGTCCACAGCTGCCCTGACCGCCGCTTCGGTCCATTGCGAGGCTTGGGCTGTCCCGCTGGCTGATGCTTGGCTGGCCAACTGTGTTCCCAGTTCACGAAGTTTCGAGAAATCCATCAAAACCCCTCCGCTGCGCAAGTTTTTGTCCAACCCTTCGAGATGCTGGCAAGGAGCGAAACAGGCGAATCCCATCCTCAGACGTATCGGACAGGAGATTCGTCGATGCAGCCCGACGCCGCCAGCGGCTTGATCCAGACGCCCGCAGCCCAGACGCCCGCAGCCCAGACGCCCGCAGCCAGATTGGTGTTTTGAGACAGAGCCTAATTGGACTGTCCCAGATGTGGCCCGGCCCACCAATACGTTGTTGCATGGAAATGTTCAGGGCCCTCCAGGTTTGGCCTCTGCCACAATCTGGAACAGTCGAGCTAACACCCAACGGCCCTACGGCCACCTTCGATAAAGGTGATCGCGTCGTAGTAGTGGTCCAAGGGGATGAAGCGGCCACGTCGTTTGGCAAATTCTCGCAGCTTGGGATGGCAACAGTGTGTCCAGCTGAGCACCTCGATCCGCCAACCGTCTTGGGCATGACCTTCCAGGTCGTACAGAAAGCCCTCTTCCCGGAGATAGCCTTTGCCATCGCCGGTGCAAAGCACAATGGTCCCGGGACACCCTCGGTACTTGCGGGCGTGGCGGAACATACACAGTTGGATGCGATGATCGACGGTATCGTTTTCTCCGGTCTCGCTTCGGGGGATGAGAAATGGATCGACGTTCAGTGCGCGAAGCCGTTGCCAGACGCTATCGTTGGGAGTGGGAATGCTGCCGCCCCAGACGACTTCTCGAATCAGGCGTGAGCGTGTGGCCAGTTCTAGAAAACCACCGAAGTAAATCCGAAACCGATACCGATCCTCGCCGCGGAGCTCGGCAAACCGCTGGCCTTCGTGAAAGATGTTGGAGTTGTCGACGTAGATGCAAACTGCCTCGCAAGGAGGCTTATTGACAGAGGGATCAGTCAGAGACATAAGACACCATCTGAGCCGGGGCTTACACTAATAGTTCTCGCCGTTTTGGCAGGGTCGCCTCCCCTGCACCACGAACATCTCCGTTTGTGGTGACGGCACTTGCCCCTCTCTGTCTTGTCCGCTGGTGCCAGATGAGCCCAACGCTCTGTTCCAAGGCGTCGGCCGACCGGCGATTGGTTGTGATGACGGAGTGCCGAGGAGTTTCTCGCCGGAATCCGTGAGAATTCTGCCTCAGCCTTAAACGTTGCTGCTGGCAACTCCAGGCCAATGAGTTCGGCCTGGTCGGTTTAACACGGTCGGTTCAACACGGTTGGTTCCCATCCCCTTAAGGGCAGATCGCCCGAATTGAGCAACCCTATGGGCTCAATGAATCAAAAATCAACCGAATCAAAAATCAACCGAATCAAAAATCAACCGAATCAAAGATGCACGAAGTCAGATCAACCGGTTCAGATCAACTGTGGCGGATGGACTTTTGGAGATCAACCGGCCTGACTCAGTTGTTTGGAATTGTCGGTTGTGTTGAACAGGGGGCTATCCGGGGCCGCAGGGCTCAGATGATGGCTGGAAGTAGGTTGCCTGCTGGATCGTTTCGCCGGTGCGTCCTTCGGCAGTCAAGCGTTGACGAAGTTGGTGAGGATCCAGCGCGTAGAGTGGGCTGACTTCGACGGTGACATCGTCGGCGACGTTGAGGCCAGCTTCCCGAAGCCACTTTCTGTGTTCGGCGGCCATTTGAGCACGAACGCTCTCTGGCGAATTCGCTCCTGTGGCATTCTTCACTCCAGCATACTCCCCCTGGCGGTCGGCTTCGACCACGATGGCTGTTTCTGCCTGGGGAAGCACATCGAAGATAAATCTCTCGAATTTGATGGCATTGGGCTCAGTCGGCTCGATCCGCTGGCCCCCTTGATTCACATAGGGCACTTTCTTGAGGGCCTGATGGAACTCGAGTTGGTGATCGCCTTCGGCCAGGGAAACCAGAAAATCGCGATTGAAGACATGAACCGCCAGGTTGCCGGCCCAAAAGATCGGCTCTCCGGCCTCATTCCGGCGGTCGGCGTGCTCATCTGGCAGATCGCTGTATTCAATCACGCTCATGCGGCCGTCGATCATGGCCAGGTTGCCCAGCTTCTCCGTCGGCGACGTTTTGGCGATCACTTTGGTGCTCACTTGGGCTCCGCTGAGCAGATGGTACCCAAGAAAAGCTGGTTCACAGAGCCTGGCCAGGGGATTGTCCACTTGCAAGTAGAACAACTCCTCAATCCCCCTTTGTCGCATTTCCTCAAACAGTCCTGCTCGGGCTAACGCCTCCAAAACCCCCCCGTGCCCGTCTGGGCTGAGGGCCACTTGGTCGGGGGCTGCCAGCAGAATCCCACCGGTGCCGCGATCCACCGCTGGCATGGTTCCTTGGCAGAAGATAAACAAGTCTTCCTCAGCCAAACCAAACCGGCTTTGTTGCTCCAGATAACGATGCGTCGGCTCGTCTGTGGCCGGGCTGGTCATCAAGAATAAGGGAATCTTCGCCCCGTACCGTTGCCGGGTGGCCAAGAGCATCTCAATGAGGATCTGGAATAAGCTGGCTTGAGAGATTGGCCCAATGGGATACACCCCCTTGGGCTGATCGTAGCCCAGCCGGGTCGCCTGCCCGCCGGCAACAAGCACGACCCCAACTTTGCCAGATGTCAGCATCTCTTCACCAACACGCTGGGCCTGAGCGGCTGGATACAACGGGACCTCAGACTCGCTGCCAGGCTGGCTTCTGGGAAGGCGAATCGCCGGAGGCGCCGTCGCGCGTGCTGCCAATGCCGCCCAATCCTTCTGGCCATCAGCCGATTTCTTCTGAAAGAGCTCAGCAACAAGCTCCAGGTTGATCGCCTGCAACTGCTCAAAAAGCCGCGATTGTTGATCGGGAGCAAGTCGAGGCCAATAAGCTAAAAGGTGTTCCTGGTGATAATGGCGGAGCCGCTCTTGGAGCTCACCCAAGGTCATCAGCGAAGGTGGGGACTGAGTCATGGGAGATCAGCGAGGTGGAGAGTGAGGTTGGTTGTCAAGCAAGGTCTGGAAATACTCAGGTCAACCCGAGGACCGTCGATGAGGGAGATTGTCACATGATGGGCCTCATCAGAGCAAGCCGCCGCCAGCCTTCAGCTCTGCAAAGAGCGGAGTTCACCACGACGGAGCAGACAGTCTGTCCAAAGCTCCATCGATCCAAACCGAAGCTGTGAGCCGATCACACGAAGTTGGAGAATTCGTCCCTTGAGAACCAGAACGCCGCTGAAAACCGGAACACCGCAGAACACGCTCCTCACAGAATCTACTCAAACTTATCACTGGACTTCTGCAGGGAACGTCCTCTGTAGTGTTCCGTCACGCTGCCAAGGAGAGAAGTTCTTGCCAGCATGAAACAGGCCTGACCGGCCGATGCCGCTCCACTGCGACATCCACCTGATCGGCGCTCTCAGTCAGGACAAGTCACTCAGTCAGGACAAGTCACTCAGTCAGGACAAGTAGCTAAGTCAGGGGGATACGTAAGCCGTCGTAGGCCAGTTCCACGCCGTCGGGGAGGGAGTCGCTGGTTGTTTGATAGTCCAAACGGCACGACAGATGGGTCAGGATCGTTCGAGGCGCGTTAACTTTCTGAGCAACCGCAAGCGCATCGGTCAAATGGAAATGTGTGGGGTGCGGTTCAGCCCGAAGACAGTCCAAGATGAACACATCCAATCCAGCAAGCCTTGGCCAGGTTTCTTCTGGGATGAGATTGGTATCGGTGCAGTATGCCACGTTTCCCACCCGGAAGCCAAGGACGTCCCATGGGCCGTGTTTCAGGCGGAGCGGCACAAGCGTCTGGCCGAGGGCCGAGAACGCTTCCAGGTTGATGTTGCGAAACTCCAATTGAGGAATCGCTCCGAGAGTATGCGGTCGGTGACGCGGTGCAAAACAATAGGCAAAGGACTCTCGAATACGACGCTCAACTTCCGCTTCACAATACAGGGGGACAGCGTCTCCCAGATAGCGTGAGAAGATCCGCAGATCGTCCAGCCCATGCAGATGATCCGCATGAGCATGGGTAAAGGCCACAGCGTGAACGACCCCCACGCCTTCCCTCAATAACTGCAAGCGTAATTCTGGCGGTGTGTCAATCAGCAAGTTGCCTTCAGGCAACCCCAGCAAAACACCACAGCGTGTTCGCTGGTTCTTCGGATCCTGACTCCGGCAGACCGGACAGCCACATCCGAGCACCGGAACGCCCGTCGAGGTGCCTGTGCCCAGAAACACCAGCTCTCCGGTGATGTTGGTTGTCCAAGGCTCGGCGGGTTCCGCTCCGGTTGGGGGACTGTTGTTGGATAGGTTTTGCAAAGACAAACGGTCTGTCACCACTTGTTTTGGAGGTTTGGGCAGTCCTTCTCAAGACAGCCGGTCCAAGTGTTGGCTTCGGTTGACAACAGATACTCCAAATGGTTCGACTCCAGCAACCACCGAGAACCATCTTGGCAGACCCCAAGGGAAGATCGATGGGTTCTGGCGTCTGCTTGGCCCCCCAGACGAATCCTGAACGGATTGCTGCACAGGCCGCAGGTCAGCCAATCCGTGTTGACCCCCGAAACGCTTACCGATATGCTCCCCAAAGTAGATGAAATACCCTAGGTTACGTAAATTCCGGGGGGCAGGACTCCTTTCAGCGACAGGAACTTTGGGTCGCTGATGTCTGCGAAAACGACACCGCCGAACCCCTGCATCACTCTCCAAGACACAAAGAACCAGCAAACACGGAAAACACGCAGGAACACACACAACACTGAGGGAAGCATATGCTTACCTCAGAAGATGGGTTGCAAGGAGGCTGCAACGGCCTTCCCAAAAGTCGAGTCGAGCTTCGGCTTGTCTGAACTCGTTTGGACTGGGCCGTTCCAAGATGTTCGATCGTCGGACAAGATCGCCCTCCCTGCGACGAAACACTTGAAGAGGCCGCCAAAGGGATTTTGGGTTTAGGGTTCTTCTCACACCTCTGATTCTTCAACCCCAAAAACCCCAAAGACACAACCGCTCAAGAGAACTCGGGGCCTAAGATTCCAAGAACCTCAAACCAGAGACACTGCGGCTCTGTGCCAACTGCCCAGATTCAACAACTGCCGAACTGTCCAAGCCAACCGAATTGTAGACGACCCAATGGAAGCCCAGAGCAGAACATGTCCACAGCTTCCCACGGTCAACAACGGACGATCCTTCCTTCATGCGGTTGTGTCTGATTGAGGTGTGCCGATTCTGGGTATCTCGGTTCTGGGTTTCTCGGTTCTGGGTTTCTCGGTTCTGGCGAGCTCAGGACTGGCGAGTTCAGGATTGGCTCACTCAGCATCGGGGTCACTATGGATCCGTTAACAAGTGGATCCGTTGACAATCCGGTGAGTTGCCTGGGGTTGGTGAGTTTTCGCCAGGGTGAATTCTCCCTGAGCTGGGGGAGAGCATTTTCTTAAAGACCAGCGAAGGCTTCGTGGTGATTCAGCTGGACTTGTGCTGGTTTTGTTTGGGTAAGACGATTCCTGACCTGAGGCGGTTGTCCCAAAGATGAATCAAGTTCTGGAACAAGTGTGGGAGACCACCGGGGCTGTCTTCGGCGGGATCCTGACGGGTTTTGAGAAGGGGCTGACGAGGCTATTCGGCAGTTCCAACGAGCGGATTATCAAGCAGCTCCGTCAGCGGATTATCCGCATCAACCAGCTGGAGCCTCGCTATCAGGCGATGAGCGATCAGGAGCTGCGGGCCCAGACAGACCTCTTTCGCAAGCGTCTGGCCGCAGGTGAGACACTGGATGATATCCTGCCGGAGGCCTTTGCCGTCTGTCGTGAAGGGGGAGTGCGGTGGCTGGGTATGCGGCATTACGACGTGCAGCTGATGGGTGGTATGGTCCTACACAGCGGGGCCATCGCCGAGATGGTCACCGGTGAAGGGAAAACCCTGACAGCCACCTTGCCTGTTTACCTCAATGCCTTGGAGGGCCGTGGGGTTCATGTGGTGACTGTCAACGACTACCTCGCTCGCCGCGACATGGAGTGGATGGGGCCTTTGTATCTGAACTTGGGCCTGACTGTCGCGGCAATCCAGTCGAACATGTCTCCCTCAGAACGCCAGCTCGCCTATCAGAGGGACATCACCTACGGGACCAACAACGAGTTTGGCTTCGACTATCTTCGCGACAACATTCAGCCGCGAATCGCCGCCCGGGGTGACAACCGGTTTCGCCCTTACGAACAACAAGCGCAGGGCCCGCTGAATTTTGCCATCGTCGACGAGGTGGACAACATCCTCATCGACGAGGCCCGCACACCGCTGATCATCTCCGGTGGCGTCCAGCGGAATCTCGGCCGCTACAAGGATGCCGACCGGATCGCTCGGGGTCTCAAAAAAGACACCCACTTTGAGGTCAAGGAAAAAGAGCACTCGGTGGTGCTCACCGACGAAGGCGTCCGTCAGGCCGAGCGACTGGCCGGCGTCGAGACGTTCTACTCCGCTGGCAATATGGAGTGGCCCCACCTGCTAGATAATGCCCTGAAAGCTCACCACCTTTACAAAAAAGACGTCAACTACGTTGTCGAAAACGATGAAGTCGTCATCGTCGACGAGTTCACCGGCCGCAAGATGCCCGGCCGGCAATGGAGCGATGGACTCCATCAAGCCGTCGAGTGCAAAGAAGGGGTCAAGATCAAGGAAGAGACCGAGACCTTGGCCACGGTCACCTTGCAGAACTTCTTCAAACTCTACCGCAAGCTGGCCGGGATGACCGGAACGGCCATGACCGAGGCCGGCGAGTTCTACAAAATCTACAAACTCGAAGTTGTCGCCGTCCCCACGAACCGGGAACTCCAGCGGCAGATTTACCCCGACGTCATCTTTGCCAACGAACAAGCCAAATGGGACGCGATCCTTGAAGAGATCGAACATATCAACAAATGGGATATCCTCGACGTCCGCAGTGAGAAGAAAAACGAGATCGAAGAACTCGTCGGCAAAATCACCGGCGAAAATGAAGAATCCCTCACCATCCAGTTAAGCAGCAGCAACAAAAAGCAAACGCTCCCCAAGGAGCGTATCGAGCATATCAGCCGCCGAGGGCGTCCGGTGCTGGTGGGAACTGCCAGTATCGAGAAGAGCGAACACCTCGCTGACCTGCTGAACCGCAAAGGCATCAAGCACGAAGTGCTCAATGCCAAAAACCACGAACGAGAGGCCGAAATCGTCGCTCAGGCCGGCCGCAGAGGCGCCGTGACCATCGCCACCAACATGGCCGGCCGCGGAACCGACATCGTCTTAGGCGGGAACGCCGAGACCTTGGCCTGGGCCCAACTGAAAGACCGGTATCCCACTCGTCTGGATGTGCCCAAAGAGGAATGGGATGCCCTGGTCCATCAGATCGAAACTCAACAACACATGAAAACCGAAGGACGCGAGGTCGCCGCCATGGGCGGCCTGCACGTCATCGGCACCGAGCGGCACGAGGCCCGCCGCATCGACCTGCAGCTGATCGGCCGTTGCGGCCGGCAGGGAGACCCAGGCAGCGCTCGGTTCTATCTCTCCCTCGAAGATGACCTCATGCGGATCTTCATGGGTGATCGTCTGCGGCACCTGGTGGGAAGCCAGCTGGGCAACGAAGCCCTGGAGAGCCGCATGGTCAGCCGAAGAGTGCAAGGGGCGCAAAAGAAAGTCGAAGAACGTAACTTCGCCGTCCGGAAAAGTCTCCTGGAATACGACGAAGTCATGGACGAGCAACGCAAGCGGACCTATGGCGCTCGTCAGCGTGTGCTCGATGGCGAGAGCACCCGGGAGATGGTCCTGGAGATGATCGATCAGCAGATCGACAAAAGGGTCGTCGATTATCTCGACCCCAATTTCGGCCCCAAGTCGTTTGCCTCTTTTGCCAGCCACCCCGACCGCTACGGGATCCCGCTGAAGCCGGAACTCTTTCGGCACATGTCTTTTGAAGAAGCAAACCGCGAAGCCCACGATTTCGCGGAACGACAAGCCGAGCAGATGGTCTTTGACGCCGTCGAAGAGAACCTGCCCGAAGAGGACCCAGAAGAATGGAACTGGGATGCCCTGGCTCGCTGGGCCCAAGCTCGCTTTGGCATCGGCGTGAAACAACACGAACTCAAAAAGATCGGCCGCGAGAAAGTCGACGAGTTTTTGCTCCACAAAGTCCAGGAGCTTCTGCACAAGGTCGATCTCTCCGCCGGGGCCCCGTTGCTCGCCCCCGATCTCGGTCTGCAGACAGTCTGTGAGTGGGCCAGCCATCAGTTCCAGACGCCGATTCAGCCCAAGGATATCTACCAAGGCGATCCTCAAGATGCAGAGCCGGCACAGATCCAGTCTGCTCTGAAAGAGCTGGCCCACGCGACCTACACCCGCCGCGAAGAGGAGTTTCCGGTCATCTTCGGCCTCAGTCGGGCGAGCGTCCGAGAAGGGGCCGCCATCCGATTGGACAAGGACCGGCTGTTGGCCTGGGCCAACCCAAGGCTCAACGCCGGTCTGACCGAAGAGGACGTCCGCAACAAACAGCGAGGCGAAATCCGAGAGTTGCTGCTTCAGAAAGCTCGTGAACATCAAGCTCGAGCAGCCGATGCCTTCCAAACCGCTTCGCAGAAAGTCCAAGAGATCTTTGGATCCGTGGAGCTGGTTGACGACGAACAGCCCGAGAGCAACTCCCGAAAGAAACGGGGACCACTACGACGGGCCCCCACCGCATCGGTTGCTGCCCAAGAAGACCAACTCCAAGCACTCAGCCAGTGGCTGGACGACAACTTTGGCGTGCGGTTTGTCGCGGAGGAACTCGGTCGGTTAACCGAGCGCAAGCTACGCAACCGCCTGCGGGAGGTCATCGAGGGTCACTACTTCCCTGAAATCCGTTACGCCGAGCGGCTGTTGTTGGTCGAGACACTCGACGAAAGCTGGAAGACCCACCTGCAGAGCATGGAGTATCTCCGCAGCGCCGTGGCCTTCCGCGGCTACGGTCAGGTCGACCCCAAAGTCGAATACAAACGGGAGGGAATGCGGGTTTTCGAGGAAATGTGGGATAACATCCGCGAGCGGGTCACCACCACATTCTTCCGTATGGAGGTTGTTGCCCCACCTGAGGAGCGACCTGAGCCAACCCGCTACCATGACGACCTCCAAGCCCGTCATGACGAAGCCGGTTCGGCTCTGGCCGACATGACCGCGGCCTCCGAAGACGGCGAGCCGACGACCAACTCCGACGAAGATGCCTCCAAAGTCGAGACCATCCGTAACTTCTCAAAAACCCCCGGTCGTAACGAAAAATGTTGGTGCGGAAGCGGCAAGAAATACAAACAATGCTGCGAACCGCTTGTTCGCCGGGGCGAAACACCCAAATGGGGCAATAAGCCGCAAAAGGCTGGCTAGCAGTGCTTTCTCATAGGCCCTCGCTACTGGTTCACTTGCTCAAGCCTGAGTCCAATGGATCCAGAATTGGGAAGGCCCGCACGGTTCGTCTGCCAGAGAAATCAGCAGGGGTTTTCCAGTGCTCTGGAAGCGTCCATCGAGGATGTCATCTCATGTCATCTTTGGGGGCTACGATCTTCTGTCGGGAACCCGTTTCTTGGCATTCTTTCCCGCTACAGAGGGGGGCAATGCCCTCTCCTTCGGGCCAAGCTTGCCTGTCCAAGACTTCCTCTGTGAGGCACTTGGGCCAAACAACCAACAGAACGCCCCCAAGGACCGACAGGAGAGGACTTAAAACTCGCGACACTTTCTTGGAGCGTTGATTCGGATCGAGGGAACGTTTGACCGACTGCTGCCTCCACTGGAGTGTTCTCCGCGCTAAGTGACTGTCCGAAAAGTGTCCCGACACACCGAGGATTCGTTGCAGCAAGACTCGTCAGCCACCAGCGGTTGTGCCTCCGCCACTATTTCGGACAGACTGTAAGTGACTGTCCGAGAAGTGTCCCGACACACCGAGGATTCGTTGCAGCAAGACTCGTCAGCCACCAGCGGTTGTGCCTCCGCCACGATTTCGGACAGACTCTCAGCTCTGGCACAGAGAACTCTGAGCATTTGACAGTCCACCGACGGGAAAGGATTCCGGGCAGTGAGATCTTTCTTTTCTCACATCCTTTTGAACATCGCCTATCTCGCGGTGATCACTCTGGCTTTGCCTTGGCTGATCTACCAGGCTTTTCGCTACGGCAAATACCGCGACGGCTACTGCGAAAAGTTTCTGGGACTCGTCCCCCGACGAGCCAGCGATCAGCCTTGCATTTGGCTGCATGCCGTGAGTGTTGGTGAGGTCAACTTGTTGCGGCAGATCGTCGGCCAGCTCCAGAAGCAGCAACCTGATTACGACTTGGTGATCTCGACAACGACCAACACCGGTTATGAGATCGCCAAAGCCCGTTTTCCCGATTTGACTGTTTTCTACTGCCCGCTGGATTTTTCCTGGGCTGTCCACACAGCCCTCAGGCGAATTCGCCCCGATCTGTTGGTGTTGGCCGAACTTGAGTTGTGGCCCAACCTCATCCACGCAGCCAACCGGCAAGGTGTGCCGGTGGCGGTGGTCAATGCTCGTCTCAGCCCAAGGAGCTTTCGGGGCTATCGACGATGGCGGTGGTTCCTTGGGACAACCTTCCAACATTTGTCTCTGGTCATCGCTCAAAGCACCACGACCGCCTCGCGGTTTCTGCAGCTGGGTGTGCTGCCACAGAACGTCCAGGTCGGTGGCAACGTCAAGTTCGACGGCTGCTTGACAGAACCGGACAACCCTCAAAGCCGCCGCCTCGCCCAGTTGGCAAAAATCGCCAGCGATGAGCCGGTTCTGTTGGCAGGCAGCACCCAAGCGCCCGAGGAGCAATTGGCCCTGGAGACCTTTTGCCGTTTGCAGAAAACCGAGCCCAAGCTGCGATTGATCCTCGCCCCTCGCCACCGGCACCGTTTTGAGGAGGTCGCGCGGCTGTTGGACTCATCAAAAATCCCTTGGCAGCGGCGGACCACTCTGGAACTGCACGGGGCCGATCCTCAGGCTCGCGTGCTGTTGGTGGATACCCTCGGAGAACTCGCCGCCTGGTGGGCGACAGCAACAATCGGTTTTGTCGGCGGGAGTTTCGGAAACCGCGGTGGGCAGAACATGCTGGAGCCAGCAGGTTACGGGGTCGCCGTTTGCTTCGGCCCCAACACTCGCAACTTTCGTGATGTCGTGGAGTTGCTGTTGGCCAACGATGCTGTCTGTGTGGTCCACAACCAAGCCGAGCTGGCCGCGTTCACTCACAAGTGCCTCGCGGAACCCTCCTGGAGAACCCAACTGGGCCAACGGGCTCGTCAGGTCGTCCTTCAACACCAAGGGGCGACAGCTCAAACCGTCCAGCTACTAGGGAAATTGCTGACCTCCAGGAGAAGTCACCCAGAAAAACACTGGCCAGAAAAACACTGGCCAGAAAAACACTGGCCAGAAAAACAC
>CAZYKP010000156.1:0-15053 GCA_964648025.1 uncultured Pirellulales bacterium | reverse complement strand
CCAGCTCGGCGACCTGCCCGAGCCGATTCGTACCCACCGATTCTGCTGACGAGGCCAAACTTGAAGGATTATGTCGAGAAGAAAGGGTAGCGGATGCCAGGGACATCAGCTACCACGCGGGCGAACACAGTTCGATCGAGAACCTCTGGCAACAGCGGGCCGTGGGGGCGTTCTCGGCGGCGGCGTTTCGCACATGAACATGCCGCTGAAATTCTCTGAGGCGCTCACCCGACAAAGCTGCCCGGCCACCAGGGGCCGGGCGGCGGTGCCCTTTCCTTCGCTATCAGGAGTTCGAGAGAACCAGATTGCAGGTGTTCCCTTTGGGCACAGAGCTACCCTCGAACTCGGGTCGGAGGCCGCACCGCCGACATTTGGCAGTTGATGTAGGTACCGTGTCGGTAGGTGTTTTAGAGGAGAGCGGGCGATGGGATTCGAACCCACGACTTTCAGCTTGGGAAGCTCCGCTCGGACACATGCCGAAAACTGCCACTGAACCTTGTTTCATAGGAGAATACGCATTCGGAAGAGGAATTGCAAGCCGTTGCATTCGGGACCAAAACGTAGCGTCAAATGGGGGTATTTCGGGAGTTAAGGGGTATAAAGGGGTAGGCGGGGGCGCTTCTCGCCAAGGTTGCTCTGGCTTGCTTATGCAAGTCGGTTCGTGGTCCGATAAATGGAGGGGCCACTTCAGGGGCGGAAACCTCGTCAGGCTCTCGAATCCCGAAATGGGGGGCTGAGCAGTAGCGAAGACCTGTTCATTAGCCAACACCTCTCTCAAGAGAAGCAGGAATTGCTGTCAGGTTTTCGTATCCACTGCGTTCTCTTAGTGGAGAAGGGTGACCGTGGGACCGTTGTTCGGTCGGTGACTCTGGATTTTTTGGGTCGCTGGGCGGATCTCTGCGTTTGTTCTCATTGGTTTACTCGGAGTCGGCTGTTCGTTGAACCAACTTTCCGCGACGCGACTCGAATTATTGCCCTGCTCCGGTGTGGGCACCAGGACCAGTCTTTCGGGGCGAACACCAGGCTTTGGCATCTCTACAACATTGTTGGATTCCTGCTTGGAGGAGCGATCTTGAGGCCCCGAGATCTCTGGTATTCCAGCAACTGGACCGTCCGGTTCGACGACTCCATGACAACTTCCTGAAAAGCCGGCGTTTGCGAAGTCGGGAACAACCTTGGGCACGAAACTCGCCAGAAAACTGCCCAACCAGGACCACAGGCGACGAGTGCATCGTGAACCTCGTCCACAACCCGCCACCGAGGAGAATCAGAGTCAACCTCAACCCAAACCTCTTTGCAAGATAAAACAAGCACAGCGCTCGCAAGAGCGACATGGTCGGCTGATCTTGAGGAAGTGAGTCAATGGCAGAAAGAAGTCAACATCATCCTCCCGGTGAATCGCTTCCCCGGAAGTGCTTCATGGCCCTTCGGGGCGTCTCTGTCTTGGCCCGACGCTTTCGTATTAACCCCGCTTGTCCTGATGTGGAGATCTCCACGATCCGTGGGGTTTGGGGCGCCGCTCTCCGTGAGTTGGACCCGTACGTCTACAGAGCTGTGTTTTCTCCCCAGGACTATGGCGACCAAAGCCTGGTGCCACGCTACTTGATTCGCGCGGCCTATTCTGAGGGGGAGGGTGAACTGGACTACCTCCTTTTCAGCAGTGGTATTGCCCACGACATCGCTCTGTGGCGGGCATGGGACCGCGCCGGGGGAATGGGTTTGGGGCGTTCTCGGGAACGCTTTGTGATTGAGGAGTTGCAGCAACTCCAACCGGACAATGAAGAGGTCCCGCTTTCCAACCCGTTTCAGACGCCCGGCGGGGATCCGCTCACGGGTTGGTCATTAGCCGATGTTCCTTGGCCAATCCTTGGCGATCCAGAAACCACACCTTGTTGTCTCGATTTTCCCCTCCCGCTTCGGCTGAAAGGAGGAGCCGCGGGACCAGGGACTCTCGTTGAACAACCGACGTTGGCAGACCTCCTGGTCGGCATCTGCCGTCGGCTGGAGGCTCTGCATCAGGACAGGCACGCCTTGGATTGGCAGGACCTACAAAAGCAACTCGTAGAGGTCAGCACGAAGCGAGAGTCTTACTGGCAAGGACGTCCCATGGATATGATCCGTTATTCCGGTCGGCAAAAGGAAGAAATCAGCCTGCAAGGAATCGTTGGCCATCTGATCTTACCAGAAGGCCCAGGACCAGTTTGGCCGCTGTTGGCGGCTGCTTCTTGGATTCATATCGGCAAAGGCACCGCTTACGGGCTAGGTGCTTGTATGATTTTGCCCGACGAAGATGAGCTGTTCTGAGCTCACCGCCTTGCTGCCAGCTACGCTCTCCGGACGGCTTTCTCTGTCCAATTTGGGCGGAACCCGCGTCAAGGAGGTAGCTGGGCACAGGGGTCTTGCCGTCCCAAATCCAATGCAACTCGTGTCAAGCGATCTGACTGCCCTCCGACAGGTGCCCGCACTTACGAACCTCTCGTCGGTGTGATTGACCGTTGCCACAGTCGGTTGGGCGACTGGGCACGGTTCGCGGGCGTCTGAGCATTCGGATCACACTGGATGTCAGACCACTTCTGGCTGGTTGGAAGTTTCGTTCCACGAGCGTCTTGCGTTTGCAGGGAGATGATCGATGCGTTGCTATTTCGTGCTCTTCGAAACCTCATCGAATCAACGGTTCTTGTTTCAGACGAATAAACGCCGCGAGAACGTCGGCGCCTCACAGTTAACCTACCAAGCGGGTACGGCCTACGTTCTCACGGCGGTTGGCAGAATCCTTGCCACAGAGGGGGCTAAATTTGAGGGCTTCGGTCTCGACAAGATTGAGAGGTACAACGATCCGGAAGGGCTTCGCAAGATGCTTCGCCAGCAAGGACCTCCCCAGGCCCCGACGGCCGAGCAACCTGTGACCGTTATTCTGGCCACCTCCGGAAAAGCCCTCTTGTTGGTCCATTCTCGTGAGTTGGGCCAGCAACTCGTCAAGCATGTGACTGCACTCGTG
Source organism: uncultured Pirellulales bacterium (assembly GCA_964648025.1). Lineage (GTDB taxonomy): Bacteria > Planctomycetota > Planctomycetia > Pirellulales > Pb10988 > CAZYKP01. The sequence continues at coordinate 12,055 of CAZYKP010000156.1, read as the reverse complement.
CTCCACCAGGCTCCTGGCCTCGACCTCTCCGGAGTTGTGGGCGGCGAATTCACTTGGGATGTGCAGGATCCAGATTTGGCCGAAACCGTCCATCGCGCCGTCAAACGGGTTCACGAACTTCTCACAGAGATCCGCAGTTTCCGCTCCCCCCCAGGAGCAAGGTTTCCTCGACTTCCAGTGGTCAGCCCTTGTAGTAGCTCTGGCACGGCAGCCAGTCGGGAAGTCCGCGAAGGCGATTCGACTCGTCTCGTTTCCCGGATCAGCCACGAGAAGCGTGAGGCCGCCAACCAGTGGCTCAATCGAATCAAGACCATCCTTGGCAACACGTATACGAAACGGCTGCCCAAGCCAGAACAGCTGGAGGAGCTCTTTGGATCGTGGGTCGCGGTCGTCCATGCCGACGGAAACGGGGTCGGAAAGATCTTTCTAAACTTCAAAGAGTGCCTCGATCGGTGCCCCGACCTGCCAGGAGAAGGTGATCCGGCAACTCGTTACCTCAATGCCCTCAAGAATTTCTCTTTAGAGCTTGAGGAGGCGACCGAGCGGGCTTTCTGCCGAGCCGTTGCGGTCCTCGACACCCGCCGCGTCGATCGCCAGGCACGGTTGCCTCTGCTGCCGCTGGTTCTCGGCGGCGACGATTTGACCGTCCTCTGTGACGGCGCGCAAAGCCTGGAGTTCGCCCGCCAGTATCTGATTGCCTTTGAAGAGGAGACTGCCAGCCCAAAGGTTCCGTTTCTCTCAACAATCGCGAATGCCGCACTGGGGACCAAGCACCTGACTGCTTGCGCGGGGGTGGCGATCGTCAAGAACCATTTCCCCTTTTCCAGCGCCTATGATCTTGCGGAGGATCTGCTTCGGAAGGCTAAGACCGTCAAGCAGGAGCCCTCTCTCCCAACCTCCGCGCTCGATTTTCACATTCTCTATGACGCCTCATTGACCGATCTGGCGGATATCCGCCAACGGCTGACGCGGAGAGACGAGCAGCAGCGAGTTTACTATCTCTTCGCCCGCCCTTATGTGGTGACCCAACCTTCAGAAGATCATTCAGACTGGGTGAAAGCTCACTACTGGCAGCACCTGGCCGACCGCATCACTGCCATCCGGCGTCCCGACTCCGAGCAGCGCGGGAACCGAGCATTACCCAACGGCCAGCTGCATCATCTCCGGGAAGGCCTGTTTCATGGTCCAGACGAGGCAGACGCTCGCCTGGACCTCATCTACCACCGGTACGAGGAGCAGGGGCTGGAAGAGTTGCTGGAGTCCCCATCAGCCCGAGATGGCCGACGGTCCCTGTTCCGGAGCTATCTGAAAACGCACGAGGAAGTGGAGGCTGAACGGGCTGTCAAGGCTGCGAACCCCACAGCGAACTCCAGCGACAAGGACGAAGTGTACTGGGAAACTCGGTTCTTGGACGCTCTGGAAGCCTCTGAGTTTTGGGACCCGGACCGGACTTCGCCCCCGACAGAGTCTTAACCGTAATCTCACAGATCATACTGATTTCTCTGGTCTCAGCTCATTGAGAGTCCTACTCACAGTCAGAAAAGTTTCGGAGGATCGTAGGTTCGTCTGCAGTCAACAAGGCGGAAAACCAGGTCGAACCTGAACCCCGACAAACAGAACTCGTCCGAAACTTTTCTGACTCTCAATAGGAGCCACTGTCTCATGAATCTATCTGAAACTCATACATCGGAAACGGATCATCCCGAGGAAGATCCTAGCGTCACCGGGCATCTTCGCGTGGAGATGGTATCCGATTGGCACGTTGGTGAAGGAGCAGGCCGGCCGGGTGATGTGGACCGTTTGGTCCGCCGAAACTTCCGTAACCGTCTCCCGGCGCTGCCCGGAAAGACTCTCAACGGCGTCTGGCGTGACGGATGCGAGGCAGTCGCCGCCGGCCTCGATGGCCTCCCAAAGTCGGGGAGTCCGCCCCAATTCTGGGCCCGTTGGGTCACGGCACTCTTCGGCGATCAGCCATCTGATCGTGAACACTATGGGAACTACGATGCGCCCCTCAACCCAGCGCGGGTCTCCGTTCGTCCAGCCGCTTTTCCCGCACGGCTCGCTGAGGCGCTGGCTGCTCGGCCCACTCTTCAAGATGCTGTGACGTTCATCAAGCCCGGAGTGAAAATCGATGGGCACACAGGGCAGGCTCGCGAAGACCATTTGCGATTCGAAGAGGTCGCTCGGGGAGGTGTCAGCTTGGAGACCACCGTAGACCTCGCGAGCCTGACTCCCAAACAGCAAGAGCTGGCCTGGGCGCTGCTCTGGGCTGGGGCATCTGCTGTCGAGCGTCTTGGAGGGAAACGGCGGCGTGGTCTGGGGAAATGCCGCTGGACGCTCTCCGTGGCGAACACCACCGAGCAGCAATTGCTCCAACGTTTGGAGCAAGAATGCCAACTGCCAAATGAGAATCGCACCCAACCGCCGGAACTGCCTTCCCGACACCAAGACGAGACCATCCAGATCCCCGCCGAAGCCACTGGCTCGGTCCAGCGCCGAGGATTCTTTCGGGTTCCCCTGAGACTCCAACTGCGTTTGCCATTGGTGATTTCCTCTCAAACCACCGGCAACGTTGTCGAGTCACTGGATTTCGTTCCCGGCACGTTATTGCTCCCTGCACTCAGCGGCCCATTAGATCAGTTGCTCGGTCGGTCACTGTTGCCAGAAATCGCCCGTGGGGATCTTCGTGTCACCCCGGCAACTGTGGAATTGGAGGGACATCCAGGCCGCCCCATTCCCCTTGCCCTGTTCTTCCAAAAGGATCGCCCGAAATTCGACAATGGCGGCCAAGTGTGGAATCGGTTTCGAGAGCCCGAACCCGAAAACCAAGACATCATCCTCAAGCCTCATCGCGATGGATATGTCGGGCCGTTCTCCGAGACATCGACCCAGGTGCCGACTTATCGCCGACCCACGCGAGTGACCACCACGCATAACGTCATCGACGATGAACCCCAACGCCCGACCTCTGATGTCGGCGGCGTATTCACTTATCAAGCACTACCGCCTGGATTGGTGCTCCGAGCCGAATTGCTTCTACGACCCGAGATCAAGGAAGAACTCGATCGCATCAAGCCCCAGTGGCTCAACAAATTGGCAGGAAAAAGCGGGCGAAAAATTCGACTGGGAATCGCCAAAAAAGATGACTACGGTCTGGTGCAGCTCACCGTCAGGCCGCTTGAATCGCCGGAGCCAGCGGAAAAGGCCACGTCTGTCCAAGTGCGAGGGGACGGGTCGTTCTCCTTATGGGCCCTCTCCGACATTCTGCTGCGACAGCCGTCGCTCGGGCCTGCCGCTCACGCAGATTGGCTCCGCGGAGAGGTCCAAGGCTTTCTTCGTCAGTCCAGCCTCACGCAACAGTTAAGTCTGAGTATCCCCAACATTCGGAGCCAGGATCCGCACGATCCAGACTCGCAGCAAGGGAAGCTCATCACCGCTTCTGTATGGACCCGACGCACTGAGGGTTGGTGTGATGCCTGGGGTCAGGCACGGCCATCGTACCTGACCATCCAAGCGGGCTCCTGTGTAGTTTTCAAAATCCAAGGCTGGGAGAACTTGGAGACAGACGTTCAATCCGCCGTGGCCGAGCGTCTCAACATCCTGCATGAAGAAGGATTAGGAGAACGCCGCGCCGAGGGCTTTGGCATGTTGGCAATCAACGATCCTCTACTTACTCGGGAACTTTCCAATTTGGAAAAACGTTGGAAACAGCCCCCCAAACAACCACCAACATCGGCACCTCTCCTGGACTCCAACGATGAGGGCCACAGCTACTTATGCGTGGTTGAAGAAGCCGCCTGGCGGACGGTCCTCCGACGCCTGGCAGGTCACTTGGGTAGCAACGATCTGCGGCGAAAAGAGATACTGAAATGGAATAGTTCCTCAAGCAAGCCTTCAAACACCCAGCTGGGTTCGCTTCGTAGCGTCTTAGCGGAATTGGATTCCTATCCGACTGGTTCACAACAGGCTCTTGGCTGGGTCGATGCTGTGGACAAGGCCGATCGCGGCTGGCCCGAGGGATCCCTGGAAGTGCTCAAAGAACTGTTCACGAACCCGGAGTGCATCTGGAACCTCTTACCATCTGCCGTCTCGCCGGACCCCAAAGATGTCCCCCCGCAACAGGCAGAAGCACAGAAACCTAAGGGACCGGAACTCTTCCCATTCGGCACCAAGGGTGGCCGCCAGAGGTTACAGCGTGCCTTATGGGGTGAGGCTGTCCGGACTCTGTTGTTGGCCTGCATCCACGGTGAGGTGCGTTGCCGGGAACAAAACAACTGAGTGTCTGTCCGAAAAGTGCCGGACCGCAATGAGTTGTGTCGCTGTCTGAATTGGAATCCCGCCGATTTGGGGTGCCGGACACTTTTCGGAGAGTCTCTGAAACACGAATCACGAACCCATAGGAGGAGCCTGAACGTGTCACGAAAACGCATGCAACGCCTGATTGTGACAGGCACGATGAGGGCCGAGTCTCCGTTGCACGTTGGAGCCGCAACCGAAGGTGTGGAAACCGATATGCCCCTGGCACTCGACGGCCGAGGGCGATTCTACATCCCCGGCACAGCTCTGGCTGGGCCGATGCGAGCTTGGCTCAATGCCTATCTCGAACGGAGTCCCAATCAAGCCTCCCGATCACAGCCAAAGCCGTCTGCCGAATCCATTGAGTCTGCCGAATCCATTGAATCTGCCGAATCCATTGAATCTGCCGAACCTGCCAGGCCTGCCGAATCTACTGAGCTTGGCGAACCTGCCGAGGATTCTGACTCAGGGCATCCCGAGCATGAACTCGTCCAAGATCTCTTTGGTTTCCAACAGGACGAGGAAGGACAGGCCAGTTGGCTCATTGTCGACGATGCACCTATCGACACGAACCAGCGGGTCCTGCCTGAGATTCTGGATAGCGTCGGGCTGGACCGGCAGTGGGGATCTGCTGCCGACGGAATCAAGTTCGACCGGGCAGTCCTCCCTCGCGGCACAACACTCCCCCTGGCGTTGAGCATCGATCTTCCACCGGACCACCCCAGCAGTTCGGCCCCGGGCCGAGCCAATCGTTTCCGGGCAGCTGTCGGATATCTGCTTCAGGCGCTCCGGCAACCCCGAGATGAGCCTCGTTCTGTGGGCTTTGGCGGTGGTCAGACCCGTGGGCTCGGACATCTTGTCCTGGAATCATGCAACATTGAGGAGCAGGACTGGTCCAACTCCAATGGCATCCTGCAATGGCTTGGCAAGAACCGCCAATTGAGACCAGCAGGATCTGACAAGCCATCACAGCTCTCGCCTGAGAAGCTCATCCAGGCTAGTCCCGACGTCCGGCTCATCGAACGCGGAAGAATCCACATCACCATCAGCTGGCGGCCGCGTGGACCTTTGATGGTCAAAGCTCCTCGAGATGGTCTCGCCGTTGATGCAATTCCGATGCTCTCAGGCATTGGTGACAGCAACAGTCCCTCGCTGACCATGCTACTGCCGGGAGCTTCTGTCAAAGGCGCCCTTCGCTCTCAGGCCGAGCGCATCGTGCGAACTGTTCTTTGTCGGAATCCCGCCAAGAAGGATTGGACCACATCGCAAGACCAAGGCGGGAGAGACCGCCATCGGCGACAGGTCGATGAGCCACTGGTGCGACTGCTTTTCGGCCTGGCCCGCCCGCCTGCGGACCCCAAGTCGAAGTCAGACTCCGAGAAAGCCAAACCCCAAGTGCACAACATCGCCAGCGGAGAGTTGCCCGGACGTGGCTTGATCGACGCGTACTCCTGCTATGCCACCAATACAGTGCGTTCTCGTGAGCTTTGGAATGGGGTCGCCCTGGCTGCCAAGCCGGGCGAGTCCGGGGAGTTCAACCATGCCAACGCCCCCCTGCAAAAGCTGCTGCGAGAACAGATGTCGTTCGATCCTTCTTCCGACGGTGCCTATTTTCAGCAGGCCTACCACGTGGCCGTTGATCGCTGGACCAGCGCAGCGGCCGCTCATCTGCTCTATACCGGATTGGAACCCTTTGCCGTCGAGTGGGAACCCCTGCGGTTGACCTTGGACATCGGACATCCGCGCCTGGCACGCCACCGCCAGCCGGCTCTGGCCCTTCTGTGGCTTGTGCTTCGCGACCTCTGCCACAACCGCATCACCTTGGGCTTCGGGAGCAACCGGGGATACGGTGAAATCGAGGTCACGGACATCACCTTCCGAGTCAGCGGTTCCGAGGGATTTGATTGGCTCCATCGGTGTGGAACGTTGGTCGTCTCCCAAAGCCAAACCCATCCCGAGGCAGCCTATCCAGACGAATTATTTCAACTCCAGAAAGATTGGAATGGCTGGGTTGAAAAGAATCGACAACCGGCTTCGACGGAGGGAATCCAGTCATGAATCAGGAAAACGATCAGTTGCAGTCTGTGGATCTGAGCCGGGCGTACCATTTGGCCCTCCCCCTGCAACAGGCCATCGAAGAAGCAGCCGCTTCACTTGGACCAAGTGGCGTTGGACTTCTGTATGGGCGTCGGGCGTGTGTGCTGGCTCGCTGGGACGGGTCACGTCTGCGGCAACTTCCGCCCCTGACAGAGTCACCGCCCTCAGGGCAAGAGCACAACGATTCGTCGGGCTTGGATCAGTCCGGCTCCGATCCGTCCCGCTCCGATCCGTCCGGCTCGGAAATCGATGTGGCGCTGGACCCGGAGAGCTGGTTCTACGAGGTGCGTGTGTTCAGCCCACGCGGAGAACTCCGTTGGCTTCGTGACCCGGAATCATCTGACGGATCCGGACATGCCGTGTGGGTTACGGAAGATGCCCAAACTCTCCCTTCGAGCTGGAAGTTGGAAACTTTGCAAGACCTTCTATTTCCTCAATGTCCGAACAAATATCTGCTCTGGGGACTGGGGTGGTCACATGCGCAGCACCCGAATTGGAGCTGGTTGGCTGAAGGACGCGTTGGAGCTCTGGCAGTGCCCTTGCCCAACGTCACACCGCCAAGTCCCAACCGCTCCGGGGATCGAGTTGCTCTGGTCACCCGCGAATACTTCGGATTGGAACAGGGCCCCGCTGGGGATCATGGCAATATGACCGTCGTCGAAGAACGGTTGATCAAGCTGGAAATCTCAAGCTAACACAATCGTGTAAAGAATCGAGAGTTACGGACAGTCAGAAACGTTCTCGGAGGATCGTAGGTTCGTCGGCGGTGAAACAGGCTTGTCATCAACCTACACCGGGCCTGGGACGAACCGAACTCGGCCGAAACTTTGCTGACTCTCAAGAACAGTTCGGCAGGCCAAGCAGTTGCGAGAGAACTGATGAGTGAACTCCATGAAGGCAAGATCCAGTCAGCCGCCTCCAAGAAAGGCAAACGTCTCTTTCTGTCTTTTACGACGGCGAAAGGCAAAAACGTCGAAGTCCCCATCCATGACAAACTCAGTCAGGATCTTAAGAAACTGAGCGATGACCAACTGGATGGGATGGAGATCGAATACGAACTGAATCCCAGCAACAAACAACCCTATAAAATTCGCAAGAAGGGCCAACCGTTTGTTGACCCCAACGCTCCACAAGGCCAGTCGCCCAGCCAGGGTGGCGCTGATCGGCGCGGAGGGGGTCAACGGCAAGGGCAGCGTCAGCCCGGCGGGCATCGCCAGCCAAAAGGCGGCGGACCGATCCCCGAGCCGACATTCCACAATCCTTATAACTTTGTCCCTGCCTTGCCACGACCGCGCGAACTCTTCCAAACGCCCTCACATGATTCGCAAGATGAATGTGAAGGGCTGTTCGCTGGCAACCAACTGGCCGATCACCGCCCGTGCGGACACCATCGTTACCACCCCGGCCACTGGTCCGGAACAATCTCCGTGCGGATGACCGCAGTCACACCGTTGTTGGTCCCGGATGCCACAACGATGGTTCGCAATGAGACAGACCACCAAACGTTTAGCACGCGTTTGGATGCCGAAGGCCGGCCGCTCATTCCGCCCACTTCAATCAAAGGCGCCCTCCGAGCTGCCTACGAGTCAGTCACCAACAGCCGTCTGTCCATCTTTGTCGACCACCATCGCCGGCTTGCTTTTCGCATGGAGGCCCGCGAGGGGCTGGGACTCGTCCCCGCGCGGATTGAACGCAACGCCGAAGGTGGCTTGATCCGCTTACTGCTGGGCACCACCAGCGATATTCCTCAGCAGACCGATCGCGGTTGGGCCGTTCCAGGCAACTTGATGTATGCCGCTTGGCTGCCACGCTATCATTTCCGTGGCGGTGTCGATCAGCGCAATGCCGTTCGCTACGCCGATCGGTCTCTCCCTGAACACGGAGACGAAGTTTGGTGCTGGGCGGAAATCGTGCAGCACCATCGATGGGACAGACACAACCAGCGGCATGTCCCCGATTTCCGTTACTGGCGGGTTGTGAAAATCGCCCGGTCACAAAATGAACTCGGATCGTCCCCAGGACCTGGGCGGCCGTCTGACCAGAGGCAGGGACGTAGTTGGCACGAGCCCGTGGGAACCTTGGATCAATTCTCTGGCACTGTGTGCGTCACCAACCAAAATATCAATCGCAAGCACGACGAGCGGGTTTTCTTTATCGATCGACCTCGCTCCGCTGATCCTCGGCTCACCCAACCGTTGACCCAGGAACTTGAGAATCAGTGGTCCGACGTCGTGGCCAGTTACCAAGACGCTCACGATGATCGAGAAATCTGGCGACGGTCCGGAGCCGGGGGTTCTGCGGCTCCCGAGGATTACCTCGGCGGCGAGCCTGGCTCCACCGCCTGGTCCCGGCAGGTCTATCTCGATGGACGACCCCGCCGAGATAGCTCCCGGCGTTCGCAGCCCGACGCACGCGAACTGTGTCCAGGTGACGTCTGCTACGCAAGGGTCAGCGAAACCGGCGGACGCTATCACATCGAGGCCCTATACCCCGTGATGATCGCCCGCGATCTGTTCTCCAATCCACCCGAGGATTTGCTTCATGAATCCCTGGAACCGGCGATGAATCTCGATGAACTCTCACCGGCCGATCGAGTCTTCGGTTGGGTGCGGCCCGAGGTCGCCGAAGGAGGCTTGAAAGAACACCGGCAACAACGCGCCACAGGACCAGCGGGTTTTCGCGGCCAACTCCGCGTCGGCAATGTGCAATGCCTCTCCGCACCCGAAGACGCGCTGGAACGCTTCGACGAACCATTGCCCCTGTCTATCCTCGGTGAGCCGAAGCCCTCCCAGTTCCGTTTCTACACCCGCAATGCCAACGGTCAGCCGCTGGATGAAACCGTTCGCAAATCCGACGGCTACCATTGCAATCAGACCCAGCGCCAAACAAACCCCCGAGGCCAAAGGGAGGCCTGTCGGATTACCCTCAGCGGTCGCAAGGTGTACCCGCACCACGCCGGAACGATGCGCGATCCCGATTATTGGAAGCCCCAAGCCAACACCGCCCGCCAAAATGCGCGGCATCAAGAGTTCCGAAATGTCCATCCCGAACCAAGCAAACGCTGCAGTAACCAGAACCGCTCGCTGACCGACTGGATTCAACCCCAAGCCGCCTTCGCCTTCGATATTCAGGTCACCAATCTCTCCCCCGCCGAACTCGGTGCGCTGCTCTGGTTGCTTCACCTCCCTGAGAAGCATTACCATCGTTTCGGCGGTGGCAAACCCTTGGGTTTCGGCAGCGTTCGACTGGAGATCGACCAGCTCGCATTACAGGACGGTCAAGCCGTCCGCGACGATTACCTCAATTTGGTCGGTCAAGGGCGAGACGGAACCAGGATGGCCGCTGTCGACGACCAAGCTTTTCAACTTTGCGTTCAGGCGTTCCAACAAGCAGTCAACGAAGCGTGGGGAAGTGCAGGTAAGACGTTTGAGGAAGTCCCGTTCATCAAGGCCTTCCAGATGGCCGCCACCGGGTTCACCAAACCCATCTATTATCCTCGATGCGCCGATCAACAGCCAGAAGATGGCGAATCCTATCGGTGGTTCGAGGCAAACGTTCGGGGAGGCTCACCCCAACCTCTCCACCCCCTTGAGGAACCCGATCCCGGCCTGCCCGCCTGGTAGCAGCACTGCTGAACCCAACTCCAGAAAGCTCGCTGTTTCGGGCAAGCGTCCCAACAATCTCACCTCAACCAGATCCTCCTGCTTTCCTGCGACTTGCACCGGACGTCCGAAGCCCCAAACCGTGCCGGAGAAATCCTCTCCGCCACCGTTCGTGTTCCTCCCACCAGACACGTCGTCCCCCGAGGGCAAGTCATGAGCGAGCAAGATGTGGCAGCGGTTCTCAATTGCGTGATGGACTTGGTCCTCGGGGACGATACCACCAACCCCAACCAGCGGGCCGAGCAATGGTCCGAGGCACTTCGGCGGGTGGCCCGCCGAGCCACCTCCGGATTCGACACCACCATCCAACAGACGATCGATGATCAGACCTGTGAACTCATTGAAGATGGACTCCTGCAAGGGCGGTTTGACTGTACCTACGAAACCGCGCTCCCACAGTTTGAGGCCTGGGTCTACCGGGTTTGCTGGCACCGCGCCGTCGACCTGGCGCGCAGCCGCGCACGGGACACTACGGGAGTCCGCTGGCCGTCCTCAATCTCCGACGCCGAATCGACTCTGCCCGACCGTCATCCGGTCGCCTCAGCCGAACCGGACCGACAAGTCCAACAGCGGATGGATCGACTTCACCGCACTGTGGATGCCATTCAGTGGCGGGGTGCTGTCGGGTATCGGGGGTTACTGCTCTACCGGATCCGCGTGGGGATAGCCCTTGCTCTCGCCCGTTACCACAACGCTGATCCCCCAGCGGGGGCTGTCGCCAGCACAATCGAACAGTGGCTCCCCCTCACCGAGAACGATGCCCGCCAAGCGTTTCAGCAGGGCTTGCCCAACGTTGGTGAACTGTGGTCTCGAACGCTGGCCTGGTTGACACAACACAACTACCAAATCACCCCCCAAGACATCTGTGATTTACTTCGCACCCCCAACCAACACATCGCCCGACCCACTTGGTACAAGTGGTGCCAACGTTGTGACTTGCACGGGCGTCGGTGGATCCAGGACCATGGCCCCGAACACGCTTGGGAAGAACTCATTCAGCCCATTCTGGACAATCTGTGAATCACCCTCGATGACAAAACACCAAATTGCTTGTTTTGAAGTTGCGCGGTTTGGAGTGGGGGAGGTTGGGGAGGACGAGAACTGTCGGGAACGGCCTCTGTGGCGTTCCGTTGGGCGTGTACCCAATCTAGCGCCCCCTCTCGAAACGGAGCAGAGGCCGTTCCCGACTGACCTGCGGATCCCCGGAAAGTGCGCAACTTCAAAAAGTGCTTGCAGGCCACGACAGTTCCCAGGACCATCCCCTGAGCAGTGGAGAAGGAGACACCAGCTTCCCAGGCTCTCTCTCGAACAGTGCTGCTCACAGGGTTTCCCTCCGACAACTCGACCCGTACGGAGATCGCCGAACGCCGCCTCACGCTGCCCCAGCCACGGCCTTGGGTCAGGACGCGCTGCTCCGATCACAAAGTGTCCTCGGCCGGTGGCGCCGAATGTCCATGGGCAAGGGGCCTCCTGTACCCCAAAAGATCTAAACAAAACTGCGGATTTCACCAAGCCCCATACTGAACAGACACCCCCTGATTGGACACAGTATCTAAACGGGGGGTTTCTGAGATCGCTGAGTATCTGGGAGAATTCCAGATGGCCAGAATTTCAACTCGCTAAAAAGTTGAGAAATTGCCCGACAATCGACCACCTGGGCAGATTCGTAAGTCGTGAACTGACAAGAAGTTACGGCGAGATTTTTGAGACCGCGCGCAAGTTTGGGAAAAGGGGGATAAGCAAAAAAGGCTCACCTGGGCAAAAGCGCTTGCTAAATCGTTGCCAGGACGGTATTTATGAAGAGGGGAGTTGCGTTGCCTGCCCCGGGCTATAGGGGATTGAAACTTTGAAATATGATTTGCAGGGAAAGGCATCCAACTGGTTGCGTTGCCTGCCCCGGGCTATAGGGGATTGAAACTGGTTGCCTGAAAATAGAGTACCAGCGCCATGACGGAGTATCGTAAGCTGCCCCGGGATATAGAGGATTTAAACGTCGGGGC
>CAZYKP010000155.1:0-15114 GCA_964648025.1 uncultured Pirellulales bacterium | reverse complement strand
ATCCCTAAACTGTCAGCCAAGTCGATTTAATCGCTATTAATCAACAGGCTGCTAGACCATCGAAACCAAAGAGCTGCGAGAAAATGCGAGACCGGGTACTTAGGGGGTTGCCTGTAGGCTACGATGGGTATGGCTTTCAGCCAACCAGTCTTGACTGGGATCAGGGCCGAAACCGACGGCAGCCATCAGTCCGGTTCATCGGACGAGGCAGGGATGACCTGGGATTGGAACTGTGAGACACCGAAGACCAGGCAACTTGATGGGGGTGACGTTGGCGAGCATTGTCTGATCGCTCGTCGCTTGGTGGAACGGGTGGTGGAGTCCGTGGTGGGCAGACTGTCGGGGCGACCGACGATTTCGGCTTCCAGGCAGTGCAGGAGGAAGCGCACCTGCACGATCTTCACGCCACAACTGTCGTGACCAATCCTCGGTCAACGCCTCGGCCAGCAGCCCCAAGATCCCCTTGGCCAGAAGCAGGGTTCTGCTGAGTGACTTTAGGCCAGAGTGACTTTAGGCCAGAGTGACTTTGGGCCAGCCCAACCTCCGGCTGGCCCAGAGCATCCCGCCACAAAACCGAGGTGATGCTGATGAACTTAGGTGAGGAAGCTCAATAGAGCAGAATGGTGATGTCGCTGGCCAACACGGTCACGGCCACTTGGGTCCAGGCGGCGTGTTCGGCAGGATCAAGTTGTTCATCCCTGGAAGCATCGCCGAGAGATAGCAGCGAAAGGGCATCCTGCTTGTCCTGACTGTAGCGCCGACGCATCGTCCTCAGCAACTTCAGACAGGCGGCTTGTTCACCGACGCTGGGTTCTCGGCAGGCCAACAAGGTAAACAACAGCCGCATACGTGCTGAGTCGGTGTCGGCCTCCTGCAAGAGACGCTGCGCCAGGCTCCGAGCCATTTCCATCCGCTGAGTTTCATTGAACAATCCTAGCGACTGCAAAGGCGTATTGGTCCGCGACCGGCGAACACAACTGGCCTCCCGGCTGGGAGCGTCAAAGAGCGTCAACATGGGATGCGGACTGGTCCGCTTCCAGTAGACATACAAGCTCCGGCGGTAGAGCCGGGACCCTTTGTCTCTCACATACTTCTTGGTGTTGCTCGCCGGATGCATCAACGCCGCCCACATGCCAGAAGGCTGATACGGCTTGACGCCTTCACCTCCCATTGCCTCATCGAGCAACTGACTGGACCAGAGAGCAATATCCCGCAGGACTTCGGCATCTAAGCGAAAACGCGGACCACGTGCCAGTAAGCGGTTTTCCGGGTCGTCCAGATCCTTGCGCCAGGCTGACCTTTGGCGAAAGGTTCGGCTGGTGACAATTAAACGCAGCATATGCTTGAGGTCCCAACCGCTGTCCTGAAGCTCAACAGCCAGCCAATCCAACAACTGCGGGTGTGTCGGTTGCTGACCTTGGATTCCAAAATCCTCCGGGGTGCGGACCAAGCCTTCTCCAAAACAACGCTGCCAGACGCGGTTGATCAGCACCCGAGCCACCAAAGGGTGTTCCCGAGAGGTCAACCATTGAGCCAAACCCAGACGATTGATTGGGGCATCAGCAGGCAGCGGTCCCATCACCGAGAGCACCCCTGGCTGCAGGGGATCTCCTGTGGGCATATTGTATTCGCCCCGCTTAAGCACCTTGGTCGTGCGAGGTTTGGCTAAATCCCGAGCGACAAGGGTGGTCGTAAACGCCTTTTTGGCCTTAGCCAGACGATCGGCGAGCTTGCCAGCGGACTCTTGTAGTTGTAGCCCGGCAAAAGGACCTTCCTTCTCGGCGAGCTTGGTCAGCCGATCCTCGGTGTTGGCGGCGGTCCACTTCTTGGCCTCGGCAGCAGGGAGCTTTCTGGCGATCTCCTCGGCTTGAGCAAACAGTTCTTCAGCAGCGTTCTCCAGCAAGGTCCATTCCTCCCAGGCCGAAACGCTGCCAGGCGCTCGAACCACCGGCCCATACTCGTAGCGATTGCCATCCAGGGGACTTTCCGCGGTGCTGTTGAAGAAGGCCAACAGCCGATAATACTCCGCCTGCGAGATCGGATCGTATTTATGGCTGTGGCAACGGGCACAAGTCAGCGACATCCCCAAAAACACCGTGCCCAGAGTCTCCGTACGATCAAAATTATTCTTAGCCTGAAACTCGGCAGGGATCACGCCACCTTCGGAAGTCGTCGGATTCATTCGCACAAACCCGGTCGCCACCTGCTGCCCTAACGTCGGCTCCGGCAGCAAGTCGCCGGCCAACTGCCAGACGATAAAATCATCCAGCGGCAGATTCTTATCCAATGCATGAACCACCCAATCACGGTAAGAGAAAATACCCCGGCGGTTATCTAAGTGCAACCCATGAGTGTCGCCGTATCGGACGGCATCCAGCCAGTAACGGGCCTGATGCTCACCATATCGCGGGCTTTGCAAAAGCTGGTCGACGAGTCGCTCATAGGCGTCCTCGCGCTGGTCGCCAAGAAAGGCCTCCAACTGCTCAGGATCCGGAGGCAAACCGGTCAGCACCAGTGCTGCTCGACGCGCCAAAGTCGCCCGATCTGCCTGAGGAGCCAACGACAGTCCCTGCTGGGCAAGTTGTGCAATCACAAAGGCGTCGATGGCGTTGCTTCCGGTTGCCTGGGGCTGGCCCGGCGGTTGTGGCTTATTTGGCGGAATAAAAGCCCAGTGCGTGGCATATTGGCCGCCTTGGTGAACCCATCGGCTGATCAGCCCCCGTTCCTCGGCAGTCAACTGTTTGTCCGCATCAAGCGGTGGCATGGGGTCATCAACCGAATGGATCCGCGGGAGGATCTCGCTGTTGGCTAAAGCACCTGGATCGATCGCCCGATTGCCGGTGGCCAGTTCCTGTGTGGCGGCTGCGTAGGAATCCAAGCGGAGGATGTCTTTGGCCTCGCCATCGGGACCATGGCAGACGAAGCACTTGTTGGAAAGAATCGGCAGGATCTGCCGAGCGAAGTCAACAGTCGCGGTGTCCCTGACTTGCCCTTTCCCAGCTTGCCCTTTCCCAGCTTGCTGGGTCTCGGCCTGCAGCTGAGCCCCGCCTCCCGTAAAGTAGACAAGCAAAAGAAGCACTAGCGAAAAGCTGACTGATGAAAAGAAGCAGGGCGATAAGCCCATGGGCAGAGTAGCCTTAGTGTGGGGTGTTAGTGTCATGGACCACGCTCCCTGTCAAGCCTTTTGGGGGGAAGGAATCGATGAGGCCTGTTGGATCTTGAGAAGAGGTTGCCAGCAAAGCATCGGCCCGCTGCTGTTGTTCGGAGAAGAACAACGATGGCCGAATTCCTGGGAATCCGGCCAATGCGTGGGCAGTCGTCAGTTGACCTAACAGGCTCAGTTCAACGGAAAGACAATTGGTCTTGGCTTGAAGAAGCCTCAGACCAAGATCTCTTTGATGACACGAGTTTCTTCTACTCCGGTCAATCGCTGGTCAAGGCCTTGATACTTGAAGGTCAGGCGGTCGTGATCGATCCCGAGTTGGTGAAGCACGGTGGCATTGAAATCGCGGATGTGGACGGGGTTTTCGACGATGTTGTAGCAGAAATCGTCAGTCTTGCCGTATTCGTATCCGGGCTTGATGCCCGCGCCGGCCATCCACATGGTAAAGCAACGCCCATGGTGATCGCGGCCGTGATTGTCTTTGGTCAATTTGCCCTGACTGTAGATGGTGCGGCCGAATTCCCCACCCCAGATCACCAGGGTATCGTCGAGCATCCCTCGTTGTTTGAGGTCCTGCACTAAGCCGGCACAGGCGTGGTCGACGGTCTGGCATTGACCGCGGATCAGCCGAGGCAGGCTGCCGTGTTGGTCCCAGCCGCGATGGAAGAGCTGAATGAAGGGGACTCCGCTTTCGGCCAGCCGGCGAGCGATTAGGCAGTTGCGGGCAAAGGTTCCCGGCTTGGAGACATCTGGACCATAAAGGTCCCTGGTGTACTGTGTTTCACCGGAAAGATCCATCACCTTGGGCACGCTCTGTTGCATGCGGAAGGCCATCTCATACTGCGAGATCCGCGTCTGAGTTTCCGGGTCGCCGAAATCGTCGTAGTGGTCTTGGTTGATTTGGGCAATCCGGTCGAGCATACGACGACGCATGGGGCGGTCGACACCTGCGGGGTTCTGCAAATACAGCACTGGGTTGGCGCCGCTGCGGAAGTTGACCCCTTGATGTTTACTCGGCAAAAACCCTGAGCCCCACAGACGGCTGTACAGAGCCTGTTTCTGTCCGGGGCCCTTAGAAATCATCACGATGTAGGACGGCAAATTCTTATTGGGGCTGCCCAGGCCATAACTGATCCAGGCACCCATGGTCGCTTTGCCGGGCTGCTGGGAGCCTGTATTGATATAAGTAATGGCCGGATCGTGGTTGATCGCCTCGGTGTTGACGCTTTTAACGATGGCGATGTCGTCGACGATGCCTGCGGTGTGCGGCAGGATCTCGCTGACCCAGGTGCCGTGCTGGCCGTACTTCTGGAACTTGAACATCGGAGCAACCACCGGAAAAGATTTCTGCCCGGAGGTCATTCCCGTAATCCGTTGGTCTCCTCGGACCGAGGCCGGCAGTTCCATCCCGTGCAGTTCTCGCAGCTTGGGATGGAAATCAAAGGTGTCAATGTGGCTAGGACCGCCACACATGAACAGATAGATCACCCGTTTGGCCTTGGGGGCAAAGTGCGGCAGCCCAGGAAGTCCTCCGCGTTTCCAGGCATCGCCTCGGCCAAACTCAGCATCATCAGCCAGCGGCCCGGACTTCTCGGCCCCCAACAGTGGCGAGTTACCCAACAGCGAGGCCAGTGCCGCTGCCCCGAGCGGACGTGAGGCATTGGCCAACAGTTGCCGACGGGTCAGCAACAGCCTGTGCTCTGCAAGAGGATCAACGCAATTGCGATCGGTCATTGGTGAATCGTCGAAATGAGGAATGGTTGAATTCAGAATGTGTTGTCTGAGCTGCACTCTAGCCGTCTGCACTTTGGGCCGTCTGCACTTTGGGCCGTCTGCACTGTTGAGGCCTTGCCTGCTGTGGTGAGTTTTATCCTCGTGTCAGGGACTCATCGAGATTGAAGATGATGCTCATCACAGCAGTCATGGCGGCATGATCGGCCGGCTGGAGTTGCTCATTTCTCGGGGACTCTCCCACCGAGAGCAGCTTTTTGGCACGCTGGAGGTCTTGCTCGAAGGTCTGCCGCTCTTGTTGATATCCTTGCGTCAGGATCTTCAGCACATGGGCTTTGGGCCAGACGCCGGTGACCAACCGGTAAGCGTAAGTGATTTGGTCTTCTGGTGATTCGCCCCCTTGGAGCATGGCCCGTTGAGCCAGGGCTCGCGAGGCCTCGACAAACTGCGGGTCGTTGAGCACCACCAAGGCCTGCAAGGGCGTATTGGTCCGCGAACGCTTCAGGGTGCACTTCTCCCGCGTGGGGGCATCGAAGATGGTCATGCTGGGAGCGGGAGCCGAACGTTTCCAGTAGGTATAAAGGCTCCGCCGGTAGAGTTTCTCACCGTGATCTTGTTGAAAGCGGACATTCCCGCTGAGGCTGACCTCATTCCAAAGTCCTGGCGGTTGATAGGGCTTGACCCCCGGCCCGCCAATCCGGCGGACCAACAAGCCGCTGGCTGCGAGGGCCTGATCGCGGATGAACTCTCCTTGCAGGCGGAATCGCGGTCCACGGGCGAGCAGGTGGTTTTCCGGGTCTTGCTGCAACAGATCTTGGGTGACTTGCGAGCTTTGCTGATAGGCCGCTGACATCACCATTTGCTTGAGGGTGCGTTTGATATCCCAGCCGTGCTCCACAAAGTCCGTCGCCAGCCAGTCCAACAATTCCGGATGGGTCGGCGGGGTCCCCTGGGATCCAAAATCCCCAACGGTCCTGACAAGCCCCTCACCGAAGAGCATTTTCCAGTAGCGATTGACCGCCACCCGAGCCGTCAGCGGATGCTCAGGCTGCACCAACCACCGAGCCAATCCCAACCGGTTCTTGGGGGCACCGGCAGGCAGCGAACCCAGAACAGCCGGCACACCTGGCTGAACGGGCTTATCCTTCTTGGGGGCGTTGTACTGCCCGCGTTCCAGCATGTAGGTCATCCGGCCCTTCGGCACATCCTGCATGACCATCACGCTGCTGATGGGCTTTTCAGCCGCCGCGATCTGGGCCTGAATCTGCGTCACTTGCGAAGACAACCGTTGATACTGAGGGTCATGGTTCTGCAAGTAGTGATTGCGGAGGATCCGTTGTTGCTTGTCAGTCCGCTGCCCGGCAGGTGTTGCCAGAATCTCCTTCACCGGGTCGTTGCCGGCTAAGGCAGCAACTTCGGCAGCGGTTAACGCTCGTGGGTAGATGCGGACGTCATCGATCAAGCCCTTGTAGGGGCTGCCCGGATTGCGGCGACCAAGATACAACGATTTGGGAGTGCGGATGGTCGCCGAAAGGCCGTTTTGCTCAATGGCCCATTCTTGCTCTTGGCCGTTGAAGTAGATTTTCACTCCTGCAGCCTTGCTGGAGCCATCGTAGGTGGCAAACACATGCGTCCAAGTGTTGGGCTTGAGCTTGGCCTTGGTGGTCACCTTGATGGCGTTGTTGGGCCAGCTATTGATGATGTGGACAGCCACTTGGCCCTGGGCGATGTACAGATCGTATCCGCGGTAACCGTTGCGGTCGTCCATACGAGCGATCGGAGCCCCGTTGCCGCCCCCCTTGGGTTTGATCCAGGCCCCATAGCTCAAGGAATCGGTCCGCTCAAAGTTGCCGACATCGCCCAGGTCGACGAAGTTTCGGCCATCCAGTTGCAGTGCCTGGTCGAGTTTGCCAGCAACCCAGGAGGGCTTGCCTTGGATCTTTCCCGTTTTCTTGGGGTCTGCTGCATCGGCAACGGTTTTGCCTTGGCCCTCGTTGAGTTCCAGATGCAAGACAAAGTTGGCCGGCAGAGTCGCCAGGTCGCCCGATCGAGCCTCAGCCTGAGCCAACCACTGAGCAAATGGCTTTTCAATAGCTTGCCGGCGCCGCCTCAGTTGCTCGTTCTTGGCGGCCAGTTCTCGCTTGAGAGACTCGGCCTTCTTCAACAACTCAGAGTTGGGCACGTTGACAGTGGGGGCCTGATTACCCCGGCGAGTTTGCATCCCCGGGTCGGCAGCCTGGTTGAAGAAGGCATAGAACTGATAGTAGTCCCGCTGTGAGATCGGGTCATACTTGTGATCATGACACTGGCTACACTCCATGGTAAGCCCCAACCACACCATGGAAGTGGTCTTGACGCGATCGACCGCATATTCCACACGAAACTCTTCGGCAATCACACCACCTTCATCGGTCGTCGCGTTATTTCGGTGAAACCCTGTAGCGATTTTTTGATCCAGCGTTGCCTGAGCAAGCAGATCTCCACCGAGCTGCTCGATGGTGAACTCGTCAAAGGGTTTGTTGTCGTTGTAGGCTTTGATCACCCAGTCCCGCCAAGGCCACATATCCCGGGGGCCATCGGCATGAAACACACTGGTATCGCCATAGCGAGCCGCGTCCATCCAGGCTAGAGCCATTCGCTCGCCAAAGTGCGGGTTGGCCAGTAAACGATCGACGACTTTCTCGTAGGCGTCCGGCGACGAATCGGCAAGAAAGGCCTCGATCTCCTCAAGGGTGGGTGGCAATCCGGTCAAGTCCAAGGTCACTCGTCGCAGGAGCCGCTGGCGGTCGGCTGGCTGCCCAGGCTGCAACCCAGCTTGGCGGAGACGAGCCAACACAAAAGCATCGATGGGGTTTTGCACCCAGCGATCATCGAGTTGGGGAACTGTCGGCTTGCGAGGTGGGATGAATGCCCAGTGGCCTTCATAGGCAGCCCCCTGTTCGATCCAACGCCGAATCAAGGCAATCTGACGGGGCTTGAGCGTCTTCTTGGCCTCCGGCGGCGGCATCTGCGTCAATTCGTCCTGACTGTGAATTCGTTGCCAGCCTTCGCTTCCTGCCAGATCCCCAGCCCGAAACGCCTTGCGCAGCCCGACCTCCTCATCCAGACGCAACTCCGCCTGGCGATTCTTCTCATCCGGACCGTGACACTGAAAACAGTTGCTCGAAAGAATCGGGCGGATGTGCCTGTTGAACCCAACTTTCGCAGGAAGCTCCCCAGGGATTTCCGGCTGAGAGTCCGCCCCCAAAGCCAGCGGCACAGTGGTGAGTCCGACGAAGAAAAGGCCCGCAACACTGGCCCACACCACCAGAAGGCGGGTGGAGATATTCAAGATCATGGCAAACTGTGTCATCAAAGGGTCACAAGAGAGACCATCAAAACGGCCCCTCAACCGAAATCACAGCGATCCAAAAGTGAAATTCCCAAACCTGTGATCGTCCTGATCACCCTCGAGACTCTTTGAGTCTCAAAAAGGTTTCTGAAACAACGCACGTGAGAAGCTCTCAATCAAAAACCTTCCTGGACCTCAATAGCATATCAACCAACTTTGATGTATGCAAACAAGTTGGTCTCCAGGTGAGGCTCTGCCTCCAAACTTGATGGTCGACCCGAAGCCGCGCTGGGTGGCCAGTGGGACGCGGGGCGAGTTGTTGGCCAGGAGGTCGAAGCAGGACAATCCAGGAGATTCCCCGATCGCGCCGCGGGTGGCTCGGTCCAGCCGCCCCAAGCCAGCCGCCCCAAGCCAGCCGCCCCAAGCCAACCGCCCCAAGCCAACTGGTGTTTTGAGAAAGAGCCCAACAACCGAGTTGTGGAAATCCAATTGTTGAAATTCCCATTGCTGGATCTCTAACAGCTGGAATGGCACCTGTTGAGATTCCAGCTGTTGAGATTCCAGTTGTTGAGATTCCAGTTGTTAGAGTTCCAGCTGTTGAGATTTTGGGGCTGCACCAGTGCCGGTGGGGAACCGATCGTCCCCGGGGAGGGCCCATCTCTGGTCGTGTGGACAAAGCCAATTCGGCTTGGAGTCTGGGGAACCTCAGGACTGAACGACCTTCTTGTGGGGGTTTTTATTTCTTGGGCTGAGAGAAATCAAAGGTCACTTTCTCACTTCGGTTGAGCAACTCGATGGTCTTCTTTTTCGGATCAACTTTGAGCGTATAGTACATCGCGTATCTGTCTTGCTTTTTATCGTAGACGAGTTGACCGGTTCGGGTATCGAGACACTGGAGCAAGCTCCCGGTGGTGCGGATGCTGCGTCGGCCGTTGTCGAGTTGCTTGATTTCTTGATGACGGTTTAAAAAGACCAGCAGGGGAAGGTCGGGCAGGAAGTTACTCCGAACGGCCTGATTGCGGATTTCTGCTTGCCAGAGGAGTTTGCCAGAGGCCCGGTCGATCCCGAAAACGGTCCCATCGATTTTGCGGTTGCCGGGGTAGATGCTGCCAATCAGTCGCACCTGATTGGGTTGGTCTTGGACCTCTTTCTCGGGGTGATTGGCCACAACCACCAGACGATCTTGGCCTGGCAGGACAAACAGGCTGGTGACATCTTGGCCTTGGGGCAGTTTTGTCTGGCAGATCGTCTGGCCGGTTGTCAGATCCAGGGCACGCAGTTGACCATCGGGTTGCAGCAGTACGGCCTCTCCGGTGTCTGCTGCGGCAATTCGCGTGTTTTGGGGAACGGCCAACCGCCACCGGACCTGGCCGTTCCAGAGGTCCTGGCACTGCACAATGGTCTGATCATCCTGGGAACGTTGGACAACAGCCTGCCGGCCCATCACATACAGACGGTCCCCAGGTGGTGGGACCCGACGCTCTCCCAAGACCCGGCCATCGGTCAAGCTCAACACGGTCGCTTGCTGTTGACCACGAGGCAAGACGAATAACAGCGACTGTCCGTCGGAATTGTCAGCCAGCAAGTCCGAGTTTTTCGTCACGCCATCCCGTGTCCAGAGAACCTCACCGGAAGTCGGCTCCACAGCTACCAACTCATCGTCACGCTGGAAACAAACACAATCGGCCGTCGCTGCAATCGGCATGGTCAATGCCCCCGGCGGAGTCGCTGCGTTAACCCGCTGCGGAAAGCGGAAGAACGCTCGGCGAACCCCCGGCGGATCAAAGGGACGCTCTCGGACCAGCGATTGTGTCCACAGAACCGGCTTGGCCGCCAGAGTATCAATAGCATGTACTTGGTTTCCCAAGTGCATCACAAGCAAGTGTCCGACTTGCAAGGCCCGACTGTAATAGATGATGCTGCTGGAATAGTAACGCCGCCCTCCTTGGGGCAGAGACACCTCGATGCGGCGTTGACCATCTGGCCAGGAAACCGTGACTTTTTGGCTGGCCGAATCCACATTGACCAGCAGAGGCGTCTGAATGGGCCCTGCAGCCATTCGACGTCGGATGGGGTAGTTGTAACGAATGGAGCTAGAGCCACCTGCGGTCTTGATTTGGGGAGGCTCCAGCGGCCACTGAGGGCCCCCTGTGGGAACATTTGGCAGTTGTCCGGAGATGGCCGCAGCGGGCATCTGCAATTGGTTGACCAGGAACCGGCGAACCGCCGAAGCCTCGTTGGAGTGCCCGGCAGCGACCATGAGGGAGGCCAAGCGGAGGGCAGCTTGCTGCTTTTGCTGGCCTGTTCCTTCTTGCAGCACCACCCGCAGTTGCAGTTCCGCGGCAAGCAGTTTCTTTTGGGCTTTGAGTTGGTCGGCCAACTTCAGGCGGATGTCTGAGGCCCTGGGGTGGTGCCCACTGAGGGTCAGAAGATGTCTAAGGTGTTTCTCTAGTTGCTTGTTGGGCTTGGCCGAAAGATCGAGATCCTCTTGCAGCGAATCCAACAGTTCGCTGACTCGCTGGTCCAATTCTTGCTGTTGGGCCAAGGTGGCTTGCTGGCGAAGCAGTTCCAACTCCGTTTGCCAGAGAAGCGCCGGACGCGTCATCCGCTCAGCACTGGCGACAACAAGCTTCTGATCTTGAGCGTTGGTCGTCTGGGGCAAATCCAAAAGCTCCAGAACAACCGCCAGGGCTTTGTTGATGGCGTTGTTTTGGCGGTAACCCCGCAGGAGTTGCTCGAAGACGGACTGCCGGAACTGAGCCTCCGGAAGCAGCTCCAGGGTCGCTTCGGCCTGGGGCTCAAAACGAGCGAAGTCGGCCTGCAGGCCACTGTTAAGTGCACGAGCAAGCAGCCGGCGGTATTCGGGACGCCCTTCGGCTTCGGCGGCACGCTGCAGCAGGTCCAAGGCCAGTTCAAGCTTTCCGGTGTTCAGCAGCAGCTCGCCGTAATCGGCCAAGACTTGGGGATTATCCGGCTGCCGATCAAGACGGGCCAGCAGCTCTTGCCGCAGAGTGTCGGAGGAGTCAAAACGCACCAAGTTTTCAAAGCTCTGCGAGATCACCACACCCTTGTGACAGATCAGGTTGCCCAACATGTTGGCCTCGGGGGCTTGCGTGCTGCCGATCAAACGACCGTTGGCAGTGTCGAAGATCGCAACCTCTCCCGAGGAAAGGGGCAGATAATACCGCCCCGGAGCCAAGTACCCGCGACCTGCGGGAGTGGCACCTTGGGGAAACTGGGCAGGACCGTTCTCCCAGAACTCCTCTCCGGTGGTCAGCCGAACCGCATTGATGGAGGAGCGTCCCACGATCAGCACACGGGGCTCTTGGCCGTCGTCCAGACCGTCGACTCCGCCGACGTAGAGGGCGTTCTGCAGAGACGCTTTCCATTGGAGCTGACCGTTGTTGAGCTCGACGCAGACCAGTTGGTCGGAACCTTGGGGGGTCAACAGGGCCTTTTGCTGCGCCACCGTGACAAGCGTCGGCGACCGGAAGGGCCGGAGTGTGTTGACCTGCAAGGTCAGTCGAGTCCCAACCAGCCGCTGGTTGGGGGCGTCCCACAGCCAGGAGGCACGCCGGGTCGCCAGGTCGATGGCCACAAAGCGGTTCCCCGAGGTGGGGCAGACCAGCATTCCGTTGCTGTAGGAAGGTGTTAACCCAGCAGGCCGACCTAATTGCAGCCCAGGAATGCTTGCGGCCAATTGCACCTGGCGAAGCGCTCGGGCGCCTCGGCCGCGATCATCCAAGGGGAGGTGCCACAGGAGCTGGCCGGTTTTCCCGGAAAGTGCCAGCAGCAGTGTTGCTGGTCCAAAGTCGGCAACTGCGTAGAGTTCCCGACCCAAGGGCAGTGGCGGTCCCAGAAAGTAGAGCTGTTGCTCAAGGGGGGTGCCGGTGGTGGAGATCGTCTGGTTGATGGCTATCGCCCTGCCGTTGACAATCACTTGCCTGACCCCCAATCGTTGCGTTTGCTGCCCGGCCGCCGGTTGTTGGCCGAGGATGGGCTTCAGAAGGGCCTCCAACTGGCCGGGCAGGCCTGTGGTGTCGTCAGGGCCACCTGCTTCCCAAAGCAATTTGCCGGTGGTCACATCGTAGGCAGCCAGGGAGTTGGATAGCTGGAGACGATCGACATCCAGACGCCGTCGCCCTTCGGGGGTGATGGTTGTCCGCTGATAGCCAGGCCCCAGGGGAAAGGCGAACTGTTCGACACCAAAGACTCGTTCCCCGTCACTGGCCAGAATCCCCAGAGATTCGTTCTCCCAGAGCCGCTCACGCAGCCCACGGAGAATCTCTTCGGCTTGCTGTTTGCGTTGATCGGGCGTGCCAAAGCGGATCAGATGCCCCAACAAGTCGTCGAACTCAGCTCGCCAACGCAACTGACCGGTATTGAGGTCGTAGGCGGTCAGCCCGGTGGCCGAACGAGCCAGGATCGTCTGCCCAACCAGCAGCGGATGTGTGGAGGGAATGTTGGGCCAGCGTTCTTTGTTGTACTGCTGTTGGATTTTCTGAACGGATTGCCGGATCAGCGGGTTTGCAGTCAGGCCGACCGAATAACGTGCCGGCCAAGGAATGGCGGGCTTGCAGAGCCGGTTGCGATCTGGTGTTCCACCAAGCAGAGGCCAACCTTCCGCAGCGGGAGGACGTGGTTGGGGTCCGATGAGGCTCTCCAACCAACCGAGGCGTTCTTGTCCTTGGGCTAACAACGGACGGTTCGTGCCGCCAATCTTGATCCGTGTGGCAGGGTTGATCCGTGTAACAGGGTTCTGCTGGACTGCCGCCAACACGCCGTTGGCCTCCTTGGGCCAACCAGCTCGAAGCCAACAGGCGGCCAGTTGCATCGACAGATAGGGTTCATAACGGTCAGCCTCGGTTGAGCGTTCGCGCAATCGCCGGAAGTAGGCTGCTGCCAGCAACGGTTGGCCGAGGTCCCGAGCACGGCAACCAAGCAGATAAGTCGCCTTGGCCCCGGCCTGGGTATGAAAGTACCGATCCGAGACAGCTGCGACTTGGGCGTAGTTCGCCTCTTGAAGAGCTCCCTCCAGCAGTCGGCGTGCCGTCGTGCCGAATCGCAGCTGATAGACTTCTCGACCCTCCGGTGGCAGGGCACCGATGAGACGCTCGGCCTCCAACTTGAGACGACGAAAAAGCGGAACCCCTTGCTCATCTTGGAACGAATAATCAACACGGCTGGCCAAGATCCGGTCCAGCAGCAGCGCGGCATCAGCGTATTCTCCCTCCTCGATGAACTGTTGGGACTTCTTGGCCAGTCGCGACCATTCCCGGTCAACGACCAGCAAGCCGTTGTCCACTGCCAGTTCGTCTTCTTGCGATGCCTCCTGCCCATCGGCCGCAGGTGCCCCCGGCCCGGCCTGCAACTGGAGCCGGACCTGTCCTAGAACCTGCGCCCGTCCCTGAACCGGGACCCCTCGCAGCTGAATCGCCTGGGCCAGCTGAAGAGCTGGAGCTGGTCCGCCAGCCGGGAAGACGCCTCTGAGCGCAACAGGCCGATTGGCAACAGGCTGATTGGCTGTTTTCTGGTTCTGGGTTTTCTGGTTCTGGGTTTTCTGGTTCTGGGCTGGAGCTGGGTCCGAGGAGTTTGCTTGAGAGAGTGACTGATCGGGGGTCTCTTGCAGAGCATGGGGGCCGATCAACGGAGAGGGCAAGGCAGGCGGTTCTGGCAGGGGATGACCCTCCGCCCATTTCTTCCAGCGTTGGAGGGCCTCTTGGCGTTGCTGGTCCTTGGTAAACCCAAAGATGGTGTAATTGAAGTACAGCCGGGAAGAATTTCTCTTAATGGTTTTCAACCAACTGGCCGCACGTTCTTGGCCGTAGGCCTTGATATCCTGATCGCACAAGTGGACCAGCCAGCCAAGGGCAGCGTCCCGGACCTGCACGGTGTATTGGTCGCTGCGTCCACGCCGCACCCGGGTCACCTCGGTTTGGTCAGCCAGAAACGGAAGCAACCGCCGCCGGTGAGCTTTGCCACCAAGTTGGGCGATGCCCTGGATCGCCTGCAGCCGAATGGGGCCTGAGACCTTTTTGTTCTCGGCTGTGCGGATCGCCAGCCAAAGACCGCTGGGCAGTTTGAACTGCAAGGCGATCCGCAGCTTGTAGTTGAACAAATTGGGGCTACTTTCTTGCCGGACCCAGGCATCCAGCAAGGGCCGAAATTGTTCCTTTCGCTTGGCGTCTTTGCTAATTGTGGTTGTCAGTTGCTGAATAAGCGAGCCCCAACGGGTGTTGTTGGCAACGCTCTCGGCAGGGTCGAGCTTGGGATCGGTCATCACCAACAGCAAAGCCGCAATCGACTCCTCTGGCGGTTGCTTTCTGGATTGACCGTACCGAGACTGCCCCTGCATCATCTGCAGGATTTGCTGGAAGCGGAGCTGAACGGCTGCGGCTGCCTGCTTGCTGCTTGCCTCAGCACTAGCGAGCAACCCTCCCTCGGTCCGTTGCATGGCCACAAAGAGCTTGCAATCCTCTGGTCCCTGTCCAACGACCCGCCGAAAACGCTCCCACCCCGGCAAGCGAAGTCGAGTGCCGGCATTCGGATCGGAAGCTTGGGCAAACTTTTGCAAACGTCCCTGGAAGTCCTGTTCCAACACGTCATGCAGAATCCGCCGACAACGTCGACGTCGCTCTGGGTCTGGATCTGAGGTATGGGCCAGCAACACACTGCGGGCTTGGAGACCAGCCTCGGTCAGTTGTTGGGTTGCCTTTTCTCGCTGTTGATAAGCAGGATCCCCCAACTGCCGAACCCAGCGAAGCATCTCCTCGTTTGAGTAAAACGTCTGTGGCAAAGTCTCCGGCATCGGCCCAGTCAACACCACTTCAGAAACTGGCTGCTGACTCCCTGGCTGCTGACTCCCTGGCTGCTGACTCCCTGGCTGCTG
>CAZYKP010000154.1:0-15223 GCA_964648025.1 uncultured Pirellulales bacterium | reverse complement strand
CTTGCACAGATCCCCGTTTGGAACAACTTCAGGGTGCGGAATGTGGGACTAGTTGCCTCCGACGCCCTAATTCTGGCCCAAACTCTCGGCCGTCTCTCTGTCTCGCGCGGCCTGGGTTATCCAGGAGTTGTTCTCGCTCAATCGGTCGCAACCTACCGGGGTTGGCTTCCGGAGGTTGGAGTGGCCGAAATCGGGAAAAATGCTCGCACTGGGTTATCAATCCAGAGCGGACCGAAGCCTTCCGTTTCGGCCCAGTAGACGGTGGGAACACCTACGGCTTTTGCATGGGCGTGAGATAAATTAGGATGATTTCTTTATGCCCAGCCTTCCGCCTGTAGAGGATCACCCGATGCGATTGCTTTTTGCCCCGTGCCTTGTCACCGTTGCTGCCGTCATCTTCGCAGGCGGCTGTTCCAATCAGGATGTCGGTGATTCCAGTGGTGAAGGGGCGACCGAGAATTCGACCGCCGAAACACCCGCTGACGTGGCAGACGTGATTTACCACGGCGGGAAGATCTACACAGTGAACAAGCAGCAACCATGGGTCGAGGCGGTTGCGATTAAAGACGGCAAGTTTCTGGCCGTGGGCTCTAACGCCGACGTGAAGAAGATGACCGGAGAGAACACCAAACTGGTCGACCTGAAGGGCGGCTTCGCGATGCCGGGCATGCACGACATCCACCTCCACATACAAAACGCCTACACGGCTGATGCGTTGGAAGGCAAGCTCCTTTTCATACCCGGGGGCATCCAGTCCTTAGACGAACTGCAGAAGGTGATTCGAGAATTCGTGGAGGCCAACCCTGGCCTCGATGTTCTCGTCGGCGAGAATCTGCCCTACACGCTGTTCCCCGACAATCACCCCAAGAAGGATTTCCTCGACGCCATCGTCGACGACCGGCCTTTCTACCTCCTGTCGGAAACACAACATGAGGCGCTGCTGAATTCGAAGGCGATGGAAGCCGAGGGCATTACCGCCGATACGCCGAATCCAGAACTGGGTACTATTATGAAGGACCCCGAAACGGGGGAGCCAACCGGCTTTCTCAAGGAGCAGGCGATCCAGCCCTTCTGGAAGAACTACCCGATCCCGTCACAGGAAAAGGTGGAGCAGGGCTTGAAGGCGACCTTAGCCTACGGCAACTCCGTGGGTCTGACCTCTGTGCAGCAGGTACACGCCAAGCCGGACGTCGCCGACGGGGTGAAAGGTCTGGATGACAAGGGCGAGTTGACGATGCGATTCGGGCTCGCTTGGATATGGAGTGACCCCACGGACCCATTCCCGGTAAAAAAGCGTTCCAAACAGGTAGAGGAGCGTAAGAAATACGAGTCCGACATGGTCTGGGTTGACTTGGTGAAGCTCAGCGGCGACGGCAATCCAGGTTCAACCGCCGCGATGCTGGAACCTTACACGGATGGCACCAGCGGCATCCTCTACAACAAGAACGACTACCTCGTCGATACGGTGAGAAAATTCGACGACATGGGCATCACCATCGTTATCCACGCCATTGGTGATAAGACCATCCGACAGTTCATCGATGCCGTGGAGAAGGTTAAAGAACAGAAAGGTGAACTGCAGCAGCGGCACATCGTGTCGCATGGGCTGCTCTTTCATCCCGATGACATGGCGCGGGCGGCAGAGCTTGGGATTGCCATCGAGTTCTCGCCGGTCGTGTGGTACGCCTCCGATCTGGCCGAGGGACAGCGCGCAATTCTCGGGGACGAGCGGATGAAGCGTTTTGCGCCGATCAAGTCGGCCGTGGACGCGGGCATACGGATCGCTCTGGCCTCCGATGGCCCCATCGCCTGGCACGATCCGCTGGTCGCCCTCGAGGCAGCGGTGACGCGCCAGGCTCAGGGCGGAAAGGGTAAACCATTCAACCCCGATCAGGCGATCGATGTCGCCACGGCGGTCGAAGCCTACACCATCGGCCCAGCTCAAATGACGGGCCAGGATGACAAGACCGGCAGTATCGAAGTCGGCAAACTTGCAGACATGATTGTGCTCGATCAGAATATACTCGCGATTGAGCCCACGCAGATCGGAAGCACCAAAGTCCTGCGGACATTAGTTGGCGGCAAGGTCGTCTATGATGCATCCAAGGATCCGTTTGGCGAACAAGCCATCGAAGACAAGTTCGGTGTCGAACTGGACTTCGAGGAAGGTGCAGGGGCTGGATGCTGCAAGTGGGACTGGTTCGAGCACGATCACGATCACTAAGAGCCGGCGCCGTGCATCTTGCAAGCAGCGCTGCGCCTCGCCCATCTAGAGAATGCTGCGGACGTCAGTCTCCGCTGATCACCAGAACCGTTCATCAATAAATCGGAAGGTACAAATGAAATACTCCAAGCATGTCCTCGCAACCGTCCTCCTCTTTTCAGGTTCACTCTGTTATGGCCAAGGTGAAGACTTCACATACCATCGTCAGTTTGAAGGACAGATGGGCACAGAGGCTCCTGAGGCGCGGAATCTGACGGAGGCTAACGCAACAGCGGCAGGTGGTGCAGTCTACGCGAACCGCAATGCCTCCGAATTTAGCACCGTGGCCTACAATTGGGCGCCGTCGACAACCCCGCTGCGCTTCGCCAGAGGGCCTGTCCCGCCGATGTCTGCCGAAGACCGTGCCCATCTCGAGAGTACTCATACAGACGGCTTCATTGTCGTAAAAGACGGAACCATTGTGCGTGAGTATTATGCGAAAGGCATGCACCCCACGACGAAGCATATGATCCACTCCACGGGAAAGAGTTGGACCTCGGCGATCTGGCACGACGTTTTGCTGCCGGTCATGGACAAGACCGTAGGCGAACTCATGCCTGAACTTGCCGAATCGATATATGGAAACCAAACGGTCAGGTCTGTCGTGGATATGCGTGTTCCAGTCAAATGGTCCGAGGATTATGGCGATCCTCAGAGCCCGGTGGTACTTTCATTTCCTGCAGTTGGTCTTGAATACAAGAATCCAACGTACGAAACCGTTGCATTCGTTAAAGGACTTCAACGCAATCCAAAGCTCAAAGATGGCGATTGGTACTATGTGAGCGGCAACACCAACGTCTTGGGACTGCTTGGCCCAAAGCTCGCCGATGTCCATGCTTACGAAGGAACAAGGCAGTTTCTCGAAGCGATTGGAATGGAGTATATCTCGGGGAGTGCTGCCAACCTACACGGGCAGTATGATGCGGGAGGTGGTCAATACATGACGCTTCGG
Source organism: uncultured Pirellulales bacterium (assembly GCA_964648025.1). Taxonomy (GTDB): domain Bacteria; phylum Planctomycetota; class Planctomycetia; order Pirellulales; family Pb10988; genus CAZYKP01. Next base: position 12,008 of record CAZYKP010000154.1, on the reverse strand, counting down.
GATGCAGTGAAACTGCCCTATGCAATGGCAAATGGCGGCAAGGTTGCCGATCGACAAGTTCTTTCCTTGGACTACATCAACGACGTGTTTGATGCCGGAAAAGACAAGATGACCGTCTGGGAGAAGGGCCCCTACGGCAAAGCGCTGCCTGGAATCAAGTTCTACTCCAACCAGTGGTATGTTGTTGACGAGAATATTGCGGTGGGGATTGGTTCCTACGGGCAGTATATTGCATTTAACCGTGCCACAGGGGTGGCTATCGCCAAGTTTTCTACCTACCACACCGGTCAAAATTTCGCTCAAGGTGTTCCTGATCTCGCTTGGATCATCAAACAGGCAAGAACGCACTGAATCGAGTACGGAACCGGAAGCGAAATACATAGAATCCAACGCAAAAGAGAAAAAACAACCGATGAAGTCTCATATTCGATGCGGATTACTGATCGCCACGGTTGCAGCATCAGCAACGTTAACATTCCCCGGTCATTGCCTCGGCCAAGTGCCGTCTGGATTTGGCAGTGGGTTCAATGTCCAAGACTTCTTCAAACCTTTCCGAGTAGATGAGATCAAGCCCGAAAACCGGCAAAAATGGCCCTACAGCCGACACGTCTTCAGCCATTGGGACGAGTTTGCATTTCATGGGGTAGCCGAAATTCCCGCATCAGGGAAACCTGTCCAACTGCGGCCAGTCACGGAGCCCATAGATCTTAACGTGCAGTTTCAGGATGGAAGGACTTTTATTGAGTCGCTTCAGTCAACACAGACATCAGCGTTTCTAGTTCTAAAGAACAACGAAATACTCGCGGAGTTCTACGACAACGGTTTCAATGTCGATGATACGATGTTGCTGCAATCCGCTAGCAAGACAATCACTGCCGTAGTCGTCCACAAACTCATTGAGCAAGGCAAGATTGATCCGAGTAAGACCGTTGAGTTCTACTTGGAGGGGCTCAAGGGTAGCGACATCGGGCGCGCGCCGGTTCAATCTTTGCTCGACATGACAAGTGGTCTGCGAACTCTGTTCGACTATCACAAACCGGGAACAGTCGACCAACAGTACGAGATCGAACTTGGCTACCAGAAAGGTCCTACGAAGGGACTGCTGCGCACCATAGCCGAAATGAAAGCAGAAGCTGCTCCGAGTGTGAATTGGCGATACAATGATATGAACACGGACACGTTGGCAATGATTGCAGCCAGCGTGACGGGCAAAAAGTTTCAAGTCTTGCTGGCGGAACTGTTCAACGAGATCGGGTTTGGCAGCAAATCATCGGTTGGCATCGCTTCAGACGGCAATGCCGCAGCGAACGGTTGTATCAGCACTACAGCCCGCGACTATGCCCTGTTCCATCAGTGGATAGCCCAAGGTAAAGCCCCTAAGAGCTTTTATGAATCTGCTCGGGACACGACCAAGACATTGATCAACAAGGACCCGCAAGGAAAACTCCTTGGTTGGGATTCGTACGGGTCATTTACATACTATTTGCATGAGGAGGATGTCCTCGTCTCTGTCGGTTCGTTCGGGATGGTGGGCTTTAGCGATATGAAGACCGGTACTTCCGTAATCTTCCTCCAGATTTGGGGAGCAAACGTGGAGCTCGAGAAGTATGCACTGACTACCAAGCGGGGACTCCACATGATCAATGCCGCCCGGCAAAAGTAGGATAGACCAGCTTTCACCTCGTGTTTCCGCGCTCCCGTTGATCCCGTCAGCAATCGATTCTATGCAACCGAATCCCATTTCGAAAATCACATCACCAAGAACAAGCCACATATGAACTACTCCAAGCATGTCCTCGCAACCATCCTCCTCTTCTCAGGTACACTCTGTTACGGCCAAGGTGAAGACTTCACCTACCATCGTCAGTTCGAAGACCAGATGGGCACAGAGGCTCCCGAGGCGCGGAATCTGACGGAGGCTATAGCAACAGCGGCAGGTGGTGCAGTCTACGCGAACCGCAATGCCTCCGAATTTTGCACCGTGGCCTATAATTGGGCGCCGTCGACAACCCCGCTGCGCTTCGCCAGAGGGCCTGTCCCGCCGATGTCTGCCGAAGACCGTGCCCATCTCGAGAGTACTCATACAGACGGCTTCATTGTCGTAAAAGACGGAACCATTGTGCGTGAGTATTATGCGAAAGGCATGCACCCCACGACGAAGCATATGATCCACTCCACGGGAAAGAGTTGGACCTCGGCGATCTGGCACGACGTTTTGCTGCCGGTCATGGACAAGACCGTAGGCGAACTCATGCCTGAACTTGCCGAATCGATATATGGCGACCAAACGGTCAGGTCAGTCGTCGATATGCGGGTACCAGTCTATTGGGGGGAGAATTTCGACGATCCCGAAAGCCCGGTGGTGCAGGGGTTTGCTGCAACAGGCCTGGAATACAAAAACCCGACCTACGACGTCGTTGCCTTTCTCAATGGACTCAAACGTAATCCCAAACTCGAGAACGGTGACTGGTATTATGTGAGTGCCAATGCCAACGTGATGGGTCTCCTGGGACCAAAGCTCGCTGGTGTCCATGCCTACGAGGGAACACGAAGATTCGTAGAGGCGATTGGAATGGAGCATATTTCTGGCAGCGTTGCGAACCTCCACGGCCAATACGGGGCCAGTGGTGACCAGTACATGACGCTTCGGGATCTGGTCAAACTGCCGTTCGTTATGGCCAATAACGGTCGTGTGGGAGACCGTCAGGTTCTATCGGAAGCTTACATCAAGGACGTGTTCACTGCCGATGAAGAGAAACGGACCGCTTGGTCGAAGGGCCCTTATGCGAAGCCCATGCCTGAGTTCAAGTTTTACTCAAACCAGTGGTATGTTGTTGACGACAATATTGCGTTGGGGATTGGTTCCTACGGGCAGTATATTGCATTTAACCGGGCTACAAATGTCGCTATTGCCAAATTCTCCACCTACCACACTAGCTCTAACTTTAATCAAGGTATTCCTGATCTCGCTTGGATCATTGAGCAGGTGAGGACGTACTGAGGCTTTCGGGGCTGGATGCTGCAAGTGGTACGAACATGATCACGAATTGCGGCCGACTTGATCAGAACTCGGCGAGGGCGCGAATCGTGAAGACCGCCTGAAAGTCCTCGTCGGGCGTTTGCGATGGATTGACCCAGAATTGGATGCTGGGCGTGACCTGGATGAGCGGAGTCAGCTGATTTCGCCAGAATGTCTCGATCACATACTCATCACGAAGCGAGGAGTTGCTCGGTTCGGCCCATGCGATGCCGGTGCCCAACCAATCCTCCTGAAAGCCAAAGGCCTCCTTCCACACCACGCCCGCGGCGGCCGACTGGCCGATGGCAGATTGGCGTCCGTCGGCCCGATTGTACTTGGCGAAGACCGCCCACGCCGGGCCGACAGCTTGCTCCAGGTTCACGCCGAGGAACCGCGAGTAGGCTGCCGTCGACGTCGCATCGACGAAGTGCATGGCGACCTGATAGCGGCCTTTGCCCAGGCGGCCGACCTCCGGCTCCATGGCAAGATATGCTGAGGAGAGGTAATCGCCCTGGAAGAACGAGTCGAAGTTGAGGAACTCCCCTTTGCCGTTCGCGTCGGCAATCGCCCCGCCCAAGAACACGTTTTCAAGAATTTCCGCGTTCAGCGTCGCCCCGACGCCGGCCGGCGGCAACGTGCGAGATGCCTCATTGGAAAGTGGTGAGGCCAAGAAGGCACGATTGTCATTCGCATAGGGCATGGAGTTGAAGAGCGAAGTCGGCTCAACTTGACCGACCCGCAAGTCCATCAATCCATCGGCCAGTTGCTGTCGCCATGCAATGGTGCGAAACAAGTCGACATTGCTGGTGCTATCACTCACCTTGGCGCTGATGCCAAGCGTCTGCCCAAACGCATCGCCGCTCGTGCCATATTGCCCCACGTTCATGTAGTAGAAGACGAAGCCACCCTGGCTTGGCCCCGTTTGCCCGGTCGGCTTCCATGCGAACAGCACATGCGTGTTGCCGTTACCGGTGTTGTTATCCGGTGGCCCCTGTGATCCAAACTGCCCGACCGCTGCGTAATAGGTGAGATAGGTGATCCCGGTCTCGCGGGCCAGGTCAATATTCCAGTCCGCGTACGCAATGATCGTGTCTTCAGGGACTAGATTGAACAGGTTACCGAACGTTCCCGCGGCGATGCTTTCCCGTTTCCGCTGCGTTTCTTCCAAGAGGCCGAGCGGGTCGAAATCCGCGCCCAAGGCCTGGGCGTACGCCGTTGTCCCTGAGCCAATCCACAAGGCTACGACCACGACTGCGACGAGGTTAAGTGTCAAAAGACGTCGGGGCATGACTGGCCTCTACGTGGAACAGCAAAAAACCCCTTTGGTCATCGGACCGTTGCCATCTGCCAATCCAGAGCGTTCAAACCAATCGAATTCGCTTCCGTAACCGGAACATCTTCCGCCGGACTTTGGCGTCTGCTTTCCCATTTGGCCCACGGCCTGCCTCCTCACACAAACGCGGCGTATCGAGGGTCGTGGTGACTGCGTCCACAATCCGGTCGGAGTCGAACTCCTCAGCGGCCCGATCCCGCACACTGTGGCGTTCCATAGATTGGGCTTGTTCGATGGCCTTCATGAAGACTGCCAGAGAACGCACGTCCTCGTCCGATTCCGCACACTGACGCCCAGGAGGCAGCCTGTCCACGACGACTCCCGTTTCGCCAGTCCGTACGAAGGAAGCACCAGTTCGCACACCCACAGTCGGGCAGCCACCAAGGAGGATCTCCTGGAGAGCCAGCGGGCCATGGTCATCATCCGCGAGGTAGGCGCACGCACGTGAGCGTCGGGCATTTTTGGGCAAGCCATAACCCCACAGTCACCGTTGCGAATTCGAAACAAGCAACTCACTCTGGAAAACTCAAACGTTGGCAAATGTCCTCTTGCCAACTTCAGCAAACCAAAAGCCCAGGCAGTTTGCCTGGGCTTGAGTCATTAGCCCACCTCCACCCAAGAAGCTCCACGCACAAGCAAAGCTCAAGTCGGAATAGCGTTATCGTGAAACCGACTCTCCGCAGATTCCGTGGCCAGCGAGATCAGCGAGGGCTTCACTGTGGTCTTCTGAACCCTCCCTTGAAGGGAACGTCCTCCGTGGCGTTCCGCTAGTCAGCCGCTGGTGAGCTTGGCCGTTGGCCGGCGTCGGCTCCTTGCAGGCAATCCTCCCCTCCCAACACCGAGCATCGAGGGACCAGGGCCACCGGAAAAGTGCCCGGGAGTCCAGTCGTCACTCCGTCGTAGCGCAACGAAACACAAAGGGCTGACCCTCCAGGAACTTCCCCTGCAGGAAAGGACACCCCTTGCGGACTGTTTTCCCAGAGACGCCACCAGATCAATGGCGTTCTCGCCCGACCTTACCATCCACCGACGGGGATCGCTGGACCCTTACCATCGGTTGATTTAGCAAAAAACATTAAGGACAGTCACCCTCGCGACTCTGCAACAAGATTTTCGGTTAAGAGCTTGAGCCTTGCAGCAGTTGATGGACGTAGCGGAGTTTCGTCACAACCGGATCGGGAAGAACAAACGGGTACAGGTCTGGTTGGCCCATGCTGCGATTGAGGCTGTTGACTGCCAAAGTCAGAGGCAAGCAGGTCGTCAGGATCCGATCAAAATCTGGGTGCTGGTAGGGATCAAAGTTCGCCTGCATTTGTAAGGAACCGGGGCCCCAGAACGGAACATTGAGGCTCAGACCAAATGAGTAGGCTGTTTCCAACGTGTCGACGATGTGCAGGTAGTGGGCCCAGGTCTCTGCCCAGTCCTCCCAGGGATGAGCCGAAGCATAAGCGCTGACAAATCCCTGTCGCCAATCCGACGGGGGTCCCTGGTCGTAATGCTGCTGAAGTGATTGTGAGTAATCGGCACGTTCGTCGCCAAAGTGCTCTCGAAAACTCGCCAGCACCGACGAATGCGGCTGAACAAGCCGCTCCCAATAGTAGTGCCCCACCTCATGGCGGAAGTGACCAAGCACAGTCCGGTAGGCTTCGGCCATTTCCGTCCGCGTGCGTTCCCGATGGGCAGGGTCGGCTTCGGCAATGTCGATGGTCACAATTCCTTGGGCGTGACCCGTTTGGACTTGAGGCTGCTCGGTGTCTTGCTGAGGCTCGTTGGAGAGAAAATCGAAGGCCAAACCCGTTTCTGGAGCTTCGGATTTGCTCGGAGGCAAAACCTCGAACCGCAACAGACTGTAAACGAGCCGATGTTTGGCAAGTTCAAGGCTCTGCCAGGCCTGCAAGTGCTCCAGGTTGTCCAAATTCGGGATCGCGCGGTTGAGTTGGCAGGCTTGACACAAGCTGAGAGCGTTGCCAGCGGGAATGAGCCAGTTGCAGACACCGAAGTCACGGTTCTGGCAGTAGTTGTAACTCGACCGGGGATCAGCCAAAGCCTCACAGCCGTTCTCATTCTCGACCACAGCACTCAAAACGGGCTCCCTGTGGAACCGCCCGGTGTTGAGAAAGCCAAGCTGGCAACCGCAGCTCTCACAGGTCGTGTTCTCGAAGAAAATCGGTTGCGAACACCTTTGGCACTGAAAGACTCTCATAGACTGCAGGGCGCTCTGGGTGAACGAGTCTTGCAAAGATCGTGGCGGTTGGGCTGCACTGCCAGGCCTGGCGGCTTGGTGGCCTGGCGGCTTGGTGGCCTGGCGGCTTGGTGGCCTGGCGGCAGTTGGCCGCTGACTGAGTGACTCAGAGCGGCTCGGATTGCTCCTGCAGCAACGCCTGAATGTCCTCCAGGCGGACGGGTTTGGTCAAAAACTCATCAAAGCCAGCTTGCTGAGCCTGTCGGCGATCACGGGCCTGCCCGTAGCCGCTGACAGCCACCAGCCGCACCCGGCGGCCCTGCGGATGGTGCCGCACCCGACGAGCCACCTCGTAGCCGTCGACTCCAGGCAGCCCAATATCAATGATCGCCAAATCGGGCAACTGATCACAAATCAGCTCAAAGCCGACGTGCCCATCCGAAGCAGTTCGGACCGTGTGACCACACAATTCTAACAACTGACACAACATCTCCCGATTGGCAGGTTGGTCCTCGACAAGCACGATGCGACGGGCCACCTCCTTCTGGTCACAGCCCTCCAAGCTTATCTTCCCTCCTGCCGCTGAAGCTTGCCAGCAGCACCTTTCCCCAAGATCATTCGACCCCGACGCCCGACTTGGCCAGGGACTAGACATGGCCGAGGCTTGCGACATCTCGACTTGCGACATCTCGACTTGCGATGGCCTGGCTATGGCCGGGTGAGCTGCGGGCAGAGGTTGTGGCCTGGAAGCGGCCGATATGATGGTGGGTCGTTGGCTGTCTGAAGGCCGTCTTAGCCGCACAACGAACCGGCTGCCTTGGCCGGGACCGGGACTGGATGCGGTCACACTGCCACCATGGAGCTCCACCAGGTTGCGAACAAGGGTCAACCCGATCCCCAATCCGCCACGACTTCGATCCAAGGTTGCCCCAACCTGAACAAAAGGCTCAAAAATGCGACAGATATCCTTTGGCGGAATACCTTGACCGTTATCCTGGACGGCGATCTCCCACCAGTCGGCAGAGCTGGTCACTGCCAAGGTGATCTGCCCCCCGTGCGGTGTGTATTTGCAGGCATTGATCAGCAGATTGCTCAGGACCTGGCCAAGCCTCGTTGGATCGGCATCAATCGGACAGCCCCCTGGAGGCAGGACGACCGAGAGAGACTGCTTGCGGACCGATAGTTCTGGATGGATCATGGCCACCACGCCGGTCACGACATCGCCCAGCTCGAGCCGTTGAAGTTCCAGCTTGATCTTGCCGCGTGTCACTCGCGAAACATCCAGCAACCCCTCCAGCAATTTGACCAGATGTTGCGTTTGGCCTTCCACAAGCTCAGCGGCACGAGTGATCTCGCCAAGGTCCTCAGTGCCGAGTTCAGCCAGAGGCCGACGAGCGTGAACCTCAACTAGTTCAGCGCCTGTCAGAATGGCTCCAAGGGGATTACGGAGTTCATGGGCTAGCATCGCCAGAAACTCATCACGACGGCGAACGTCGTCCCGGGTGCGGTCATAAAGTCGAGCGTTGTCCAAAGCCAGAGCAGCCCGATGGGCAAAGCCTTCGGCCAATTCGAGATCCGTTTGGTCATACAGTCGTCCACGGTCACACGTCACCAGCGTTAGCACGCCGAGGACTTCCCCGTGAGCAGCCAGGGGGACACTGATGCACGCCTCCGAGCCAGCTGCTCGGAAATGCTTCTCTTGATTGCCATCGGCAGCCAATGACATCAGCCACTGTTCAGGCAGTTGGGGAAGCAGAACCGCATGCGGAGACCGGGCCATCTGCTGCAGGCCCGGGGCAACACCGCCTTCCAACCTGAAGGGCCCCCGAAGTTGACAGATCGCCTGCTGGCGTTGGACAGGCTCTGGCACCGCCGAGGCCCAGCGGACGACCTGCGGACCCTCGAAGACGTCCAATAAACACCAATGCCCGAGATGGGAGAGAGCCAGACGCAGGACCGTCCGAATGGTCGTAGGGTAATCCAAGGACTTCGCCAGCTGCCCCCCACCTGTGGCAAGAAACTGAAGACTCTCACGGGCTCGACGCTGTTCGGTCACGTCCCTCAAAGTGGCAAGATAGGCAGGCCCTCCTTCCCAAGTGGTCTGAGTCACCCGCATTTCGGCAAGCACAGGTCGTCCATCCCCTCGAGGCACATCGATATCCGTGATCTGACCGATGGTCAGCGGCACGCCAAAGGGCTGTCCGACGATCTGGGCGGCCGGTCGGGCGAGGATCTTCTCAGCAGCAGGGTTGGCAAATCGGATTGTCCCGTGCCAATCGACGACCAAGACGCCGTCAGCGGAATTCTGGATGATCTTGTGGAATCGCAGCTCGCTGGCCCGCAGGGCTTCTTGCAACCCATGAATCTTATCAACTTCCCCCCCAAGATCACCGGAATGATTCATGACCACAGCACCGCGAAACCAAACGGAGCGACACGAACCGCAACCAACCCGTCTCTTCCCCCAACATCCGATATCTGCACAGAGTTTCAAGTTGGCAACTGATCGCCTGTTCAACTCTTCGTACTGGGGGACCGAGGCGATCGGGGAGTGATCGGCCGAATGAAGGCTCACTGCAACGGACCGCAGAGCGGAAAAGGAGAATCGCCCAAGGGGAGACCCAAACGAGGACGGAGGCGATCCCGGTCAACATCCAAGCGACCGGCGGCTTCCCAACCCTGTTGGGCAAACGACGAGCCTACGGTCCCAACGCCGGCATGGCAAACGCCGATTTCTTAAAAGTTCTTGCAAGTTGCGGCCAGATGAGCCAAGTCCAGCGGAGGTTACTGAGGCGGGGAAGTGGTCACCGGTGGGTCTTGGTCGAACATATTCTGCATACGGTCGAGTTCATCTTGGGCGACTTGCACGAGGTTGCCCGAGAGGATCCCCAAGATGTTGCGAAATGGCCGGCCGATTCGCAATCCACTGCCGTCGATGACGAATTCCCGAATCTGCTTGTCGTGCGTGCTGCCGCGCATCTTCAGGACGGTGAGCCCTCGCCGCATTTCGCCGTACATCTCGACGTAGCGTAAGAGGATGATGGCGTCGGTGATGGTGGAAATATGAGCCTCAGCCACGCTGGCGCCGCCAAGCAGGTTGGTTGTGGTGCTGGTGAAGAGTCCCGCGGTCTCCCGGTCTTTGATGTGGGCGGTCAGGCTGATGACGAACTCGCGGAAGGTCTTAGCGGTGCTGACCCGCTCCAAGGCCGAAAGGCTGTCCACGGCGATCCGCTGGGGGTCAAAGCTGTTGATATCATCTTTCATGCGGATCAGGTGGTCTTCCAGCACGGCCGCCTCGGGATACTCACAAACAACCCGGAGGAGGCCGCTGGCTTCCAGGGCTTCCAAGTCCACACCGCGACCGATGGCATTACGGAAGAGTTGCTCACGGCTCTCCTCGAAGGCGAAGAGCAGGCAGCGTTCTCCTTGGCGCATGCCTCCGGCGAGAAACTCGGTACTCAGAAGAGTCTTCCCCGTCCCTGTGGGGCCGCTGATTAAGAGGATGGAGTCTCGGAAGAACCCGCCCCCGCACATTTCATCGAGAACAGTGTTGCCACTGGTGATCCGCAGATCCGTGCTGGGTTGCTTAAGTTGGATGGCCGAAAGGGGCACAACCACGATCCCCGCATGAGTGCTCACAGTGAAGGGAAACTCGCCTTTTTGATGGCTGGTGCCCCGAAACTTGAGGATCTCGACTGTCCGCCGTCGTTTCTCCATCTCCAAGAGGTTCCGCAGAACCACAACATTATCAGTCACAAACTCTTCCACGCCATATCGTGAGATGGGTCCATGTTCCTCCACCCGTTCGGCAGTGATGATACTGGTGACGCGTAGTTTCTTGAGGGCTGCAGCGATACGAAAGACTTCACGTCGGACGACGCTGGAGTCGTTAAATTGGCTGTAAATCCCTCCGAGGCTATCCAGGACCACTCGGGAGGCGTTGATATGGGCCACAGCGTTTTCGATACGCGCGATCAACGCGCCGAGGTCGTATTCCCCGGCGACAACCGGCTGCTCACCTGGCTCGGGCGAGGCATCGACAAACCGCCAGTGGCCTGCCTCCTCTGCCGCAGCGATATCCCACCCAAAGCCCCGCATGTTGACACGAATGTCTGTCGGCGGTTCTTCAAAGGTAACAAACACGCCCGCTTCGGAGGCCTGTCGGATGCCTTCGATGAGAAACTGCGCCGCCAGCACTGTTTTGGCACTGCCGGAGGTGCCCGAGAGCAGCGTCGTTCGCCCGCGAGGAAGCCCACCATCGCTTACCAGGTCGAAGCCGGGAATGTAAGTTGGCAGCTTGTCGATGGAACTCATGATAGATCGGACGTCCCCGGCAACATTCTCGCCGAAGTACACGTTTCAATGAGTGGGACTGTCCCAGATGTGGCCCGGTTCACCAAGATGTCGTGGAAGGGCTTACTTGAAGGTCCACACGTCGTAGCCTCTGCCACAATCTGGAACAGTCGAGTTAGGCAAAATCCAAGAAGAGGGAAAGCCACTGAAAGCCTTTCCCCTGCCGAGAGTGTCTGCTGTGAGGGTTGATGACAGGATAGAGGTCTCTGGACACCTCATGGGGGCATTCAGGCTGGTTTGTTTGAGCGAGAGGCTGATCTTGATGTGCCCGAAGCGGCCTTGTTCATGGAGTCAGCGAGCCTTTCTCGGACACCGGGTGCAAATCCAACCCCAACAAAACTTTCTCGGTATCGGAGAGGTCGCCGATGATCCGGCGGATCGGCGGCGGCAATTCCCGCACGACCGTCGGAGTGGCCAGGATTTTCTCATCCTCGGCCAGCTGAGGTCGTTCTAAGACGTCGATGACGGTCATTTCATAACGGCCGTTCAAATCCTCTTGGCAGATCCGCTGCAAGTTGGCGATAGCTTGCCGTGACCGCTGAGTCTGACCGGTGATGTACAGTTTCAGGAGAAATGTCTCCCTTTCTTCTGAGTGTCTCTCGGGGAGGGTCATTGAAGCCCCATTGGAAAAGTGAGTGGGAGTTTCGAATCGCCATTGCCTATTTGCAGTCTCGGGGGTGTCCGTACCCAAAGGCCTGGATTGCTCCTCCCAGTCCATCACCGAGCCAACCAGCTTCGGACCCATTCCCGGACGATCCGTCGGTCAGCTTGCCAAAGGACTCCCCCCGGGATGCCAAGGGGGCTGTCAGTCCAACCAGGCTGCTGGAGGGCCTGTGTGACTGGGGCCAAATGCATGAAGTAACAACAGCACAGAAACGACCTAAAACAATCGGGTTAAAAAAATTCTTTAGCTCTCTTCGGATTGACTGGAGGCATCCGGGAGCACTGGATCAGCAACGGACTCAGGCCCTGCAGGGCGAACTCGAGAATCTGCACCAGTGACCGAATCTGCACCAGTGGCCGAATCTGCACTAGTGATCGACCGTTGAACAGAGGGCGAATCTGCACCAGTGGACCACTGTGCAGTTGTGATCGACAGAATATGGGATGTAGAGAGAGGG
>CAZYKP010000153.1:0-15285 GCA_964648025.1 uncultured Pirellulales bacterium | reverse complement strand
CCAGATCAACAGCTGCCAGATCACTGGTCGTTCCGGCGGCTCGCGTGGTTTGGCCAAGCAAGATTTTTCCGACCGCAGCAGCTGCCGCCGAAGCTTGCCAACATCTGCACACAACACCGGCTTGGCAATCAGAATTTCCCCTGTGGATCGCCGGCCAGTCCTTTCGCAATCGCTGCAGCTGTTTTATAGTCTTGGCCAGCCTGGCCAATTTCTACAACTTGGCAACCAAACCTCACCAGGAGCCACCGCTTCCTGTAGAGAGTCAAAAATGGTTTCCAACTCAAGGTGACCAGCGGAACCCTGCCCAGCAACACACGGTCCCCCAAGGGACCTCTTCGAGGAACTCGGTTGGGCGCAAGGACTCATTGGATAAGCTCACAAAAAGTATCAGCGGCTAAGGGTTGTTGGTTTCCGTCCACCTGCACATCCCTGATTTGAAAATTGGCCTGATTTGAAAATTGGCCTGAGTTGAAAATTGGCCTGAGTTGAAAATTGGCCTGAGTTGAAAATTGGCCTGAGTTGAAAATTGGCCTGAGCCACCTTTGGGATTGTTGATTCAGTCCCGACGAACGCAAACCGTCTCTGAGCAAAACGAGGGTGTGGAAGCACTTGTAGGCCGAGGCCGATTTGGACAGTAGAAACGATCATCTATGGAGCCTTCACAACTTCTGCAGAATTATATGTTCCTCAGTGCTGTGCTGTTTGGCATTGGCCTGGTGGGATTTCTTACACGCCGGAACATGATCGTGATGTTCCTGTCGGCCGAAATGATGCTCCAGGCTGTGGGGCTGAACTTCGTGGCCCTTGGTTGGTTCCACAACAGCTGGGACGGGCAAGCCTTTGTCATTTTCATCATCACCGTTGCTGCCTGTGAGGCGGCCATCAGTCTTGCTTTGGTGATGATGCTCTATCACCGGTCTGGGTCCTTGGATATCGTCTTCTGGCAGCAGGCCCGAGAAGGGGGCGTGCCAGCGCACATCGACCATGAGATCCCCGCTGAGTCACTGCAGCCGAAATCCGAGTTCCCCCGGCTCACGCCAGCTGGCGTCCAGCCGCAACGTTCCGAGGAAGAACGCGAATACGAGGAAACAACAGTCTGAATTCACGCCAGAGGAGAACGCATAATGGGGGTCTGTGCCCTGTTGATGCTGCCCTGGTCCCCGACTCCTGCTGTTAGGGAAATTCCTCACTCGCCTAACCCGCGGAAGGCACTGCCAAGACCATTAACCTGGCAGCCTTCCGCTGAGGCCAGACGAGCCAAGAGTTTCCCCCGAACTCAGCCAGACTTTCCAATACTGACCTTCGGAGAAGTTTCCGACCCAGGGCGACCGTCTGCCCTTGTCTGTGATACCTAAGAGGGGGCAGCCTGAGGCACCACCGGAAGCCCGGATTGCCGAACGAAACGCCCCGATTCGTCGAAGACTTTTCAGGGAATCAGTAGTTTCTGACCTCGGGCTTTCTGTCTGTCCCGAAGCCAGCCCGACGGCCCAGTCGATTGTCCAAGAAAGATTGCCGGATGGCATGACGCATTTCCCATGCGAGGAGCGCGCTATCCCATCCGATCAATCTTCCTTGACGGACCACTAGGCAACTCACGCTTTTCACCTTCGAGCCGTCAAGAAGTTTCTCGAGAATTCCGAGTCCGGGAGAGGACCAATGCCCGAGTCCATTTCGGCAGGATTGCTTGTGCTGGCAGTCTTTCTGCCGCTTGCTGCTGCCGTGTTGACCTGGCTGGTGCGAGGTGGACTCCGCGACAGAGTTCACTGGGTATCGATCGCTGCAGTCGGCGTTGCCCTGGCCTGCAGTCTGGCATTGGTGGGGCACGTCGCCGGACTGGTGACACCGATTCCCGAGGATTTTGACGCCATCGGGCGGCCGGGCGTGGAGGGTTCAACGCCGCTGGGGACCGAACAGATTGTGCATCTGTGGACTTGGGCCTATCTGGATGAGGCGCTTTTGCAGGGATCGGCCTTGGATCCCTCTCAGGCGGCCCAAGTGGAATCCGAAGCCAAACAGTCCTTTCCGCTGTTGATCGATGTGGCCCTACGGATCGATCCCCTCACAGTGACCATGCTGGTGATCGTCCACTTCATCAGTCTGATGGTCCTGATCTACTCCATTGGCTATATGCACGACGATCCGGGCTACGCCCGTTACTTTACCTTCGTTTCGTTGTTTGTCTTCTCCATGTGCCTGCTGGTCTCCGCCAGCAATTTTGTGCTTCTCTATGTGGGATGGGAAGGCGTCGGTGTTTGTAGCTATTTGTTGATTGGTTTCTGGTACCAACGTCCGGCCGCAGCAGAGGCAGCCAAAAAAGCCTTTTTGGTCAACCGCATCGGTGATACAGCCCTTGTTGCGGCGATTATCTTGATCTGGCTGAGTTTTGGTTCGCTCAACTTCCATGATAACGAGCTCGTCGAGGGCGTCTTTGGACAGGCTCACCTCAGCACCAGCGGAGCGATTCAAGCCCCGTCGGTGCTGGTACCTATTGCTCTGTTGTTGTTAATTGGCGCAGCGGGCAAGAGCGCTCAGTTCCCTCTGCATGTCTGGTTGCCCGATGCGATGGAGGGTCCGACGCCGATCAGTGCGTTGATCCACGCGGCGACCATGGTCACCGCGGGCGTCTATCTGCTTGCCCGCTGTCTGCCTTTGGTGCTGGTCGCCGAGGGGGCCTCGGCAACAGTTGCGGTCATTGGGATGGTCACGGCTCTTTTGGCTGCCTTGATGGCCTTAGCGCAGAACGACCTGAAACGAGTGCTGGCCTACAGCACCGTCAGCCAGTTGGGCTTTATGTTCATGGCCTTGGGGGCGGGGAGCTTCTTTGGGGGCGTCGCTGCGATTTTCCACTTGCTGACTCACGCTTTCTTTAAGGCGCTACTGTTCTTGGGGGCCGGCAGCGTGATGCATGCGATGAGTGATATCATCGACATGCGGCGGTTTGGCGGTTTGCGGGTTCGCTTGCCGGTGACGCATATTTGCTTTGCGATTGGGGCCTTGGCACTTGCGGGAATTCCGCCGCTGGCGGGTTTCTTCAGCAAGGATGAGATCCTTGCAGCCCTTTACCTCAATTCTGAGCTGAGCCAAGGAGCCACCAGCCTGCAGTTCTATGGAATCGGCTTGTACCGCATCGTTTTTGGGGTGGCCATCTTCACGGCGTTTTTGACAGCTCTGTACACGGCCCGGGCATTCTTCTTAACGTTTTGGGGTCAGGAGGAGATCCCCCAGCAAGCTGAGAAGACTGCCCAGGAATCACCTCGGGTGATGACCGTCCCGATGATCCTGTTGGCTGTCGGAACAATCAGCGTAGGTTGGTTTGGCCCGTCGATTGAACGCTTCCTCGCCGGGACCCCTTCGCTGGCTTGGGTGGAAGTCAAAGCACACACTCTGAATCGGCCTTTGCGACAGGGAGCCGCCGAGGGGGATTTCACCACCGCCAAAGTCGTTGACCAAGAGGTGCGACACGCCGGAGAACGGGTCCACATCCAAGTCGGCATCGTCGGGACGGCGGTGGCACTGTTGGGCCTAGGTATCGCGGCGTTCTTCTACTTAGGAGACCGTGCCGAGATCGCCTGGCTGGGGCGAGTCAGCCCCTTCCAGAGCCTGCAGCAGCTCTTGAGCAATCGGTTTTATCTTGACGAGATCTTCCGCGGGCTTATCGTTGGTCCCGTTCGATTGCTAGGCTACATCGCTGCGGCTTTTGATTACCTGATCGACGGAGTGGCAACATTGGCCGGTACCATCCCTCGCTGGATGAGTTTCCTCTTGAGGCCGACTGGGGCGGGGCTTGTGCAGTTCTACGCCTTGGCGATGATTTTGGGTCTTCTGGTGCTGGTTGTCGCCAGTGGTATGTTCACCACTCAGCCAATTGAGCTACCGCCTCCCGAATCAACGCCATGACTTCTCGGGGCTCAGCAACGTGAGTGGTCTGGTTGATCGTTTCCTCAACAGATTGGGGGGCGTGTCGTTGGCTGGTTTTTTCTCACCGATCCGACTGGGAGTAACATGACCTCAGTTTTGATGCTGGTGGCGATTTTTGTGCCCCTGGTCGGCGTGGCGGTCATCCGCTGCCTTCCTCTGCAGCTTGGGGGGATTTCCCGCTGGGTTGCTCTGGGGGCGGTCTTGCTGTCTTTGGTGGCCACTGGTTTGGTGGTTGCCGAGTGTCTCGATCCGCTGGCGGTCAACGACGTCGGGGGATTTCCTGCGACGGAGTTCACAGCCGTCTGGTTTAATCCCCAGTTGTCTCTTGCTGAGCAGGCTGCTGGCACCGCAGATTCGGCTGACCAACTTGTCGGCACCAAAAACAAGCAGCAAGCATGGATCCAGTTCAGCTTGGGACTGGATGGCCTCTCGCTGTGGCTCTTTGCCCTGGTGCCGTTGTTGGTGCTG
This sequence comes from uncultured Pirellulales bacterium, assembly GCA_964648025.1. Classification (GTDB taxonomy): domain Bacteria; phylum Planctomycetota; class Planctomycetia; order Pirellulales; family Pb10988; genus CAZYKP01. The sequence goes on along the minus strand of CAZYKP010000153.1, from coordinate 10,899 downwards.
GCCAGCTTGTTGATGAGCTGGGATCAGATCACCGAACGGGTGCCAGCCTACTACAGTTTGCTGTTGACCTTGCAGGTGGGTATGGCGGGTGTGTTTGCCGCGCGGGATATCATCCTGTTTTATGTCTTCTTTGAGGCCACCCTGATCCCGCTGTTCTTCTTGATCGGAGCTTACGGGGGTGATCAACGCCAACGAGCTGCTGGAAGGTTCTTCATCTTCACGTTCTCTGGGAGTGTGTTGACGTTTTTAGGCCTGTTGGTGGTGGTCTTGTGGAACTATATCACCAAAAAACAGGTGACCTTCTCGATTGCCGCTCTGACGGAGGTGGCCGGAGACATGCCCGCCGAGTGGCAGCTTTGGGTGTTTTTGGCCCTCTTTGTCGGCTTTGCAATCAAAACACCGATTTTCCCGTTACACACTTGGCTGCCACTGGTTTATACCCAAGCCCCGGCGGCGATTACGGTGCTGCTCTCTGGGATCCTTGCCAAGATGGGGACGTATGGGTTCGCCCGTTTTAATTTGTCGATGTTTCCTGAGGTCAGCAACGCCGGGCTCACCTGGATGCTTGGGCTTGCTGCGGTGAGCATCCTCTACGGAGGTGTCGCTGCGGTTGTGCAAACGGACATGAAGCGGATGGTCGCCTACGCAAGTTTCAGCCACTTGGGATTTTGCATCCTGGGGCTGTTCGCTGCCAACCGGGCGGGGATTGATGGGGCGGTCATCTACATGGTTGGCCACGCGTTAAGCTCAGCCGGTCTGTTTGCTACAGTGGGTATGCTCTACGATCGCCACCGCACCCAGGATATGACCCACTATGGAGGCTTGGCCGGGAAGTATCCGACGCTGTGCACCTTTATGGTGTTCTTCGCTCTGGCCAGCGCCGGTTTGCCCGGTCTGAGCGGTTTTATCGGTGAGTTCCTCACTTTGCTCGGCGCCATGCAACGAACCTTTGCCGGTGCCATTGGACAAGAGGGGGTCTTCTGGCCTCGGGTTTTCACCATCGCTGCCCTGCTGGGAATTATCGTTGGTGCTTGGTACGTGTTGTTGCTGCTGCAGCAGGTTTTCTTCGGGCGAACCAAGATTCCAGGGGCCATGGCCTCCGGCTTTGGCGGAACAGTCGCACAGACACATTCCAGCAGCGGAGAGGCCAAAACGCAGGACCAACCCAGCGGCGATCTGTCGATCCGAGAGATCCTCTCCTTGGCCCCGTTACTGGCCTTCGTGCTTTGGCTGGGCCTGGTTCCCCACTTCTTCCTGCAGCCGATTGAGCCGACGACCTCTCAGATCGCCAGGGGTTACCAAAACCGGACCGCCGAAGACGATCCGCAGCAGGCTGCGGGCCGTTGGCCTGTCGTGAAGACACAAGACCTCAGCAAACTGACCCAGCGTTCTCAAGACGGTTTGCCGTAAGCCCCGAAATCCGATCTCAACGCTGCGACGGGCTTTTCCCAAGTTCGGGTCGGTTGAACAGTTCCCAAGACAGCATCGATTTTCGCTTTGCAACATGCCTTTTGAACTCGCCTGACTCGAGGGCGTTGGAGGCCTTGCCTGTGTCTACTGGCGTCGTGCTACAGCTGCTTCCCGAACTCATCCTGGCCCTAGGCGCCATCGCCATCTATTTGGCTGGAACGATGGTAGCCAACCGGGTGATCTGGCCTTGGGCGGCCGGGGTGGTGCTTGCGGGTGCCGGGGCGGCCCTGCTGGTCAATCCACTACCCGAAGGAGCAACAAGCGGTGCTGCCTTCGGGCCGCTGATGATCGATGCACTCAGTAACTCAGGACGGTTGCTCTCACTTCTGCTGGGCGGTCTGTTTGTGCTCTTATGTACAAGGCAGGAAGATCAGCAACAATCTCCGGAGTTTTATGGTACGCTTTTGCTGGTCGTGCTGGGAATGATGATCTCGGCCCAAGCAGCCAACCTGATTTTGCTGTTTCTGGGTCTGGAGCTGATCTCCATCCCCACCTATGTCCTGCTCTACCTGTCACGGCGAGGCAGCAAACGCGACTTCCTCCCGGAGGAGTCGGCCGCCAAGTACTTCTTCTTGAGTATCCTGGCCAGCGCGATTTTTCTGTATGGATTGAGTTTTCTCTATGGTGGCAGTGGCACAACGGACTTGGCTGGAATTCGGGCGTCGGTTTTTGAAGCCGAGATCCCTTTCTCGCTTCAACAACCCATGACCCAGTTGGCCTTGTTGATGATCTTCGCCGGGCTGGGGTTCAAGATCGCCGCTGTCCCGTTTCACTTTTATGCCCCGGATGTCTACCAGGGCACGAGCCACGCTGCGGCCGGTTTACTGTCGGTTGCACCCAAGGTGGGAGGGTTTTTTGCGCTGGCTCGCATCGTTGTCCACGCGATGCCGGGCGTGGCACTTCATGGGTGGTGGCTGGCCACGGTGGTGGCGATGCTGACTATGACGCTGGGCAATGTGATGGCGTTACGGCAGACGAACATCCGCCGCATGATGGCTTACAGTTCGATCGCTCATGCTGGTTACATGCTCATTGGGATTGCCATCGCCTTGGCCGCACAGGGCCTGGAAGATCGTGGACCAACACCCGAGTTCGCTGTGGATCCGCTGGCTGCGGTCTTCTTCTACCTCACCGTCTATAGCCTCGCGACCATCGGGATGTTCGCGGCCCTGGCCAATCTCAGCCGGGACAACGAGCAGATCAACACTGTCGAACAACTGGCTGGCCTGCGAGTCAGCCGCCCCGTGCCCGCGATCGCCCTGGCTGTGTGCCTGTTCAGTTTGGCCGGGGTTCCCCCTTTGGTTGGATTTTGGGGGAAGTTCACCCTGTTCTTCAGTGCTCTGAATATCCTGCCCGATCAGCAGACGACAGAAGCGTTCGCCCTCGGGGCTGCACGGTGGGCCATCGTGCTGGCTGTTGTCGGGGTCGTCAACGCTGCGATCGCCTTGACATATTACCTCAGGGTGGTGGGGGTCCTCTTTTTGAAAGATCCACCCACAGCAACCGCAGCCGGGTTCCCCGCCAGTTTGCAACGCAGCGCCCGTGGACCCCTGGCGGCCACCCTAATTTGTGCTGTCTTAGTGCTCGGCTTGGGAGTCGTGCCCCAGTTGATCAGCGGCACCTTCCAAAACGTCTCGACCTATCCTGAGAAAATGAGAGGCGCTCAGGTCGGGCAAGAGCCCTCTGCCGGCCCTGAATTGGTCCGAGAACAAGCTCGGCGTGACAAGCAGGTCATCAGAGAAGTCTTGTCCGATAGAAACGCACCTGATCAGCAAGCATTTCGCGCTCAGTGAGACCCTTGACGCCAGCCACACAAGAAGCGAGGCTGCCTGGCTGGAAGCCTTAGCCATCATGGGCTAGGCAGGCATTGTAAGGGCTTTGGCTCGCAGTTTCCAAAAGCCACCGTGGCTGGATGATCTGGGTTTTTTGGAGTCGATCCTTGGATCCCAGAAAACCAGACCCAACGGCGGCTCAGGAATTTGAGGTCAACGGCTTATCAAGGCCTCACGAAAATGCGGGCACCCATTGTATCCCAGCGCGGCTGAAACCCATTTGCGGACAATCAAGGGGAGCCGGAGTCGCGATGGAGGTCTTTCTCGGCATCGAGGGATTCCAGCTCTGACTTGACCATGCGGATGCGGCTCCAGTGGGGGCCCTGCAGAGCGGCACTTGTCGGGGTTTCCAAGAAGGCCCGAGGGCCACGACGCCCGTTTGGGTCACCGTCCCAGCAATGTTCCGCGACTTGCTCTAAAATCCGTTCGGCCACCTCGATCCCTCTGAGGGCATCTGCTGCTGAGGTCTTTGGGGCGGTCCCATCTCGGACGGCGGCCAGAAAGTCGGTCAGTTCGGCGGTGAGCTGGTCCTCGCCTGCTGGTGTGACCGATCGCTTGGGCAGGATGTTCTCAAAGAGTTGATCGCGGATTTCCGCTCGTTGGCTGGCCAGAAGCTCTTCGGGGTGAAAGCCGCTCTGGCGAAGCACCGGGCTGAGTTCAACAAAGGTTGTGGTTTTCTGTCCGAAATCGACTTGAGCGTATCCGTCTGCGGTGAACAGCTGCATATGCCGGGCGGTGACGAAACTGGCTCGGGAGGCAGTCAAGTCGGCCAGGCATCCCCCCTCGAAGACAAGTCGTGCATTGACGACGTCTTCCTCGCCTCCAAAGATTGTCACGCCGAGGGCTTGGACTTGGACCACCGGCTGATCGACCAGCGCGAGGATCAGGTCCAAATCGTGGATCATCAAATCCAACACCGCTCCGATGTCAGTCGATCGAAACGTGTGGGTACACAGACGGCTGGCGGTGATGTATTTGGGCTGCCTGCAGAACGCAGTCGCCTCAACCCAGGCTGGATTGAAACGCTCCACGTGGCCGACGGCCAGCACTCGCCCATGGGCTGAGGCGGTTTTCTGAAGAGACTGAGCTTCACTGAGCGTTCCAGCCAGCGGTTTTTCAATCAGCAGGTGAACGCCGGCTTGCAGCAGGGGTTCACCCAGAGCTCGGTGCAGCCGAGTGGGCACTGCTAAGACAGCCGCATCCACCTGGCCAAGAATCTGCCGATAATCGGTATAGGCCCGAGTCGAATACTCCCGGGCGACCTGCTCGGCGGTGGCCTGATCGCTGTCGACCACGCCGATCAGATCCACCCCGGGCATGGACGACAAGATTCGAGTGTGGAACTTGCCGAGATGGCCGACGCCGATGACGGCAACACGCAACCCCGGTTGGCCACCGAGACGGGCGGTGGAGGGATGAGCCATGAGTGTCCCGCAGCAAGAGTAAGACTCAAAGATCCTCAGCAAGGTTGCGGCTGATCAACTCCGAGGAATTGACCGTGGCCGATTGTTCCCTACTGAGACTCAGATAAGTGCTCGACCGAGGGCGTCTCCAGGGAAGCCCGGATTCTCGGCCGTAACTGTGGACTCGGTCGAAGACTTCTCAGCAAATCGGTAGTTCCGCAGCAGGCGAGCAGCCGTCTCGCAGAGGCCTTCAAGCAGCAAACCGCCTGTCTGGGACAAGTTGGTCTTTCGGCGAGCCGGTTGGGGCCTCAAGCTTTTGAGTATCAAGTAGAGCGTTGACGAGTTCGGCGTTGAGTTGGTGGCCGCTACAATGAGCCACGAAGTGCCCAACAACGTCACAGCCGGCTAGTGCGAGATCACCGATGAAGTCGAGCATTTTGTGCCGGACACACTCATCGGGATATCGGAGTTGGTTTTCGACGACACCTTGATCGTTGAAGATCAACAGATCTCGGGTGGTTGGTCGCAACGCGATGCCCTTCTGGCGAAGTGCCTTGGCCTCGCTTTGCAGCAGAAAGGTTCGCGCCGCAACGAGCTGATGAAAGAAAGTTTCAGGCGAAATCCCCAGCGCAAGCGACTGGCGTCCCACCGGCGAGCTTTGGCCGTAGTCGATGGTGAACTCAAGGCTTAGCCGCGGCCCCACCGAAGGAGGCAACGGCCGAGCGCTGATGCAGGCGGACTGGTTGCCAACCTTCAGGGGCGAGGTAACAGTCAGCTTAGGGCGAAGGGCCTGTTGTTCGACGATTCCCGCGGTAGTCAATTGATGAGCGAAGGCTAAAGACGATCCATCGCAACCCGGCATCTCGGGGGCATTGACCGCGATCAGGCAGTTGTCGATTTGCAAGCCAGCCAAAGCAGCTAAGACATGTTCGACCATCTCGACCCGAGCATCGCCCACCTGCAAAACCGTACGCCGGGAGGCATCCACGCGGTTGGCCGCAATCGCCGGAATCCGTACCGGTTGGGGCAGATCCTCGCGGAGAAACACTAAGCCTGTCTCTGGGTCGGCGGGGCGAAACTGGACTTCAACATCCCGCCCACTCCAATAACCGAATCCGTCAACGGTTACCGCACGAGCGATGGTGCGTTGTCGCCTGAGGTCATCCATGGCAAGCTCCGACTAAGGTGTGAAACACTCTTGCTCAAGGACACAAGATCGAGGGCCGTTTCAGAAACAAAACTGCCCCTTTTCTTATTTCCCGCGAGCAAAGAATTTTCCAACCCGGCAGTAACCATCTGAGGCAGTGGACAAGACGACCCAATTCGGTTCTTGGCAGCCGACCTGGAGATCCGCACCGATCGCACCGAGTGCCCGCTGGGAGATGCTCAAGCCAACTCGCTGAAGCTTGCTCTGGCCGACTCTGAGACGCTGCTTCGCCGCAGGACATCACAAAACGGGTCATCACAGGGCGGGTTGGCAGAGCTGGTCACCCCAGGTGGCAATCAGTTGCTGCGATTGCTGGCGTGTTCCTGCTTGAGATAGCTCAGGATGATTCCGGTGATGTCGATACTTGGGTGATGATAAACGACATTCTGGTTGATCTTTTTGATCACCGCACTGGGAGCGGAGCCAGGTTTTTGTGCCTGGGGAGGACCCTTGACGGGGGTATCGCCTTTATACTGAAGTACCAAAGCGATGCCGTTTTGATCTGCATACCAGCGGACGTATTGCATCACGTGGTCGTAAGTTTTGTGATAGATTTCCGCTTCTTGGCTGAGGAACTCCTTTTTCTGCAATTGCACTTGCACTTGCAGGTTGGCCATCCGGCTGGCGATGGTGCCCTCGAGGTTGCGGTAGTTTTCGGTGCCGGGCGTCATCAATTTCAGCTGTTGCTGCTTGTCACCGATGTCTTTGCGCTGAGCCCGTAGCTCGATCTCGCGTTTTTCCACCTCACTTTTGAGGCGTTCCAGTTCGGCCTGGAACTTCGGATAGTGTTGAAAGATGTAACTCAGGTCAATAATTGCCAGCCGAGTGGGCATTGGGGACTGCTGACCGGCTTGCTGTGCGGACACAGGATGAGCCAAACAACCAATCACCGCCAGCATGGCCACAGTGGTGGCCCAGAGGAACCGCGCCTTCACGTCTTGCACTCCTTGCCATGAGTGATTCTGCACGTCCTTGATCTCACGCCGATCCCGATGTGTCCCCGTCCGTGAGGAGGCTCTGGGACGCAGCCCCCCTTTGGGCGGTCAAGTCCAACCAGCACGCTCTGGTTTTTGTGGGCCTCCAGCGGCCAACCAACCGGCTGAACCACGCTCGAGGCGAAGCTGAGGAACTGACCTCCGGTGTCATTGAGGGGGCGACACTTTGCGCACACGGTCGGCGCCCGTCAAGGGCAGAACTGGAATCGAAAAGACCCGGGTGCTCTTTGTTGAGATCAACGAACCTCCCGGCTGCTTCCTGGGAGGCAACGTTTGTGATGCCGCCCGAGACAGGCAGAAAATTCGGCACATCTGGTGGACAGTGGCCAGCCAAAAGAGGTGATTGTGCGGTTTTTTCCGCTTGAGCCGCCTCGTCGCTTGACAGTCCTTCGTAGATACCACAAGACCTCATGATTCTCGGTAAGGTTTTTTCGGGGGAGAGGTGGAAAAGCCCCGAAATCCTCGGCTTGCGGCCGGCCTCTGGCGGGCAGGAGGGAGGGTTGTTTTGGGAATGGGACGCTTTTCTATCGAGCAAGAGCACCCTACCTTGGGTCTTCCTGGACTCATCTTAGAGATCCCGCTCTGTGGGAGGGGTCTTTCCCGCTTGGGAGGCTCCTCAGAGGCACCTCCCAGATGAGCCGAACAAAGCACTCAGAACCCTTGGTGAGGTCTTCCAGCAATGCCGCCATCGTTCCCAACGGTCCCCTTCTGTCCAGCGCTGTTTTTCAGCCTGGCCGTTGCTTTTTGCGTTCTCAGTGCCTGTTGCTGCACCCTGGCCTGTTACCTGGTCCTGGCCTGTTACTTCGTTGCTGCTTGTGGGCTCGCCGCTGATTGGATGAGGGTTGCCTGGGGTAGGCTCCTGCTGGGGAAAGCTGGCCTTGTGGGGTTTGGGGTACTGATGGGCTGGGGCGTGGTGGGGGATCTGCAAGCGGGTCGGCCCAATGTCGTGCTCATCATGGCCGACGACATGGGCTATGAGTGTGTGGGTGCCAATGGCTCTCAGTTTTACAAGACGCCGAACCTGGATCGTTTGGCTGCTGGAGGCATACGGTTTGAGCATGCCTACTCGCAGCCGATCTGCACGCCGTCACGGGTTCAGATCATGACAGGCCGCTATAACGGTCGGAACTACGTGCGGTTTGGATTTTTGCATCCCAAGGAGATCACCTTTGGCACTGTGATGAAACAGGCCGGCTATCGGACTTGTGTGGCGGGCAAATGGCAGCTCAAGGGTGGCTTTGAGGGGCCCAGCCAGTTTGGGTTTGAGGAATATTGCCTCTGGCAGCTCACTCGCCGTCCGAGCCGTTACCCCAATCCTGGTTTAGAGATCAATGGCAAGCAATTGGATTATACCAACGGTGAATACGGGCCCGATATCGTCAGCGATTATCTGGTGAAGTTTATCCATAAGAACAAAGATCGGCCGTTTTTTGCCTATTACCCGATGATCTTGCCGCATTGGCCGTTTGGGCCGACCCCAGACTCGCCCAAGTACGATCCATCTAACAAAGCCTTGTGGAAGAACAAGAACACTGGCGACTTCGCCGGGATGGTCGCCTATGTGGACAAGCTCGTCGGGAAGGTCGACCAAGCCCTTGAGGAGGCCGGCGTCCGCCAGAACACATTGCTCATCTTCACAGCCGATAACGGGACATACAACAAAGTTGTCTCGCCGTTTCAGGGGCGAGATTATCGCGGAGGCAAAGGCAGCACGACCAACGCAGGAACGCATGTGGCGATGATCGCCAGTTGGCCAGGGACAATTGCCCCCGGCCAGGTCTCGCAAGACTTAATTGACTTCAGCGACATCCTGCCGACATTGGCTGAGTTGGGCAACGCCAAGCTCCCCGAGGATCGCCAGCTGGACGGCCGCAGTTTTCTTCCTCAACTGAAAGGCAAAACAGGCAACCCTCGCCAGTGGGTCGCCTGCTGGTATAGCCGCAACGGGATCCGCCAGCCAGGAAAGGTCAAGCGATTCGCTCGAAACCAAACTTATAAGCTCTACCAGAACGGAAGATTCTACAAGATCTCCCAAGACCTCCTGGAAGAGCACGACCTAAGCTCTGCGGAGATTGATCCCTCCGCGGCCCAAGTTCAAACCGACCTCCGCAAAGTGCTCGAGAAGCTCTACCTCCAAGAACAAGAATACCCCTATAGCAAGGACGCCCAGTGAACTTGCTGAAGGGTCAACCTGCTCTTGAATGAATCCGCTAATTCCAGCAAAGGTTTGGTGAGCAAAGGTTTTAGCCCCAGATATCGGAGGTGCAGTCGCCGCCAGGGAAGCGGATCTCATGAGCTCGGGCGGGACCGTGAGGTTCTTGGCCGAAATCCACCTGGAATCGCTGATTGAGAGAGAGACCTCCTTGGTCGGTGTTGCAGTCGACCTGCAGCAGATAGGAGCCAGCTTGGGCCATCTTTGGATAGAACTGGTTATCCCAGCTACTGAAGAGGCTACTGGTGACATAAAGCCGCTTGCCATCCAGGCTCAACTGCAGCATTTGCGGGCCGCCGACGAGTTTCTTCCCAAGCGTTGTCGGTCGGCCCAGCACGCCGCCTAGCCAGATCTGGCCGGTCAGCTTGGGCGAGGCAGGATCGCTGACATCGTATTGGCGAATGTCACCGTGAAGCCAGTTGGAGAAGTACAACCAACGGTCGTCCATCGACAAGACCAAGTCGGTAATCAGTCCGGGCACCGCAAAAGGCCAGCCCTTGTGTTCCACCGGCTCGACTTGGATGATCTTCTGGGCTTTCCAAGAGTCCTGGCTGCGTGACCAGCTCCAGATCGCGCTGGAGAGGGCAGCTCCGACAAAGCCCTGTGTGCTCTCTGGGTTATGGTGGAATCGGACCTCCAGAGGAATGCGTCCTTCGTCGCCTAGGTCGATGCTTTGGGCGATCTTGCGGGTCTTCCAATCCCAGAAATGCAGATGCTGCCCGTATCGGCCTTCTTGGACATCCGAGAGCTGGAAGCCAGGCTGGAACGTCTTGGGGGCTGCCCACTCACTGCTGACCATGACGTTTTGCCGCGGCTGATACCAAAAATCGTAGTTGTAATTCATCCCTTCGGTGTCCGCCTCCCACCGCCCGAGGATGCGAAAATCCTCATCCAGCAGCAAAAAGCCTCCCGGTCCCGCTCCTTGGGCATCCCCCAGCATCGAGATCATCACCGTTCCATCAGCCCGGCAATGCACCGTGTGGGGAGCTGAGAGGTTGGTTCGCCGCGCGATCTCATCGGGCTCGATGACCTGGTGCAACCGGGGCTTGGCAGGATCAGCGGTATCGACGATGTGGATTCGACTGGAACGCAGGCCCGGCAGGACGAGGAACCGTCGGCAGCGGGTTTTATGACCATGGCAGCTGCTGCAGGCGTTCCAGCCAAAATGATGCAACTCGTCGCCGACGTTGGGCATCTCCAGACGGTGGATCACCCGGCTGTAGTTCGGGGATTTCGGGTCAACATCGACTGTCGCCAGATAGTCCGGCTTGGCAACGTCGGTTCCTACGTAAATGCCAGGCACATAGAGAAGTTGCTCCGGTGACGCCCGCATCGCCGCCTGAGGAGATGGGTACGTCCGACCATGGCAGGAAGCCGCGTGAGCATCGGCCGGTTCAGCTGCGGTGGCTGACCGGAGAGTTGGTCCAAAGGTCACTGCCGCCGCAGTCTGCAGGAAGTCACGTCGTTTCATCGTTGGGTTCCACTGAGATTCAGTTCGCACTGAGAGTTGTCTTCAGCAAAGATTCTTTTCGTAAGAGAGTCGTTTTCCGCTCGAGAGACGACTTGCGATTCTCCAAGAGATCTTCAGCGAATGAGCTCAAAGCTTTTTTATTGGGACTTGGTAGCAAATCTTAGGAAATTGGCAATCGGGCAGCTCGTGCCGTTTTCAGAGACTCCCACCAGTTTCGTAAGTCGTGTGAGGTCGTGTGACCTAGAGGAGCTTCACCAGCCAGCCTACAAACCAGGCGACCTACAAACCAACCACCCTACAAACCAGGCA
>CAZYKP010000152.1:0-15334 GCA_964648025.1 uncultured Pirellulales bacterium | reverse complement strand
GCCGAAGCTTAGCCGCACGATCCGATCTCTTGTCTTTGCCTGGCAGGTCCTTATCCTTCAAGGTCCGTTGCCAACCGCTGCGCGAAAATGGACACTTACGTCCAAGCGGCTTTCGAGAGGAACCAGTTCCGCCGGCGTTGTGGTTTTTCGCTTGCAACCTTCAGAAAATGCTCCCCTGACCCAGGCAATGCAAGAGCCAGCGTGATCAGAGACATCAGAACCCGAGGCGATGCTTCGTCAACAAAGTGAAGGATTTTTCTGGTAGTCCAGCGTTTTCTTCGGTACCATATGCATTGGGCCGAGCCTTACCCCCTCAGTAAAAACGGATCCACAAATCCGCCGCAACTGATTTCGGCCCATGACCTCTGGTCGACTCTCGCACCGCATGACTGTCACTCCCTGTGACTGTCACTCCTAGTGACTGTCACTCCTAGTGAGTGTCACTCCGAGGGAGCTTAAGTCGGAGCGGGCGAACCAAACTGACATCCCCCACCACCCAACCCTTGATGAGACCCCAGATGATCTTTCGCATCGGTACGACCTGTGCGCTCGTGCTCGCCTTAGCCAGCTCGGCAAACGCAGCCGTGATTGGCCAGCTTGGCATCCTCGATGACAGCGCCAACGGCGGTATCAATCCCGCTACGGGAGAGCCCTGGAAGCGTGGGGACCAGTATCGCCTCGCCTTTGTCACCAGCACAGCGGTTCCTTCGACCTCCCACGACATCGCGTTTTATAACACTCACGTGCAAAACGCAGCCAACGCAGCAGGCCTCGGCAGCGTCACGTGGAATGCAATCGCTTCGACAAGCACAGCAGACGGTGGGTTTGCCAATGTTGACGCACGCGACAACACCGGAACAAATCCGAGCCTGGACCCGGTCGGTGTGGGGATCTTCCTCGTTGACGGAACCACCAAAATCGCCGACGGCTACAGCGACCTTTGGGACGGCGATATCGACAACCCGATCGGTACGACGGAACTGAACACAGCGTACGACGCGCCAGATGGCTCACCATTCGGGACTTTTGAAGGGGTCTGGACAGGGACGGACCAGTTTGGGGTCAATCGGGGAGTCGCTGCCCTTGGTGGAAGCCGTTCTGATTTGGGTTTGGCCATCGCCACCAACTCACAATGGACCCGCCGAGCTGACATCATGGGGGGAGACAACGAGTTACCTCTTGGGGTGTACGCCATCTCCGAGACGCTGACCATTCCCATTCCCGAGCCGTCGACGCTAACTTTCGGTTCGCTCGGCTTCTTCGGTCTGATGTTTCGCCGCCGGACGGGGCGAGAGCAATCCTGAGTTGAGGACAAGCTCTTGTCCGACCGGGGGCTAGTAGCATCCTCTGCTGAGATCGCCAGCAAAGAACACTCAATCAAACACCGATTGAAGGTGTTGCCGAGAATGTCCTTCGGGCCGTCTGGATCCCAGGCGGCCCTTTGCGTTGCCTTTCAAGAGCGTTGTGGGGACCCGAGGAACCTCCCTCATGAAAGGTTCGTTCACAAGGCAGCTCCGGAATAGAGTTCGAGTGAGTGAACGAGACGCACCGCTGAGTTCTCGAATTCTTGCTTGACTCGACGATCCGATCTGAGGTCAAACGGGAAGACACCCACCCGGTTCACGTTTTCCTGTTGACTACCGAAGACTGCGGATGACAATGTCGTCCCATTTCGGTTGGGGCTTCGGCTCCCGGGTCGCATCTGCTTCACTGCGACCGAGGTCGTCAATGCCATTGCGTCCTACGCTGTAGAGCAGGAAGCGACCATCTTCCACGCTGTACCGGAGGCCAGCACCAGAAAGCGGGTCTTGCGGAATTGTTTTCAGGTACCGGGGCGTCAAACCGTCAAGTGTCTCTGGCAGTGATCCGTTCTCCAGCCAGTGCAATTTGAGAGCCAATCCCAGTCGCACAACGTCCCGCCTCACCTTGGCTCCATCCTCAGCACTGCGGACCGCATCCACAGCAGGAAGCAAAAGCGACACAAGAATTTTGCCGATCAGCGTTGCTATTGCTTCCTTTGGGCCTTTCTGCTGAAGCAATTTCAGGACCGCCTTGGTATCGGTCGTCTCGGTGGCCAACTTCTTGATATCGAGATTGATGGCTGCCAAGAGAGCCTTCCGTTTGTGGAAGTTCGGCTCACGACAGGCCGTGGTCAATCTGTCATACCAGCCATTGAGCAATCTGAGCGTGATGTTCCAATCCAGTCCGTTGTCGGCGGGCCTGTCGGCCTGGTTGCCAGCGTCGTCCTGGAATGCAACCGGCAACACTCCTTCCCTGTCAGTGGTCTCACTCAGCGCCTGGAGGATCTGCAGCATCTTGAACAGCCCCTTTTCTTCAACGTGACGGGCCAATGTCTGCACAGCGTCCAGTGCCAGATAACGCTCACCGACGTCGATTTTGTCCGCCATCGATGGGAGTTGCCGAAGCGACTTGAGATCGTCGAGGAATCGTTTGGCCTGCTGGGGGGTCAGCTTGGGAGAGTTGAGAACATGGACTTCTCCCTGAAAAGCCATCGAATCGATGGCCAATGCCACGAGCGCTTCGATCAGTGTCGGGCCCCGTCCGACATGTTGTGAGACCCGATGGATCGCCTGGAGATCACTCCATGCCGCGTTGAGGTCCCCTTCACCGATCCGGCCCATCGCCCGAGTTGCCAGACTTCGGGCAATCTCTCGCTGGTGGCGGATTGACGGCAGAGGAGTCGTCAGAACACGCGGAAAGGCCTCATCGTCCGTCGGCTCAGCCGCCAAGTAGGGTGTGTAGTATTTCCCACGACGGGATCCCTGAACCAATTTGTCCAGATGCTCTCGTTGCTCGGCAACCCACTTGGCGGCCTCGGGATGCTGGGCGGCTCGCCACGGACGGGAAACAAGAACCTCTTGCTCGTCCCGTATCCGAGCGTCCTCTCTCTGGTCTGCGTTTTCTGGAAGCCTCCAGCTGAGGAAATCTCGGTAGAAGGGGCGGTTTCGCTGGGGCACGGGGATGCCGAGTCGCTGGAAATACTCCCCTCTCAAGCCCTCTGGAATCTTGTCAGGCGAGAGCACCGACCGAACTGTGACCTCGTAGTTGTTCTCGGGCGTGACTCCAGCCGCCGAGAGGTCGTTGAGAGCTTGCAGGTAATCGACATACCCCTCATCGTCAAGGGGCTTGGTGATCCGAGTCGTCTCCTTGGAAACTCTGATCGCAGTCTGCTGTGTGACGAGCCCGACTGCAGTGCCACCCTGCCGCATAGAAACGGAGCCGCGAAGGCTGGGGAACGATCTGGATTTGGCCAAGTCACTGGGTTGTCGGAGTCCTTCGGTGAGATCCCGGAAGTCCTTGCCCGCATCGAGATTCGTTTGCGCTGCCGTACCGGATTGGAGTTGCAGCAACGCAAGCGAAAACGGTTCGGCCTCGATTCTATTGGACGATCCGATCGGGCCCACGGCACTTTTCTCCCACAGCGTGATTCCTTCCTGCTGTCCGTGCAGAACACCGGCTGCCTGGCCGCAGGCAGCGTGAAGTGACTCATTTCTCCCTTCCGGGATGCTGCCCTCGAAGCGTGGCAACCTCGGTCTGACGTACCTCGGCCCATCGATGGGCTCGCTGGCCAGCTCTGGTGGGGCAGCGTGCATCACCCCTGCAAAAGTCGACATCACAAAAAGAACCCCGACTGCGGTCAACAGAACAGGGCAACTCCGCGTGCGAAGTGGTCGGGCTTGATCTGGAGACGAAGGTCTCCGGGCAACTTCGCCGGATGTCTGAAACCGCTCAGCGGGATCCTGGGTCATCATTCTTGTGAGAACGGCTGCAAGATCAGCTATAGGGTCTACGTGCAGGCGCCCCGGGGGTGCTGGTTCACACTGGGCAGGGCTCTTCGTCTTGTGCATGAGAGTTCCTTCAGGAAACTGCGGACGCCTCTTGAGGGAGTCCGGCCCCAGGATAAGTCGAAACCCTGTTCCAACGAAAGCGCCCCACGGTAGGCTGCCGCTTCCGGGCTTCTTCCCTGGAATCCGTGACAGTATCCCCACAAGATCTCCAAGGCAATCCGCAGGAAGACGACGAGAGCGACCAATCCGCTCAACCAAACCCTGGGTCTGATGTTGGTTGGATAGGCATGGGAGCAGTGCGCAACGGAACCAAAGGCTGAGCCCTCATCCATGCTCAGGTCACCCTTGATGGCAAAACGGTACTTGGAGAGTCGATTTCGGACGATCGTTGCGTTGATGCTGGTGGTGTGTGGAACGAACTGACCTCGATCAGGTTCTCACCCAATGAAGAGTTTCTGGCGCTGAAGGTCAAGCCGGACGCCAAGGCAACCGTCTTGTCCAGTCGCTCCCCGGAGGGCCTCCAGGGATGATTCTCGACATCTGGTATGGCGGGAAGGCGGCGACGCGGAAACTCAAACTCCTTCGGCTGCCGGTTGATCAGTACGGGCGGGAGTGGTCTCGGGATCCCACCGAAGTTGAGAGAATGCTCAAGTTCCGTACGCTTTTTCGGAAGGCTTCGACAAAATCCAACAACGCACGAAAACCCGAGTGGCGGCTGGTGCGGCCGAGAGTGCCCGACCAACGCATTGGAACCACCGCCACTTCAGGTTCTGGAATGTGTCTGTCGGGCGTCATCAACCTGTGAGGGCAGAAGCAGCAGCGCGATTCGCCACTGGTACCCTTTGCCACTGGTACCCTAAGGGGGTTTGGACTCGGATTGGCTCCCAGAAGAATCCCACCAGGACCCTACGTTCAGCAGTGCCTTGAGTTCAAGATGGGCCAGGATCGACCAATGCGTGCGCGAGCGGTTTCCGTGGAAACTCTGTCGGTCATACCCAACCCACCTTCCATGAGATCCTCTGCCGCCATGCAGCAGACGACTGCCTGGCTTGAGATGCCGGGCCGACTCAACGCCGCCGCTGGCGGAAGGCCAATCCGAAGAAGCCCAAGACTGTCAAGGTTGCAGCGGTCGTGGGCTCTGGAGTGACGGCAATCGTCCCCCAGGCGTTCCAGGCAGATGCCGAGAATGGGCTTGAGCCAACGCCCGGGGGCAAGGGAATGGTGCCGGAAAGCCCGTTTGCCGCTTCAAACCAACGGATGCTGACCACACTGGTCACATCGAAACCGGGGGTATCGGCGAAGTTCATCAGCCCGTCCTGACCCATGGCCACAGAGGGCCTGATCCAGCCATTGGTCCACGTGTTCGCGGGGATGCTGGCGGTGCTGTAGGTCCGGGTGCGGGCCAGGTTGTCGACAAGCGAAAATCCGACTCCTCGCATGTTCACCGGAGGGAAGATGCTGAAATCGATCTTGAGCTTGCTGAGGTCAGGATCGACTGGATAGATGTACTCAAACCCACCCACCCCAAGGGCATCCGTGGGGAGACCTTCCAAGGACCACTCCATGAACAAAGCATTGTCGACGACTTGATTGCCCGTTCCTCGAGGAGGCAAATCATCGATTTGGACATCGGGGACCAGCCGCGTCTGAGAGAAGGTACTCGGTGCGGACCCACTGGTTTCAGGGTCATTGGCAATGATGTTCTCAAGGACCTGGAGCTCCGAGCTGGTGAGTTGATCAGAGGGACCCAAAGGGCGGATCAGACCACCGTCGATGGCCTCGCCCCAGGGGATTTCACCCTTGTTTCCGATGGAGAACAACGGAGAGGCTGACGCCGTGGGCACAACAACCAGTGAGAGGGTCACGAACAACAGAATGTGGGTTTTCATCGTGGGGCTCATTCTCTTCGGGTTTGGAGACAGCTTGCCTGGAAAGTCGGAAAAAAACTCGAGCGCAGTGGGCCACCAACGGCAGGATCACTCTGGGCTCCTGTGGATTGTCGGAAAGGTTCTTGAGGACTCGATGGGCAACGCTGCATCCGTGCAGGCTTCTGCATCGCCCGAACTTCCAGTCAGCATTTGGCTGCTTCAGGGGCAGACCGTCTCCCTCGGCGGGACACCCTCCCGAACCTCAAGAGCTGGATTGTCCTTCTGCTCCTCTCTAGAAAAAGTCTTGCTCGTCCCAAGCACGCCAGCCGCCGAAACGACTCGTGATCTGGCAGCCTCTCCGCTGTGCCGGACCAGCCAAGAATTTCCTCAAGAGCAGTCGCTGTGGTCTGGATGATCACAGTCCCGTTGAATCCACCATTCAACGTCCCACAAGTTGCGTCTCTTCCACGATCTGAGACAGTCAAAACGACAACGGGTGTGCCGATCAAACCATCAACTGCTACCCACAGCGTTGTCTGGATGACATCGGTGTTTGGAGGATGGAAGAGTTGTCAGGATTTGGGGTTCGTCGATGGGTGTATAAAATTTGGTAGGCATGGGTTGGTGGGCTCTTCGCATCAGATACACCCATTTAGGGTATCACCCACAGAAAAGCACAGTCGTCTCCCACTGTCAAGGAAAAAGTCCCGAAGCTGCACAGTTTCTTGGGTTTCAAGAGAGCAGATCAGCAGAAGTGAAGCGACAGACGCACACGAGCCGAGTCAGACAAGCAAGAAATCGTGAAATCCTGTCCAGTGGGTGATAGATACTGACCTTCGGAGAAGTTTCCGACCCAGGGCTTTCCGTCTGCCCTTGTTTGTGATGACCTCAAGGGGGCAGCCTGAGGCACCACCGGAAGCCCAAATTGCCGAACGAAACGCCCCGCTTCGTCGAAGACTTTTCAGGGAGTCAGTAGTATCTCGTTGCCCAAAATTTGGATGGGGATACGCTGCAGCGAGTCCAGGACAACAGCATTGATCAAAATCCAGTCGGATCCATTCAATCTGATCGAAGCAACGTAGGACCTACTGCTCTTGGGAAAATTATTGCTAGTCTAAAACGCTAAAACCGCACAAGAACCGCCAATGTCGCAGCTGTGCCACCAACCGGACCAGCCAGGATTTTCCCCAAGAGCAGTAGCCAATCCGAACGCACTTTCTGGCAGACCGAGAGAGCGTGGAAAATCGCCAAGGGGTTGGGGCGACGATTCCTTTGTTGCGAGGCTGACTGTTTCGATCCTGGGGAATCGTTCGTCAGCTCAGGCTTCGTTTCGCAATGGCTCCAAATGGATCATCGGTCCGCGAGCTTCAATCCGCCTGTTGTTCTCGGGGTATCTCACGAGACCGAGCTCGATTCCCAACCTCGCACAGGGTGCATTCCCTGAGGGCCTCGCGGCCTCGAGCTGGCACCTCCAGACCTGGGAGATGGATCTTGCTGGCGGCTGTCTTGCAAGAGACAGTTTTTCGTGAACCAAGGGGCTTTGTGGTTTCGGAAATCGGCTCTGCCGCATTTCTGTGACGGATCAGTTGACTTGTTGGAGTCGTTCGGCGGCGAATTCGAGGTATTCGATGGAGCGTGCCAGAGCAATCGGCTAAGATCATGATTTGACGAATTTCTCAGACCATCGCGACAAGTGCTGCATGGTTGTGTCAACGTCCTCTCCAACCGACTGAGCACTTCATTTGGAACACCACCTCTCGCTCAAGTCGCCCATTCGCACAGGAGCCGATCGATGACCGATTTCCAAGTGAACCGACGTCAAGCCCTGATGGCTGGGAGCTTAGGCACTTTGAGCCTTGGCTTCCCGGGCGTGGTGATGGGGGCGGACCAGGTCGACGCGTCAGGTCAAGCTGTGGCTTCGGAGAGGTCCTGTATCTTTGTCCTACTTTGTGGCGGGCCGAGTCACGTGGACACTTGGGATATGAAGCCGAACGCTCCGCTGGATTACCGCGGGCCGTACAACCCCATCGCCACCAAGGTGCCGGGCATGCGCATCAATGAGATGCACACGCACCTGGCTAAGGTGACCAACAGGTTCACATTGATCAATTCCATGTCGCATCCCGGAGCGATCAGCAATCACTTTGATGCGATGCACAATCTGCTCAGCGGGTCATCGGATCAACGTGTGCAGCAGGGCAAGCCGAACGAACAACCCTATCTGGGCTCGTTTGTCGCCAAACACAAACCCAGCACACGCACCTTTGTCTCCAATGCATGGCTCATCAAATGCGTCGGCCGCCCGGTCTTTTGCGCGCCCAACATTGGCATCGGTGGCTATCTTGGCTCGGCGTATGCGCCCGTGTTCGTCGGGGCGGCAAATAACCACCCTGCGATGAAGGACTTCAAACCGCCGCAGCTGTTCGACTCCTACGACGAGCAACGCTTCCAAGAACGGAAGTCACTGCTCAGCCGGCTGGAATCGACCAAGCTGGACCAGACCCAACCTGCCAGGGACTGGTCCGATTTGCGCGAAAAAACCTACGACGCCTTGACGCGTGCCGAAGGACGCCAGGCCTTCGATCTCACCCGCGAATCGACCAAGGTCCGCGAACGCTATGGAATGCATCCGCTCGGGCAGAATCTGCTGCTTGCACGGCGGATGGTCGAATCGGGTGTCCGGTTTGTGACCGTCAACGGCTGGACCGGACAGGCCGAACACGACAAGAAGGGCCCACCGAGTAGCAGCTGGGACATGCACGGCGGAAACATGGGCATGGGAAATGCTTTTGGCAATGGGTCCTACGGGATGGGATTCTGTCTGCCGCGACTCGATCAAGCGCTGGCCGCGTTGCTCACTGACCTCGCCGAGCGGGGCATGTTGCAGAACACTTTGGTTGTTGTCACCGGTGAGTTTGGCCGCACACCCTACGTTCTCAAGCAGCACCCACCGGGGCGTCAGCACTGGCCCAAGTGTTTCTCGGCCATTCTCGCCGGAGCCGGCATCAAAGGCGGGAATGTCTACGGCAAGTCCGATCGATACGGCGAGTATCCGACCAGCAACCCCGTGCGGCCCGAGGAGTTGGCAGCGACCATTTACCACGCCCTAGACATTCCCATTAACGATCCCCGGGACGCAAGCGGGCTTTCACGTTCTCTGACCACGGGCAAACCGGTGATGGAGTTGTTCGGGTAGAGATCCTGGCCTCGTCCCTGCCGAAGCAGCCTGAGGACCGTTGCTGTCCAAACTCCTCAAATCGCTTCCACCTGAAAGAGCTACTGGCAACACCCCTCCCTCATCTGGGGGAAGGGGTTTTGGCTTCGTGGAGCAGTTTGGACGTCCGGGGGTTTGCCTTCGGCCTGAATTTTGGCTTTATTGACAACCCTGTTGAAAGGTCAGCAAGCGAACCAGACCCGTGAGGACCGTCTCCTATGGCGACAGAGAATGAGACACCGCGGACAATCCCCGAGAAAGTTATCATGCGGCGTTGGCCGAAAATGATCTTTCTCTGGCCGACAGTGCTTTTATGCTTGGTGATGGGCCTGCTAGAACTTTGGTTCGAGGGTTGGTCCAACACCTTGGGCTTGATCTTCGTTTTGACGTTCATCATGAACCTGATCGTCATCACCTTCGAATTCCCGAGGCTGACCAGTCTGACCTTGGCCTTTGGCATTATTGCAGGGGTCGTCACGCTGATCCTCGTCAATCAACAATATCCTTTCATTCCTGGGCTTGGAGACTGGATCAAAAGCTTAGCTATCTACGCTAGCTCCGAATTTTACTTCGCGTTGTTGATAGGAATTGCGGGCCTCTACTTGGGTATGTTTGTGGTGACCCGGTTCGACTATTGGGAACTCACTCCCAACGAGCTTGTCCACCGTCACGGGCTCCTGGGCGACCTCGAGCGACACTCGACTTCCGGACTGCGGTTTAGTAAGGAGATCTCCGACGTGTTCGAGTGGTTGCTGGCAGGTGCGGGGACCTTGATTCTGAACATTCCAGGAAAAGATCGTCCGGTTGTGCTGGAAAACGTGCTTGGAGTCAATGGTGTCTTGGAGAAGGCGGACATTCTCTTGGATGCCAAACTGGTCCGAGTCGCCCAGAGCGAAGCAGGGGTGGATACTGCCGACTGAAATGGGTCAGGCAAAACAGCTCCCGGAGACCACCTCTTGCACGAGGTGGTCTCCTATCACTGAATACGCTGGTCTGCCTACTGGATTACCGTGCGGTTCTCGCACAGGGCGTCAACGGGATGGTGTGTTCCTCACAACAGCACATTCTTCATTGGCTCACCGGTCCGGGAACGCCGCCTGACAATGCACCCCCTCAAAAAAGCCTTCAGTTCTGTTGAGGATGGGCATCAGGTTTCATCCGAATTGACGAGCATCGGGTGCATCGCTTCGGCGAACGCTTTGCCGATTTGGCCCAAGATCTTTGCGGAGCCCAAGTAGTGGAACTCAAAGTTTGAGGCACCCTTGGCCAGGATGGTTTGCTCCCTCGGGGTGAATGCCTCGGCTCTCCGCTTTTGCAGTGTTGCGCGTTCTTCTTGGGCGGGAATTTTGCCTTCTTTTATCGCCGCCCGGACCTCCTGCTGAATCTTTCTCTCTTTGGCCCTGAGCTCTTCCAACTCCAAGTCCCAATACTTCTCAGTCCAGACGTTGACAACATTGCCCTGAAATTCTGGTCGTTGGCCGGGCGCAGCCATCGCCTTGCGAAACTCCCTGTGGATTCCGGCGTACCGCATCTTCTCCGGCGGATACTTTTCGATCGGGCCGCCAGCGCCCATCACGCCGATGACAAACGGCAACTTCGCCGCGGAGAGGTCTTTGCGGACATCGCGAATGAAGTGGGCCAGTACCTCGCTGTATTGGTCGTAGCTTCCCGGCCGACCGCGACGGGGATACGTGGAACCGTCGACCATGTCGTTCCAGCCCTGGAACCAGACGAATCCGGACAGTTCGTATCCCTGCTGGGGATCGTAGTTGGGATAGACCCGCTTGATATCCGAGAGGACTGTTTTCACGTGATCGATCATCAAGCGGTAGTAACGCCCTGTGGCTTTGGCTTTGGCCGCCTTGATTTCTTGGAGATCTTTTCCCTGCTCTTGGAACTGATTCAGTTGCTTGGCATTGAATTCGTAAGGGCCAGCGCTGGGCGGGCGAAAGTCGGTGTTGAGGCTCTTGCCTCCCCAGGCGGTCTTGATGATGAGGATGGGTTCACCCAGGGACTTCTGCATAAAGATCCCAAAGGTAAACTCCGGTCCGATTTTCGTCCCCGGGGCCCCAGCGCCGAAGCCGGCAGTCAACGGGCCCACCTGCTCTTGGTCCGCGCTGCCAATCGACGAGATCCACACGTTCTCGCACACTCGCGGGCTGCCGTCGTCCGTAGTCATCTCCTTGAGCATCGGCGCAGTGTTGGGGTCCAATCCGATGACCTCCAAGGTCCGGATGTGAGCATGACCTTGCATGTTGGATTGCCCTGCCAACACAAACACCTTCAGCGGCTTGGCTTGAGTCGTGGTACCAAACAGGATTGCAATCGCCAGAAGCGCGATGAATTTTCGAGGATTCATGGTCTCACCTAGGGTCACTTGAAACGCTTAGTTTGGCCAGCTCGAACTGAACCGGTGTCTCGAGACAGACACGTTTGCGTCGTTCCGATCACGTTGAAATGGTTTCCCGATGCATGGATTGGTGGGAGAACATACGGTCTCTCAACCAGCACTTGCTCAAGGGTGTCTCGAGACAGACGGAACGAGTTTGCATCCTCAGCTAACGAAATGCAAGGTGACCGACGGTGGACAAGCGTCAGTCGGAAGGATCGTTGAGTCTCTAATCTCGTTGGCTGAACTCTGCCTCAGATAAGTTCACCACCCCGCAAGTGATGGGAACAATCGACTCGATGAAGTGCCTGAATAGCCCAAAGCCATCATCCAACCCCGAGCGGACGCTGCCAATGAAGGATGACCGATGGTGACCAGCCCGCATCAACGATTTCAGGATTCTCAGTAGCGTTGACGCGGGCAGGGTGCTCTGTAGCGTGAGCCTGAGATCCAGCGATTCCGACTCCCGCCGAGAACATCTGAACAAACCTCAAAGAATACGAACTGCATTTCCTGAGATTGAGCCGCGATGGCGTTCGAGGCGTTCCTCAGCGGGTCGTTGCCTTCTGCCCCATGCCAGCCAGTCGCCTGGCGTTACGAATCCTCCATCCTTGAGGGCGTTTCAGGATGGCTGCTATGCTTGCGTTGAGCCTCTGGTGATCGAGTGACTGAGACTCAGATCAGCATAGGACCCGAGACAACCACAAGAGAGGGTCGCTGGAGGCGACTGGTTGGCTTCGTTGACGACTTCTCAGGGAATCCATAGAACCCTGTGAGGAGACAGTATCCAGACCTTGACAAGCCGAGTCGACAATACTTGATCTGAATGTCGACCCAAACTGCTCATCACCAACGAGGTCAGACGGTCACCCTCAGTCGAAAACTGATCTGAGTCTCAGGAGGCCGAAGTGTTTCCCAACGCCGAAGAGTGTTCCATTGCCGAAGAGTGTTCCATTGCCGAAGAGTTTCCCAATAAGGCATTGGGGCCACCAGAGGCTTAGTCAGGTCGTCTGAACAATTCCTGGACCGGCAACAGGTCCACACAATCACTCACACGTTCGCGCAAACCCTGCTATGACAGTCATCATCCGTATCGTCCTGGTCCTCATCGGCTTGGCAGTCGTGATCGCGGTGCTCGCGGGCCTCTATCACGTAGGTCGGTCCGTCGTCGGGCTGGTCTGGACATTGGATCGACAGTGGATTCACCTCTTTGTGCTCCTTGGCCTCGGGTTGCCGTTTGCGGGCTTGGTCATCTCAAGTGCAGCCCGCTCTGCAATCGGCTATCACCATAAGAATCTGAGGCGGGCTGAGAAAATCCAGGTCTACCGACGGTTCTTGAGCACCTGGTCCGACACCGTGTTGTATCCAGAGACAAACCAATCTCAGCATGCCCTCCGGGCAGCTGAGCTGGAACTGATCGTCTGGAGTACCGAGGGCGTCCTCCGAAGATACGAAGAGATACGAGAGTTCATTGCAGACACTCATGAGTCTCGCTTGTCAGGTGAGATCATCGAAGACCTGCTCAAAGAGATCCGGCTGGATGTGGGCTTGACTTCTTATTACTTGTCACCACAACAACTGACACGGATGCTCTTGGCACGCGACGAGGAGTCCTCCGGCCCTGAGTCGACCGACAGCAGCGGGGCAGATGTCCGCGGGTGAACGCGGTTGCGTTCACGATCACAGTTACTGACCTTCGGAGAAGTTTTCGACCCAGGGCTTTCCGTCTGCCTTTGTTTGTGATGACCTCAAGGGGGCAGCCTGAGGCACCACAGCATGCCCGGATTGCCGAACGAAACGCCCTGCTTCGTCGAAGACTTTTCAGGGAATCAGTAGGTTCCCTATCAAACTTTCCATCAACCGCCAGTTGGCTCCTGCTTATCTGAGAGCGCCACCAGATTCCCCGACCACGATAGCTTGCTGCCCTCCACCACCTCCATGCCGGCCAGACGATCATGGTTTGCGGCTCATTGCGAAGTGAATCAGCTTCTCCTGAACGGTTGGTCACAATCGGCCTCAACGATGTGGGACGCGGATTCGATCGGACCTATCTCGTCGTCCCCCTTCGTGCTGAGCAGTTCCGAGGTGACCGTTTTCCAGGTCGCCTTGACGAACCTGATTCTGGCGATCAGCAGCCCGACTCGCTTGCTCGAATCCTTTCCGCCCCTCGGCTGATCAGTCCTGCTCACGGGGGTTTGGAGAAGCAATTTGTCTCTGTGAAAGAGAAGGAACAGTTCGCCTCCGGTGTGAAAGGGTCAGGAGCTTGCGGGGGCAGTTCGGGTCACAGACTGCTCTTGGGGAAAACTTTTGCTCGTCCAGAACGCTCAAACGGCACAAGAACCGCTGATTTCGCAGCCTTTCCACCAACCGGACGAGCCAAAATTGTCTCCACCCTCGGTAAGAGATTCTACGGATTCCCTGAAAAGTCTTCGACGAAGCAGGGCGTTTCGTTCGGCAATCCGGGCTTGCTGTGGTGCCTCAGGCTGCCCCCTTGAGGTCATCACAAACAAGGGCAGACGGAAAGCCCTGGGTCGGAAACTTCTCCGAAGGTCAGTAGTGAGCAATACCTGTGAAAGAACACGCCGATCGTGCTCCAGCAGTCGGCTCCGTTGACGATGGCTCTTCTGGATGGAAACAGCCGAGCTGGTGCTCTCGACTGGAACTCCAGTGCTGCTGCAGATGTTCTTCATGCGGTGCCCCTCACCGGTTGACGTTCACGGCGTCCCCACATGACGTTGACATCGCCTCCGATGTGGTCAGAGCAGGTATTCCAGTGAAGCCCTGACGAACCAAACAGGTGCATCCTTGGCCAACGAGATCTTAGTCCTCCGGCGGTCGCTCAAACAGCACTGCTCCACTCTCCTGAATTCGCCCTCTCGTCGTTTCCACAGGGCGGGACACTCCCGATGACACCCCACTGGAGGAGCATGCCTTTGAAGAACTCCAACATGCGTGTCCGATCTCCTTTCGGTGAAAGATTTCCCCATCCAAGAGGGTGCCCTGGGCGAAGACTTCAGAGAACCCCTCAAGGGATCCAGATGGGCTGTCTTCGTTGATATCAACGGCGTTTCCAGATCATTCTGACCGCCCTTGCGAGGGGCATTGCCTGTGGTGAAAGTCGCGATAATGACTGAGATCACGCAGATACTCACCCAGATTCAGCAGGGTGATCCGAGTGCCGCCGAGCAGTTGTTGCCACTGGTGTACAACGAGCTGAGGAGACTGGCCTCAGCCAGGCTGGCCCAGGAGAAGCCTGGGCAGACGCTCCAGGCGACCGCTTTGGTGCATGAGGCGTATCTCAGGCTGGTGGATGTCGACAAAGCCCAGCACTGGGAAAGCCGTCGGCACTTCTTTTCGGCGGCCGCGGAGTCGATGCGACGGATTCTGGTTGAGCAAGCTCGCCGGAAAAGCCGTCTTCGGCGGGGAGGGAACCGGAACCGCGTGCCACTCGCAGAAGCGGACATCGAGATTGAGACGTCGCAGCTTGACCTCATTGCGTTGGACGACGCGCTCGTCCAACTGGCCGCAGAGTCCCCGGAACTGGCAGAGATCGTCCGATTGCGGTTCTTTGCCGGCCTCAGCCACGAAGAGGTGGCTCAGATCCTGGGGGTGGCGACGATCACCATCAAACGCCACTGGCGCTACGCACGTGTGTGGCTGCTGCGACAGATGGGTGGAACCTAAGGGTGGTCCGGAGTCGTGATGCCAGCGTGTCCTAAAAAAAGTTGATACTCATTCCCTTCAGAAGGCGCATAGGACTCATGGACACCTCAAACCTCGGTCATGGCCATGAGTGGAAAAGCCTCCAACAAAGCAGAGATCTTTAACCAAGCCGCAGAATTGGCTGATTTCGCCAAGCGCCAGGCTTATCTGGATGAGGTGTGCGCCGGCGATCCACAACTGCGGGAGGAAATCGAATCGCTCCTGAAGTTAGACGGCCAGGCCGGAACCTTCCTGGAATCTCCGCCACCAGAACTGAGGGAGAACACGGATGAGCTCCTCACCGAACAGCCGGGCACCCGGATTGGTGGCTACAAGCTTCTCCAGCAGATCG
>CAZYKP010000151.1:0-15611 GCA_964648025.1 uncultured Pirellulales bacterium | reverse complement strand
GGGACGCCTTCTGGGCCCAAGCCGGTTAATCACCAACTTTCCTGACGCTCACACCAAAGTCTCAACAGCAGAGGCTGGTTCGTGCTCGCTCATCTCATGGGGGGGCAATTGGCTGGGGGTCCTGTCGCTTGGAGGCGGCCCATCTGGCTCAAACTCTCCGAATGTGAAACCGCGGATGCTGTGTTCGCGTTTGCTGCCCGGCCGAGACATCGCAAAATGGGAGAATTTCGCGGACCGTTCTGGAGGGGAGGTTGTCCTGAAGCAGGCTGACGGATTCGATTCCTCGGGTGTCGGTTCAGGTCCTGACCAAACACCTTCTGCGTCTTTGGAGTGCGGTCGAGCTTATTGAATTTCGACGAAGATGGGTCTGCCGAGTTCCTCTTCAAACCACCGGTGTTTGACTCGACCTGGCCGGGCTTTGGTTTCTCCGGAGGCATCCTGATAACCTTGTTCGATCGAGGCCTCGATCAAATTGTCCGCAAAATCCAACAAACAGATATGCGGGGGTTGGGGTGCCAACGTGAAAACGCGAACATTTCTCTTGGATCGCATGTCGACTTGTTGTGTTTGTCGCTGAAGTTGATCAATGGCTGCCGCAACGTTCTC
Organism: uncultured Pirellulales bacterium; assembly: GCA_964648025.1. Classification (GTDB taxonomy): domain Bacteria; phylum Planctomycetota; class Planctomycetia; order Pirellulales; family Pb10988; genus CAZYKP01. The sequence continues at coordinate 15,005 of CAZYKP010000151.1, read as the reverse complement.
AGCGAAATTGCCCCGGTAACCTCGACCCTTGGGTGATGCCTCGATGACGATGATGTGAGTCGCGCCCCATAAGACAGCCGCTTCCGTTGGGCTGTTGTGAGAAAACCCCCCATCGATCAACTCAACATACTCATCCTTCAGCGGAAAGTCGTTAATCCGACGTGGCGGAAATAAAGGGAAGACGCTTCCGGATCCAATCACAACATCCAGTAACAGTTCCGGCCGCCGCCGGATATCAAAACCCCTCGTTCCAAATGCCGGCTTGGGCGAGCTGGAATCTCGAGGCATATACAGATAAAGGTCGCTGGGTAGCATCTCTTTGGACTGGACCAGACAGGTGCTGGTGACAACCAAATCTCGCTCGAGCAACTTTTGTTGAAAGATCTCCTGGCTGAGCGTTCGCAAGGTCTGTTTGACACCGATTCCTTGAGCCAGCGACAAAGGCTTGGACCCTTCTCGCTGAACCTGATTGATGAGTAAGTTCCGATACCCTTTGGCAAGCGACCGCTCAATTCCATCTCCTCGGGAAAGCGTCTCCTGAAAGAAGAACAAAACAAAGGCGATCAGAAACGGTAGTCCAATCGAGAGCAACAAAAGTCCCCGTGAGGCATGACGAGAAAGGAGCGGAATGCCCTCGTAACCACGCCTGCGGAGCAAAAACTGGACACCCAATCCAAACAGCCCCAAAGCAAGCACAAACCAAGCGGACTCGCGACTGCCAAAACTCAAAACGAGCCACAGGTGATGCCAAATGTGGTTCTCACCTAAGGCGCTCCAAGGCGATAAAGGGAAATACTCCAGAATGATTTGAGCCAAACCGAGCATGGTGAATGTGCCGCAGAGAATCCACCCTCTTAGGATCTGTGACCTCACCAGCCATCGGATGAGACCGACCAAGATGAGGAGTTCCACCAGTCCAAACCAGATTCCCAACAACGCTTGATTCAATCGTGGCGGCGAGATCACCTCTCGTTGGTCAATACCCTTCCACACCTCGGCAAAATCTGCCTGCCCCTCGCTAGATTTTGACACACCCAAGGCGACCGGAATCGCATTAATAGCTCCGCCGGATGTTCCCACCACAAGATGCAAATCGAGTGCTTCTCGGTATTGAGGATACTGTTGCCGAAGTTGAGCCAATTTCCGTTCCACCGCCTTGACGGCCCCCACCTGATAAGAACACTTCGCGCCCCCACCGGCCAAGACCAGCCCAAGCCGCAGCGGTCGTGGCTGGGTCTTGGCATGCTGAAGTAAAACCCAGCCGATCTCATCCATCGAGAGTTTCCGCCGCTGCCAGGGAAGTCTGGTCACTGTTGACTCGTCAGCCCATCTCCTGATCCGTGCATACTGCGTTTTCCAATCCTTAAGATCAACAAAGGCAGAGCGTCCCTCGCTGGTTCGCTGTTCGCCCAGCAACGTTTTGATCAGCTGCAACGCCTTGTGATCCCGTTTGACGAGAATGGCATCGGTGGGCATGACCAGCTCGGAGAGTTGAGGAAATTCGAGCGATCGAAGTGAATCAGCGACATCGGCAGAAACAGTCCGAAACGCATCGTCCCAGACAAAAGCCACATACTCCGGATCTGCTTGGTCGCCCGAGACGAAGTGCAGGGACTCCGAGTGAGAATAGGTGAATTCAATCTGGTCGATTGAAGGAGAGGCATCAATCTGTTTTAAGGCGTGCAGCGGTGCCAAACCCCCAGAAGTGGAAAACGGATGGACAAGAAGGTAGCGGACCCGCTCTTGCCGGGCTGCTTGCTTTAAGTCGTCCGCGGTCCGCAGTTTGGAGTCCTTGGAAACCACGCAAACAGGCCGGAAGGTGAAATGCGGGCCGGGTCCCCTTCGGTCCGGTTTCGCAAAATCACTGGTCGCCGATGGATAACCAGAGGTGCTCAGATAGACATACCCAGAATCTTCTTCGAATTCGCTGGAAGGATCGTCCAGCGTTTGGGCAAACAGACCCGGTGGCAACACGGCCATGTCGATCCACTTGTTGTTGATCCAGTGGAGCAGTTCGCTATGAGTGCCCAAAGCAAGATCGAATCGCAACGGGGGATCGGATTTTCGTTGCCACTGGGAGAGAATCTCCTCCCATTTGTGAAACTCGATGGAAAAATCCTCGTAAGCAACGATGCCAACCCGGACGTGAAGTGGTTCTTCCTGCAAGGGTTGTCCATACAGCGGGACTTGAAGAAACCCCAGAACAACCAACAAGGCAATGACCGGAACGACGGACGCAGTTTTCATTTCTGAATTCTCAAGTCTCCGCGGTTGAATATCCCAGGGCGGGGATTCCACTGGGCTGTTGAATCTTGCTCCCGCACCCCTCTGGACTCATTGGATTCCAATCGCACCTCCGGATCCAGTTGAGCCAAATTGTCAGTGCCCACAGTTTGCTAGCTTTCGAAAAACAGGTAAAGTCTTGTCTCTTCCGACTGGAGGGAAGGCTGCCAATCAGCGGTCCTGGCAGTGGTTTGGGCGTTGGCCAGGTTCTGGCGTCCACGTGCTGCGGGATCTGCAGCAGTGCCAAAGAGAGCGTTGCCTCAGGGCAGTGACCGAGATCGTTTGGGTGGACTGGCTACTCTTGAGCCCCAAATCAGTTTTTGAGCCAGGGTGACCAACGAAAGCCCAGCTCCTCGGTCTTCCGCGATGATCTGGTCGAGAACTCCTTCCGGAGTCAAGAACTCTCCAGCGGAGCAGTCACGCGAGGCATGGCTTCATCGGAAAAGCCTAAACAGCCCAACATGGCCTCAAGATCACTCGGATCGGGGTCGGTGTGTGGACCGGGTCGGTCGGCATTCAGTCCAATTCGGATGCACAATCTGATGTGGGTGGGGTTGTGGCAACCCGTGGTAGAAACCCTGATCTGCCGATGTGGTCACGTCAAGCCAATAAACTGGAACAAGTGTCGGGTAAGAAAACCGACACTTGTTCCGATTGAACCCAGGGAAGTCGAGGTTCCCCGAGAAGTTCTCGACGCTGTTCTCGGGGAATGACTGAGTTGCGGAACAACAGACTCGAGGATTCACGCTTCCGGAGACGCCTCTGGCCACCCTTGGTCATCACGAACAAGGCCATGGCAAGACGTTCGACCCGAGTCGAAAATCGATCGGAGGCTCAGCACCAGCGGGGGCGGTTTCCCAGGGCGTCGGCTGGCTCTCTCACTGAACGTGACAGGTGACGTTGGAGTCAATCTGGACCCGTCCGGATTGGGGAAAGGCTGCCGCACATTCTTCGTGGCAGCGGTGAGGACTCTTTGGACGAGTAGGTTGTCCTCAGCAGCAGGACAAGAGACCAACACACGAACTTCGATCCCGGACACTCCTAGCCAAACATCTTCTTGAAGCCATGCATGGTGGTCTGACGGCCTGCCTTGCCGATGGAGGTCGTCAGCGGAATCCTCTTGGGGCATACAGCGACACAGTTCTGGGCGTTGCCGCAAACCTGAATTCCGCCTTCTTCCATCAACGCATCCAGTCGAGCGCCGGCATGCATCTTGCCGGTGGGATGGCTGTTGAACAAAATCGCCTGACTGATCGCTGCAGCACCAAGGAACGACTTCTCATAGGCTTCCTTCTGACGGGCAGCAAATTGGTCGTCAGTTTCGCCTTCTTCCCGGGTCAGCTCGATTTTGGTGTACTGCGGGCAAGCTTCTAAACAGCAACCGCAGCTCATGCACTGCGAGAGCGGATAGGTCTCTTCCTGATCCTCTTGAGAAACTCGAGGACCGGCTCCGGCGTCGTAATAACCGTCGACATCAACCCAGGCTTGAACGCGTTCCAAGGCGTTAAACATCCTGGCACGATCCACGACCAAATCGCGGATGACCGGAAACTTGGTCATCGGCCGCAGATTGATCTCGGTGGGATCTTCGGTCAACAGGTTATCGACTAAGGCACTGCAGGCCTGCCGGACTTGGCCGTTGATGACCATTGTGCACGCACCGCACACTTCTTCCAAGCAATTGCAGTCCCAAGCAACGGGAGCCACCTTCTCGCCCTCGCTTGTGCAGGCTTTAGCAGCGACCGCTTGTAACAAGCTGATCACATTCATGTCCTGCTCGCGAGGGATATCAAAAGTCTCCCATCGGCTGGACTGTTGCGGGCCGTCTTGTCGAAGCACCCGTACCCGAATCACCTCGGGAAGCTCCCGGTCTCCGGAAAAGCCGTTCTTTTGAGCGGCATCAATCATCGATCTCTTGCTCCAACTTGAAACGTTTGTGTGTGCTTCCTGATCAATGTTCGGCTACTACTGCTTTTGGGGAGAATTCTTGCTCGTCCAAAACGCCGGGTAGGCAAAACAACCGCTGCTTCCGCAGCCTTTCTACTAACCGCACGAACAAAGATGTTCCCCAACCTCAGTCGTTGGACCGTCCCAGATGTCGCCATTGCCCACCGAGTGTTGTTGCACAGACCTGATAAGAGCCCCACAGGTTGGGACCCTGCCACAATCTGGAACGGTCGAAGTCTAGGGGTCGTTGGATGTTGCTGGGCCAAGTGCCTTGGCCGCCAGGTCATCATGAGGCCTTTGAGTGTTGCTGCGATCGACGGCCAAAGGCCCAAGAGGCGTCCCCGCCCAGTTAGAGGGCTGTGTTGAGGGAACCTCTCGAGGGCACTGAGGCCGCAATTCGCAACTTAGCTTCCGGCAACGGCGACCGCTGGGGTGGACTTGTCTTTGGGCTCCTGGGGAGCTGCCTGCTGCCGCTCCTTCCAGGCCTGATTGATGATTTCACCGCCGACCATACCATACAGACGTGGGCGAGGTGGAATCAGTGAGGTGTCGACTTCTTCGTAGCTAATCTGGGGCTCGCCGTGTTCGTCCAGCTCAGCGATGGTTGTCTTCAGCCATTTGCGGTTCTTCTGCTCGAAGGCATCACACCAAGCCTCGGCCTGACGCTGTTGCTCCTCGGGCGAGACACTCCGATCGATCCCCTTCATTTCGAATTCGGGCTTGTAGTGCGCCCCGCGGCACTCGTCGCGAAGACGGGCGCCTTTGAGGATACTCTTGGCGAGGGGGAACATATCGGCCAGGGCCCGGGTGAAGAGCACATTTTGGTTGGTCCATCGCCCGGTATCTGAAAGCGAGCATTGTCGGGTTTGCTCTTCCAGGTCACAGACCTTCGCATAGGCCTCGTCCAGAACATCATTGTGACGAACCACTGTGGCAGCCCGCGTCATGATGTCCCCGAGCTCGCGGTGGATTTGATAGGGATTGGGTCCCCCGGCCGGACGCCTCAACAACTCATCAAATCTCTCGCGATGCTTTTGAACTTCTGCCTCAAAAAAGGAACTGGGGAAGTCAGCCGCCGTGTGCTGATTGTCGCCAGCGTTTTTGAGGTTCTTCAGCAACGATTGCACACACGGGGCGGTGAACAGGCCTGTGAAAATGCAACTTAACAGCGAATTGGCCCCGAGGCGGTTGGCGCCGTGATACTGGTAGTCCACTTCGCCAATGGCATAGATTCCAGGGATGTTTGTTTGTTGTGTCTCGGGGTGACCCTCCTCCAAGCCGCCCTCGGCGTTTTTCACATAACCGGCCCACAAGCCGCCCATCGAGTAGTGCACTGCCGGGAAGATCTTCATGGGAACTTCCCGAGGATCAACCCCCTGGAACTTCTCGTAGATTTCCAAAATGCCACCGAGCTTGCGATCCAGCATCTCCCGAGGTAGATGGGTCAAATCTAGGTAGACACACAGCTTCTTTGGATCGACCGAGCGGCCTTCTTCGGTGCAGATGCTGAAGATCTCCCGGGTGGCGATATCACGCGGCACTAAGTTGCCATACTGCGGGTACTTTTCTTCCAAAAAGTAAGACCGCTCGGATTCGCTGATCTGTCGAGGATCTCGGAAATCGCCTGCCTTTTTCGGCACCCACACTCGGCCACCTTCGCCCCGGGCGCTCTCGCTCATCAGCCGCAATTTGTCGGCACCGGGAATCGCTGTCGGGTGAACCTGGACGAACTCTCCGTTGGCATAGTAGACACCTGCCTGAAACGCCCGGCTGGCTGCGCTGCCGGTACACACCATAGACATCGTGGACCGGCCATAAACCAGCCCACACCCGCCGGTTGCCAACATCACCGCATCGGCCGGGAACGCTCGAATCTCCATGGTCACTGTGTCTTGGGCCACAGCCCCCCGGCAAATGCCGTTATCATCCAAAATCGGCCCCAGGAAATCCCAGAACTCGTACTTCTTGATCCGCCCGGCCACTTCCCAGCGGCGGACTTGTTCATCCAGAGCGTACAGAAGCTGTTGGCCGGTTGTCGCCCCCGAGAAAGCAGTTCGTTTATACAGTGTGCCCCCGAAGCGACGCTGATCTCGAAAACCTTCACCGGTGCGGTTGAAGGGGACTCCCAACCGATCCAGCAAGTCAATGACCCGCGGTGCCCAGTAAGCCATTTCCTTGACTGGTGGCTGATGCTGCAAGAAATCGCCACCGTAAATGGTGTCGTCAAAATGCTTCCATTCGCTGTCGCCTTGCTGACGAGTGAGGTTATTGACGCTGTTGATCCCCCCCTGAGCACAGACACTGTGGGAGCGTTTGACCGGCACCATGCTGATCAGATCCACATCGACGCCTAGCTCGCCCAATTTCATGGCTGCGGCCAGTCCTGCCAGCCCACCGCCGACGACAACAACTCGTTGGGAGGCACTCGGCTTACCGTTAGAGGAGATCATCGTCTCTACCTTTGAATGAATTCTTGAGTTTGTGTGTGCTTCGCGAGCGGCTTTGGTTTGCAACACGCCGCAGACTACCGCAAATTCTCGAATACCTAAGGAAACGACTTAGGGTGTCTAGTCAGCCTCAGAGAGTTCGCCAAGCCCGCCCGGAAGCCCAGAGATAGAGACTCCAGCCCGTCCCGATCGAAGCCTCCTGGGAGAAAAACGACAATTCTCTCGAGCGAGTTGCAGAGGGCACATGACATCAGGTCGACCTTGCCGATCAGAATGGTAAGTCCAAGTCAGCCAGAAACCCCCGGGACTTCTGGCAAGCGATGTCCGCAATACCAACTCCCGGATCGAAGTGATGGTTGGGTCACTTGCCACAGAACTGACTGGCATCGCGGAAGTCGCCCTCCTGCAGCCGCTGACGTGAAGGCTTTCGAACTCAATTTGGTGCTGTTGTCTTACCCCTGCCCATCCGAGTTGGGATCGGCTGCGGTCGCCGACTCGGTTTCAGGCTCCTGAGGAACCGTCTCAGACTCTGACTCTTCTTCAAGGGCGAGCTTACCTTGAGCTTTCTTCTGAAGAATTTCGTTACCTTTCTTCGCAAGTTCAGGGTCGCTCAAGGCGACCAGCGACATCGCCCCAAATCCTGCAAGCAATAACCCCAGAGCAACCGCAAGGTAGTTCGCCCTCCGCTGAGCTGCTGGCGTGATCCAAAGGCCCCAGGTGATCCCAGCGGTCCAAATTCCATTTGCCAAGTGGAAGACCGCCGAGAACATGCCTAAGGCGTAAAGCAACCGCACCCATAGGGGTCCGACTGCCGCTGCTGCTGTGCTCGCAGCGTGATGGTGAGGCTCAAATTGCCCCCCGATAATCTCCTTACCCCCAAAGAGCGGGTTCAAGTAGGAACCCAGCTTATGCATGTGGGCAACGTGCCAAATGATGAAGAAAAACGCCAGGACGCCGGTGACCCGCTGCAGCACGTACCGCCAGTTGCTGACATAGCGATAATGGCCGGTATTGCTTTGGCCCTCGGCTGCCAGCCACAGTCCAATGATCCCGTGGAAGAGCAAGGGCAAAAAGATAAACGCCCATTCGACTGGAACGAGAAGGCCATCGAGGGTTCCGTGGATCAAGTCCACATTCTGCTGGAAGAAGTCATGGCTCACCCAAACGGTGAAGTTCGTCGTCAGGTGAAAGAACAAAAATACGCCAACAGGAACGAGCCCTGTGAGTGAATGGAGGCGGCGGATCAGAAACTCGTGGCGGGCGTAGAAGCTCTTTTGGGGTGTACTACTTGTGGATTTGCTGGGGCTTGGAGGAGCCGAGGTTGCCACCGGAACAATCCTTCTGGAAAGACGATCGTCAGGAATTCTCTTCCTCGATTGATAACGGACCCCCGTGGTCCATCAGAACAGCCCACTCGCCGTCGTGGACGACGCGGCTTATCTGAAATCGAGACAAGGGAAAGAGGTGTGCCACAGACAGTATAAAACTGTCCCGACCAGTGACAAGACGTCATTGGTCGGCTCGTGGGATGGCCGACACCTGGACTCTCGTCCTGCAGGTCCCACTGAGATTGACAGGCATCGTCGGGAGGTGTCCCTAGACAGTCATCTTGTGGGGGGCACTTCGATTGGGCAGGACTTTTGAGGGGGAGGTCCTCGGGCAGGAACTCAGAGACTCTGCGAAAAGCATCCGGCAATCCACTGTGTTGTGGAGCCCAAGTCATGGTGCAACACGATCCAGGTGGATTCCGGTGCTTTTCGGACAGACTGTCAGTGGCCTGGAGTTGGGGACCACCGAGTGTTGGCCAGACGACAGAGATCGTCGAAATATTGAGGGTAAGTCTTCCTGGTACAGCCGGGGTCCTCAATGATCACGCCGGGGATGCGAAGACCGACCAAAGCCAGGCTCATGGCCATGCGGTGATCGTCATAAGTGGCAAGTCGGGCGGGTTTGAGTTCGCCGGGGGAGATGTGCAGCCGGTCGGCTTGCTCGTCCACAGAGGCGCCGAGTTTGCGAAGCTCGGCAGCAACAGCGGCCAGGCGGTCGGTCTCCTTGTGACGGATGTGTGCGATGTTGGTCAGCATTGTGGGGGTTTCCGCGAAGAGGGCAACAACCGCTAGGGTCATCACCGTATCGCTGATGGCGTTCATGTCCGCGGAGATCCCTCGTAAGGAACCGCCTTGGACTGTGACCGATGTCGGTGCCCAGGTCACCTGACAACCCATCGCGGCGAGCTTGTCAAAAAACTCCACATCTCCTTGCAGGCTGTGGCGGCTGAGGCCTTCGAGGGTCACCTGTCCCCCGGTGACCGCAGCGGCTGCTGCAAAATAGCTGGCCGCGGAGGCATCAGGCTCAATCTGGTAATCACCGGCACGGTAACAATGCGGCTGAGTGCTGTAGCGAAGCCCTTCGGCCCCCTGTTGGACTGAGACTTGCCCGCCAAAGGCTTGGATGACCTGCAGGGTCATCTCCACATAGGGAACTGAGACCAGCGGGCCAACGACTTGAATTTCCACCGGCCCGCTGGCGTAGGGGGCAGCCATCAACAGTCCGCTGAGAAACTGGCTGGAGATGTTGCCCCGAATTTCTACATGACCACCTGAGAGACCCCCAGCGGTAATCTCCACAGGGGGGCAGCCAGTGTGAGAGGGGCACTCGAGTTGCCCACCGAGCTGTCGAAGAGCATCCACCAAATCGGCGATGGGTCGCTGCCGCATCCGTGGGTTGCCATCCACACGAAACCGACCTCGACCAAGGCAAAGCATCGCTGTGAGAAACCGCACGCTGGTGCCGCTGTTGGCGATATCGATCTCGGCGGAGTCCGCTGGAATGGACCCACCACGCCCCTGAAGGACTACCGTTGCCCCCGGCCAGTCCGGCTCCACATGCAGACCGACTTGTTGCAAAGCCGTCACCATCACGCGGGTGTCTTGACTGTCAAGCAGACCGGTGAGCCGACTGGTCCCATCGGCTAAGGCCGCACAAATCAACGCTCGGTTGCTGAGGCTTTTTGAGCCTGGTGGTCGAATCGATCCACAGACCGCCCCCACTGGTTGTAGGGTAATCGCTTCAGGTAACTCGGCAGAAGGAGTCATCCAAGGGGGCCTCAAACGCGCTGAATCGATGATCCGGCGGGCCGATCAGCCCAGCTGGGATAAATCGGAGGATCTCACTCCGAGCGGCTGATCTTCCAGAGATGCTGGTTGCTGCGGACAAACATGGCTTTGTCGGAGATGGCGGGCGTGCAGAGGATTTCTTCGGCCAGATCGTTCTGGCCGACGATTCGTTCTTTGGTATCAACGTCCGGCCTAAGATCGACCACGTGACCCAGGCCTTCTTCGTTGAACAAATAGAGCCGGTGATCAGCGATCACAGGAGTGCTGCTGAATCGTCCCTCTAGTCGCAGCTGCCAGAGCAACTCGCCGTCTTCAGCCGATGCACATCGTAGCACTCCAGAACGATTGACCGTGTAGATGCGTCCTTGATAGACCGCTGGACTGGGAGTGCTGGGGGCCAGTCGATTGTCGGACCACAATTTCTCAGGCTGCCCGCGACGATCCAGCGAGGGCCGCAGGGCGGTCAACCCATCGGAGGGCACAAAGACCAGGCCGCCGCCTACGGCAGTCGAGGGAATCGTGGAGGCCCCTTCCGAAAACTCCCAAAGGGCCTTTCCCGTGTCAGCTTCGTACGCGGCCAGCCCTTGGCTGCTTTGCAACAAGACCACAGGCCCAAGGCTGTCCGGATTCACCGGAAGCAGCACCGGACTGGTCCAATTGGCCATCCTCGGTCGGTCGATTTTCCAGCGATTCTCTCCGGTTTGCTTGTTCAAACCGATCGCAAAGGATTCGGAATCGTTTTCCAGCTGTAGGATCAACGTGTTTTCGGTTGCCACCGGCGAGCTGGCCATTCCTAGCGAGTTGCTCGCATTGGGGTAATCGAACGTCAAACCCCGCAGCCAGCGGAGACGCCCGTCGAGGCTGAGGCAGACCACGTCGTTGGTGGAATAGAACGCATAAATGGCGTTTTCGTCGGCCACAGGAGTGGGCGCAGCGACATTGGTCTTGCGGTGACACATCGTGCGGCCTGTGGACCAGAACTGACGATGCCAAAGCTGCTTGCCGGACTTTTTATCAAAGGCAAGCACATGCAAGCGATCCTGGCGGGGTCCGCTGCAAGCGGTGAGGATCACCTTGCCACCGACGACCACCGGAGCACTGAGCCCACGGCCGGGAAGTTCAGCTTTCCAAGCGATGTTCTCGCCGGTGACACGGTCCCACAGCGACGGCAGATCTTGCCCAGCTGCGGCCACACCGGCTCCCTGCGGGCCTCGGAACTGCTTCCAGTCCGCTTGAAGGGTCTGGCAGGTTGCCCAGAGCCCGACGGTCAACAACACAACGGCCCAAGTCCAGCTCGGCATCGATCATTGCTCCGGAATCAGTCAACAAACACGAAACGTTGAGGCCCAGATCGGGAAACGATATTCGCTTTTCCACAAAGACAAACTCAGAAATCTTTTAATCGGCCGCGCTCTGAGGAGGCAGTGAGGCAGGACGGGTGGTCGACAGGATGGCGGTGCCACTGGGATCGCAAATCCGCAGCTGAAACTGCCACCTTTGAGCCCAGTGCTGAGTTTGTTCGTTTTGCAGAACCTTCAGCAGGATCCGATTTTTCCCCTTCTTCAGCTTGCCCACCATCTGATATTGGTCCATGCGGATCCCCCGGTGATACTCCTCCCGCTCAAAGAGCATCTGGCCGTTGAGCCAGAGCTTCCAAGCGGTGATGGCACCAAGCCGCAGCTGCACCTCTTGGGCTTTATCGCTGGTGAATTCTGTGTAGCAGTAAGCGACGCTTCCTTTGTGGTGGTCCAAAGCTTTGCGGATATTGACGATGCCGAATTCATCTGCGGTGGTATGGGCCTTCCAACTGATCGTCTGGCCGTCTTTGCCTTGGTACTGGGCATCCAGCTTGATCTCTGCTTCTGGAGGGTAGGCAACGTCAAATCCCTTCTCATCGGTGTTGTCAAAGGGAGCGATCAGGTGCCAGTCCATCACAAAGCCGAAGTGGCGAGCGAGATCAACTTCCTCGCCCAGCGAGCGAAGCTTTTCAGCCAAATCCTGAACTTGGTCGACGTCACGGGCGGCAATTAAAGCTCGTTTGAGCACCTCGGCCGCGTCGGCCTTGTTGTCGCCTTGGATGAGGGCGGCAGCCTGATCCTGCAGCCTGGTGACCGCCTCGCGTCGCATTTCGACGCTGGGGTCATTCAACATCTTGGGGATAATGCGGCCGGGGGCTGTTTTGTCGACCTTGGCGAGCCATTCGTAGGCAAGTCTGCGAGCACGAGGGTCATGGTCGGTATCCTGGAGGAATTCCTCTAGCCCCGCAATTGGGAGGGTTTTTCCTTCCTTTATGGCTCGTTCCGCGATGGTGTCGACAGCCGCTCGCAACCAATTGGCGGCCAGTTGATTGGCCTGATCAATTCCGGCCAACAGGGTCGGCAGTTGCTGCGGGTCGGCCTCGGCCAACTGAGACCAGGCTTTTTGGGCTTGGGAGTTGAACTTGCCCTGCGGACCAACTCTCTTGAGTTGGTTCATCAGCTTGGTGACCTCTTGAGCAGTCAATTCTGCGGCCCTGAGGCTCCCCAACTCAGAGGCACTTGGCCCCAAGCCAAGAGCAGAAAGGGCCAATAGTCCCAACCAGAGGATCGGTAAACGAATCACCAGCATGTTGAGTTCCAGAGGACTTGTCGACTTGATGAGTTGCCCAACTCGAAAATGACTGACCCAGCACATGACAACCAGTGCACATGCTGATTTGCGGACCTCAGACTCGGTCGCTTAAGTCTCGGGGAAGCCTGTTTCTTTTCGCTTGAGTTGCTTTTGGACGGATTTCAAAAGAACCTCGAACTTCTTTTGCCAGCTGGCGTCTCCAAAATCAGGCTTCGCACGATGAAGGAAAATGATTCTTCGCTCGACGTTGGCGAGGTTTTTGTTGAGTTTGTCGGAGTCGCCAGAAAGGGTGTATTCGGTCAGAGCGTAATACCGCCGACAAAGCGCCAGATTGTATTCGGCCTCATAGTAACGAGCCTGATATTTGGAGCTTCCGCGGAGCTTGGTTGCCAATCGAGCCCATCCCAGAATGGGGCTGGGGATCTCTCGCAGACCCGCTTTCTTGGGTGGACCGCCGTTGGTCGCGTAGCCAAACCTCTCAATAGCCTTTTTCAGATCGTTTTGCGACTTTGATTTTAGGTATTGCTGCTCGTAGATATAGCGGCCCCAGCTTTGATAGGTGTGTGAAGCTGTCATCTGACCGTCCAGATAGCTGGGGTTGTCACGAAGCGCTGAGTTCAGCTTCGCGATCGCTTGCTCGAAGTTTCCCAGACGCCTTTGGCATTTGGCCCATTGGGCCGCAAGGGCGGCCACGCGTGGAGAATCTTTCTCATCCTCCTCTTGGTCCAGCAGAGTCTCAAAAACCGACGAGGCTTTGCTATAAAGATCAGCAACCTCAGCGGAAGGACTAGAAGCTTTCAGGTCTGCACCCTCGGCCAATTTGAAGAGAGTCTGACCCACCCAAGAAAGGGATCGCTTGGTGTGTCCCTCACGGCGTTGGGCCACCATCTCCAGCAGATCGCCCAAGCTCTTCAGCTTTGCCTTGAGCTGCTCTCGGGTTTGGCCGTCGGTTGGCTCGGTCTGCTGGCGGTCTGCTTCGATTTCCTTATAGATTTTATTGGCCAAGGAGAGCTGCAGCTGTGTGATCTGAGCAGGATCGTCCGCTCCAGTTCCCAACAGCTTGAGCATCTCAATCGACTTCTCGACATTGGCCTGGGCCATATAGGTCTGCAGGGCCAGCTGGTGTGTTCGTTTCGGTGCGTCGTTTTCCATCGCCGCAGGGTGCTTCTTGGTCACCAAAGCCAGCAAACCAACATCAGGCCGCTCTAAGATTCGCAAAGAGCCGGGGTAGTTCCCCTGTTCGTTATACAGTTGAACCAAAGCCAACTCGGCGGCGACGAGGGTTGAGGAGAGATCGCCCTGGGCACTTGTCTTGCGAGTTTGCTCGACACCCTCGGCAAGCAATTTGATGGTCTGGTCAGCCTTGGCCTTCAACTCGTCGGCGGACGGTTTCTGCGGGTTGCCATCCTCAAGGCTTCGGAGCTTGAACAGGTCAAAGTAATCCGCCAAAGCAAACCTGAGCTGGATCTGACCCCGTTGTGGTGAGTTGCCCGGCAGTTGCATGGCGATCTGCAGGGCTTTCTTGCGATCGCCACTGCGAAGCGCCAAGCCAGCCAGTTGGCCCAAAGCTTGGCGGCCCTGGTCGGTGTCCTTCCAGGTCTTGGCGATGTGAGAGTAGAAATCCATCAAAGTATCGAGGACCTGCGTCTTCTCTTGAGCAGACGCCCGGCGGTACATCTGGCTGTAAGCGTTGATGCCAACAGGAGTGCAGGCAAGTGCCTGATCGGTTGTTGGATGGTTGCGGGCGAGGTGCTCGGAGATCGCCGCGGCAGCCTTCCAGTTGTTCTGAAAGTAGTAGACCAAAGCGAGCCTGTTGAGGAGGTCGGCCAGTTCCACCTCGTCGGTTTCCGCCGTCGCCAAGGCCACCGCTTGCCGAAGTTGAATTTGGGCTTTCTTTTCAGCCTCTTGCTGTTCTTTTTGGAGTTGAGGCACTTTGCCCTTTTCGCCGGATTCCTCAGCAATTTTGATCTTGATGACCGCTTCGGATCGCTCGATCCAAGCTTGGTCGGCTGCTTCCAGGGCGGTCTTGTATTTGGTGTTGGCGGCCTCTTGCTTCCATTCGGCCAACAGCTTGGCATAGTCCTCTTGCCAGTCGGCTCGTGAGGTCTCGGTGCCACCCAGACAGATGGCGAACAATAGGATCAGCCAACGTGACCGGCCGAGGCAACTTGACCGGCCGAGGCAACTTGACCGCACCTGTTCGCGACCGCCAATGCTCAAGCAGTTAGCAAGTTGGTTGTTTTCAGAAGATAGTTGCAGGTCTTCCAGCCACATCGGTCTTTCTCTCTCAGCGATCATCAGAGGTTCTCGAGATGCTCAATCGATCCGCGAGCAACCGGTCCCCACAATCCAGCGCCACTGTCGATCGCAGGGGTTTGCCCCTGCCAAAGAGCCTTTCGGTGGGCCCAAGTTCTGCGCAGAGGATCATTCAGTTCCAGCACGGTCGGTCACCGGTTGCGACCACCTGAATTTCTTAAGGATCAGACTTGTCCAGACTCAGACTCATCAACGACCGGCACTCCGGACCCTCAAGTCTCCCCAGCCCTGAAGTCTCCCCAGCCCTGAAGTCTCCCCAGCCCTGAAGTCTCCCCAGCCCTGAAGT
>CAZYKP010000150.1:0-15976 GCA_964648025.1 uncultured Pirellulales bacterium | reverse complement strand
GCGCGTGGACGAGGCCACACCACCTGCCTCGGTGTTCCAGGTCCAGTTGCACAATAAGGAGCGTCTGCAGTGAACCGGGACTGAGTCTCTCAGCCAATTCCAGCGCACATGCTTCCAACGCGGGTTCATTCGAATGACGCAGCCCAATCGCAAGCCAGCTTGCCAGCGGCGGTCGAGAATCCCCCGCCGGGGGAGTGTCCGTCCACTGCAGATCGAAGGCGATGTGCTCGAGGCCCTGTTGTTGGTCGTGGTTGATCAGCTCCCCGACCAGCCAGCCTCGGCTGTGGTCGAGCAGGATTCGCAGTGCCTGTCCCCAGGACTCCTGTCTCAGGACCAAGCGTCGGCTGGCGACCAGGCGACCAGATACAAAGGTGTCACTCATGGATCGGTTCCTCGTGCGTTCAACCCCGATTTCCGAGCGGCGAAATGACATGACAATTTTCTCTGAGCAGCGGCGTATTTCCCAGGCTCTGCGGGCATTTCCGCGAGTTGGTGTCACCGACTTTCTGAGCTGAGGTCGACTTTCGAAGCACGGCCGCGGAATAGCCGTGCGAGGACGGATTCTTCCCAAAACCCTAGGAATCCGATGCTTTTCGCTTCGTTTTGCCCTGGAGGAGCTTGGCCGACACCCAAAAATCGGGTGTATTTGAAGGCTTTCTGGCCACCAAAAGTCGATGACAACGAGGCGACCGGCGTGAATGACAATTCCCGAAGGCAGTTCTTCCTCCAGCCTCAAGATCCCGCTCAACGACGCTACGAAGCCATCCGCGCCGTGGTGATCGACGGATTGCCGATCCGAGAAGCAGCTGAGCGATTTGATTTCGCCTATGGGACCTTGAGAAACCTCCTCAGCCAATTCGACCGGCAGCTGCAAGAGCAAGAGACTCCGCACCCCCTTTTGTCGCTTCGCGGTTGGGACGACCACCGGGCAGGCGGCCTGGCCTCCAGCCAGCCACGCCAGAGCTTCCACCCGTGGCTGACCAAAGAGCTCTGACCCTGACGCCGGGAGCCCAGTGGCAGACTCGCAACGCGGGATTGTTTTTGTTTTGGCCGTTGTTGGCTGACGTTCGCTTCGATCGGATGGTTCAAGCTGCCGGTTATCCAGCTTCAGAGATGATCCCTGCCGAGTCTGCCATCCTCAGCTTGTTAATGCTCAAATTGTTAGACAAAGAACGCCAAAGCCACATCAATGATTTCAGTTTAGATTCCACACTGGGTTTGTTCGCTGGATTGAATGTGCCTCCGAAAAAGAGTTTTGCCACAGATTACTCCTATCGGACGCAATCAGATCAGCAGAAATCTTTGCTTTCTTCCTGGGTCAGCTCTCTAGCAAATCAGTTATGTCCGCGGGCTGAGGAGTTTGCCCTCGACTTTCATGCCATTCCTTATCGCGGCGATCCTCAGGCTCTGGAGACCCATTACCTGCCGCGGCGTGGTAAGGCAGGGACGAGCGTGCTGACGTTCTTCGCGCATGAGCCTGAAAGCGGTCTGCTCTGCTACGGAAACGCTAACTTGACTCGGTCAAACCAGTTCGCCGAGGCCATGCAATTCGTGGAGTTTTGGCGTGCCCTGTCTGGTCGTGATCCCGACTGGTTGTACTTTGATTCCAAACTCACAACCAACTCAGAGTTATCTCGAATCAACTCACAGGAAATCTCTTTCGTCACCATTCGGCGACGAGGGAATGCAGTGGTCAAGCGGCTCAAGAATCGGCCTGCCTCAGACTGGCGCGCGGCAACCTTGACCGTTCCCAAACGGCAATACTGCAACGTTCGATATCTGGAGGAAATGGTGCAACCTTCAGACTACGATGGAGAGCTTCGACAGATTGCTGTCACCGGTCTGGGTCGTGAGGAAAGGACTTTATTCCTGACAAACAACCGTACGGAAACGGCTCGCGAAATCCTGTTGCGTTACACTCGTCGCAACGGTGTGGAGGACAGCTTGGGCAGCAGCGTGAACTTCTTCCATCTGGACTGCCTTTGTAGTGAAGTTCGCTTGAACGTGGACTTGGACACGGCGTTGACAGTCATTGCTCAAGGGTGTTACCGATGGTTGGCAAATCGGCTTCACGGCATGTCGGCGCTCAAGCCGAAGTCGTTGTATCGCAAGTTTGTAGAGACGCCTGGTGTGATTGCCTTCCGCGAAGGGCACCTGGAAATTCGCTTTGACCGGCGTTCCCACAATCCGCTGATTCGAGAAGCGAACTTGGACAATCCGACCCCAACGATTCCTTGGGTCAACGGTCTGCCTGTCCGGTTTGTGTACGCTTGAGCACCATGTCGATCACGCAGATTGTCACGGATTTAACGCCCGCGGAAATCGGGGTTCAACGGCCTCCTCTCCTTGAAAAAGGCAGCTCAGCGAACCCAAGCCGACACCAATGGAACCAGTCCCAGGAAATTGTTCCGAGCGTTCATGAGTCACGACTGATCGATGCGAATCTTTTCTCGCTTTTTCCAAGAATCCTGGAGCGGGGCCACCCGGGAGCTTCCTTTCTGCCGGTAGCTGGCCAGGGACTCAAGCGTGTGTCCAAAGCCACCGCCACCGAACTCCACAGGGAGCCCAACAAATGACCCACACCATGGAATTGATTCACACCGAGGGAGCACCTGCCCTGCTCAACGAGATCGAGACCGTCCTTGCAGAGACCGAGTTCCGCCTGAGTCACCCCCCAGTCAGCCACGCTCGAGGTGACAGAACCCTGCGGTTGCGGCGGAGGAGAGGCTATCTGATGGTCGCTCGGATTCGGGCTGAGGCAGGACACGAGAACGCGGCTCTTGAGTTGATGGACCGGATTGGTCTGGACGGAACCATCTCCGAGTTCCACAACTGAACTCCCACTGACGCCAGGCGGCGGGCACGTGCTCCTCAGATGGATCAGGAAACCAGGTGCGACTCCCTGACCCAGTCGGCGAGCTTGGGCTGGTGAAGGGAGTGGCCGACACACAAGAGGAGAACTGACCCTTGGCTACTTGAGGGTCGTTCCAGATCTGCCTTGATGGATCCTCTGCAAACAGCCCCTTACGATCGCCACCAGTCGGCTGAGCAGTGCCTGCAAAAGGAAGCTGAAACCATATTCTCACCTCGAATCCGTCCCATGTGCCCCCATTGGAGCGCGTCCGCCTCCGCTTCGCTCCGGCGGCCTACCTGGGCCCCAATCACCTGCTCTGAGCGTCTTAACTCATTGATCCACCCGCTCCACCAGATCACTCCGGCTCGCGGGGATGGGTTCCTCTCCGCTCCGCTGCGTTCCACCTTCCATCCCCGGCGGCCTCCGTTCCTGGTTCCGCTACTTGCTGGACTTGCTGGACGGAACTTGGGCCACACGAAAGCCCAGGGAGTAGTTCCGGATGGACGGCTCGCCCCAGTGGCGGTCCGCCGAGCGGCAGGACCAGGCCTCGCGGCCCCACCTACCGCCCCGGCACACCCGGTTCCCGCCCAGCTCATGCCAGCTATCGCACCACTCGTCGACGTTGCCATGCATGTCGTACAGGCCCCAACCGTTGGGCTTCTTGCCACCAACGGGGTGAGTTCGGTAGCCAGAGTTGTTACTGTACCAGGCATAGTCCTTCAGTTGCTCCTCATCGTCTCCGAAGCACCAAGCTGTCTTGCTCCCTGCCCGACACGCATACTCCCACTCCTCCTCTGTCGGGAGATAGCCCCCCAGCCATAGGCAATACGCCCAACCGTCGTACCAACTCACTTCCACCACCGGACACCGGTCATCACCCTTCCCATCCTCGCCACTCTCAGCGTGGGAGCCCGGCCACCGACGATTGCGATGGGTCGGATCAAACAGCTCGTACTCGACATTCGTGACCGGCGCCTTGGCCAGAAGGAACCGCTTACCGATGACCAATTTTGCGAGTTCATCATCATACTTGCGTTGCTTGTCCGGAATCTGCAGCACAACTCTGCTCCCGTTCCAGTGTTTGTCAGGTGGGATCAACTCATAGGATTCCTCCGCCAACAGACGCGATGCGATCTCTTGATTCTCATGCGACGGCTCACACAGCCGCTGAATTTCTCCCTGATAGCCCGCCACAATCTCCTGCGCTAATTCCTCGTCCTCCATGTCCTCGTCCAGCCCACCTTCCGCGTACCCGGACATCGTCTCCCAACTTCGGTACAGCATCTCCGTTGAGCGCTTCACCGGTCCTGTTTGCTGATCTCCTGGCTCATACAGTGGCCGCATCGCTTCCAGCCAGTGACACGCGCTTCTCGCCCCCCTGGGCATCTCCGTCGCATAACGCCACACCCAGTAGTAATCTTCCGTCGCCGGGACATGCGGCAGGTGCAGCCAATCTCGCAGCTTCTGAGCATCTGACCGTGCCTTGGGAGCATCCTCTACGAACCTCCCATCGAAGTGATTGCACATCCAGTAAGCCGTCAAAAACTCCTGCAACGTCCGATCCCGCCACAGAATCTCGCTCAACTTGTCCACATCAAAAATGCCATAAGACAGCCCGGAATTCATCGCATCCAGGCACCTCAAATCATGCTCAATCTGCCGCTCGCCGCTTGGCGTGCTGTAGCGTGAGATCCGCTGACGCAGTCGCTCCCGAAACCTGGGGAACTGGCCATGCCCCACCCGATCGAAGTTCGGCACCTTCTTGGTTTCCGCAGCCTGTCCGTCGTCCCGCTCCTTGGACCGAACCAAGGTCGACGTCATCTGAAACGCAATCGCCGACAGCAGCTCCATCACGCCTTTGTCGTCGACTTCGTCAGCCATTCCTGGCACCGGAGCCTCTGGCGGGCGTCCAAACCGACGTGCGTCCGACCCTGGACACAATCCCTGCTCCACCATGTGACGTATCGACTTGAAGTACACATCTGAGGGTGTTCGCAGCGTCTTGAGGTCCTCGTCGGTCAGGTTCTTGCGGATGTACTGCAACACCCGGGGAACCGACAGGATTCCACGTGCCTCCTCAGGAATCCGGTCGTAAACATCCTCCCCCAGAAAGCCCTTCTGCTGCTCGGGCGTGAACTCCCTGAACCGGACGAAACTCCACTCGGGGTTGGCTTCGGCGAACAAGGTGTCCCAGTTGCGGTGCAGTGCGTGCGGCCGCCCGCTGAGAAACAGCCTGCAGCGTCTCCAACTGGGATCGGCCAGCAGCTCTTGCAGCCGCAGGATCGAGTCACCTGCCCCCACCTGATCCAGCCCGTCGATAACCAAGATCAGTTGACCCCGGCGTAACCGCTGCTCCAGAAGTTGCTGGCAGTGAAACCGCATGGCATTCCGCCGGTGCTCGTGAAGCGTTCCGCACACCGCGAAGTACTTCTCGATCAGCACCTCCTCGATCAGTTTGTCTGGCCTGGCGGTCAGTTCGCTGGCCAGGAGGAACATCGCCAACTGGTCCTTGACCGCTAAGTTCAGGGAATACGCCAACCACTTCATATTGGTCGTCTTGCCGATCCCAGCATCCGTCGTGACCACCACACGGTGCATCGGAAAACGCTCGTTCTCAACCAAGGCATTGCCCATCAGCAGTTGCTGACGGGTCAGCGGCTTCCAGTACTTTTCGTCGTCTTGATCACCAGCACCCGTTGGCCCACGGCTTTGATCTTGGTCTTGGAGCCGCAGGCTGCGGAAGGACTCCGGGCGTAAACGCCGCTGGGGTGTTTGCCGGTCGATCAGCAAATCGAGGCCCTGGTCGTCCTCGAACGGAGGTTTTCCTCGGCCGCTCGCAGAACTGGTGCCCTTCGTCTCGGTTGAGTCGTTCACCCGTTGTCTGTTCATCTCAATGGACTCCGGCGATGGTCTGGTCAGCCTGTCACCTTGGCTCCGCTCATCCAGCAAGGTTTCACCCCCCAAGCCAGGCTAACTGAGCCATTCCTCCGGGGAAAGCCTCCAGGGCAAGCCTCCCACCAGGCGAACCCAGCCAGCTACCCGGTTCACGATCAAGGTCGCCACGGTCTGCCCGTCGGTTTGAAGAAAGCTCCGGAAATGACTCTTGCCAACCAGGAGAGCACCTCACGGGACTGGGAGGAGTGGTCGGCGGCCCGAGACCTTGATTGGTGGGAATGACACCTCAGAAACAACGGCTTCCAGCTGCCTCAATTCCAAAGCATCCCAGGCATTTTCCAAGGCTGGTTCGATTGACCCGGTCGGTGAAATTCCCGCCCCGGATCACACGTAGTCCGGGGCGGGAACAGTCCGAGGTGAGTTGACCAAGGTCGACCAACGAGATGGCCCGGAGTACCTTCACCGCGTCGCAATGATGGATCTCCCGGCCGGACGCTGGCCACCGTTCAACTTGGCACCCGTGGTGAGATCGTACAAACCCGTTCGGGCATTATTGGTCCGCAAGTACATCTGAGGATGACCGCGAACATATCTGATCGACACCTCATAGATTTTGCAACGTTTGCCTAAGGAGATCCTCCGATTGACGATGGCCCCGGTGTCAACATCCTTGAAGAAAATCACGTGACGCTTGATAATGATAGCCACATGACTGTTGGGGATCATCGCTCCAGCGAGCACATCGTGCCCCCCCATCTGTCGCTTCCTGGCACCCGTCCGCAAGTCGAAGGCCGTGAGGCAGCCGACACTGGGATCAACGGCCACTAAGCAACGATTGTCATCAGAGACCATCAACTCACCCAACGGAACCTCCGACGAGTGAGGAAACTTCATTCTCTCGCCCGACTGTGTGTCGTGGACGTCGATGGAGTTTTTGCTACTCCGCTGAATGCAATAGCGTCCCGAGAGACTCGTCACCGGGTCGCCTGCGTGGACGCTTGCCACGCCCAGGGTGATCGCCGAAAGCAATACGGCGATCGAAAAGTGATGGTACAACATGTCAATCCTCCCCGAGTTATAGAGTCATCTGCACGACCTTCACCGTGGTCGCTTCTACTGGGGAGATAGGCAGGCAGGCTCAAGACCCGGAGCACAAAAATCCGTTTATTTTTTAATCCGAGGCGGAACTGGGAGGCTGAGGGCGGCCAGACGCTCGGTCGAACCATTGGGAGCTACGGCCCAGGTACGGTGACGGTTGGGAGTGGTGCGATCGGCGCGCGGGGGCGTGCCTTGAACCAACAGCTTGGGAAACAGGGACAATTCATCGTGGGGGCCCCAAAGTCCGGAAGGGGCGAGGCGTGTTGCCCGAACCAAGTCCCAGGCACCCCACGGTGCCGTCACTCGTTGACCCCTTTGAGGAAATCGAAATCCCCGACGCCCAACTCGGCAAAGAGGGTATCCAGGATTCGCACTGAGTCCCCCCTGCCAAAGTCGAACACCGTATCACCACCAGCTTCCGTGACACGATGTGTCAGCTCCTCGAAATCGAGGTCCTTCCCGGTGGCTTCCACCACAAGGAGGTCTCTGCCCGGCTCAAACTTGGCGACGGTATCACGCCCTCGCCCAACGATGACTTCATCCCGAGTGTGCTGGGAGGCGACCAAGGTGTCCCGGCCAGGGCCGCCGCGAAACCGCCCCGCCGTGAGATCGGAGCCGATGAGGGTGTCCCGACCACCGCCGCCGTCAATCAGGGCGATATCCACCAGCGAGGTCGAGCTGAAGTCCAGTCGGTTGCTGCCTCGGGTCCCGCGGATCAGCGTGTCACCTGCGGAGTAGCCTTGGACGATGTCAACGCCGTTGGCGAAGTCGCGAACCCCAATCACAGTGCCCGGGCTTTCCACCAGCGCAATCACCGTCGCCGAAGGGTCGCCCTGGATGAAGGTGTCCGACCCGTTGTTTGTGCCCGAGTAGAGCCAGGTCACATCCTGGCTCCCCGATTGCAGGATGTCCGCCTGACTCCCACCTCGGTAGGCGCCGGGGGAGAGGTTCGAGGCGATGATCGTATCCTTGCCACGACCGGCATCGACCTCAGCAATGTCGATCAGAAGGGTCTCGCTGAAATTCAGCAGGTTGCTCGTCCGCCTGTCCCTGATCAGGGTGTCGCCGGAGGAATGCCCCTGGAATGCCTCCACTGCGTTGTCGTAGCCGTGGACCCCGATGATCACTCCGGGATTGACGGCCCTGGCCGTATCGAAGCCGGCACCGCCTTCAAACCTGTCTGAGCCGTTGACGCCCACGTCAAACAGAAAGGTATCGTCGCCGTCACCTCCCAGGTAAACGTCGATGCCTTGCCCACCGACGAAGATGTCGTTGCCTCCGTTGCCAATGAGGGTGTCCTTGCCACGTAAGCCAAGAATCAAGTCGTCACCTTCCGAGCCCACCAGCCGGTCGGATCGACGGGTCCCGACAATGACCTCCTCGTAGGTGCCCTGGAACTCGCCGTAATTGAGTTGCTTGACGAATTCCGTGAAGCCAATCAGGCCAGTAAGCCCCAGTGAGGGCAAATCAAACGGCACATCCCAGAGGCCGGCATCCAGGTGACCTTGGTAGGCATCGAAATCAGCCTCCACCGTCGGGTCGATCGCCTGCTGGAGGGTGACCGGAATTGATAGGGTGCCAAGGCCTGGGTCTGCGTTCACGATTTCGACGATGGTCTGGGAAGCATCTTCCGCATCGTAGTTCAACCGGTAAGTGGTCACGACGCCAGGCGCGGTCAGGCCATCGAACTGGGCCTGAGTTTCTACGCCGGCGGTATCCGTCGTCTGAATCATCAGGGTGAAGGGGCCAACACCAGTGCCAGTCACCTGAAAGGTGAAGGCACCCTCGTCCGCCCCGATCACCTCGAAGGTCTCGGGATGGGACTCCGGTCCACTGTAGGCACTTTGCGGGATCTCGCTGAGGAGTTGCCCGGTTGTGGGGTCAACGCCTGTCCGTCGACCGTCCGGGGCCGTGATGAGCAGATTCGCCGGGCTGTTGAGCTGAGCCAAGATCCGGTTCGTTTCAAAGGAGCGCGCCACCGACGCATGCACGTGCGGGTTCTCACCCGGCTCCTCGTGATAGACCCAGTCGAATCCAGCAATCCAGGCCAACCCGGCGAGGCGATCTCCTTTTCCTAACAGATCACCGAGAGGTTGGATATCGAGTGCCCTGGCCTCCGTGTGGAGTGATCTGGCGCGCGTGGGATCATACCCATCATTGATCGAGATGTGGCCACCGCTGCCTTGCCACTCAGGGGCATCAGCGAGCAACAGCTGCTTCAAGCGGGAGGCCGCCTCAAAGGCTCCCGGCATGAGCCAATGCTCATTCACAAAAGTCCACCCCTGCGGATCCAGAACGACATCGGGGAGATCGAACGTCAAGCTGATTCCAGCAGTCGTCGTCCACACGTTGGTTTCGAGGAGGCTGATGAGACGCGGTTGAGCAACGTCGTCCTGTGTTGCCAACGTAAAAGCGACTTCCTGAGGAATTCTTCCGTGAAACGGGCCTGAGGACGCTCCCTCTGTGTCCGTGTTCTGAATCAAGCCGTATCTGTTGATTCTCTGCCAGAGTGGGACGAGAGGAATGGCGAAGCTCAGATTGTTTTCCTCATCCGTCTCGTGAACAGTATCCTCTGGGTCTGCAACGATCAAAACAAAGCGATGCTCTGGATCGACGGGCGCCCGCGACGGTAACCTCAGCGTCGCGGTGTGGTCACCAACGGACCGGGCAGCACGATCGGAGACTCCTTCCTGTCCTGGGATGAGAAGATCTGATCCTCCTTCGATCCCTGGATCGAGGATCCTGTCACTTGAGAGGTAGGCCTTCAAGAGGAAAGCCGGCGCGTCACTGTGTTTGATTTCGTACTCAATGGTGAATTCCCGGAAATCAGTGGTCGTCACGTCATGCACTGCGATATCTGGCAGACTGATGGCAAGGGCATTGTTGCTCTCACGCGACTCACCGATGTCGTTCTGGGGGTCCACGACAAAGATCAGGGACCTCGTCCCTTCAGGAGGTTCGCTCAGTTCCGCACGAGACACCGTGCGGGAAAATGATCCCTCGCGCGTACCGATTGACAGTTCGTAAGCTAGTGCCGCTCGGCTGGGGTGGTAACTGTCCGTTTCAGACCAATACAGTCCTCCGACCGCAGCTCTGGGTAACGCAGCGTCCTCCACGGTGTACTCCAACTCCACACCGGCACCTGTGTCGTCCCAGGAAAGCGAACTCGCGATAATGTCGGGCTCGCTTTGAGGTCGAGAAATGCTGATGCTGTATTCTGCGTGCCCCAGTTGGGAGGCGTTGACAACTTGGAGGATCAGTCCCCCACTCCCTGCTTCAAAGACAACAGGGGGGATAATCGGAAGATTCACAGGCCCCGCGTGGACCAAACCAAGCAGCCTTCCGCTCAAGGCGTCGGAAACCGCGACCACCGAGAGCGGTTCCCCAAACAGGCTAGGATTGCTCGAGTGCCTCAGAGCCACTTCTGTCCCTGGGCTTGCAACGAGCCGAAATGTGTCAACGTCTAAGCCCGAAAGCACTCCCTCGACACGTGTCGTATGCGACGGTAAAGGTTGAGCGGTTTCCAGGGTGTCATTGCTATGGGGATCGAGCGGGGAGTCGGCATCGAACGCAATGGTCAACAGGCATTTGTCCTCGAGACGTTCGACTCTCAAATCCGTGCCCCTGGTTACAGCTTTTGGCATTTGAGTTCTCCTGATTCGCGTGTGATGAGTCACCAAACGGGATTGAATCCCCTGCGTGGCATGAGGCTCGCAGCCTTCGTCTCGTCGGGGCGGACCTCTGTGACCACGGATTCGGCGTGCTGAGCCGGTCGTCACGGGCCAACGCGTAATTGCGTCGACTGCGGGTGTGACAGAATCAGATCCGAGAGATCGAAGGAACTTCGCTTGAACCGAGCCCCCAGTCTCGACTGTTCCAAGCGTTCCCCTATCTGCCTAACAGGCACGTGGACGGTGCCTTTCGACAGAATCTTCTTGGCCCGACTGCTGAAATCCTGGCGCGGGATCATTTGCCGACTGTGTGCAGACTTTTCCTGACGCGGGGTCGCTCTGGGCTGCCTATCAGAGGATGTCGAGAATCGCTGTCGGCTCTCGAACTTCAGGGCAAAGGGTGGCCGTTCTTCAGCGGAATGAGACCTTTGAGACCAAGGGGGGGGCAGCGGCGTGCTCTTTGTTGGGTAGGGAGGAACGGCTTGTGGTCAGCCGGGAGGGCGTTTGATCACAGCAGTGACCTTGCAGCCATTCAGGAGAGGTGTTGAAAAGTGCCAGGAGCCCCTGACGCTTGATCACGATTCCAAAAGGCATTTTCCCTGGCGAACCCCCGGCTTCAGGTGCCTATTCCATGACTGAAGCCAGCCTCCTGAGCTGGTGCCCTTTGGTTCTGGCAACGAAGGAGCCGTCTGTGATGCCCTTGTTCAAGTCGCTGGCTGTCTCGCTCACCTCAGCCGGAAAATGTTGCCCACGGTTACCTCGCCCCGACGGTTTCTTCGTCTTGGAGGATGACTGGGCAGAGCTGGTCTACTCAGTCCTGAATGGTGAGAACGTGCTGCTGACTGGACCCACCGGGGTCGGCAAAACCGAGCTTTCTCGGCTGGTCGCCCAGGCGTTGGGCTACCGTTTCGAGCGTTTCAACTTGGGCGGCATGTCCGAGTTCCGCACCTCGCTGATCGGAGCGACTCATCTTCGTGAAGGCCGTACGGTTTTCCAAGAGTCGCGATTCGTCGCGGCGCTGCGGAAACCTCAGACCCTGATCCTCTTGGATGAAATCACCCGAATTCCTCCGGAGGGGGCCAATCTGTTGTTCTCGCTGCTCGATCCCAAACAGCGGTATCTGCCCCTTGACGAAAGCGAAACCTCCGAAGTCGTCCAGCCGGCTACTGCCGTGACGTTCGTGGCGACTGCCAACCAGGGGCTCGAGTACACTGGCACCGAACCGCTGGATCGGGCGCTGCAGGATCGGTTCAGCTCCACCATTCTGCTGGACTTCCCCAACGCCGAGCAGGAGTCAGCCATCTTGCTAAGGACTTGTCCAGGACTATCCAGAGCAGACGCCGAGCGATTGAGCAAGATCGCCGCTCGCCAGCGTGAACTCGCCCGTGAAGGGGAGTTCCTCTCGCCGATTTCTACCCGAGCGTTGCTGGCAGCGGGCCGTCGTCGAGCCGCCGGCTTTCCCCTGCAAGCCGCCTTCCGCTATGGGGTCATCAACAGCTTCCCCGCAGAGGGAGGCGACACCAGCGAACGCGAACGGCTGTTGTTGCTGTTGCAGAAGAATGCTTAGCTCTCAACTGGAACAAGGTGAACGGGTCCGAAACGATCAAGGGTGGAAACCATGAGTGACTGGTTCGAGCGAGCCGCGACAGAAAACGAGCGGTTGGAGTCCGAGAGGTCGAGTCCCTGGCCAAACGCCCTGCCACCGGAGGGAAACCTCCAAGGGCTGCGGAGGATCCGCGATCGGGCCCGAATACTAGCGAGGATCCAGGGGGTTTCTCCGCAGTGTCGGATTGACTTGGCCGGGCTTGGGGACGCCGGGGCCGGCGCAGCAGGCTTTGCGGATGCCCCCAACTCCTTCGAGCGGCCGTTCATCCTCATCGATACAGCTATCGCCCAATCCTTCGAGTTCGATAAAGCCTTGGTGATTTCCAGTGGCGTCGTCCTTCATGAAAGCGGACACATCCTGTACACCCGGGAGGGCTACCGGCGAGGAGCCAAGTTATCCTCCCAGCGACGGAACTACGAGAATCTTTTGGAAGATGAGCGGATTGAGCAACTCTTGCGTCAGGATTCGCCAGGGTACGCCGGCCTTCTTCAGTCGGCGAAGTATTGGTTGTTGCAGCAGGGGGAGCCTGGGACAGTCCTTCAGAACTGGGAGGCCCTCGCGGATTTGGATCGCGTCAACGCGCTGATCTTCGCATTCATTCGACTGCCGCACCTACTCAAACGGCATCCCGAAATCCAGAATTGGAGACTCATCAACGGAGAGTGCCTGTTCCAAACACTCCGAGACCTGCTCCCAGCACCGCCAGAAACGGAACAGGACGTTGCTGACTTCGCCCAGTGTCTGGAAACGCTCGTGGATCGGCTGCGTGCCCTCTATCCCGAAAGCGCCGCCAGCGCCGAAACCACCCCAACCGCCGATGAGGAAAGCCTGTCGTCGGAGATGGCGGAACGCCTGGCTCGACAACTCGCTGCCGACGCCGAGGACCGAGCGACTGCGGAATCACCCGATCAGGATACCGTGAGCGTGCGATTGAGTGAGGAGTCCCGGGACCTGTCGGACGCCGCAGAAGGGGTCTCCTCGTCGGAGCTGAAACAAGCCCTTCAGCGTGCTGCCGGTCAGCTTCGGGCTCAAGCGGACCTCGTTGGTTCCAGGACGGTCCTCGTGGAGACGATGAGAAAAGGGCGTCGATTCGCGACCTCCGAAGTCGAACAAGTCCTCTCCGAGCACAGCGTCATTCGCCAGCCTCTGAATGCCCAGGAGAGCGAAACCCTGAGGCGAGCGGATCAGCTGAGCGGCGAAGTGACCGAAGGAGAAGCCTGGGAGTCCCAGTATCGACGGCGAACCGTCATCGAACGCCCGGTGGCGTCTGCCGCCGATCGCTTGAGGTATCAGAAAGCGGCGGAGGCCGTTCAGGATCACGTGTCGGCCCTGCGGCGAATCCTCTCCGTCCGCCAGCCGTCTCGGCGGCGGACCATCCATGACTTGAAGCAAGGCCAGCTGGACCCACGCCGCCTGGCCAAGGCAACCTTTTCTGAGCGAGTGTTTGCTCGCGACCAAATCCAGCCAACTTCCGGACTTGCAGTCTGCCTGGTTCTCGATGCCTCAGGCTCGATGTCCAAAGGTCACCCTTCTCGAGAGGCGGTGGCTCTTGAAGCAACCGTGCTCTTGATGGAGGCGATGCGGTCCATCCCGCGAGCCGAAGTTGAGGTGTACTCCCATTCCAGCACAGGACCGCGAAAGCGGGACTGTCTGGTGCGGTGCCTGTTCGGACACCAGGCTCCCGACCCTCACACAGTGGGCGGCTATCGGGGGCACGGAGAAAACTACGACCACCAGGCGATCCTCACCATTGGGAAACTCTTTCAGCGTCAGACCACTGGTCCGCAGCGATGGATGATTGTCCTCAGCGATGGCTCACCTTATGGCACCGACTACGGTGGACCTTCAGCCATCCAAGCGACCAAGGCTGCTGTTGACAAACTCCGCCGAGAGGGGCTCAAGGTGGTCAACATCGCCATCGCTGACTTTCAAAGCGAAGCCATGTTCGGAGAGGATTGGGTGATCAAACTCAACGATCTCCGCACGCTGGTGCCGGAACTCCGCAAGCTGCTCGTCCGGCTCTTAAGGGGCAGTCGATGAGACACCGATCGGGGGACATGAGTCGGCCTTGAACATCTCGGAGCCTGACTCGCCCAAGCATCGGCGAGCGATCGGACTCCTCCCCAAGGCCTCCCGAAACGACCGGGCACGGATTTTTTCCCAATCAGCCCAAGTCAGCAGCGATTGCGTCGCCTCGAGCTGCCTTTCCTCCAAGGAGCCGAGACGTTCCCGGTGACTGTAACCCTGAAGGTTCCGGAGGAGGAACAGCCGATGACTTCAAGCTTCAACTCTCAGGAACGAGACGATTGCGTTCGTTCCGCTTCCGACGAGACGCCACAACGAGGGTCCTCTCCAGGCCCCTCGGACGCGATGACCGACGGCTCGGTCATTCCCCAGGCGTCCGAGGATGGAGACACGCTGACCCCAAGACACAACCTGGCCCAGCAGCTGGAGACACGCGTCTCGACTCTGGCGGAGGCGTCGTTGGTGGTCTTGCACCTGGTCTGTCACAACGACGATGAGATCATCGGAGGGGGGGCCACGCTCGCCACACTCACTCAGATGCCGGGCGTGGCACTCTTTCTTGTCGTCATCGCGGCCGACAATCCCCAACGCCGACGGGAAAGCCTTCACGCGGCAAAGGTTCTTAACCTGCCTCCCGATCACCTGTTTCAGTTCGATTTCCCTGATGGAGATCTCATCACTCATCAAGCCGAGGTCCAAGACGTTCTTCAGGCTTTTCAACAGGCCCTCCAACCAGATTTGGTGGTCACTCACAAGATCGATGACCACCTTGACCACACTGTCTTGGCGAGTCTCACCAAGAAAGTTTTTGGTCGGGGCGGAACGAGCCTGCTGCACTTTCGGATCCCCCAGCCCACATCGAGCCCTTGGCAGCCAACGGTGTTCGTTCGTGTCTCCGAAGCAGAGGCCTGCCTGAAGCTGGGTGACCTGATGGCCGCTTTTCCCACGGAAAACTGGAAGGATTTCTTTGACCCAGAAACTCACGCTGGAATTTTGAGGGAGGCTGGAGTCTGTGCTGGGGTGCGGTATGCCGAACCCTTCGAGGCGACCCAGGTAACCCTCAGCCCCTGCCCGTGTGGCTGCGGGGCCCTGGGATTGGGAGTAAACCCTGGGAGAAACGCCAGTTCACATTCGGATCTTGGGCCGAGCGGCCCGCAGATCAGTCGACTGGTCTTGGAGCCCTCAGCCTGCGGCCGAGACAACCTGCATCTTGCACGTCACGCTGCCCGGCGAACCTCGATCGCTGACGGCCATTCGGGATCACCTGACAGAGTGAACGGAGAGCGGTGATGTTCAGCCCAGCTCGGATGTCGCAGCATGTGCACCTGCAGATCACGTTTCTGGCCAGTCGTAGCTCTCAGGATGAGTGCTGGACCATGAAGGGGCAGTCCGAAGGTCAACCCGGCAGTTCACAGCGTCCTCAACCAAAGCATCGCTCAGCCTCTCCCGGCGGACTGTGTCGGCCCACCGTTGTGCGCCAGTGGTCTCAAGGTCCATTCCCTCATGCTTCTTGAACAGTTCGGCAGCCTTCGGACTCTTGGGCGGCTGGTGTGCGATCATGGTGGCCGCGTCATAACGCCCGTACCGTAAGGTTCGCCCAGACAGTGAGAGGGAGCGAGGGTGCCGGCAAACAGATCATCCAATGACACAAACCCGAACTCC
Organism: uncultured Pirellulales bacterium; assembly: GCA_964648025.1. Taxonomy (GTDB): domain Bacteria; phylum Planctomycetota; class Planctomycetia; order Pirellulales; family Pb10988; genus CAZYKP01. Next base: position 165 of record CAZYKP010000150.1, on the reverse strand, counting down.
GCGCTGGTCAGGGAGGCAAACGGCCTCGCTCGGGACACATCCGCCGCCCACCAAGAACGGCAGGTCCAGAAGCCGAAGCGGACAAGGTTCCTGCTCGTTCAGCGTATCAGAAAGGACCGCCCGGAGCGTTCGCATTCGGCTACCAGCACCGGGCGGCCTCTGGTG
>CAZYKP010000149.1:0-16267 GCA_964648025.1 uncultured Pirellulales bacterium | reverse complement strand
GTTCGGAGTTCCGTTGTTTAACGCAGCTGGTGCGGGGACTTTCCCTCAAAGCGCGCTTCGTGATCCCTGTTCGGGCTACAGGACACGCTGACCCAAACCGGTGAGCTTCAAAGCACACAACGTGGCGGTCACAGCCAGTCCTGTATGAAGCACCAGCATGAGAACGGAAACGAAGTCGTCGGTGGGAGGGGGTTTTAGAAACGGTGTCAGATCCTCGGGCACTGTCGAACGGAGTAAACCGTAAGCCCAGTAGGTGCTGATCAGGACCTCGGCGATTGCGTTCCCCAGGGCCTCCAAAACTCTCAGCCCTTCCAACTCGGTCTTGAGTTGCTGTGCTTCGACCTTGAGTTGTTGGTTCTCGGCAATCAGGGCCTCGCCATCTCGATACGTCATGACCGGAACACTACGCTCCCAGGGCCCGCCAGTCCAGTCTCACGGTAATCAATGACGATCTGGACACAGTCTGGCTCGCTTGGAGCTCATGTTCCGCCGAGAGGATTGCCAGTCGATTCTCATTGAAGCCGTGTCTGGGGAAGACTTAGCCGCGGATTTCCGCGTTCCTCCCGAAGCTGCCCTGTCCAGAGTGACTCCGGAATTGCAGCCACAATCCATTGAAGTCCAGATCACTGGCTGACCAGCGGAACTCGCAATCCTCCTCGCGAAGCATCCCGGCGAGTCAATCGTTCGTGCGGCTGAATCAGAAAGGTTGTTGGATGAAGTAGCCTGGACATCGTTTTGTGAAGCAAACCCGCCAGTTCAAGAGTGGATTGGCGCGACTCAATCTTCTGTACTGCGATTAGACGAATTGTTTGAGGGTCGGATAGTCTCCTCGTCACTTGTTTTCCCGCTGCATTCCTTTTGCCGAGGATCGGGGTACCTGCAAGCGATGGGGCAAAGAGATCTGTTCGGTCACAAGCACCCCCGGGTTCTCTCCGATCTTAATAGTGACAGTCAGGTTCGGTTCATTGCCTTGCGGTGTAGTAACGAAGCGATAGAGGTGCCGGCGCACCCGTTGCGAGATTGCCAGGAGCTTCTCGGGTAACTCGGCCGCGCTCGATGCTTCGGTATAGCTGCCCCCGGTTTGAGTTGCCAGTTGTCGGAGAGTCGCCGAATCCAGGTTGCTGTTCTTCCCCGACCTCAATCCAATGGGCCAGACTCGCACGCCACTCACCCGACAAGCCTCGATCACGTCCTTGAGCTCTAATCCCGCTACGGTGTTTTGTCCATCGGTAAACAGGACGATGCACCTGTCACCGCTCCTGGACCGCAACGCTTCCTGGGCCTTCTGTAACGCCTGGAACAGAGCAGTCTTGCCTTGAGGTTGGATCGACTCGAGGGTGGCCGCAGCTGCATCCATGTTTTTCGTCCATTGGTACGGATTCACGCTGGAATTGAACAGCAACAACTTGACCTCGGTGTTTGCGCTCGCGATACCCCGGAGGAAAGCTTTACCGCCTTGCTTAATAGCTTGGAGGGCGGGAGCTACGGATTCTGATGTATCGAGCGCTAACGCCACAGACAGTGGCACGGCTTTCTTCTCGGTGGAAGCCATCAGGAAGTTGCATGGCGCGCCGTTGATTCTGACGGAACAGTCTTTGCCCTTCAGGCCTTCAATTGCTTTCCCGTGAGGGTCCTCCACCCAAGCTTCGACAATTAGCGACGGAGGGAACGCCTCGAGGCCAACATGATGAATCCCTCCCCGGGTGGTGGGGGGGAGTGTGACAGGTTCTCGTTTCCGGGCTTCTTCTGTTATCGCTGCTCGCACAACGGCGAGCCCTTCGGTAGCCTCTTGCGACTCCAACTGGAATTTTTGGGCGACCGAGATAGCCTCTTTGTAAATAGCCACTCGGTGCTGGAAGTCATGTTCTCTGCCCGCCCAACTGACGAGGGCAGCGTATAGCGACTTGGCGTATGAGTCCAACGGAGATTCTGGCTGGACAATCATCTGAAACTTCAGGTGTGAGACCAGCGCTTGGTCCCAGCCTCGTTCCTGATACAACCGGATTGTTTCCCGCGTCTTGCTTTTCAGATGCATTCGCGCCTCTGCGTTGCTGAGCTCAAATCCTGGGACTCGTCGATCCAATCCGCACTCCTTGCAAACTGAAAGGATTTCCCGGTAACGGGCAACCTTGGCTTCCAGGTCGGCAGTTTCTTGGCCCCAAGCGAGCAACGCCTCATACAGCCATAGTTGAAGCGGAAAGCCCCAGGAAGCATGTTGCGAGTCCTGAAGCGATTTCTTGAGAAGCTCAACGAGTTGTTGGTGGTCATTCTGTTTGCGGAGACGCGCAACTTGAGCCTCGAAAGCGGACCGGTGCTTGCGTTCGGCAGCCACACTCTGAAGTCTCGCCTGGATCCCTCCCAGACTGCCGAGATTCAAACTGTTCACCACGTGTAGGACTTCCTGGAGATATTTTTCTCGCATCTGTGGAGGGTGAATTTCAGTTGCGAGAGAGGCGATTCGACTGATCAGCTCCTGGGTACGAATCCGGTGACCTTCCTGGGATTGGCTGAATTGATTCCGGAACTGGGATCGGTCCTGAATAGCCAATTGGACAAGTTCTAATGCTGCCGAGGCCGGGTCTGGCTGGATTTCGTGCTCCTTAGCCAGCATGGCTGCAGTTTCCAGGTGGGATTTCTTCTCGGTGAGGCTCTTCGATGAGGCCGCCCAGTTGAGGTAAGCCTGATACAGGTCCACCGCAAGAGCCGTAGAGTCGGGTTGTTGGACCAGTGCTGCGTGTAAGAGATTTGTTACTTCTGCCCAGCGCCCCTCCTGCTGCAGCGTCACACACTTCTCCCTGAGAGCCGATTGACGGTTTGCGCCTTGTCGGAGCGCTTCTGCAGAAGTTGAGTCCAAACCGTATCGCTCTGCAACGTCAATTGCTCGGGTGTACAGGGGAACGCATTGGGGAATGTTGAGTCGACGGCCTGCCTCCACGAAGTTTCTGTAGAGCCTGGCGCTCAATTCGGACTCCCACTGTTTGCTGAGATCTTGCTTTAGTCTCTGCTCGATCCGTTCCGCGGCTGCCAAGTAATTGTCCGCCTCTTCCAGGACATTCAACTGGGTTTCAAGATCTGAGCGATCCCGATCAAGGTAGCCTGCATAAAGGGGCGTCCGCTCCAGAATGGCAAACCAGATACCCAGGCCAGCCAACAACACAATACTCCAGACCACTCCCAGTGCCCCGGAACGAGTCAGATTGGATGGGACTTCCTCATCTTCGATCACCGGCTCAGAATCGTCATCCGAGCGTCTGAGAACACAGACTCCATAAGCACCAGCGATAACTGTCAACAAGATTAGGCCAGCGATGAGATGGAAAGCATCGACCCAATTCCATACCACCGCCCCTACGATTGTAACGGTGACAACAACCAGCGCTTTGGTAATGAAATTCATGGTTCTGAGTCCTTCTGTTTAAATAGTTCACCGAGGATTCTTGGGAAAGACTTTTTCTTGTGGGGCTCCGTTGTCCGGTCCCTGAACCTCGGGGCTGAGTTCAAGGTACAAAGGAAGTTCACCGGCTTCCTTGATGACTTGTTCCTGGCGAGCAATAAACGGAGTGAAGATCTCGCTTGAGTTGAGTGGTTTCCGTAGCTCAAGGTGGACGACGTTCGCACCGGCTTCCGACGTATCGCACCAGGCGACCTGGACTTGTTGTCCAGATGAGGTCAGCGCCCTGACATGCTTCTCGAGTGCGTCTTGGGCTGACGAGGAAACCGGCGGCAAGACCACGACGACTTCCCCTGGACTGAGCGGTTCCTTCCCTCCCCAATGCGGGCTTCGCACCGGCGGTTCCTCGCGGACCAGTCGGTGAGCTATCGTCGCGAGGCTGACCTCGGGGGATCGCACAATCTGAGCCAGGCCGGCTTCCGTGACTCGCAACGTGCAGGAAGCCAGCGTTTCGATCAGAGATCCACGGTTGATGGGTTTTTCTATCGCGAGCGACAACAGACGGGGCAGGACATCGTCGAGATCGGCGACTTCGACAGCAGGCTTATTCTCCTCGGCGGAGGTCGGGGTGGCCCCTGCGAGCATCTCAATCAAACTCTCGATTCGCCGAGTTTCCTCTGTCAAGTCTTTGCTCAGTTCTTCCTGGACTCGGTCCAGCGCCGCGACCTCAGCCTCGAGAGTCAGCGCCTCTGCAGCGGCCCGCCGGGCTGTCTCCACACGAGTTTTGAAGCGGGCATTCCGCTTCCGCGGGTCCTCAAACAGTGAACTGAATCTTTTCCAGCCTTGCGGGAAGAACTCATTGAGCACTTCTCGGAGTTGGGTCTTTGCTCGACCTTGCGTCACCTGAACTTCTTCGAGCCTGCTCCTCCTGCGATGAAGTTCGAGCTCCAGAGACGCCGCAATGGCCTTGAGCACCGACAGCTTCTTAGCGAATTCGGACTCAACTTTACAAGGATCGGCGTACAGTTTCCGCCAACCAGATGCCAGGTTGATTCGTGTCCCTGGATTGACCTCAGCCGAAATGCGGACGGTGTTGTAGTTTAGGCTGACGTGGAGGCAATCCTCTTCGAGATCCGGCGGCTCTTGTCCACCCGCTTTCTGAATTCGCTTCAACAGGTCACCAGCCGTGCAACGGGCGCTAGTGCTAGTGTTCGTCAGGGCAAGTTCAAGGTCTCGGACGATGTGCTCAGATGGTCGCAGGAGCAGGCGGCGAAGCCCGCTGGTGTATCTCCTTGCGGCCGTAGCCGCAATCAATTCGCGAGGAAGCTCATTCCAGAACGACAGCCCGACAATGGTGGTGGCACCGAGCTTCGAGGCAACGGCATCGTTCGGGGCCGCGATGTCCAAAATTCTGCGCACGCTTGAGGCGTTAAGAGCTTGGGCCATTTGGAGAGCGAAGCTGTCTCGCAATGACCGGTTGGCTCCAAGCATCGGCAGCTCAAAAAACATCACGGATCGGACTTCGGACACCGCCCGCCGTGGATCACAGATGAAGTCTACATCTTGTCGAGTCGTGGCCCAGGTATTAGCGCTCACGCGGGGACCTAAACCAATAAAGCTCAGGCCACCGGCGCGGTGGTAACGAATGTCGATCGAAGCGTCATAGAAGTCACGAAAGAGATCCGCAATGGCAGCAGCGACGGGACCGCCTGCAGGTCCGCCCGTCCCGCCGGCTGCAGAGGCCCAGACACTGAGCTCAACCTTTGTGATGCTGCCGTTGTGCAAGAGGATCAGGGGTTCAAAGACCAACTCCTGGAGAAAGCGCCTGAATGCTTCAGCATCAATCAGTTTTTTCGAGGCCACGTTCCCCGCGGGCCGAAATTGTGCCAAGCCAGTATCGAGATCGGCGGCCGGGCGTTCCTGAAGGAACTTCAGGATGTACTTCCCCTGCTCTGAATCATCTGAGTAGTGACCCTTCATGAGGGTCCCCAATGTTTCCCCACGTGCCAGAGCGAGGTGCAAAGTGCTGGGTGCCAGAGAGATCGAACGGAGCTCCTTGTGAACATCGAGGTAGAGGACGAGATCCGCGTTTGAAATGCGGGGGTAACGGGCGATTTGAGCAAACGTCCCGCCGACAATGAGCATCAGTCGAGCGATACCTTGTTCGAAGACAGACCGCAATGATGGATGTGGTTTTCGCATGGTGTGTTGTTCTCAATCTTGTGTGAGTAACCAAGGAGAATTCAGCTCAACGGACAGTCCATGAACGTCGGTTCCTGTCCTGTTGCGCTGAGTTAGTAGATATAGAAGCTGCTGAGGTACCGGAGCTTTCTGCATCCAGTGCTCCTTTCCCCACCAGATCCAAGGAAGCTGTAGGTTCGCCGAAGGCCTATCGGAGACGCTCAAGGCGGTCGCTACAGGCGAGTGCGGTGGACCAGAACCAACCGCGGGGGTCGAAACAGCGAGCCTGGGTAAGCCTCGAGCCAAGCAGGTAGGTTGCTGCTGCTGCCTTGGTATCTCCCAAACGCTCCGCAGCCCGGCCTTGAATGAAGAAGCATGTGCCTACATCCGCCAAGGGGCCGGTTTGAAAGATCTGCTGCTTCATCGCTTTGGAGACTGCCCCTTCAGGGAGTTTGACCTTTCGGCGGACCAGATCCCGTTCAAGCTCCAGTGCCTGAGCGTGAAACTGGTCGATGCACTTTTGTGCAATGTGGATTGCCTGAGCGTCGCGACCTGCGTTAAAGGCCGCCCAGGCGTTCGCCGTATAGACTTCGTGTGGAGCTTTATCTGCGACAGTGGGATCAATCAAATAGAGTTGAGCTGCCTCCGCAGGAGACCAGAACCAGCCACCAGGATCCCAAGTTCTCGCGGCAGGAAACTTCGTCGCGAGTGCGAGTGATTGAACGCCGAGGTCTCGCTTCCCAAGCTTGAAAGCTGCCCTGCCCTGAATGTAGTACGCGGTGGCACAATCATTGAGAGGCCCGTTGGCAAAGATTGCCGCCCTGTCTGCCGGCTTAACAACCCCTACGGGGATTTCGGCGCCGTCGAGTTCCGCCTGCCTTCTCTTGGCTGTCCCTGCGAATGCCTCGATGCACTCATCGGCGTGCTTGATCGCCTGGGCGTAATCCTGACGCTCCCAGGCTTCCCAGGCGGCAAGAATCTGTGCTTCATGAAGAGGTCGATCACGAGAGTCGGGTTGGTCAGGGCGGGATGATTGATGCGACACCAATCGCTCTGGTTGTTCCTGCTTGTCAGGGCCCCTGAACTGATAGGAAATCAGGGCAGCACCCAACAAGGCAGAGGCCACAGCGAATGCCGTGAGAGTTTGCCCATTGATCTCGGAAGCTGGACGTTGGTTTGTCATGGTTGAAGGTCCTCGCGTGTTAGTAGTCAGAAGTTGAAGGTGAAACGATTTCCGCACCACTTGATGGCCGACAGTTTGGCCAGACGGTTCAGGCCCGGACCCGCACCCCGACAGATCGCGCTGTTGCAGCTCCGGCGGACCTGTAAGGTGCGGACGTCTCGATCGCCGGAGGCGGGAGGATGAAAGGGAAGATTGGTTTCGATTTCCGATGTTGCATTCACCGTGCCAGGAGGTAGTCCGTTTCGTCACCGACGGATCACCTTCGCACAAAGGGCGTTGTGTGCAGGGTGGTGTTCAGCGAAGTCAAAGCAGTCCTGTCGGTGAGGGTCGCTGACGTCACCGACGGAACCAGACGGCTAAGCTTGGCCAGCCGTTGATCGCAGGAAGGATCTCAGCCGAGGGGATCTATGCGCAACTCAGGGACGCGAGCGGGGTGATCCTAATTCCTCGCCAAGAGGGCGTTGGCGCTGCAGAGCAGTCGGCGAGTGAAACCAGAGGCCGACCAAGCACAGGGAAACCTCACGCAGTTGTCGCGCCAGGCAACCTTGAGGGCGAGACATTGTCCGTGGAGTTCAATCAGGTCGTCGGGCTTGACTGTGCCAGCGACCACTCCCTGCCAGAGGCGCTGGATCTTGGAGACCCGCTCCCCGTGGAGGGCCACCAGCACCGCAGGGAATTTCAGGGATCCATCCTCCTCAGAGATATCCGTCGGGCGAAGGGGCCGTGGGCCCCATTTGGGGATCGCCTTGAGGACCACCGGTGGGCCGACGTTGAGGTGCTCTTTGGGATCCTCGTGTTCTGGGATGACGGCCTTCACCAGCTGAGGTTGCGGCTGGCGATCGAGTTCTGCGGCATTCGCAGCTGGGCCAATCGCAATTGCGATTGCAAAAAATTGTAAGAACTTGCACATGGTAGGCCCTCGGTGGATTTCAGAATTCCAGAGACCGAGTTGTCTCTACCATTGCATCCGTTCAGCCCTCCAAAATGACGAAAGGTCCTACTCCGTAACGGCTTAAAAAATCCCGGCAGTCGATGAACGCCCCGAACGTCCTTGAACGAGTTTCACTCCTCTCAAGAGGTTTGATTGTCAAGAAACTGGTCAATCACGGCTTGAATTAACTGCGGATTTGCGTTGGGATTTGAGAGTTTTCCGATATCTCGGAAGAGTTCGTCCCACTGATGCGGCTTAAGTTGCTGCAACGCCGACCGCTGATCGTTCCTGGTTTTCTTGAGCACCCAACTTTCGAGCTGATCCCGGGTTTCTACATTCAATTTGAAGTCTCTTGAGACGTCAGCAACCTGCCCCTCGTATTCTTGCCATAACTGTAATTCTCTTGTTCGGGATTGCTTCGTTATTCCTCGTTTCTCTCTCGCTTTCCACGCTGGCACTCGTTCGATTAACTTCTGTTGGTTGCCGCCCCGGTTGCCCAGTGCCTCCCAACCAGTTTCTTGGCTAATTGTAGTGAAGAGGTCTTGGTTAAGAATTGCGGGGTTTCGGTCAAGCTCTCTACTCGCAATTTGCTCGGCGAGAGCCCATGGAGGCCAGTCTTCGTGGTGGGCTTTCCGATAGGCGGCCTGGATCTGAGGATCGAGATTCTCAAGAACAATCTGCTCGCCCTGTTTACGGAAATATGCTGCCCTTACGGCGTCCCTCAACTGCGGTTCGTCGCGAGGCCAATCATACGTTTCTAGCGCGTCCCACGCCTCCGCCGACAGAGTGACCGCTCCATCCCGCGGGGTAGTAAGGCTTTCCAACAAATCCCAGATCAAAGGCTTGATGTCCGCGGCTCTTTCGGACAAAGGCTGGATTTCGATTCGGATGCTTCCCAGCGCGGAGTACAGAGCGTGAGTCAGGGGCTGTTCACTGCGATCAATCGTTGAAATGAACCGGACCAACTTCCCAGTCAACTTATTAACGTTGCCTACGACTTCCAGTTGTTGATCACGGTTGAGATAATTCAGGTTGGTGAGAACGACAGTTTTTTGTCGCATGCTGGATCCCCCACCGCTATCGATCGCGGAATAAGCTTCCAGTGTGCTCCGAAGCTTTAGAAAGTCCCCTGGCAAATCGAATCGCTGCTCAGATCCACGTGCTGCGACGCTCACGTTTAAGATCACCCCAGTGATCTTTTCAACTGTTTCTGGATCCGTCCCCTGGATCAGGACATTGATCGGGGAATTCGCACTGCTGATCGCTGTCTTCACAACCGGATACAGGCCCTTACATTCAGCGGGCAACCCTTGGTCATGGAGCACTGCTCGGGCGGCAAAATCCGAGGGAGTGACGTAACGTTCGCCAAGTATCGACTGGACTCTGCGTTTTATGAGCGATGCAGTGATCCTCAGGTCAGATAACTTGAGGACAAAATCTTCAGCACGCCCCAAATCAAGTTGCTGTTCAATGAACTCCAACTCTTCTTGTTTAAGTCCATCTTTCGAAGAAGTAAAAACGACAGATGGTTGATAGCCTTCGATTTGCAAGATTGCGTCAAACAATTGCTCCGCCTTCCATGCACCCGTCTCCATGGACGTAGACTTATCGGGAATATATAAATCCATGATAATTATATCAGGCCTGTTCGTAAGCTGTTTTATTGCTTGCTCGCAAGTGATCGCAAGCTGGGGCTTGTAGTCACTCAACGCAGTACACAAATTATCTGCATCGCGAGTGTCATCCTCTATGATTAGAAGTTGCATCTTGACAATCCTTTAGTGTTGCAAATCGTGGCAAGCGAGCTGTCTGAACAAGGTCGACGCCATTATGGTTTCAGAGAGTGACAACGGCGGTTGTCCTGACTTCGCACCCCTGCCCAGACTGTCTGTACTCCAACCCACCCAGGCATTGTTTAGCAACGCAAAATGCCTGGGCGATCCCGAGGCCCGGCCAGCCCTCCGTGGGAGGCGTTGTCCACATCGCCTCCATAGCCATGGCAAACTCACAGAGATCGTTGGAACCCTTGACGGCGTCAATTATGTGTGAGTTTATACCTTTTCCTTGGTTTTCAATTTCGATCGTAGTTGAGTTGTAGCGGATTACGACTGGGCGGAAACGATTGCCATCGTAAAAGGCATTCTGGATTAGGCAGGTTAGAACATGTTCGACCAGGACGGGATTGCTTGCAGGCGAGAAATTGTCACCACGAACATCAAAAAACAACAATCTTGAGTTTGGCCCCGCGCGCGCGTTTTCGTCTTTCGTGATAACTTTCTCTCTTTCTGTCAAAAAGTTTATTATGTCAGCGGCAGTGTCGGGACGACCCTTCGGTATCCAATCCAAATAGGCCTCCAAGATACGCCCGGTGTGTCTGCTGTCGATAGCAGACAGAATGGAACGCCAAATGACGTACTCAAGGGGCTTCTCCTCCCACAGCTTGTTATCCTGTGCGAGCTGCCAATGAAGTAGCAGGGTGTGCAGGATGTGTGCCTTACTCCGTAGCGGAGGGCCCGCATCGGGATGAAAGGCGTATTTGCTCAGGTCTACTACACCCCCATGTGCGGCATCAGCAGCATAGATCCCCGCAGCGACGAGAAACCGGAAGTTCCGCATTTGTTGGTTGATTCGGCGTTTACGAAGGGCATACCGCCATGTTACCCCAATCACTCCCACGACAGGGACTCCAATGGAAACGGCCACAAACGGCCAATGTTGGAACAAGTAATAGGTAAACCGAGTCCAAGGATCGATTCGGCGGTTAATTGCTAGTTCCGCGTCTTTCGCAGCCCTTGATATTTCATCTGGGCTTTGCGCATCTCCCAGGCGACGCCAGAGTGACTGAAACTTGTCGAGTACCTCGGGTGATTCAATATCCGTAGGCCAACTCGCTAACGGCGCGTACCCTTCGCCTTTCTCGATCGCAGCAAGAAGCACTGCAGCGAACGCAACTTGCTTTTGCTGATCGGTTGGTAGTAACGCGGCGAGAAAAGCCTTGACTCCGGCCTTCTCTCTCTGAGCAGGGAGAGCGCCAACTCCCGCGAGTTCCTCAATGTGTGTCTGTTCTGTGGCAAGAAAGCGAGCCAGCTTAAATGCGAGATTTCGTTTACCCTGTGAAGATGTAATGATAAGATCGCTGCCACCCTTGAAAACGGCTGGCGGGACTGCCAGTTGGAGTTTGCGGTGTGGAAAGAGCCCGCGAGTTTCGATCCTCTGATCTTGGAAGAGGTCGTAGAGAGTTCGCGTTTGTGCAATCATCGCGATGTAGTGTCTACGTCGGAACGCGGCAGTCACTTCCCCGTGGGATGATTCAGGAAAACTAAATAGTCGAGTGTCCTCGACGTTGGCACGGTGAATCATCAGCGGGACATTCATCGCGCCTGCCTGAGTTAGATTGACAGCCGTCGATCCCTGAGTCAGAAACTCTCCTCCTCCTGCCCGAATGAGGGGAATGTAGTTGTGGATCAAGTCCGGCGACCGAAACACGGGCAATACCATCGGCGGGTGATACTCTCCTTCCCCTGCCATTTGGATGTAGTTTTTGAGCCGTTCTATTATCGTCTTCCAATTGCTTGTCCATGGTTCATTAGATGTCGCCGGGTCCCCATCAAGATCGTCCCAGTAGAACATCACGCGAACGTCGACAATGTACGGCAACGACCGGTCGACTTCTTTGTTCTGAATCCAGCGGACCCCCTCACCTTTGTCCTGCAATTCTGGCGGGATACCCTTCTCCGCAAAAAAGTCCCGCCAAGTTGTACCAATCTGACACACATCGGGCCGCTCGTTCGAGTCGGGCTTCACTACCAGTTCTTCTCGGATAGTCCTAAAGGCACTATCCCACCGAAGAAATCGAACCCGGACAGTAATCGGCTCCTTCGAGTCAGCGACAAAGCGTCCAAGGGCGCCAAGCGTACGTTTCTGGCCGAATATGGCTTTCAGTTCACTAGCTGCAAACTCGCGATAAAGAGACAAGAGGTCGTCTTTCAGCGAGTCATCCGTTGTATTCAGCACAATGATCCCCTGTTGTCTCCATGCCGCATTGAACGCCGCAATACTGTTGGGAAAGTCATCAATGGGTTTCTTGGATGCAGGCTCATTTAGCATGAGCCAGATAGTGAGTTCTGACCGGTCGTCTGCACGGGCACGCCAACAGGGGCCATACACGCAAAGTGCGACAACCGTTGCGAGGCTGGCTTTCACAACGACGCTAACGCGGGCCATGGGGGTACCTCAATTTCGAGTTCGAACTGGGATTGCGAGAATCGCGTCAGGCTCACCCCCACTATGTTACCGTTTGCGGATTCAAGCGGGGAGGACTTGTGAGACGGCGAGGGAGGCCGATTAGGCTCTGACAAGCATTTCACGGAGTTTTGGTCGTCGCCGCATGTTTACCTCTGATGCGGTCGCCTTGAAACTCAGCGCCATCGCGACAAACTCGATTGGTCGTGGCACCTGCAGAATTGGAATGCCACATGAGATCCGCCGAGCTGGCGTGCACGGGTTCAGGCGAGGCTGGCTTGAATTACCGCCCCGCCACGTCGATCAAATTGTCGGGTGGCCGAAGAACGCAAGTCCAGGACAACAGGCTGGTAACCAAAACGCTGCAGGGACATCGCCAACGTTCCGGAGGCATTAATGGGGGGATAAGTGGGGGGAATCAAAACGGCCTGACGCGCACTTGGGATGCAGGCCGAAGTCCTAAAGCATTGCTAGATAAGGATTTCTGTAAGCACGCCCGGCAGGACTCGAACCTGCAACCCTCGGTTCCGAAGACCGAACGAGGGCGGAGAACGCTTGAACCTCATTATCCTAACTAACGTTTCAGAAAGGACTTGCGTTTCGATCTCATTTTGAGAATGCGTCGCGGAAGGTCGGTTTTTGCGTATAAATGGGGGGATTAGTGGGGGGACTCTAACAACGCTCCGGACTTCCAGCAATCCAACTCCGACACTCTGGGCTACATTGCGGTCTGAACGAACCTTGGCCGTGTTGCTGAACTCGATCCGCAACCGCGGACTTTTGGAAAGGTAGGCGAGGAGATCGATGTCTGAACCGTTACCGAGCACTGCGACTGGAGGAGAATCGGGGCGATCGCCAGCTCTCGACCAGCGTGAGCGTACAGGACTTCACTTCCATCGATCCTCCCCTGCAAATGCAGGCTCCGAACGTCCAAGAATACATCGGCTCTCGCGTGAACTTTTGTGGACCCGCCGCTCCACCGCTCTGAGCGTTGAAACATGCTGTCGGGCCGAGAACTCGGCTGGGGAAGCTTTTCCAATGCTGGGAGGAACGCGCTCCCGACTCCCGACCTGTCAGCGCGTCCAAACTTTGACTGTGCCGTCATCAGACCCGCTGAGGACACTCTTTCCGTCCGGGCTCCACGCGACACTCCAGACAAAATCAGAGTGCCCCTTGAGAGTGAGGCGTTCCTCGCCTGTCTCGGCATCCCAAATCTTTACCGTGTGGTCATCAGACCCGCTAAGGATACATTTCCCATCAGGGCTCCAAGCTACATGATAGGCAAAGTAATATGGGTGTCTTGGATGCCCGTATAGCTCCGCATCCCGGACAGATAAGCGGAACACCCAAGTGAGGCGATCCTGGCCTGTCTCGGCGTCCCAAACCTTGATCGTCTCGTCATAAGACGCGCTGAGAATGCTCTTCCCATCTGGGCTCCAGGTCACACTACTAATACCACCAGAGTGGCCCTTGAGAGTGAGCCGTTCCTGTCCGCTTTGGGCATCCCAGACCTTCACCGTCCTGTCCGAAGAACCAGAGGCAATGCGTTCACCATCCGGGCTCCAGGCTACGCTGTCGACCCAATCAGAGTGCCCCTTGAGAGTGAGCCGTTCCACTCCAGTGGCGGCATCCCAAATCTTCACCGTCTTGTCTCCCGACCCGCTGAGGATACTCTTCCCATCCGGGCTAAAAGCTACACAAAGCACACTCCCAGAGTGGCCGCTGAGAGTGAGGCCATCCTGGCCTGTCTCGGCGTCCCAAACCTTGATCGTCTCGCGATAAGACCCGCTGAGAATGCTCTTCCCATCAGGACTCCAGGCTGCACTATCCACCCTGCCGGAAGTCCCGATGAGACTGAGCCGTTCTTCGCCTGTCCCCGCGTCCCAGATTGTGAGCTCTCCTGGCCTGCCTACATATGGGCATCGAAATCCAGATCCGCTGAGGATGCTCTTTCCATCCGGGCTAAAAGCTACACAAAGCACACTCCCAGAGTGGCCGCTGAGAGTGAGCTGCTCTTTACGTATGTCAGCGTCCCAGATCTTTACCGTCCGGTCCGCAGAACCACTAAGGATACTGTTCCCATCTGGGCTCCAACTCACAGATAGGACAGGAGCAGAGTGCCCGGTGACGGTAACCTGCGCCTGACCTGTCCGGGCGTCCCAAATCTTCAGTGTCTTGTCACCGGACCCGCTGAGAATGCTCTTCCCATCTGGGCTCCAGGTCACACTACTAATACCACCAGAGTGGCCCTTGAGAGTGAGCCGTTCCTGTCCGCTTTGGGCATCCCAGACCTTCACCGTCCTGTCCGAAGAACCAGAGGCAATGCGTTCACCATCCGGGCTCCAGGCTACGCTGTCGACCCAATCAGAGTGGCGGTTGAGGGTGCGTTCCTCGCCTGTCTCCGCATCCCACACCTTCACCGAATTGTCCCAAGTCCCAGAGGCGATGTGTTTACCATCTGGGCTCCAGGCCACGCTGCTGACCCAATCTGAACCCCCAGCAAGAGTGAGCCGTTGGTCACCTGTCTGGGCATTCCAGATCTTGATCTCTCCTGACTCGGACCCGCTGACGATGCTCTTGCCATTCGGGCTCCAACGTACACATTCGACAGCACCTAAGTGCCCTGATAGTGTTCGGACCGTCCGACGAAGAAGGCTTCGGACGTAAGCGTATTCCCAAGCCCGAACGAGAGGGTCTGTGCTTGAGAGTTGGCGTTCCGCTTCAACAAGGTCGTAGTCCTCCCATGCGTCCAACGCGCGCTGCATTTGAAGAGCGTGTCGGGCGACTTTCGATCGACGCAGCTGGAAATCGCTCGTCTTGTTGGCCTCCGTAAATGCGGCCTTCTGCAGTGACAGTTCGTGCCTGAGCTCCTCAAGTTTTTTGTACGCCTTCTCAAGGTCCAGTGCCCTCTGGCTGGAGATCGCGCTCTGTTCCTGCACATCGGCGTTTGCATCGGATAGTTGAGAAGCTCGGTGTAGCGCGAGAGTCCAAGAATATCCAGCCACGGCCAGGGCAACACTCAGGCTCAGCACTACAGCACCGAAGCACCCGGCCGTTGCCGTGGCGGACTTCTTGCTTCCCTTAGTGCAACTCTTCTTGGCGGCTCCCGAGGGGTTACCAAAAATCTCTGCATGCCGCGCGGAGTACTGCGGGGTCGAGCCAACTCGGATGATCGGACCGCCCATGCGTTGTCTCTCCAGTTATGAATACAACTGAGCAATAAGACCGTATGAAGGGACGCTGAATTGAATGTGCACAGGCCGGTCTGTTGGCCGACCTGAAACCGGCTGCGACCATGGCGGCTGCCACACCGAAGGTTGCAACATTCGCAACGGCTCACCAAACAGATTGACCGAGCAAATCACCGGCTTTCGTCGCAGCATACGGAAGGATTTGGGGTTGATCCGATGCCGCCAGTCCTGGTCGGGGTTAATCCGCCTGCTCATTGTATTGTTGATCACTTCACCGGATAGAGAGAAAGCCCCATCGAATGGATGCCGCCCCCAAGCCTTCGACAACTCCTCGCCTTTGTCTGGCAGATGGTGTCACAACTCGCCGTCTATCTCTGCGGTTCGAATCTGACCGCGGCAGCACAGCCGGTGACACATGGATCTTAACGCTTGAGCCCTTCTGAGTATTCCTTGCTGGGTAGTCTTGATCAAACAGATTGCCGACTGCGCAGTCAATTGGGCAGGTCCGAACAACGACTCCCGAGAAGTGCCCCCGCAGGGACATCAAGAGGCGATGTTCCTTAGCACGTCGCCAAAACGGGCGAGCGAGGCTTGCTCAAACAGTCGATCCGGCATAAACAGCCACCCTTGGGTTGTACCGCTCCACTGTGCTGTGCTTCGGGAGGGAGGTCTCCTCTGAACCTAGTGCAGGACGGCAGAATTAACGTTGGACGACAACGTGAGAACTAGCTGGCCAGGCAGTGTCAGCAGTGCAAACTGAATTCCGCCACCGTGCACCAGATAAGCCTCCCGCAATCACTGTTCGGTTTATCTCCGCGTTACTGAGTTAGCGCCGCTCCGAAAACGGGACGTTTGAGGTGGACCCCATTTATTGGACCACAAACCGCTTCCAATAAGATAGAGCCGACCGAGTACGTGGGCGGCCCGCGAGACCCTTCCCAGGTCTCGCGCGGACGCTTTCACCGCTCGACCCAACGTGACCCTCTCCGCATTTTGCCTTTCTTCCGCGCGACGTTTCCCGCTTTGTTGAGATTGGCACTGATTCGTTCACGCGACCCCACGATAGACCTCCTGCAGGGCCTCGTCCAAGGCCTCCAGACAGAAGCTCACATCCAGGCTGTTGGACACTCGCCACGAAATCACGAATC
>CAZYKP010000148.1:14069-16275 GCA_964648025.1 uncultured Pirellulales bacterium | reverse complement strand
ACCTTGACTATTTGAAGCAAATTCTCAACGCCATCCCATCCTAAATTTAAATGCGCTCACCCTCCTGCTGTCAGAAGGGCATTTCGTGGCGATCTTCCGATTACCAAGCCTCAGATATTGAGCCTCAGATCAGTCTTCGACTCAGGGCGACCGTCTGCCCTTGGGGGCACCCAGAGACTGACCGGAAGCGTCAGCGTCGTCGAAGTCCTTTCAGGGAATCAGTAATTCCAGAGGAGCTGCCGGGAACGGGCGGAGCGGCAGCCCAGAGCCTTCGACGCCAGCTGGGCAACCGCCGGCATCGTTGCCAAATAACCTGCCGCCCAGGTGACCGGCTCGTCAAGTTCTTCCAGAGTTTCGGGATAAGCCACCCAAGCTGCCTGCTCGGACTGACCTCCCCATGGCCCTCGATCTGTGACGAAGGGATCTCCTTCATACTGTTGCGACATGTCAAGATTTCTGTGTTCTCCCTGCCCCAATTCGACGGCAATGGGATCTCCACCGAGAGCATCGCACTCGTGGCCTTCGAGGGACACTTCATAGGTCCCAGGAGGCAGTCCCTCAACCGTGTACTGACCATATTGATCAGTTGTCGCAGTCAAGAACACCCGATTTCCTTGGTGATCCACACCGTTGACGATGACCGTCACACCAGCCAAACCGCGTTCGCCTTCATCAGGAACGTCATTCTGGTTAGGATCTTGGTAGACCAAGCCGGCCAGAGTGCTGGGTTCCAGCTGACCGAAGTTGTAATCGGTTCCCTCATCACCCCCAAGCAGATCGATGCTGTGGAATTGCTGCCCATCCTGAATACTGCCACCCAAAGTTCCGACGCTCACCTGACCGTCGATGAACGGTGGGAGTCGCGTCTTGCTGAGCTGATAGCTTCCGGGGAGCAAGTTGGCGAACTCGTAGAAGCCATTGTCATCGGTGATGTGGACAGCCGAGATGCTCTGCCCGCGATTCGCTTGACCCTGGAGGGTGACTGGCATCCCTTCGATTCCACGCTCGTTCGCGTCAAGAAGGCCGTTGTTGTTCGCATCAACATACACGAACCCGGAGATCTGCCCAGGCTGGACGTCCGCGAACTGATATCCACGAGCGAACGAGCCACCTGGTAAGCGGATTCCCTCGATCCGGTTGTAGCCATTGGGGAAGCCACCATGATCACCAATGATCACGCCACTATCGACGTGGTCGTAAGGTTGGTCTTGGTTCAATTGGTAGACACCGGGTGGGACCTTACGGAAAGTGAAGGCTCCCGTATTATCTGTGTCTTGCAGATAGGGGCCCGTTCCGGTCCCAGCCAGCCAAACCGTCACACCCGGGATTCCGAGTTCTTCGTCATCCTGAACGCCATTGTCGTTGCGATCGTGGAACACGATTCCAGTGATTGCTGCTGGCGGCATGCTGGACCCACCAAACGACACCAGGTCGATGATCGGCGGAGGCAGGACCTCCTGCACAATCACTGGCACGCGCTGCGGTGCCGGGACCGGAGGAAAAATCGTCGGCGTCGGCTCAGGCACTGGTGGCGGCGGTGGGATGTACACCACCGGGGCCACACTCGCGTCGTCTTGGTCGGTCACCCTGTCGATTCCAGGCAGGCGGTCGCCTTGCCTGTCCGACGGGTCGCCGCTCACCAGGGCAACATTGGTCCGAGCGGACGCAACGAACACAGTTGCATAGAGGTACGCCGATTGACCCGGACCGAGAATCGCGATTGTACCCACCACGAAATCGTCGCCGGGGTTCGTCGTGCCGTTGTCGTCAATCACAGTGACGTTCGACAAGAACGTGTCACCGGTATTGGTCACTAGATAGGTGAAGGTCACGTTCAGCGGTGCTGGGATGATCGCGATTTGGCCATCAGGGACGCCGAGAGGCGTCTTGATGATTTGGACACTTGGGTTCACGATATCGACAATGGCGTCGTCCTTGTCGCAAACATGGTTGATCCCCGGGAGATCCTTTCCACACTTATTCGTTGGGTTGCCCCAGGCCACAGCAACATTGGTTCGGTCGTCAAAAACCGAGAGCGTCTTGGTCAGCGTTTGGGAAGCTCCAGGTGCAAGCCGCCGCAAAGTCCCCACCCGGAAATCATCGGTCTTATCGCCCGCTGTGCCGTTGTCGTCCCAGACCTGCACATTCGACAGATAGGTGTCGCCGGTGTTGGTCACCACATAGGTAAAGGTCACATCCTGTGCAC
>CAZYKP010000148.1:0-13969 GCA_964648025.1 uncultured Pirellulales bacterium | reverse complement strand
AGATGTCCGACAGATAGGTGTCGCCGGTGTTGGTCACCTCATAGGTGAAGGTCACGAATTGAGGTCCATCGATGTACTTCACAGCTCCGTCAGAAACACCACCAGCGGTCTTAATGATTTCAATATCTGGAGCAACCACATCGACCACTGCGTCATCGTCATCGCTGACGTCGTCGACCCCTGGAAGGTCCTTCCCACACTTGTTCGTCGGGTTGCCTGTCGCAGACGCGACATTGGTGCGATCAGCCGACACAAGTACAACGGCCGTGAGGGCTTCCGACGCCCTTGGAGCCAGCCGAGTGATCGTTCCAACGTCAATGTCGTCGCCCGTGAAGCCAGGTGTCCCGTTGTCGTCGGTCACAACGATGTCAGAAAGATAGGTGTCACCAGTGTTGGTCACCTCATAGGTGAAGGTCACATACTGTGCCCCGTGGATGTACTCCACGCCTCCGTCAGCAGCACCACCAGCGGTCTTGATGAGTTGCACGCCTGGATCCCAGACAACCTCTTGGACCAAGCCGGCATCAACCGTCAGGTTCTCCGCACCTAGCGCGAGGAAGATGGGGGGAGTTTGGCCCGAGATAGGATCGGCGTCACTGTCACGAGTATCGTCGCCCTGATGGGGAACGGTGAAGGTGTCACCGTCCGGAGCCGTAAACTGAACGGAATACTCACCGGGAGTGAAGATTCCAAAGTGATAGCGGCCGCTCTCGTCAGTCTCTGTGATGGCTACGGTCGAACCGTCGGCATTCTGGAGCGAGACGCGGACTCCCTCAACACCCGGTTCTTCGGGATCTTGCAAACCGTTGCGATTCAGGTCCTGCCAGACGAAATCACCGAGACGGATTCTGGTGGGAAGCGGGCACCGCTCGAACCGGACGTTGCTGAAGTTCACTTTGGGACTGACGAAGCAGCCGCACCCCTGACCGTTGCTGATCAACAATTCCGTGGTTCCGTCGTCCCAGGGAGCCTCATTCTGGCTATCGAATGCAATCAGATCATAGAAGCCCACGCCGCCCAACACGGTGTTGTTGAAGTTGAAGACGGTGTCGCCGCTTTCCATCGACTCTCCATCGGTCTGCCCGCCCTGTCCGTCGTTGTAGTTGTGGGCTTTGACGAAAATGGCTCCCAGTTCGTTCAGCGGCTCGGCTGCTTCTCTCGAATCGTCATTTTTGGGGATGCCGTCCCCGACCAAAATCGTCGAGTTACTGAGCACCATGTTGCTGTCGCCCAGGATGCGGAAGATTGCGAACGTGTCGCCCTGACTCCCAATGACCCAGTTGGAATTGTTGATGTTGAAGTCACCCTCAAGCGAGATGTCGATCACCGCAATGCCATCAGCGTTTTGGTCGAAGGCGTCGACGTTCAACTCAAAGTAGAACTCTTCATCGATGCCGTTCGCATCAGGCAATCCGCTTCCTGGACTTAGAGTAACTTCTGGAGCGAGACCTGTGATCCACGTTTCAAAGAGGTTCAATTCACTCCGCAGCGCGGCCATGGCCCCGCGCGAGTTTTCTCGGACACCCTGCGCCAGATCGATACCGCGGCCTGTGGTGTCAACCCCGTCCCCGCGTCGCTGCTGGAAATACTCCGAGTTGGACAAGCTGCTGATTGGGAAACGGTTTTCCGCGACGACACCAATCCGGCCATACAGCTCCACATTGCTCATGTCGAACTTGGCGTTCGGACTGGTCAGAGCAACATCACCTGTCCAGGAGACACCCTCGACAATGGTTGCGGCGGCGGGGAGGTAGTCGGAACTGCTGTTGTGGGTATCATCCACATTGACCCAACGGCTCCCGGCGTTGTTAAGAAACACGTCATTCAGGTTGAGACCGACATTGTCGCCTTCAACCGGCGCCGATAACAGGATGATGTCAGCCCCGAGGTCTCCGTCCTGCACGTTGACCGCTTTGGCGGTTTCGCTGTTGGCTGTCCCAACAATGAGATACTGGTTCCAAACAGAAACTGTCACCGGTTCGGGACTAGGGAGGGTAGCAACCTCTGTGTCGGGTCCCGCCACGCTCAAGCAAACACGCTCTTCCAAAGGCTCCATCGCAAGATCCTGAGGTCCCTTGCGGGGTGGCCTCGCCTTAAGTACGGGCGAAAGCATGTGCGAAAGAAAGGCAAACATAACAATCTCCTTACCGAGGCGCAAGGCAGATTGTCAGGCCATCGAGGTTCCAGGTGCGGCACTGAGAATGAGTAGGTCAGCGGTCTTCTAAGAAAGGATTCCTCACCGCTGGCTCGTCGACATTAAGGGTTGGTCAAGGTGACCACCCAATCGAAGACTCGATTGATCGAGGCTCTTGGAACCCCATCACTCTGGCATTCTGCTTGAGAATCTGTTCGTAACCCAACCTCCAAGCAGTGGTTGCGAAATGACATGTGTAGGGGCCGCAAAAGGTGATCCTCTCACCTCTTCCTCTATCTTTATCCTAGACTTTGAAGTAGGCGAGGCAAAGGCTTTCAAGGCTAGGACCGGTCTTTGGTGCCTTGATTTAGGCCAACCGAGTGCGGCAAATTTGGCCCGGGAACGAGTTGTGTCATCGCACGAATCGGGAACAGTCGAGTCCAAGGGTTGTGCGGACTGCCTTCAGGCCCGCGATTCAAGGAGGCCGCAGTTGAGGAGCTCCAACAGTCAGGGAATACCCCGGAGGACGTCCACCTGCGAGCGGTCGTGGGGTGCGGGGCACGCTTCCCGCTCACTTCTGGATCGCGATGATTGCCATTGCCTCAGCACCCGAGTGAATGGAACTGGGTTGAGTCTCCCAAAACTCCGCACTCGCTTCCCCGTGCCCGTGGGAGACCGAAGGGTCGAGGACTCCTAACCTGATCAAACGACGGACCGGGAAGGCAACACAACGTCCTAAAGGCACCGAACTTTTCAGCCAACGGCATCATCGCGTCAATCATCAATCTCCTCCGGTGAGCCCGAAGGCCGATTGCTCTGGGGAAAGCAACTCAATCGCCGGGTGAGGCCACGTTGCCCTGTGCCACGCCCGGCGCTCAATCAGGCTTCTTCGATGCTTGCGACACTGTCGTCTGAGGTACGGCTGGAATTCGAGGAATCGGACGGCGGGCGTGATCGAGAGCGGGACTGGGAGTCATCAGGATCGGACGACTCGCGAGGCGGGGGGCGAAAGCCAGGAGGCCGGGAACCGAACCCTCCGCGATCAAAGCCACCACCGAAACCAGGGCGACGAGGTCCCCAGCCAAAGCCAGGAGGGCCAAAGCGGCTCATGGACCTCCGACGTTCGGAGTCGAGCTCTCCGCGGTCTGAATCATCATGATCTTTACGGTCAGTTCGGTCATCGTCACGGTCTCGCCCTCGGAAACTGGGAGGGCCACCTCGCGACCGTCCTGGCCCGAAACTGGGTCGTCCCCGCATGGTACGTTCGGAGTTCGAGCGCCCGCGCGCAGCCTTGTCGTCATCCGAACCATCGCGGTCGCTTCTGTCGCCGCGCCGATCATCATCGCGGTCAGGGCTCGCCTCCGGGCCTGAGGCGTCGGCCACGAAACCCCCAAGGATCGCGGCGATCCGAATCCCCCCGAGATCGACCCGCGCCTGGCGCAGGACCGCCCGGCCCCGAGCCACCTGGCCAAGGACCACCCGACCAGGGACCACGGAATCTTGGCGGACCACCAGGTCGCCGATCGGAGTCCCCTCGCCAGAAGGCACTCGGTCCGCGTGACCAGGAACCGCGAAAGCTCGGTGGTCCGCTGGGTCGGCGGTCGGAATCTCGGGAGGAGTCGTGTTTCCGGTCCGAATGCCTATGTTCGCGATCCGAGTGGCCCTCTCTTCGATCAGAACGGCCGTCTCTGCGATCAGAATGGCCTCGTCGCCGATCACCATGTTGGTGACCGTGGGCACGATCCCCTCGGGCACTCGGGCCTCGAGAGCGACGCGGCGGGCCGCCGGGTCTGCGAGCAAAGGGGCCCCACGCCCGTGGGCCCCAGAACTTGTGTCCAGGGAAGCTCGGTGGACCGCCACGTCGCCATTCAAATCGGCTCCAGGGACCGCGTGCACCAAACGAAGATCTGCGGCTGAAGAGCCCCAGGCGGCTCCATCCGAACGAACCCCGATAACCAAACCCGCGGAAACTCATTGCCCCCGGCCCGCGCTGAGGACCGCGGTGACCGAAACCACTCCATGAGCGGGTGCTGAACGGACTGTGCGGACGGAAACTCCGCCCACGACCGGAACCCCGACCGAACTGTGGTGGCCGGCCTCGACCAGGACCGCGGGAACTGGGGCGCTTCATGGCAACAGGAACAGCGTCATCTTAGATGGACTAAGACATCTTTCACATAAGCCGATACATCCAAGTCATTCCTCAAGGCACTACTGATGAGAGAAAGAAAGTCCGCCGCCCGTTCACCTGCTGCCACACTTCCCACGAACAGCCAATTCTTCCGCCCTATCGCAACCTGCTTCATTAACTGCGCCACCTCATTGTTGTCGATCGGGAGCATTCCGTCACTCAGGTAAACTTGCAACGGATCCCAATGATTGCGAAGATAAAGAAGAGCCTGACCCAGTTTGCTCTTGGGAAGAATCTCACGAGCTTGCGAACCTTCCAGCCAGTCACCTAACGTTTTCCAGATCCGCAACGCCTCGCTCTGGCGCAGCTGGACTCGGTCTTCCGAGATCAGCCCTTTGGCTCGATCCTCTACATCGTAGAGTTGCTGAAATCGTGCCAGCAGCCAGCTTGCCTCTTTCGGATAGTTCTCGCGAGCGTCGTACACCTTTCGCCGTGCATCAGCAACACAAGCTGCTCGCTGAATGGATCCATCTGTTCGCAACTCAATCTGCTGATAGCCTGCATAACACTCGGCCAACAACGTTCCTTGAAAACCTTTCAGAAAGAAATCCGGACCATCCCGATGCCGGCTGACAGTGAAGTCAAACACAGTCAGAGGGACTGTCAGACTCCGGTAGGCCCACATTCGCCCAGACACGCTGGGTTCTCCGTCCGCCCACGCTTTGCTAAAGACCTCGTAAATCCGTTGGCTTTTGGGGTCACCGTTCTCGGGCTTGGGGATTGTTTCGAGGAGCAGTAGGGTTGTTCTCGTCTCGTCGGTTCCTATCTTGCCGCTCTCGAGCACCCAATCTCTGAAGCAAGCGATCAGAGGACGAATCGCCGCAGCAGCAGCGACCAAAATGTTCAACAGAGTAGATCGACTTGGAGCCCAACCACTTCCAGCAAAATAGTCTTGCTCACGATAGACCGGGAGATGATAGGCATACTTCCCCGTGATGATCTCGGCTGCGACACTTGTATCATACCGGTGCCCCTCAACCAAACCGATTTGTCGCTCAGGAGAGACCACTCCACAGCTCGGCTCCTCCGCGCAAGCATACTTGGGATACTTGGTCACCCGCACACGAAGTTTGGGGCGTTCGAATTCTAAGGTTTCGGTCGTATCATAACCGATGAGCTTTTTCGGCCCATGAGTTTCGCAGACCCTTTCATCTTCCGGGACTTCGATCTCCACCTCGTACCGAGGCAGGTGCTCTGGAAGCTGCTCGTTGCGTCGGTTGGGCGGTCGACTTGGGCGGCGTCGACGAAGGCTTTGCTCGGCTTCTTCCAGGGCAGCAGCCAGGCCTTCTGCGGCGTCCGCTGCCTCATCCGTGTTCTGGAAGTCAAGCTGCAATTGACGAGGGTTATTGAGGTATCGTTCGCTTCGATTCCGGAACGCCCGCTGGAGCAGTTCAGCGACGGTCAGTTCGAGTTCCTGCTTGTGTTGCTGAAGCTCGGCGATGGTACACTCGTGAGAATCGATTGTCGCCGATTGAGCTTGAATCGTGCGATCTTGCAACTGGAGCTTGTGTTCTTGCGAGTTGACTTTTTGGGTCAGCTCGGCGATCAAGGCCCGAGCCGTTTGGAGATCCTCGGGCGGTTCAGTCGATTCGGATGAGGGCTGCAATGAAGCGTTTATGACGATCACTATAACTTAGGTTTCAATATGCACAACTCCTTTTCGTAAAAATATAATAAGAAAAGCCTCCCATGGTATTATGATGGGCAGTTTGGAGTTCCAGAATCTCTTGGCCGAGACGATTTCCGTCAAGCGGCTTTGCTGAAGCGTTTGCGTCGGGGGCTGGTCAGAGAGACGCCACACAAGAGCATGGCGAACAAGGCGGTATCGAGAGTGACGCAGGGTTGATCGGACTCAAGGCACTCGAAGGTCCCTTGTAGCAGGAGTTTGTCGTACAGCCAAAAGCCGGTCCCATCGAAATGCAGGATCTTGAGACGGTCGCGGCGGCGGTTGACCAACAGAAACAGGCTCCCGTCGGTTGGGTCGGCCTGAAACTGTTCTCGCACCAGACCAGACAGTCCGTCGAACCCTTTGCGCATGTCCGTCGGTTTTGTGTACAGGAAGATGGAGACCGAGGGAGGAACCGTCAGCATCGCGGCTCTCCTGTCACGGGATGCTCGTGATGGTTCAAGACGGCATGAAGGACAGCGTGCAAGGCTTGCTGGTCAGCAGCAGGGACCTCCAGCCAAGTTCCGTTGGGAAACAGCAGAGTGATGATTCCGCAAGGGACGACGGAGATGGGTTGGAAAGCTGGCGGGCTCTCGCGAGTTGGATCCGGATGTTGATTCAGCTTTCGTCGCCACTGGTAGAAGCTGGGGACCGAGACCCCCTCCTGGGCACAAAACTGAGCGACGGTGAGCCCGGAATTGGGAAAGTCACGCAGACGCTTTCGCCACAAGGCGACCTTGGCAGGGTTGGAACGAGCCATGTTGACCTCCAAATCGTGTGTGGAAATCCGCGTACACGATAAGGTAACTTGGTTGTCAACGCTGGTTCTGGTGGGCGCTTACCAGTGCGGCTACCCCCAAAGGTCCTCGACGGGGTTTTCCTGAAGGTGCTCGATGAAGCACTTTTTCGTTGTTGGTGTAACGCCCCTGTCTCTTGCGCATCTTGGAGAGCATGAACACCACAGACGAATCATCCGATCTCGAGCAAGACGAGTTGGTCCGACGGGTGCAGACTGACCGAGAGGCCTTTGCCGCGCTCTACGATCGGTATTACCCGCGGATCCTCAGCTATTGCAGCCGTCGACTGGGCTCTCAGTCCGTTGGTGAAGATCTGACCAGTGATGTCTTTCTCGCGGCTGCAACCAAGATCGACACCTTTCGCGGTGAATCCGAGGGGGAGTTCAGCCAATGGCTCTACACCATCGCAACCAACCGCATCAACGAATACCTGCGAAGCTTCGAGCGTCGGGGACGCCTGCTCGAATCCGCCGCCCTGTCCAAGCGAATCGGCTCGACCGAGACCCGCGACAGTGTCGACCACCTCGATTGGCAGGCAGTCTCCGAAGCGCTTTTGGAACTCGAGCCTCGCGACCAGACGCTGATCAGTCTGCGGTTTATGCAGGATCTGCCACACGAACAGATCGCCGCGATCTTGAAACTCAAGCCCGGCACGGTCCGCGTCGCACTTAGCCGAGCTCTCAAGAAACTCCGCGACCGATTTGACGCCGATCAAGCTGCCTTCGCGAAAGGGGGTTCCCTATGAGCCACTCCGACCAAGACATCATCGACATGATCAAGCTGCTCAACACCGACCCGCCGATCAACAAACGCCACCGCGACCAGCTACGCCAACAGACGCTGGACGCCTATGACAAGCGAACCGTCTGCGTGCCACAGACACGCCCAACCCCAATCCTTCAGTTCAAAGGAACCACCGTCATGAAAATCGCCGCGTCCATTGCCGCAGTCGTGGCTCTTGGAATCTTGACGAACTCGATGCTGAACTCAAACAGGGCGCTGGCGTTTGAGGACATCGCTCGAGCAATCCTCAAGGTCGACAACGCCAGCTTCGAGGTCACCGTCGTCACCCAGGAACTTGAAGAAGACTCCGAAACATCAGTCAAGGCGAAGTGTATCGCGCAACTCCCCGGCCAGCTCCGTGTCGAATATCCTGATGAGGTGATTATCGCGGACTTCGCCGCCGACAAAGCGCTCTTTCTCGTTCCGAAGGACAAAGCAGCGAAGCTGCTCGAGGGGTTCTCTGAGTTGAAGATCATCGAGCAACCGGCGGTTTTTCTCCGACAGATGCAGCAACATTTGCGTCGCGCTGCGAAGAACAATACCTTTGGTGAGATCAAGTACGCGAAGCTCGGCGAGAAGCAATTCAACGGCAGGTCCGCGATCGGCTACCGTATTCACGACCCTAAGGTGTTAGAGTTCTACGAGTACGTCGATATCTGGGCCGACGCTGAGACGGTCCTACCCATACGGGTGGAGTACACCCTGGATAACGAGGCCACAAAGGTCACCCTCGAGAACTTCAAATACAACCAGAAGTTGGACCCCAAGCTGTTCTCGCTTGAGCCGCCTGCCGGCTATCAGCAAATGATCACAGATATTTGGGGAATCTTGGGCCCAGAGGCCCTGCCAACCCTCGAGGACCTGGTCCAAGCACTTCGCGTCTACGCCGATCAAACCGATGGCCACTTCCCTCTCACTCTCGACACCGCGGAAATGGTCCTGACGCTCAGCGAGGCACGGGTGAAGGCCAATCCCGGCAAGACGCCGTTCAACGACGGCGTCGGTGAAAACACAGACCCGGAGATGAGCCAGACTGTGGAGGACCTCCTGCTTTCGACCATCTTCACTGAAATCCTGAAACAGCGGGGTATCGACTATACTTACGTCGGCGGAGTCAAGCTCGGAGACAAGGATCGCCCGATCTTCTGGTACAAGCCCAAAGGCTCAGAGACGTTCCGTGTCGTTTACGGCGACCTCAGCATCCGGGAAGCGAAGCAAGCACCGGCCAAGCCCTAACGACCCGTTCCGAAAGGATACGCCTGCGATAACCTTGCCGTTCTTTCAGGGAATCAGTGAGGTGATCTCGGTACTCACGGAATTGAACGCTGCGGTTGTCACGAGCAAGACCTCAGGGGAAGCCCCCTGGCATGTGTCCTCAAACCGTCGCAGCCCGCCATGGGTCAGAGGTCGAACTAACGGTATCCAAAGATCCCTAGAGCGATCGCGGCTTCCGAGCCTGGGAACCAGAAATCGACTTGCAAGCTCTCCGGGGTGATGGTTAGTCCCAGCGAGGTCATCGCTGGTTCATTGATTTGTTCGGGTGACAATCCCGGTTTCCGGCGGGATCCGAACTCGGCAAGAGGCACATACCGTGAGAGATCGACGTGAAACTCAACTTTCCGCGATCGTCCCAACCGCTGATTCAGATCCTTGAAGGCCGGATCGTCGGCCAGACCGCCCTCCTGGGTGCGGATGTTGTTGAGCAGATGGGCCAGCAAATCGTTCTCGGAGCCGGCCTGCACGATCAGGTGCTTGCCGACAGGCACCAGCCGCAACCGGTTCCAGCTCTCGCCCAACAGTCGCGGGAGGGGTTGAATTTGTTCGGGCTCGACACCCAAGTTCTCCAGGGTGAGATGACCCACAGCCACTCCGGCAATCCGTTCGGCGTCCGGCTGGTAGCGGAAGGTGACTGCCGCAGTCCCGGTATTCTGGGCCAGCTTGTTCCCGGTGGTGTTGAGCTGCTCAATCAGCTGGGGCAGGTCGTTGAGAAACGGTTCCGGATGTAGGTCCAGAACGAGAAAGGCGGTTGCCTGAGTCGCCTTCAACGCGCCTTGGGGTTGATTCTGTTGGTCGCTGAACTTGACGTAGACGGCTGCTCGTGAGCCGTTGAGTTGCTGCCACACACTGGAGAACAGGCGGGCCAGTTGATCTCGGCTGGCAGTGTCGAACCACTCCTCCGAGCCGGGGAGCGAGGCCAGACCGAGCCTGAGCAAACTGCGGGCGAAGGCCACATTGCGCTTTCCTGTCCCCCGGGCGGCATAGGCCAAGACCGGTCGCCAGGCCCCTTGCGGCGAGGGGAGACCGCTCAAGGAGCTGGCTTGGCCTCCTCCGGAAAGCTCCGTGAGCAGTTTGGCGATCTCGTCGCGCTGGGTCTTCTCAAAGATGGTCTGTAACTCGAATTTCAGCCCATCGTCCTGCAAACGCGCCGCCAGAGCGCCGAAGTGGATAGCTTCGGCCATCACCTTCAGTTGGGCTCCCGCCTCCTTACCCACTTCGTCATTGGAGAACCAGTCACTGGCAAGCAGCCGGCCCACCGCTTCCCCAAATCCCTCCCCCAAAGTTTGACCCGAACTCCCCAGCAGAACATCGGCGGAGCTGATCCGCTCAAGCTCCCGGAGTGTCAGTTGCTCCGAGATCGGCTTGCCTTTCATGAGCGATTCCAGCCCCCGTGTCTGGAGACTCAGATACGCTCGGCGGCCCTTGAGCATCACATAACGCAGCGGTGTGTTTCTCGGACTGTCGGGGATCTCGACGATCTCGTTGTCCGCGGGTACCTGGGGAAAACCAAAGTTCCGAGTCATCTGGGTCACGTCTGTTGCAGGCACCGTCAGCACCGCATTGTCGATTTCGACCCTGGGGTTGTCCTCTGATGGGGGTGGAACCAATAAAAGTATCGGCTTGCTACGATCCAGTCCCGGTCCGAGCTGCAGGTAAGGAAGTACCCACAAGTCGACGATTGTGGCCAAA
This sequence comes from uncultured Pirellulales bacterium, assembly GCA_964648025.1. GTDB lineage: Bacteria > Planctomycetota > Planctomycetia > Pirellulales > Pb10988 > CAZYKP01. Next base: position 3,431 of record CAZYKP010000148.1, on the reverse strand, counting down.
CGAAGTTTCGCGTTGCCTCCAAGGCCCTGAATCTGGTGCTTCTTCAGAAATTGGTCGCCCCGCTTGACCAGATCCTTGAGGTTGCGGATGGAAAGGACCAACCCCGCATTGGACGGAATCAGGTTGGCCGTTCCAGCAGGCCTCAGCCGTGCATCCCCCGGGACCCTAAGGTCGTCACCCGGCGCGGCCCGCAGATCAACGGACGGCACTAAACTCAGCGAAGCGGAAAGGCCAACAATCAGCACTAGTCTCATCAAAGCAGCCCTTGTGAGGTGTTCCTCGAACACGGCCTCATTGTCTATCGGACCCGACGTCGGGTCCAGAAAAGCAGCGGGTGCACCACGAGACGTCCGAGTCCCGCAGATATAACGCCCTGGTTGAGAAAAGCGCGAAGTGCTTTGGGCTGTCACCGCCGAACGGCAGACGGGGAGACGAGACGGTAACCCGATTGTGAAGGGTCCGGCCCAGCTTCGCTTGACCGGGAATCGGGTGTTCGTTCTGCTGAAACCAACACCCGCTTAACCTTGCCTTGAGACGACAGCGATGGTCCAGACCCCTCCCAAACAGGCCCCTCAAGCCGACCGTCTTGCGACAATCGAGTGGAGTGTTGTGTTGGCCGCTGGCGGTGCCGCGGGGCAGGAGGCCGGGCAGGCCCTGACCCGCCTGTGTATGGGCTCCTGGTATTCCCTGGAAGCCTATGTTCGCCGTCGCGTGGGCGATATCCACGAGGCACAGGCTCTCACACCGGGCTTCTTAGCCCACCTGTTGGAGGTAGAGGCCATCGGCCAGGCGGACCGCAGCCGCGGTCGCTTTGGTACGTTTCTTCTGACGGCACTGAAGGTCTTTCTAGCTGACGACAATGAGGGCAGGGACCCGGAGGCGTGGCGGCGGTGCGTTTCGCCTCGGGCGAGGGGTCGTTCCGCTCAACAGCGGGATGCTCTTGGCAGGGACGCAGGAGTGTGCGGTCCAGAACACCTGCCAAATGCCTCTTTTCTTGTGACGGATGCAGATTTGGCGGCCATCTCTTTCTAAACAGATGACCGGGAGTGCCCGCATGAAGGATGCCGTGCAGAACGAGAATGAGGCTCGATGCCTGATCGAGTTGGCCGCCGAAGGCGATGCTGAAGCCCTCCGTGCGGTAGTCGAGCAGCACCGAACGATAGTCTACGCCACATGTCTCCGTGTCCTCAGAAACGCAGCGGATGCCGAGGATGCCACTCAGGCAACTTTCATCGTATTTCTCAAGAAATGCCGGAAGCTGAAACGCGGCACCGTGCTGGCAGGCTGGCTGTATCGCACTGCGGCACTTGTCTCGCGGGAATTCGTTCGAAGTTCAGCACGTCGCAAACGCCGCGAAGCGGAGGCCGGCACCATGAATGGATCGGTCAATCAGCAAACCGAGGAGGTTTGGAATGACTTGCAGCCTGAGTTGGATGAGGCGCTGATGAGACTCTCCCAGAAACACCGGGATGTTGTCGTGCTGAGGTATCTCCAGGGCAAGTCGACTGGCGAGACCGCGAGCCTTCTGGGAATGTCCGCCTCCGCGGTGTCCACCTGCCTCGCTCGAGCGATTGACCAACTGCGCGGGCGATTCCGACGTCGCGGGATCCTGCTGAGTGCCGCCGTCTTGTCGGCCACACTCGCACAGCACGCATCCGCAGCAAGTATCCCGGCCAGCCTCGGATCATCGGTTCTCACCGTTGCCGCAAACGGCGCGGTTGCCACGGCAGTCTCAACAAATGTCAGCCTTATGGTTCAAGGAGCGCTTGCAAAAATGGCCTGGACAAAACTGCAACTGGTCGGTTTGGTCTCCATGATCGTCGCCGCATTGGCTGGCCTCGGTCTCTCCGCCTTCAACCTCACCCCTCGGCAGATTGATGCGCTGGACTTTACCGAGGAGCAGACAGCGCGAGCCAATGACATCATGGTTGCTCACAGGGCAGAGTATCTGGCACTTGAGAAGAAACATACAATAACGATTCGTGACAATGAGGATCTGGTGCAGTTTGAGATTGCCGCCTTTGCTCAGGAGTTGGATGAGCTGAAAGCAAGATTCTGGCAGCAGTTTGACCAGGTCTGCACCGAGCGTCAGAAACGCGTGGCCCGTCGCTATCTTGCGATCAAAAACCTCTTTCCGTTTGGTGAGCATACAGTCGCGGTTGAGATTTCCTTCGACGGCCAGCAGTACACGGTGCAACGGAAAACTCAAGTCTCCGCGGTCGACCAATCCGTCCAGGCAGAAAGCGGTCCTACTTTGGATCCCCGCTGGAAGCGGTTTTGGGGCGAAAGGAAAGATGGCTCTGACGACATCGATCTCATCCAGTTGGTCTTAGGGACTGTCAGGATGAGACTCGAAGCAGCGGAGGATGCCATCACATTCGTTGGCGACAAGCCGGTCCTCTCAGATAACTTCGTTGAAACGCTGGACCTGCAACCAGACAAGGTCCAACGCGTCAACAAAGTTCTTCAGCGTATTCGCAAGGAGTATCTTGCGGTGGAGAAGAAGCACATCGACGGGATCAACGCTGCGGAGGATCGTGACGGCGCACAACGCTTCGAAGTTCGGCCATTTCACAGGCAGCGGAACAACCTGGAACAGAAACTGTGGGATGAATTGGGGGAAGTCCTGGATGCACGGCAGGTTCGGGTCGCCCAAAACGCTCGTGACCTGGGAGCGGTCAAGAACGCTATCTTCGATTGGGGCAACGCGACGTATTCCATCACGATCACCAAAAATGCCATCGGGGACAATCCAGACAAGTACGGATATTTCTACGAAATCGAAGTCTCTATCGACGGTGGCTTCTGGGGCCCCAATGGCAACTTCTCCGAGGGCTCAAAGCAATTGGCGGATAAGTACAGTCGCCTGATCTCTCATCAAGCCCGGTGAACGGGTATTGTGAGGAAATCTCACCATCCTGAGCCGGGGATCATCAGCGACTCAGCGTAGCCCTTGAGTGGAGCATTGAATAGCCATGAAGGGTCGCGTAGAAGAACAGTGATCCTCGCCTCAATTGTCCAGGTGTCCCGTTGGATTACAAGCCAACCAGACTTCCACATCCTCAACACGTAAGTGTCCATTTTCGTGGCAGGGTGATTAGCCCGATGCCCCCAGTGCAACCGATTCTTCCGGCGCAATCAGTACCGGTGTAAAATTCGGGGCATGGACGAGCAGGACTTTTTCCGAGAGTTGGCCGCCCGTGATCGGGTGATTGAACAGCAAGCTGCCCAAATTCAGCAGCTGACTACGATGAACCTGCGCTTGCAAGAGGAAGTCGAACGGTTCAAGCAACTGCTCCACGCAAAAGGGGAGTCCAAGGCAGCCAAACCACCAACCTTCACTGACAACGACAGCGTCGATGCCAACCTGAAGAAGCGAAAGCGAGCCCAACGCAAGAAGCCGCCTGGCCGATGACCCAAAGATGCCAAAC
>CAZYKP010000147.1:0-16321 GCA_964648025.1 uncultured Pirellulales bacterium | reverse complement strand
AGTAGTACTCGTAATGCCAGCCATTGGCGTACGTGTAAATGATGTGTTTGCCGACGAACTTACTCAGATCCTGTTGGGGCTGAGTCTTGACGAGTTGCTGCGGGGCGGGGTTATCCTGCCAGTCCTGCAGCGGCATATCTGTTGGCTGAAAGGCCGAGTAGTCGTAGTTACTGCTCATCGATGATTTCCTTTTGGTAGGGCTGCCAAACATAAGGGTTGGACAATAGCGGCAAACAAGAAAGGCACCCGCAAGATCGCGTCAGTAGAGCGGCGAGGCGAAGACTGCGGCACTCGCCTGTCATCTGAAATCTGTGTCAGAGGGCCCGGTATTGTACGTCCTCAATCGGCTAGAGCAAGCCTGGAAACCGGGACTTCGCGCGCCGGTTAAAGTCGGGCTTCGCGGCCCCATCGCGCGACCGCCGTCTATGCACCCGGTTAGCATCCCCGAACTGCCTTCGATAGTGCATCGTGGCGCAGCGATATACCCTCGTGCGAGCACCCGCTCACGATATCCGAACTACCACGCTGCAAGCTCGCGGGGACGGGTTAGCATGGTGCCGTTTCGACCTCGGGTCAGATTCACCCGGCGCCGACCCCGTCAGCCGCGTTCGACACCGGGTCTCTACGGCCGCAGCCTAAAATGTGCGCCGACCGAACTGGCTCCCTGGCGATCTCTGAGGACTAGAGAAATTCCTAAATCAGGCGTGTCGATTTGGCGTTAAAGGCGATCTCCGCACCATAGCCGCTTCCCAGCTTCAATGGCGGCAACGAGGCGGGTTCGCGAGCCGTCTGCGTAAGCCGGTGCGGACCGCTCTCCGAAAGCAACGCCCGGTGGTTGTGAGCGAAAGAGCGGGGGCAACAGCCGTTAACCCAGGCGGCGCGAGACCAAGAGACAACCGAGAGTTTGGGCCGAGATCTGGTCCGCGGGGCGGCGAAACGGCGGGCGCGGAGTCGCTCGCGACTTGAAGGGAGAGACGACCAGCGACGCCCAGCCGAGTCGCAAGTCGTTGGCAGAACCGGCCATAGAACGCAGAAAGGCCGACGTCTCTCGGCGTCGGCCTTTCGTATAACTCGGCGGTAGCCGGATTTCGCTACCGTCAAAACAAGTGGCGGGGGTAGGATTCGAACCTACGACCTCGAGGTTATGAGCCTCGCGAGCTACCTGGCTGCTCCACCCCGCGTCAAAGTCATGGTCACTATATCCCAAACGACCGCATGGGGAAACCCGAGTTGACGAGCCTTTGTCCAAGCCCTCCTTAACCCCTTGTTGGCCAAGCGGTTCCAACAAGCCGAAAAGGACAGCCCAGGCCAACAGCCACCAGAAGACAGTCAGCTCGGCTCAGGGTTTGAGCACACGCCATGTCTCCTCGAACAGCTTGCCGGCTCGAACGCGGTCCTGGCTCGGATCGCCGTTCTCTTGGGGGGTATCTTGAACCACCAAGACAATGGCATCTCCGCCAGCCGGCAAGGAGTACAGTTCCTGCTGGAGAAATGTTCCGGCCACAGTGACAGCGATTTGCTCTCCGGTGATCTGCTGTTGATCGAGCTTCCAGGAGACCGGCTTGCGAGTTGGACGCGAGCCCCTGTATTGCAGCATCAGGTAACTGGCGATTTGCTTCCTAAGATTCTGGTGGTTGGGATTGCCTCGGTAAATGTTGATCGTCAGCACACAACTCGTCCCCGACAGCGTCCAAATCGCCACGCCCGGCGTCTCCAGATCGGCTTCGAATGTGTATTCCCGCGGATACCGGAAGGAGACCCCACCGTGTTGAAAGACCCGATAAGGAAGGACCCGCAAAGTCGCCGTCTTGGCACGAGCGAGTTTCTCCGTGGGGAAGGGTTGATCCACCGAAATGGGCATTTTCTCTCCAGCAAACTCCAACACGAACAACTGAGGTGGCTCCTTGGCTTGGCTGGCTGCCTTGGCTTGGCTGGCTGCCTGGGCTTGTTCAGCTGGCTGAGGCTGTTGACTTGGCGAGGTTTCCTCGTCGATGGTCTGGCCAGCCGATTGCCGAGGTGGCCCTCCCAAACTCACCAAAAGCACCAGAACAACGAGCCAGCCCCCTGCTGAGCTTTTTAGCATCAACCATCTCCAAGCTGCGTTCACAACCAGTCTCCCCAAGATGTCAAGTTCAGGGTGCCAAGCTGCCGACCCGAGGACTCAGGCGTGCAGGCCGACGACCAACAGCATGGGAAAGGGGCCCGCTCAAATCCAGCCCCACTCTTGTCGTCTTCCGGACCGGCCCACTAAGCTAGATGGAGGGCACTGCACGAGTTGAAACGGTGGCCTTGGCCACAAATTCAACCAGAAAAGGGTCTTCTTGTCTTTCCGGCGACCACTCAACAGTTGGAGGGCGTGGCCTCGGCCCGAACTGGCAGAGCCCAACCAGGCCCTGCCCAACCTGTTACTGCCCAACCTGTTACTACCCAACCTGTTACTACCAGGAAGATTTTCCTGATTGTTGTTGCCAGAGACAACCTGAAAATGGCTTGAACGCTCCCTGAACCCAAACCCTGTCAGCTGACACCTTGTTGCCCCGAACTGAACGAACCGTGTCCCGACGTACCAAATCCGGACGCTCTCGCCGCTCCTCTCGTCCCGCGCCAGCCCCCGTCAACGCTCCTGCGCAAGACGCAACCGTTGCGGAAAGCTCGTCGCCCTCTCCCACACCGGCAAAGTCGGAAACAGCTCCCCCTAACCAACAACCCCGCATGTGGGTCTGGCTGGGACCTGTGGGGGGAATTGTAGTCGTAGCGGCCTTGGCTGCCGGAATCATCTACTTTCAATCTCCCTTCTCCAATGCTGCTGCCAAGTACACAGAAGCCCCCAACTACGTGGGCACGGCCCAATGCGTGAGGTGCCACCGCCTGGAGGGCCAAGCTTGGGAAGGATCACATCACGATCTGGCCATGAAGAAGGCCACCCCCGAAACAGTCCGCGGAGATTTCTCGGGGGTATCCGTCACCCACTATGGGGTGACCTCACGGATGTTCCGGCAAGGCGAAAAGTACCTGGTCGCAACCGAAGGCCGCGACGGAAAGATCAAAACCTTTGAGGTCAAGTACACCTTCGGGGTGGAACCTCTGCAGCAGTATCTGGTGGAGTTCCCTGATGGTCGACTCCAAGCTCTGTCCGTCGCTTGGGACACCGAAAAGCAGGAATGGTTTTTGTTAGATCCAGAAGACGAGCGGATTCTTCCAGGAGATCCGCTGCACTGGACCGAACAAGCCATGAACTGGAACCACATGTGTGCCGATTGCCACTCAACCGGCGTCAAGAAGAACTACGACCTCAAGACGGACACGTTCCAGACCTCTTGGCACGAAATCAACGTTTCCTGTGAGTCCTGTCACGGACCGGGCAGCCATCATGTGGAGTTGGCTGAGGCTATGCATCCGTCTTGGGATGGCCCGCAAGGCTATGGGCTTCCCAAATTCAAGGGCAAAGAAAAGGCCCAACAACTGTTGCAGATTGAAACCTGCGCCAAGTGCCATTCACGGCGGGCACGCAACCTCGCCCCCAGCTCGCACGGAGGCGATCGTTACCTGGACCACTACCTCCCAGCTCTTTTGGACGACCGCTTCTTCGACGAAGAAGGCCAATCCGACTGGGTCTATCACTGCGATGGTCAACTTCGCCCCGAGCACGAGGGCTACGTCTACGGATCATTTCTGCAGAGCAAGATGTACCGCAAGGGCATTCGTTGTACCGATTGCCATGACCCTCATACGACCAAAGTTCTTGCTCCAGGCAACAAGCTTTGCACTCGTTGCCATACGCCCGGCAAGTACGATACCCCATTGCACCACTTTCACGAGGTGAACTCCAAGGGAAGTCTCTGTGTGGAGTGCCACATGCCCGAGACAACCTACATGGAGGTCGACCCTCGGCGGGATCACAGCATTCGGATTCCTCGCCCGGATCTGTCGGTCCAACTGGGCACGCCGAATGCCTGCAACCAGTGCCATACCAAGAAAGAGGAAACCCCCCAGTGGGCTGCGGCTGCTGTGGAGAAGTGGTACGGAGAATCCAGCCAAGTCAAGCAGCGGCCCGAGCATTTTGGAGTGGGAATTCACGCAGGGCGTGAAAACCAGCCTGGGGCAGCAAGCAAGCTGATCAAGCTGCTCAACCGGGATTCCGGGGAGTTTGATGTCGGTCCTTTTGTCCGGGCGAGTGCTGCGGCTTTGTTGGGCCAACAACCAGACAGACCGGCAGACCGTTCGAAAATCCGTAGAGCTTTGGCCCGTGCTCTGGATGACCCGGAACCGCTGGTCCGTTATGGAGCACTGCGAGCACTGCAAAACCGGGGTCCCCAAGAACGCCGGCGAGCTCTCTCACTACTGACTGACCCGTTCCGAGCAGTGCGGATCACCGCCGCCACAGCCGTCGCGGCCGGTCAGCCGGTCCGAGTTCCTGCGGAATTGCAAGACAAGTTGGACAAAGCGATCCAAGAATTCCAAGAGGGTTTGCTCGAAGCACAAGACCAACCCGGAGCCCATTATGAATTGGGACAACTGGCCTATTACAGTGGTGATGTTGCCCAGGCCGTCCAGCACTATCAAAACGCGCTGAAGATCAACCCTCAGTTCTACGTCGCCCGTGAGCAGCTTGCGGCAACCTACGAAGGGCAGCAAAACCCCCAAGCCGCCGAGAAAGTGTTGCGTGAAGGCCTTGAGGTGCTACCTGACCATCCGGAAAACAACTACGCCTTAGGACTTGTGTTAGCTCATCAACCTCAGGGTCGGGAGGAAGCCCTGCAGTTGCTGGCCAAGGCTGTCCAAGAAGCCCCTGATCGGCCTGTTTACCGTTACAACTACGGGCTCCTGCTGCACCAGGCCGGCCAGGCGGCCCAAGCAGTTGAGCAACTCACACAGGCCGTCAAGGCCGATCAAGGCTCAGTGAGGGCCTGGCATGCCCTGGCCCTGGCCGCTGGCGATGCCAAAAAGCCCGAGTTGGCCTTGGGAGCCCTCAATCAAGCTGCCGGGCTGATGCCCAAGGATCCCACCTTTCCACTTTTAGCCGGAGACATGCTCATCGCTGTTGGGAAGTGGGAACAGGCCCAGAAACAACTCGAGCAGTGTCTCAAGTTGGGCAGCAGAAGCCCGATGGTCTTCCACGGGCTGGCTTTGGCCCTGGAACAGCAGGATCAAAAAGAGCTGGCCAGACAGTATGCCAGCCAAGCAGTCCAGCTGGCCCCACGGAACCCCCTTTTCCGGTCCACCTTGGCACGCTTGCAGCAAGAAAAAGAGCTCTAACCCGACGATTCTGAATTCCGGGTTTCGCTCCGTTTAAGCGGCATCTCAAGGCAGTCGGCTTCGTGACGTTCTGTCTCACCTCTGGGCAGACCGCCATTGCTGCCGATGACCCCGACGAATTGGTCAGCTCTGGCAGTCGGTGTGACTTTGTGATGGTGGAGGTCAATGCAACCAAGAATGGACAAGGCATCTCGTCATCGAGGGTGGGAATCAGTCACCGACGAAATGGCCGCGGTGCTTCGTCAGAAGACGGGCGCTGAGCGGCTGGCAATGGCGCATCGCATGTGGCGATTTGCCTATCAGCTTGTGAAGCAGTCGGTGAGGAATCAACACCCCTCTTGGTCGGAAGACCAGGTTCGGGAAGAGGTGGCAAGAAGGATGTCGCATGGAGCAATCTGAATTGCTTTCTTATCTGGTCGAAGCATTCGACCGGCTTGGTTTGGGTTATCTCATCACCGGCCCAGTGGCGACCAGTTATTATGGTGAACCTCGACTGACCAACGACATCGATATCATTGTGGAACTGACCGCCTAAAGGGGTAACAAGCTTTTGTAATTATTTTCCAGCCGAGGATTTTTCCCTCTCTCCAGAAGCAGTTGGGTCGGCCGTTCGTAACAGGCGACAGTTCAATATCCTGCACCCTGCCACTGGACTGAAGGTTGATGTGTTCGTGTTAACCGACACAGCATTCGACCAATCGCGCTTCAGTCGCCGTCAATCTCATCAACTTGAGGACGGACTCGATGCTTGGTTCGCAAGTCCGGAGGATGTCATCCTGAAAAAGCTTGTCTACTACGAAGAGGGAGGATCCGAGAAACACATTCGTGATATTCTGGGGGTCCTTAAGATTCAGCAAGAGCTGATTGACTACGATTATCTGGCCCACTGGGCTTCTCAGCTCGGTCTGCCTCAGCTGTGGCAGGATGTGGTTGACCAGGCCAAACCAAATCACACCAATCATGGGAATTGAAAGACCAGCTGTTGTCGGGGGAATGCAGACAAAAGTGTTCTCCAGAGAACGAAGCGATCATGACCCAAAAAAACGTGTTCCGGTATTTCGACCCCGAGCCGTTTCGTCCATTCCGGATCAACTTGACCAGCGGCGAAGTCTTTGAGATCCGCCACCCTGAAATGATGTTGATTGGACGCAACCCCGCCCATCTCTTCACATGGATGAGCGAGAACGAAGAAGAAGCAAAGGAACGCCAGCGGGAGATTTCCATTCTCCTGATTGAGTCGATCGAGCCCTAGGATCCTGACAGCAACGTCCGATCAATCCGAGAATGAGAGCAACTCATGAATTTACTCCCTATTATTGACCAAGCAGAAATTGCCCTACAATCGTCTACGCAACCGTCAACGCAATCGTCCTCGAAGCTCACGAATTCGCGCGGGCGATACGCCTTTGTCAGCCTGGGTTGTCCCAAAAACACTGTCGACAGCGAGCGGATGTTGGGGCTGTTGCAACTGGAGGGCTATCAGCTGGTCCCTCATCCGGAACATGCTGATTTCGTTGTGGTCAATACCTGCGGTTTCATTGAAGCCTCCCGGAAAGAATCCTACGCAACAATCCAGGAGATGGCGCAGCTGAAACGCGACGGACAGCTTCGCGGCTTGATCGTCTCAGGCTGCCTGGCCGAACGCGAAAAAGAGCGGATCCTGCAGGAGGTTCCCGAGGTGGATGCCCTGGTCGGGGTGTTCGGACGGGAGTCGGTGACCCAAGTCGCCGACCGGCTGCTGGGAGATCTGCAAGAACAGCGAAACATCTTTCGACCGGCACCGTCCCGACCGCTGCCGGATACCGATCGGCTACGAGTAACCCCCCGTCATTTTGCTTACTTAAAAATCTCCGAAGGCTGCAACCGTCGTTGTACGTTTTGCGCCATCCCCAAAATGCGTGGTCGCCACGCTACCAAGCCTCTTGAAGAGGTCATCGCCGAGGCCCAGCAACTGGCTGCCGACGGTGTGCGAGAATTGATCTTAGTCGCCCAGGATCTGACCTATTACGGACTTGATCTCTACGGGCGTGTGCGTCTGGCCGACTTGCTGGGGGAACTGGAGGGCGTGCGTGGCATCGAATGGATTCGGCTGCTGTACCTCTACCCGATGTACTTGACCGATGAGCTGATTGCGACCATCGCGGCCAGCAAGAAAGTGCTGCCCTATCTGGACATGCCGCTGCAGCACATCAACGACACCGTCTTGAGGCGAATGCAACGACGGGTCAACCGAGCCCGCACCGAAGAGCTTTTGGGCAAGCTGCGGGAGGCCATCCCCGATCTGGTGTTGCGAACCACCTTCATCACCGGCTTTCCCGGGGAGACTGACGAGCAATTCGAGGAACTCTGTGAGTTTGTCGCCCAGCAGCGGTTTGAACGCCTGGGGGTGTTCACTTATTCTCAAGAACCAGGAACGCCTGGCGCCGACCTGCCCGAGCAACTCCCCGAGGAAGTCAAGGAAGAGCGCCGAGAACAACTCATGCTCCTGCAGCAACAAATCGCCTTCGAGTGGAATGAACAACAAGTCGGCGGATCCTTCGACGTTCTCATCGATGCCCCCGTTGCCAACCAGAAAAAGCTGTGGGTCGGACGCAGCTACGCGGATGCTCCCGATATCGACTCGGTCACCTATGTTGTGGGCAAGAAACTGCAGCCCGGTCAAATCGTCCGCTGTGAGGTCGCCGAGGCCCAGGATTACGATCTGGTGGCAGTCGCCACGGGCAAACCCAGGTGATGCACGCTGGCGTCCCGAAAGCATCCCCCTCTTGTTTCCTTGGTGACTCTCAAGCCATGGTCACTTCGACCTCCGCCCCGCCGGGGGAACCTGACTCTCAGGCCGAACCTCCCACCTCCCCCAGCTCATCTTCCTGGCTGGCGACGGTCTTCAATGTGCCCAACAGCATCACCTGGGCCCGCCTGCTCCTCTCGGTCGTTGTGTTCGTTCTGATGGGATGGCGATTGTATGGGGCAGCCACAGCGGTCTTCGTGCTGGCCGCTGGCACCGACTGGCTGGATGGCTACATCGCCCGACGGTATCAGCTGATCACGGTGTTGGGACGCATCCTGGATCCGCTGGTTGATAAGGTGATCGTCTGCGGGACGTTTATCTATTTGGCTGCCGAAGAGGGATCTGGAGTTGTTCCGGGGATGGCGGTGGTGTTAGTCGGGCGTGAATTGTTGGTGACCGCGCTGCGAAGTCACTTAGAACAGCAGGGGGTCGATTTCTCGGCCAATCTCTCCGGCAAGGTTAAGATGATCCTGCAAAGTGTCGCTGCGCCGGTGGCTTTGCTGTCGTTGAGTTGGCAAGGATCCGATCTCCCGCTGTGGCTGGCAGTTCTGCGTGACCTGTTGGTCTGGTCGGCTGTGGTGGCCACTGTTCTTTCTGGGTTGGTCTATGTGGTCGCGGCTGTCCGACATGCCCAAGGACAGGCTTCTGGCCAGGACAAATCGTAATTAAAAGCACTTGGCCAGTGCACCGCCGTCGACAACCAACACGGCGCCGGTGATGTAGCTGCCGGCATCGCTGGCCAGCAACAAGGCGGGTCCAGCGATCTCAGCGGGATCACCCCATCGTCCCAAGGCAGTTCGATCGGCAAAATGCTGTTTTTGCTCATCCGAGAGCAAACGGCCGGGCAAGTCCGTGAGGAAAGGGCCTGGGGCAATACAGTTGACCGTGATGTTATCGGCTCCCAAATCGAGAGCCTCGGCTCGGGACATGCCCAACAGGGCGGCTTTGGTGGCTGAGTAGCTGTTCCGACCTTCCTTGCTGGCCAGAGCAATAATCGAGGAGATGTGGATGACTCGACCCCATTTCCGCTCTCTCATGCCAGGCACAAGCGCTCGGGTGAGCACCATACAACTGGTCAAGTTCAACTCCAGCACACGGTCCCAGGATTCGTCGGTAATCTGATCCGCTGGTTCTGGCTCATTGGTCCCGGCATTGTTGATCAAGATGTCCACTCGACCAAAACGATCCAGGGCGGTTTGGGCCAACCTCAACGTATCCGCCCGTTTGGCAAGGTCGGCCACAAGGTATTCTCCGCGTCGGTCGGTGCCCTTGAGAATGTCGGCCAGTGCACTCCGACATTCGTCCTCATGGCGGCTGCAGATCATCACGTCAGCACCCGCCTCGGCGAAGGCCCGGGCGATGGCCTTTCCCAGGCCCTTACTGCCGCCGGTGACCAAGGCGACGCGGTCGGTCAGGCGAAACTGTTCCGGGAGCATCATCAGAATCTTTCCCTAAGAGGGCATGCGAAGTTCAGAAAGAACACGTCATCTTCGCTGGCCGAGAATCGGGTTGGCCAGTGCGCCGATGGACGCGAGCCATTAGAGGATCCAGGACGTGCCAACTTGGAAGTCCACGATCTGTTGGCCGGAAAAGCCAATCTCTCCTGGCACACCTCGGAATCGCAGAAACGATCGGCCATCTCGTTGGGACGTGAACGCAGGAATTTGGATTTGATCTTGGAGCTCTTGCAAGCTGACCTCGGCTTGGACAAGCTCTCGAACTCGGTGGTGGTTGTCCAAACCAAACTCGATCCGACCCAGCCAAGCGGAATACCACGACCTGAACGATTCACAACGCATTAACTGTTCACCGGGCCCGGCATCGACCCACATCGTCCCTGGCTGCGGTCCATTGACCTCCAGAAACCAATCGATGGCACAACCGGAGGTGGAGATGGTCAAGAGTCCGGGAAGCTGCCAGAGAGGATCGTCATCATCTTCTGGCCACCCTTGGGATTCCGTCAGGGGAAAACGCGAGGAAACCGTTCCAGCTTGTACACTGGCAAAGTCATAGATCCCGTAATCCGGACCTGCCCCGCCGGCTCCGAAGTTCTGCAAGAACGAGCGGTACTCTTTGGGAAGCAGAACCTCATGATCCGCTTCAAACTGCTGTAGCCTGGATTCCGAGACCGTGGGAAGGGTGGCATATCGGTGGCCATTGGCCCCAAAGACCAGCTCGCCATCGGGATCTTGAGCCCGGAACTTGGCCACCCGCCGCCGAGCATCGTTCCAGAAGTCAGCCAGTGGTTCGTATGCCATCGATCAGCTCCTTGGTCATCGCTGAGGCTCCGGTGATCTGATCATTCGAGGCATTCGATTCTCTGCAGGTGCTGAAGAACCCCTGGATCACTCAGCGGGTTGTACTTTGAGAGGTATCCGACTCCTTTGAGTTTGGAGGTGATGCTCCAGACCAAGTTATCTTCTGCCTGGCCATGAGGATCGAACCGATGATACAACCAGGCAATCAGCTCGTCAGCAGGCAACTCCCTACCATCAAGAACAGCCTCCCAAAAAACCGCCATCAGCACACGCCAGTGATCTTCTTGGCTGTCATCGCGGAAACGGTCCATGAGACAGCGACAAACGGCTTCCCAGCCAAATCGATCGTTCAGCGACTCGATCGATTCGGCTTGGGAGCACTCGGCAGCTTCCTCCTGCAAGTCGTGGTCCGTTAGGATCTCGCCAACTCGCTGTTGCAACTTGTCAGCGAGGAATTCCTCATTGAAAAAAGCCACTCTGGTGCCCGTCGGGTGATTGACTCTTGAAGAGATCCTCGACCAAGTGAATTCCACATGCTCAAGCGGGCGAGCGAAAGGTGATTTTTTGCACGCGATGGATTCCGACAAGCGACACGCTATCTTCTGATTCCGATGTGACTTGCCAATCGCGTTGGCCAAAGGCGACCGAATAGCCGCTGTCATGCTCGCATTCTGTAGCCCGGAGCATGCGGATGTACTCCGATTGATGGACCCCTGTGCCAACGTAATACGAATACACACGCACATATCCTTGATCGCCGCTCCAGGTTTTGATGAAACAAGGCTTCCAAAGAGAATCTTGATAGCCACGAGCCTGAGAGAATTCCAGCTGCGATATCTGCGAAAAAGGGATATCTAGAAGAATCCGCGGATGAGAGCAGACCAGATGCGGTCCGGTCAAATCGTCCACATCCTGCAGATCGCTAAAGGACAAGGATTTCCCATTGGCAAACAACAACTCCCCGCCGACATTAGGCGTTTGAAGTTTGGCCTGTTGCAATCGGTCCTTGGCCTGAGGGTAGTCGCCGGCTGCGTGCAACCGCAGGGCCGCGTCAAAGAGCATGGAATAGTCCGGCAGGCCACCCAGCGAAGCACGCTGATGGTCGAACTGAGCGTCGGTCTGCCGGGCACACCAACGGCGGGTATTGGCCACCACAGGACCAAATTCTTCAAGGATGCCCTGATCAGGGGCCACACCGGCCAGTCTCTGCAAATCGGCAAAGGCCCCATCGAAATCCTGAAGAAAGCACTTCAGCTCGAAGGCCAAAAAGAGCTTCCCCGGCTCTGCGGACTCCTGGAGCAGGGCGTCAAGAAGCTCCAAAGCCTGCTGGAATTGGCCCTGCTGGAGAGCATCGTTGAGTGTCATCTCGAATCAGGGGAAAGCGGCGAACCTGAAAGGGGACGACCCACGCGACGAGCATTGGGTGACATCCAGTCGATGAGGTTCTCTTATTCGTCGAAGCTGCTCACAATGCCGTCCTCGATCAATCTCCTTGAAACCGATTGTTCCCAGTGATCAGAGGTTCTTCGGGCATAAGCCATTGGGTGCTCCGTTTGAACGAGTATTCTTGAAAACGGCCAGAAACCCAGCGCCCTAACTTAGCGATTCTTCTTAAACCATAACCGAGGTTGTTTTTACTGCCAATGACTCCGAAAGCTAGAAAGGCTCTGGCATCTGCTGCCGACAGTGGACCGAAACTGGCCCCCGGCGGCACTCAGACTGCCTCAGCTCATGCTTTTCAGCTGCCCACCAGCATCAGAACAAGCCGTCTGAACAAGCAACGGTACCACCCAAGGCACCAAAGTAGACTCTAACGAAACTGAAGATTTTTTCGCTTTTCTTAAAGCATTCGATTAAGAACCCGAGTATGTATAAATGAAGGGGGTGGAACGCCACCCCCCCACCCACCTAAAGCCCTCATTTGGCGTCCCCCTTACCAACCTCACCAGCAACGGGCGCCTGCTGGGAGCTTTGCCATCCTGCCTCACTGCGACCCACCTGAGGAAATACTGCTATGTCCAAATTCGTTTGTGCGATCGTTTCATGCGCTGTGCTTGCCTTGACGCTGGGTATCTTCGCTGAAGGTGCCCGGGGTGCAACCATCACCTTCGACGACTTGCCCGGAGGAGGAGCTCTGTACACAGGCAGCACAGAAGGGGATTTCACCGTCACTGCATCTGACAACTGGCGACAGACCACGCTCACTGGTAACCCGGCACCGTCGATCTTCGTTCTGCAGCCAGGGGGTGACATTGAAGTCGTAGAAAACACCACGGGGTTTTTCACCTTCAGCAGCGTGGACCTCAACAGCCTCACCAACCCCACCGCAACCGTTGAGATCGAGGGATTTCTCGACGGATCCTCGGTTCTGGCGGTCTCCAGCGGCTTTAGTGCCGCTGACGTCTTCGAGACCATCTCCAGCCCTGATGCTTCGCAAGTGTTGGATCGGCTGGTCATCCGGGTGACCAATGATACTGCATCGACTGTCTCCTTGGACAACATCGTTGTCGAAACTGCCGATGAGCCGGGCGAGCCAGGAGAACCTCCCGTGATCCCTGAGCCCACCAGCCTGGCCCTGTGGTTCGTCTTGGGCCCTGTTGTGACAACCTTGGGTCGCCGGCGAAGCTGATCCATAAAGGCTCCCGACCCCTTTCCCACCCCCACGCCCGTGGCTTCTCAGCTTCCAGCTGGGAAGCCACGGGTGCTTGTATGCGCTTTGGGATTGCCGGTCCTACACTTAGAGCATCCGTCCAGACGGAGAGCATGTGCTCCGAGGCGCAGTCCAGCGGAAGAGTTCACCGGAGGCGCCAACCGACTGACGCGCCAACCGACTGAAGCACCAACCGACTGAAGCACCAACCGACCGACATGGGCAGTTCGCTGACGAGCGTTTTGCCAACTCGACCACTCGTTCCACTCACTTTTCTGTCACTGATACGGGGGGGACCTTAGGAACAGGGCGACTTGCAATCTGGCTGGCTGACCCAACAATAGACCGTTGACTGTCAGTTTCTGGTCGGATCCTCTTCTCTTCTTGATTCTTCAAGAACGTCTTTGACCGACCGATCTCAGCTTCCTGGCCGAGGTCCATTCCTCGGGCCAAGAGAGGGTCTTATGTTACCTGCCAGAAACGCATCCCCAACGCAGGCCATCCTGGGGGCAATCATCGCCCTGACCGGTCTCCCAACAGCGTTGAAGGCAGAACCGCCAGCGGTCGACCAACCCGGGGGCTCGTCGGTCAAGGTGAGCCCAGGACTGCAAAGGCAGGTCCTTCAATCGGCCATTCAAAGGGCCCTTCCGCCGATTGAAAAGAGTATGGCCACCTTCCGTCAGCGGCGGAAATGTTTCTCCTGTCATCACCATACCTTGCCCATTGCCACACTGGCTGAAGCCCGCAGCCATGGTTTTCCGATCGATCAGGCCAATTTCCAAGCACAAGTGCAGAGCACTTTGGCTGAGATCCGTCGTCGCCAGAAGCGTTTTCGCCAAGGGAAGCATCCCGGCGGACGAGTCGATTCAGCCGGGATGTCCCTGTGGGCCCTCTCCGCCGGTGGGATCCCGCCTGAGGCCGCAACCGCTGCAGTGGCGGAGTATCTCCTGCTAACTAACCAGACCCAGAAATACTGGTCGGGAACACGCCACCGTCCCCCGTCGATGAGCAGCGACCTCACCCGGGCAGCCCTGGCTCTGCAGGGACTCCACTGGTACGCCAACGAAGAACAACAACAGCGAGCCAACGCCCGGGTTGAGAAAACGCGTGCCTGGCTCCAAGAGGTCGAAGTCCAGCACACCGAGGATCGCGTCTTTCGGCTGTGGGCCCTCGCTCAACTGGAGGTTGAGTTGGTCAAGAGAAAGGAGCTGGCCGCTGAACTGATCAGCCACCAACAAGCCGATGGAGGTTGGGCGCAACAAGCCGGCATGGCCAGCGATGCCTACGCCACCGGCTCAGCGTTGGTGGCTCTGCACCAAGCTGGAGGTGTGGAGGTGACTGCGCGGGCGTATCAGCGTGGTCTGGCGTTTTTGCTGAAAAGTCAACAATCCGATGGCACTTGGCAGGTGAGAAGCCGAAGCCGGCCCATTCAAGCTTATTTTGAAAGCGGGTTTCCCTACGGCAAGGACCAGTTCATCTCGATGGCGGCCAGCTGCTGGGCCACCACAGCCCTCCTGTTAGCCTCAGGAAGGCAAGAAGACTCCGGCACCTCCCAGGAACCTCAAACATCTCCCTCGGAGCGTTCTTCTCCAGACAGCTCTTCACAGGACAGCTCATCACAGGACAGCTCTTCACAGGACAGCTCTTCACAGGGCAGCTCATCACAGAAATCCCTGGATCCAGCCCAAACTCGTTTTGACTCTTCAGACTCTGACCTTTCAGATTCTCAGAAAGGAACAAGTTTGGCGGGCAGCTCGGGAGTAGCCCCTCGCTTGGAACAAACGAAGGCTGCCACGTTGCAGGCAAGCCGGTTGATCTGCTGAAGGGTCAGGCCTCGCAGCCACCCCAAAGCCAAAACTGCCGTGAAGGCATCGCCGGCGCCGACAGTATCAACGACCCTCACCCGAGGTGCGGGGCATTCATCAACCTCGTTTGGTGTCGACAGCGTCGCCCCTCTTGCTCCACAAGTCACAGCAACCACAAGCAGGCCGTTGCCGCTGGCTAACTCCTTGGCATCGGCCGTCGGCTGGCCGAGGGCAGCAGCGACAATCGGCAACTCATCCTCATTCATTTTCAGGACGTTGGCCCAACTCAGGGATTGGCGGATCAGCTCAGCCGAGTGATACTTCTGCCGCAAATTGACATCAAAGATCCGCAGAGCCTGCGGGTTGGTGGCCGCAAGAAACCTGCAGATGGTCTCCCGTGACCGCTGGTCTCGCTGGCCCAAAGTCCCAAAGCAGACAGCTTGAGCACGCTGGGCAAGAAGCTGGAGCTCTTCAGACCAAGGGATATCGTCCCAAGCTTCCTGGAGGCCAAACTGGTAGGTTGCATGTCCCCGGGCATCAACACGGACCTCCACTTGACCGGTTGGCAATTCCTGATGGAGGGCCACTGCTTGTGTGTTGACAGCCTTGTTTGAGAGTTCTGCGATGGCCTGGCGGCCCAGGTCATCAGCCCCCACACAGCTGACCAGAAAGGCCTCGGCTCCTAAAGCTGAGGCCTGGCAGGCAAAGTTCGCCGGGGCTCCGCCAAAGCGTGGTCCGTCGGGAAAGAGGTCCCAGAGGATCTCTCCCAGACCAACGACTGTCGGCCCAGGAGGCTCCTGGGAGACGATTTGACGGTCCATCCGATGAGCTCCTCCTCTTTGGTCGGGCTTCGGTGCACTCCGCCAGTGGCCCAAGAAATGCAGATTCTCAGCGAACAATGACAACTTGAGCCAGAAGTCTTCCCGCCGATCGACAGAGGCCAGTCCACAATAGCGAGTCCGAGCAGCCAAGCGAATGATTGAGGAGAAATCCCTGAGATGAAGTGGATCGCCTTGCTGTGGGGTCTGACTGTGGCGGCCATTGTGCTGGCTGCGAATCTCGGGTGGGCCCAGCCGATGTTTGCAACCGTTCGGCAAGTCCCCTGTGGGGATAAGCTCTGCCATTTTGGCTTGGTCGGCGGACTGTGTTTTCTCATCTGCCTGAGCCTCTGCTTCAGCCGCCCTGCTCGCCAACGGTCAGCCGTCGTGCTCTGGACCATCGCGGCCTTTCTGACGCTGGCGACTGTCGAGGAGACCTCCCAAATCTGGCTGGTCAATCGCACGTTTTCCTGGGCCGATCTGGCCAGCAACACCGCCGGAATCCTCTTCTTTGGAGGACTCGCCATGCTCTGGCCGCCGCTCCCCCAGACAAAACCCTTGCCAGTGGACCACGGGCACGCCCCCTGACCTCCCGACGGAACGCTCCTTGACAGCCAGTTTGGTCTGACCAGACTCACAAGGCTGATGTTCCCTGTTGCGGTTTCCTCTCTGTCCTAGTGGCCGGTTTCCCTCTGATTTGGCAGTTGGTTCTCGTGGAATCGGGGGATTCACGTCCAACCGACTGC
>CAZYKP010000146.1:0-17169 GCA_964648025.1 uncultured Pirellulales bacterium | reverse complement strand
CGCTCTCGATATAGAGTTTTCCCTAGGCTTCTGTGATAACCCCGGCCCCCAGAGCCAACCACTGCCCCAGAGTCCTCAGTTGACGCCGACTCCTCGGTGTTCGGGTCGGATCAGCACCTCTTCACCACAGTCCCGCTGATGGGGCAGTCCAAATCACACAAGTCAGGCCATGCTTTTGTTGGTTTTTCTGATCTCTTGAAAACGGCCTACCAGATCAGGACCTGGCTCTTTGTAAGAACATACCACCGATAAAACCACTTCACTAGCCGGGGGTGTGAACACCTCCTTCGGGAGAGGGGTATACGCAGAACTGCTCGATCGGGCACCTTTCTGCCAACGGCTCACAGGCGGACTTGTTGGCAAAAAGCCCTCAGGGCACACAACACGCGTTCGCGTTTCTCGGTGTTAGACAAGAAGTCGCCACGGGAAAGCTCGAGTTGAACCCAAGCGGCGTTTTGTCCGTGTTGACGAGTGATGGAGCCGCCATGAAACGGTGAATTCACGCTGACCTGGCCATCGAAGGTCCTCTCGAAGCAACAGGCCAGCAGGTCCATCCAACCAGCTGGCAATGTTCTTCCATCAGCGTCACTGAGGCACACCCAAGGTCGCCTTTGCCCCGGATCTGGGGCCACCGGGGGTCCGATCGAGGCCATCGTATGACAGTCGACACCGAGGATCAGCTCACCGGAAAACAGGCTCTCCAAGTTGTTGTGGTAGGGATGATAGTAGCGTTCCAACAGCTGAGCCACGACCGTTTCCGGGGGAAATTCGTCGTAGACAGCAACGCCCCAACACGTGTGCGTTTTGACAACTCCATCAACGCTGCGATCACCCACTGCTCGGTTCAGATCGACAATCGCCCGCGCGACATCGGTCGACAGATAGGCCGCGACTTCCTCCGGGAGCTGGTAAATTTCCCCCGCTCCCTGGTCGCCATCTTGTTCGATTTGCTCGGCCTCGAGTCGGCAATAGGGCATGGCCTCGGGAGGAACTCGCAGACCAGCGTGAGGGACAGAGAGCAATACAGGCAGGGTCATCGTGAGGCACGTCGTCAGGGAGGTGGTTGCAAAACCGTTTGGTGACCAATGTGGCCTATTCTTCAAGCTGGCTTGCCAGCCCCGACCGTGGGGATCGAGTGCTGCAGGAACAATCCCATGCAAGCAGCTCACTTGGTCGTCGGGCCCCCTGCGGAGCCGTCACGCCGTGGATCGGCAACGCCAACAAAGGTCTTCTTTTCGTGTAACACCAGTTGCACACACCCGTGATAAAAAGAAAACGGATCCCGTACTTTAATCGTAAAACCCCGCGCAGCGAGGAACTTGGGGATATCGTCCCGCATCCGGGCTGCCTCCAGGGAAAGTTCTCCATCGATCCGGCAGTGCAAACGGGGAGAGCTCACAGCATCCAACGGGGGTTGCTGTTGGAGCCGCAACAGCACCTGCACAATCGAGGGGGTGATCCGATCGCTGCCGGGCGAGCCGATCACCAGCCACGGATGACCGCCGCGAAAGACGATTGTGGGAGCAACACTGGCCCAGGGAACCGCATTGGGTCGGAGATAGTACGGGTGGGAAATATCCTCATACTCGAAGGCGGACATGTAATTGTTGTAAAGAAAGCCCAGCTCCGGACTGGCCGCACAAGACCCATACACTCGTTCGATCGATTGCGTCAGACCGACGACATTGCCGAACCGATCCATCACTGACAGGTGTGTGGTCTCGCCGTGCGACTTGACCCGCTTTTGCAGGCCCTTGGCCACACGCTGGGCGTACTCAATGCTGAGGATCTCCCGACGATCGATCTGGGCATAAGTGGCCGGATCGTAGGGTCTGTCACGGCGATCCAGCAACCCGCGTCGGATCACCTCGGCGATCATCATCGCCCCCTGCGGAGAATCGGCCGTCCGCAACCCCACCGGGACCTGCTCAAGAATGTGCAACATCTCGACAAGCGTCTGGCCTGCCCCGGGCGGAGGAAAGGTAATGACTCGATGGCCTTCGAAATTGCAAGAAACGGGACGACGCTCCACCGGTCGCGGAATCTGCGCCAAATCCTCACTGTGCACCAAGCCGCCATGCAGCTTCATGTCTGCATGGATCTTGCTGGCGATTTGGCCCTGATAAAAATCTTCAGCCCCGCGTCTGGCTAAACGGCTTAAAGTCTTGGCAAGGACAGGCTGCTGAAACAATCCCGCAATGGGCCACAGGCGGGTCCCTTCTTTGAGGAACAACCGGCCGGCTGTTCCGCTTTTGAGGTCCTTCAGCTCACGTTTGGCCAGGCGATTTTGCAAGGGACTGACAGCGTAGCCGTCGTGGGCTAATCGAATCGCCGGCTGCAGGACGTCTCCCAGAGTCAGCGTGCCATATTTGCTGAGTGCATAGTCGAGAGTCGCCAGCGTGCTGGGGACTGTGGTGGCCGAGTGACCCCGTAAGCGTCGCCGGCTATCCTGGAAGACATCGGCAGTCGCCCGGTTGGGTGCTCGAGAGGACCCATCCAGGGCAAAGGTCCTACGGGGCTGGGCAAGATGGATCAGCATCATCGTCTGGCCGCCGATCCCACTGGCCGCTGGCTCGCAAACTCCCAGAGCCAACGCCGCTGCGACCGCCGCGTCGACCGCATTGCCCCCACAGGCCAAGATCTCACGACCAGCATCGGTGGCACTCCAGTGGGCTGTGGAAATCATCCCTGCCGGTGAGGCCGCAATCCGCTGGGGCTCCACGATCCGGGATTCACCTAATTCCACCTGATCGGTGTCCACCAACATCTGGATGCGTGGATTCATCACCGCGAACCTCAGAGTCCAAGTCAGGATCGCAAGCGATCGGCCCAACAGCAACGCACGAACAAGCGTCTCCAGACAACTCCTGCCCAGACAACTCCTGCCCAGACAACTCCTGCCCAGACAACTTTGCTGACCCTCGCCGGGCAGGACACCCGAGGGCCATAAGCCTGCCCAATGGGTTCTGGGCGAGTTGGAGACGGCCTTGAGATGACCGATTGGAAGGAGCTGTTCATGGGGAATTGTTCATGGGACGCTGTTGGCCAAGAACTCCGTCAGCAAAATCGTCCTCTGCAGCAGACTGATGCGATCGACGGATTCGTCAGGGGTGTACACATTCCGGGCCACCGGTCCCAGACCACAGACGACGCCTGTCGAGACCGGGGCCAAGCCTGCCACCGAAGGCCACACAGAGGTTTCCCGCTTCAGCGGGATCTCCCAGCGAGCGGCCACCTCTTCCAACAGCTTGGCCAACCGAGTGTTGGCGCGTCGCTCCTTCATCGGCGGGCGTGAGGAGAGCAGCTCGCATCGGACCTTAATGCCCTTGGCCTTGAACAATTCTCGGATTTGCCTCTCGACCTCATCGGCGACTTTTTCGTCCGGATAACTGACCAGCAGGGTGGCAGTGACCTGATGAGGCAAGAGCAGCGGCAAATGAAAGGTCTTCAAATCGACAGTCGCCACGGCCAAGCGGTCTTTTTTGGAGGTCAGACTCGCACACTGTTGCAAGCGTTCAAACAGCCAAGGTAACACCTCCGGACTCCGAGCAGAGCTGCCTAAACGCGAAGGCTGCCCTTCGCAGGTCAGCTGATAGCGTCTCTGACCTCGACGGCCTGTGATCATGAAACCGCCCACATTGCCAGGACGCAGCACAACCACCTGTTTGGCCAAGGACATCGCGTGGCCGATCACCTCAGTACTATAGCGACAGTCGCGGCCTTCGTCGGAATAAAAGAGCACCCCCAGCGGCAGGTTGCGAAGCTTCCGCACATGTCGTAAAGCACGCAGCGCATAAAGCATCGACACTAAAGGGGCTCGCGAGGAACCGATCCCCTCTCCATAAATCCACTCCGGCTCACGCCGATACATTCCGACACCGACCTCCGGTTCCATGGGCACATCGATATGTGTCACCAGCAGGGTGCCGCCCTCCAGCCCCTCCGGAGTTTGCCAGGTCCAGGCCACACGCTCGTCGGTCAATTCGGGGAAGGTTTTCAAACCGACCGACTTCAGCTCGGCTTGCAGTTTTTGAGAGACATCTTGCAAGCCAACGGGATCATGAGTGCGACTGCGCAGGCCCGTCCATTGCTTGATGTCTTTTTCGATCTGATCTCGCCGCTGCGTCAGAAATGTGATGACCTTCTCCTCCGCCGGACCGCTGGCGGTCATCTCCGGAGGACTGGGAATGCCGAAATACCTCGCCGCCGCCACATCCACAAGCCGATTGACAAGCGCCGGAAAATCAAGACCCACGGCGGCTGCGCCTTGCACGTAAGAACCATGTTCCCCCAAACTCGGAAGGCTATTGACTTCCAAGATATAGAGATTTCCTTCAGCATCCAGCCGCATATCCACCCGGGCACAATCGTAGCAGCCAAGGACGCTGAAGGCCCGTCGGGCGATCTCCTGGGCACGTTGTGTGAGTTCCTCCCCGAGGTCTGCTGGGCAGGCCACGCCGATCTCCCGGCCGCTTTGTCGGGTTTTGTCTTCAAAGGTGTAGATGGGAGGGCCACCCTGACCAAAAAGGATTTCCGCAGGCGGCAAGGCCTCCGGGGGGCTGTTGCCCAACAGCCCGACGTTGACCTCACGCCCGGCGATAAATTGCTCCACCAGAACGGGTTGATCAAATTCTTTGAAGATCAAAGCAGCGGCCTCACGCAGCTCGTTTTCGCTGGAGACGATCTTGATCCCAAAGGAAACAGCCTCGTTCTTCGGCTTGACGATCAAGGGAAACGGCAAGTCGGGCAACTCAAACTCCGGGCCATCCAGCACAGCAAAGTCCGGGGTGGGCAAACCGTGCTGCACAAAGATCATTTTGGAGACAACCTTATCTAAGGCCAAGGAGTGCGCAAGCGGCCCCGAACCCACATACGGTAGGCCGATCATCTCCAAAATACCTGGAACATGCGTATAGCGGGCCTGGCCTTGGATCCCATAGGAGAGGTTGAAGACCATACCCGGCCGCTCACCTTTTGCCACCCGGGGCATAAAATCCTCCAGGCGGTCGATCAGATCTTTGTCGCCCTCAAAAGCGGCGACCTGGTGCCCACCGTTTTTCAGCGCATCGCTGATGCGTTTGATAGCACTGAGCCCGTACTTCTCCCGGTTGGGCAGCCCGAAGAGGTTAATCACCCGTTGACTTTCGCGGTTGTAGACGATCGCGACTTTCATGGTGTGCTTGTTGGGATTGCAAGGGCATTGGCAGGAGCACGGACATCTGCAGCCGGTCCGTTTGCAGCCGGTCCGTTTGCAGCAGGTTCGTTTGCAGCAGGTGGGCAGAACCGAGCCATCAGGCGACTTCACGCAGCGAGGGATCCTATTGGATCCCTCGTTGGTTCGATCAACAAGTGGGTGCAGTCAACAACAGGCGGCCCCAACGGGGTTAGGCGGCTGGCTGAGCGGGGTTGCTGGGGTAGCCGCCTGGGTTGGACTCCAGGGCAACTCTATCATCCTGTTCCAGTTGGCGGTCCCAGGGGACGGGATTGGGCAGCAGGAGGTAAGTGAGCACATCGCGGTAACCGCTGACAGGCGGGACCGCCTTGTGCAGTGCGTTGTTCATAAAGAGCATCACATCTCCTGCCCTGGCGTCGTGACAGAACGGCCGATAAGGCAACTGATGCTGCTTGGCGAACTCTCGAAGATCCGCACGCCGCTTGGTCCCGTGTCCCCGATAGCCAGCCTCGTAATACGCCTGGGTATCGGCGAAGGTCATAAACTGGGTGGCACCTTGCTGAGGACCGGCATCGGTCAAGTGCAGCATAACTTTCAAGGTTTCGACCGGGACATTATCGGAGTGCCAGAGCCAGGACGCGCTGACCTCTTCGGTGGGATAACTGCGATAGCAATTGACCCATTGGATGCGATAATAGCATCCAAAATAGTCACAGATTTGTTGGTCTAAGGTTTTGTCGGCAAAGATCTGCAGCACCTCACCGCCGAGATCGGTGATCGGCCGCTCTACTTTCCTGGCCATTGGCTGGTTGGAGGAACCCAGTGTCGGCCCGCCTGTGGCTTCAATCACCTTAGACATGCAGTCGGACAATCGCTCCGCCTCGGTGGTCGGCATCACCCCCGGCACCAACACAGACCCGACCTCTCGAATCTGAGAGGCTCCGGTTGCGATGGACGACTGTTGGCGGCACCTCTGGCAATAGCGAAGGTAGCGATTGTTGACCCAAGGCCCCAAAGTGTTCTTATGCTTGCGAAAGGAGGAAGTGCTTGCGCCGTACCAACTTCCCAGCCTTCTCATCAACCGATCAAGGGGGCTTCGCGAAAGGTGACTTGAGGGCTTGACCTTGGACATAGGACGATCCTCGCGGAGCTGGAAGACGTGTTCGGGGTCAGCGGGAAGAGCCGACAGCAAGGGTCTCTCGCCTAGGATGCCTCAACGGCCTTGGCAAAAACCGCTCGTCGCAAGCAAACGAACTCAGGGAACCTACTGAGGATGGGGAAAATCCTGGCTCATCCGGTTTGTGGAAAAGCTGCGAAGTCGCCGGTTCTTGTGCCGTTTCACTGATTCCCTGAAAAGTCTTCGACGAAGCGGGCACCTTTGGTCCGACACTCCGGGCTTCCGGTGGTGCCTCAGGCTGCCCCCTTTGAGGTCATCACCAACAAGGGCAGACTGAAAGCCCTGGGTCGAAAACTTCTCCGAAGTTCAGTAGCGTTCTGGACGAGCAAAAGGTTTCCCCAAGAGCAGTCGTCGGCCGTCGAGAGGACCGCAGCAGAGCCACCAAGAGATCACGCTGCCGCGGATACTTCGACACGGCGACGAATGCAGACCATTCGCAAGACTGCTGACCGTGGGTGCTTCCAGTCGTCCATCAACTGGCAGTCGACTGGATGCTGCCCAGACAGCTCCTGGAAGAATTTTGGGTCGTAGAACCAATCTTTATATTGATAGTGACGTGGCCCCCCCTTGGTGGGAGCGAACGTCGCAAAGAACTTGGAGTCTTTGTGCATCAGCGGCAGAATCTTCGTGATCAACTTGCTGATGTCTTCTGGTGGCATATGCGTTAGGACCGACTGAGCCCAGAGGAAATCGAAACTTCGCCCTTGCAAAGGATCGACCGCGCCGCCGGGAAGATGCACCAACAGTGGACGGCGATCCTGCAGGTTGTGTTCCCGCATCCGCTCTTCGGCGATCATCAGACACTTTTGGGAGATATCGGCCCCAACATATTTCTCAGCATTCAGGTGGCCGGCAAAGTGCACCGCGGCGCTGCCGGCCCCGCAGCCGAAATCCAACAGCGACGACTCAGGAGTCAGCCCGTGGCGGATCAGGTAGTCCAGTTGCCAACGCTTTTCCCCTGGGTGCCCTGTGGCGAGTTCCCCTGAGCGTCGGGCCCGACGGTCCATGCGAGCGGCGTAGTAGTCGGCGTAGTTGCGGCCTGTCAGCCGACAGAACCAATACAGCCGCGCGTCTGAGTGTCGCAAGCCGAACAGCTCCGTCAAGAAGCCACGTATGCCTCGCCGTTTGCGGGCAAGCTGTTCGTTGCGTTTGACCTTGTCTGGCATCGGGCTTGTGGTTTGAACGTCCATGCTCGTCTCCGCAGTGCCCCACATGTCAAGTCGGTATCGCCTCTTTCCGAGAGCAGCGTCGAAACGACGCAGCTGAATTCCTGGGCAAAGTAACCAACCTGAACACGAGCCACAACGGCAACTTTTCAACCCCTCCCCGCGACCGCCCAGCTCAGCCACGGCTGCTCGCCGCTGTCATGCAAAAAACTCACAAGACCCCGCCTGAGGGCGGAAGGCTCCGAGTTTGCCGGCTTGCCTCGGCCCCTGCTGAGGCAGCGATGTTGGTGAGCATCAAGAGGAGGCCCAATCCCCAGATTTCTGCAGCGATGAACTCCCGCAAAAAGGTGATGAGCTAGGGAGTTCGTACTCGGAACGCATCAGCTGATAAACATGACAATCATCCCGGCCGAACCGCTTCTGCTGGAGGAAGCGGAATCCACACCGCTGATAGAAGCGATGGGCTCGAAGGTTCGATGCCAGGGGGTCAACCAAGACAGCGGTCACCGTGGGGTCGGAGAAGCAGCGCATCAGAACTAGCCGCATCATTTGGGTTCCCCAGCCCTGATTGAGATCACGTTCCCCTCCAATCCACATGTC
The DNA here is from genome assembly GCA_964648025.1 of uncultured Pirellulales bacterium. GTDB lineage: Bacteria > Planctomycetota > Planctomycetia > Pirellulales > Pb10988 > CAZYKP01. The sequence continues at coordinate 9,053 of CAZYKP010000146.1, read as the reverse complement.
AATTGCTCGAAGGCCTTGGGGGACATCGCCCCAATAGTGAGTCTCCTCGTCATAGGGATCGATGATCTGCGTAAAACCGATGGGCCTGCCGTCTAGTTCGGCAATCAGTTGTTCCCGCCAACTGGGAGATCGCACAAGCTCGGTTTCCCACATCCAATCATCGTTGGGATCCGACTGCTGCACATGGGGCTGATCGTCCCAGTGACGCAGCAGTTGCAGGTCGCCGATTGTCGCAGGACGAAACCGAATCTGGTGAGCAGAAGCCTTCATCGCTTTGCCAAATCGAGGCAATTGGATACAAAATGGACTGAAGGGTTCACTTGTGTTCCGATGACAAAAGCCCCTGATTGGCACCAAGAGTGGCTCGACCGATGCCACACTCCCTCAAGACAGGTCTCTGCTATTGGTCGTTTGTTTCAGAAGCATCCGATGAGTCCGGAAACGGGGACACCGCCAGAGCGTTGAACTCCCGACAGAGACCTGGCAGCTCAGTTGGACAACGCGGAATGTGAAAGGCAATCGTTGGCCAAAAACGGTCATCGGTCAGAGCACCAAGGGACGTTCCTACTTCGACTCTTCCAGATTGTGGCAGAGGCCCAACCTGGAGGACCCTGAGCAGGTTCATGCAACAACATGGGGTGGGCAACGGCCACATCTGGGACAGTCCAACGACTGCTGTTGAGGAAAATCTTGGCCCATCTGCAAAGACCGCCCTAAAAGCGTACATCCAAAGTCTTGCCCTCAGGTGTCAAAGCTGCTTTAAGCCCCGAAAATTGCTTCCATGTTCCCCGATCCGGGTCGCCCACTCGCAGTGTGTAAGTTCCGGTCGCAAAGACTCGCGGCCGGTATTTGGTTCCCCGAACCCTGAGCGTGTAGACCACCTCTTGCTTCTGCTCAGAAATGACCTGCACAACCGGTTGCTCCAGGCCCGTGACGCTCACCTCCGGCAGCCATCCGGCCACACCGGCGGCGTAGTTGTCTTCTTGCTGCACGACAACGGGCCAGCCAGGATAGGGACGACCTGTTTGCGGGTCTTCATAGCGTGACCAACACTCCAAAGTGATCGTTCGCTTGGCTTTGTCAAAACGGGCGATCCCGTAGCCGGGGACTTCCCGGTGCAGCTCAAGGGGCTGAGGATAGTCGCCAGGCCCCGCGTCGTGATCGGGGTTGGCGACTGCTTGGATGGTCAGCCGGTTGCCAAACCCGTCACGATAACGGCCCAAGAACCGGGGAGTACCTGGTTGAGGATCCTCCGGAGGGAATTTGGGATTCCAGCTACGTGCGTAGTAGTTCGCGACCGAGGGCACACACAAGCTGACGCAACTATCCTCCCATTGCTCGGTCCCGTGATGGATGGTGCTGGCCAGATGCTGGTCCCCGGCGATATGCACCAAAAATCCGCGACGCATCGCCTCCAGGGCCTTCCGGCGACCTGTCTGGGGCCAGCCGTTGGAATCCAAATCTCGGTCAAGCGGAATGGAGAAATCCTGAGGAACTCCATCCTTGCGAGGATTCAAAATCTGCAGATTGGCAAAGATCGTCTGGCTCAGAGCCGCCTTCATTTGCTGACCTCGCCAGTCCTTGGCGAACGCCTTGAGAAAGCGAAGCTGACGTTCCCCTAACAATGTTGCGTTAGGGACATCGGCTTGGCGGATGTCATAGTCTTTCTGGGTGATGTGACTATCTCGGCTCATCTGAGCATCCACAATCGTTGGGAAGCTCTTGAATTTCCTGTCCTCCAAGATCGCAAAGCCGATTTCACCCCAAGTCAATGCGGTGTAGTAGACGCTAATGCGATTCTTGACCGGTCGATCGTCGTAAGGCGGCGGCAAGTGAGAAGTCTGGGTTCGCTGAATCATGTTGATCCATTGTGGATCCATGAAGTAGCCACCATAGCTGCCGTCCAAGTCCCCCAGCGGTGAGAACTCCCCTCCTGCACCCCAGATGTTCCGCTGGTAAACGTCGTGGTCGTCGGGAATTGTCACTGTGGGAATTTCAGCAGTCAGATCCCGCCAGGTCCAACACCACAGATACCACTTGTAGAGATAATCCAAATGGGCCTGATCGAGCGGATGCTCCTGTGCTCGCGTCGGGTTGCCCTCATAGACTTGGTCGCCTGAGAAGAACAACAGATCCGGCCGCTGTCGCCGGACATTGTGCACCACTTCCCTATGCGGAAAGTACACTCGGTCGCTCCAACGAAACGTCATACTCTCGGAGACAGGCTGCCCCTCCTGCTCGGCAGGAAATGGTGGATCGACACCATAGGGTAAGGGATACTCGTAACCCCCACGGACCATCATGTTGCCAGTAAAAGCCGCCAAGGTGATCGTCTGCTGATGACGTGGGTCCCGCCGAACCTTGCCAGAGTAAGGACGCGTTACATCGGCATCGGCTACAACTCGATAGCTCCAATCCCGCGCGTCATCCCAGTGAGGCACCCGAAAAAGAGCCGTACAGCCTAGCTGATCTGCCTGGACCTGGGCGACCTCCTGCCACTGACCTTCTTGCTTGCCTTCCGCCAAGCCTCCTCCCTTCTCGGCCTCCCGCCCTGAGCTAGGGCCGTTTCGCCGCAGGGGTCGCACTTGCAAGCGAACGGTTCGCTTAAGGCCAGCAAGCGGCACCAGCTGAGCGGTCAGTTGAAGAGTGCCCTGGTGAAGCGTGTATTGTGTGGCCACGACCGGGCCGAACCGCCTGCCATCGTCAGCCTCAAGCTTGCTGCCGGAGACCTGCCAATGCTGAAACCAAAAACGGGCGGTTGCATGGGCCCAGCGCTGGAACTTCTGCCGCTGGGGATCCCAGTCGCGAAACCAAAACCGCTCGGAAGATTGCCGTCCGCCGGGGTGCGAGACCAACGCCAAGTTCCCTTGGAACCTCTCCGCTGGCACGATCTGCTCGGTCCTGCCGATGGCCTGGCCTGTTTGTCGATTGGTCACCTCGAGCTGCAAGCGGTAGCCATTGCCAGCAGGCTTGGCTGTCAACAGCAGGTTGACTTCATCAAGCACGCCTTTGTGAACCGGAGTTGTGCGATCCGGGGCTGTCGCTGCGCCACGCGGCGCCTTCATGGCAAAGGAAAGGGGTTTCTGAAAATCCTTAATGAACACCTCGCCTGCAGCATTGACCCCAGCAAAATACCCGCCACCGGGCCCTGGAGTATGGTGCACAAGCGCCGCAGCTCGATAGTCCAGTTGGGGCCCTGCGCCTAGCAAGAAACCAACAGCAGCGTTGGCCGCAACGCCCTCGAGTGTGTGGATCGAGTCGATCAGTCCTGCTCGGACCTCCATCCTCAGCTCCCCGGGACCTGCCCCCAACCGACGCGTGAGCAAATGGACAGTCCGCATTGGTTTGTTGGCAACCGCCTGCAGACACTCCAGCCGGCCACGGCGTAGCTCCCAGTCCTGCAGACGATTGGCCCAGTAGTCTGGCCCAATCCACCGCTGGGTGCGTTGGTCTTGATGCCAACGGCTGGCAAACTCGGCCTGGGCTCGGGCTGGGTTCGGCCCAGCGCCAAGGCACAGAGAGAATCCAAGCAGACCCAACACCAGCAAAACCCGAACAGGTCGCGCCATGACCAACTCACTTTCTCAACTTCGACACAGCTTCGGTTGCGACACAGCCAATCGTTCCATTTCCAAACACAGGTTGCCCACCATAACAAGTTCCCCTGTCAGCGACCTATCGCCTAGCCAACTCACAGAAAAAACAATCACAGAAAAGCGCTATTTGGACTGTCCCAGATGTGGCCGTTGCCCACCCCTATGTTGTTGCATGGACCTGTTAACGGCCCTTCAGTTGGAGCTCTGCCACAATCTGGAACAGTCGAACTATTGCCCTGTTTCCTGTGATTTTGGCAGTCGGTTGGACATGAATCCCCCGATTCCACGAGAACCCAACTGCCAAATCAGAAGGAAACCGACCACTATGACCATGCCAGAGAACACGTGTCTCTCGTTTGATGGAGGGTTTTCGGGTCGGTGTTTTTTGCTCCGGGGCAGTCCATTCCGATCAGCTTGGCATCGGGCTGAGGTGTTGCTGGCGACTTCGTTGGGAGATTTTCTGGTCGAGGTGTGAGCGTCAGAAAACTGAGGAACCAGCCCGCCGATGCTCCAGGCCTCCTCCAGCTCAAGGGTGAGCGAAGCACCAACCGCCAGCCTCAACCACCGCAGTCACCAACGGCCGCAGGCACCGAGCCGCTGACCCCAGCAGTTTGCCGAGGACCGTTCCCCAAAATGGACCACACTTTCTACCCACCTCCCTGGCAATCACACCGGTTGAGTGTCATTTGGTTTTGCTCGTTGCAAGTGCTGCTGGAGTGTGTAGCCTGAACGGTTTGCTGTGCTGCAAACTCCAGAAAACTCGTGAATCTACGGTGCCTTTGCCATGACCGGCCGGGCGAGCGTCCCCAGCGACTCCTTGAAGGCAACAAATCCCCAGGACGATCGCACCCAGTTGACTCAAAACACGCCCACCTCGTCTGGGGCGAATGAACCTACGCCCGAACAACCTAGCCCCGATCTCGCTGGCCCCGATCTCGCTGGCCCCGATCTCGCTAGCTCTGGTCAAACTCGTCCGGATCAATCTGGGTCAGACGGAATTGAGCCAAGTGGGACGGTCGAACCTCGGCCAGGTTGGTCGGAGCAACGAACTCCTGATGTTGCTGCTCAAGAAGGGTCTCTGCTGGAGAAAAGGGGAATCGTCGGTCCGGAGGGCTTCATCAACCGAGAATTGAGCTGGTTGGCATTTAACGCACGCGTCCTGGAGGAGGCAGAGGACCCGCAAAACCCCCTGCTGGAGAGAGTCAAGTTTTTGGCGATTACCAGCAGTAACTTGGATGAATTCTTGATGGTCCGGGTTGCGGGGTTGCGGGAGCAGACCTTCGGGGACGAGGCACCGCAAGATCTTCCGCCGGATGGACAGACTGCCGACGAGCAACTGAGGCAGGTTGCCGCCAAGATGCAGGCTCAGGTCGCAGCGATTTATCGGTGCTGGAACGATGAACTGGCCCCTTCGCTGGCAGCTGCAGGGATCCGCATGGTGCCTCACCGGCTTTTGTCGGCCCCGGCGCGGCGGAGGCTGGATGAATTCTTCGACGTGCAGGTGTTGCCGGTGGTCACGCCGATGGCCATCGACCCCAGCCATCCCTCGCCTTTGTTTCACAACCGGGGGCTCTACCTGGCGACGATCTTGAAACGTGAAGCCCGATTGGGTCCGAAACGGTTGTTTGCTGTGGTGCAAATCCCCAGCGTTCTGCCACGATTTGTCAGCGTTACCGACGACGCGGTCGCCGGCGACGATCACACGCCCGGAGACACTCTGCAAAGCGGATCCGGACGGCAGTTGGACTCGGCCAATCCCGAAGTCCGAGAGTTCGTCCTGTTGGAAGAGGTCATCGCTGATCGACTGCCGGTCCTCTTTGGCCCTTGTCAGATTGAGGCATGGACGACCTTTCGGATTACCCGCGACAGCGATCTCGATCTGCTGGATGAAGAAGGCGATGACATGCTTCGGTTGATCGAGGAGCGGCTCAAAGCCCGTCACCGCGGTGATGCTGTTCGCATGGAAGTGCACAAGGATGCCCCGGCAGAAATCACAGAGGCATTAGTCGCCAGCGAAAATCTGCACGATGATGCCACGTATCGGGAGGTGTACCGAGTCGATGGACCGGTGGGGCTGACTTGCTTGTGGCAGCTGGTCCGATTGCCGGGCTACGCCCACTTGCGTGAGCCGCCCTTGATTCCGCAACCTCCTCGGGGACTTGCCGGCTGCGCGGGGCAGGAATTGTTCGCGGCCATTGGCCAACAGGATATCCTGTTGCACCATCCTTACGACTGCTTCGATCCGGTGGTGGAACTGACCCAAGTGGCCGCGGCTGACCCTCAGGTGTTGGCCATCAAGCAAACGCTGTATCGGACCGGTGGCGATTCTCCTGTGGTCAAGGCCCTGATAGAAGCCGCCGGGCAAGGAAAGCACGTCACCGCCCTAGTTGAGCTGAAAGCTCGGTTTGATGAACAGACCAACGTCGGTTGGGCCCGTGAGATGGAAAGGGCGGGTGTGCATGTGGTCTTTGGATTTCTCGATTTGAAGACTCACTGCAAGCTGACCATGGTTGTCCGCCAGGAAGGTCAGGCCACTCGTCGCTATGTGCATTTGAGTACCGGCAACTACAACCCGTCGACCGCCCGTCTTTATACGGACGTCGGCTTGTTCACTGCCAACGAGGGGATTGCCGCCGATGTGACCGCTGTGTTCAACTTGCTGACAGGTTATAGCCAAGGACACCGCTGGCAACACTTAATTGTCGCCCCCCAAGACCTGCACACGCAGACGATCGAGCTGATCCGCCAACAGGCCCGACTGGCCCGAATGGGCCAACCGAATTGGATCTTCGCCAAAGTCAACGCCTTGGTGGACCCTCAGGTCATTGGGGCGCTTTATGAAGCCAGTCAGGCAGGTGTGAAAATCGATCTCGTCGTTCGCGGCATCTGTTGCCTGCGGCCGGGAGTGCCAGGACTCTCCGAGACCATCGAAGTCCGCAGCATCGTTGATCGATTCCTCGAGCACAGTCGGTTGTTTCTCTTCGGTCTGGGAGAGGACGCCTCGATCTATCTTTCCAGTGCCGATTGGATGCCTCGGAACTTCCATCGACGCGTGGAGGTGATGTTTCCTGTCCTCTGCCCAGAGATTCGTCACCGGCTCCAACATGAGATTGTCCCCTTGTACTTGCGAGACAATCTCAAAGCCCGACTCTTGCAACCTGACGGAACCTACAGCCACGCTCTGCCAGCCCAACACGAACCGGCTCATCGTTGCCAAATCGAACTCATGCAGATCACCCGGGCAGCTCATCGAGCACGGACCAGGCGATAAAACGCTCCGTCAGAACAATCTGATCCCCCACTCATCGGCACCGCCCCATGCTATTACAATCAACCGCAGAGTTCAGCCAACTCAGGTCGAGGAAAATCTTGGCTCGTCCGGCACAGCGGAGAGGCTGGTCGATCAACAGCTGGCGAATCACTGGTCGTTCCCGCGGCTCGCGTGTTTTGGACGAGCAAGAGTTTTCCAAGGGGAGCAGTCACCACAGATCACTCTTATTAAGTATTCCCTGAGTGAGTTGCATGGGTGCGTGACTTCAGTGAGTCGTTTGAGGATGTCATGCTTTCTGAATCTTGGCTGACTGGATTTCGCGTGAGCGTTTGCGAACTCAAGCTCTTGCCTTGATGTGTCTCAAGAGCAACAACTTCTCTCACCTTCGGGCTCTTGGAACAGGATCCAGCACCTCACGAGGTTGTTGGGCATGGAACTCTTCGGACAGACTGTCAGTCGAGATGCTCACATTTCGGGGCACTTGACTGACCAAGAACATCTCTTCAAGGACTAGAACCGATGACCAACTATGAAATGTTCGTCAATGGCCAGTGGGTCTCAGGCGGCCAGCCAATTGCTGTGTTGGATCCGGCCACTGAGGAGTCCATCGGCAGCACCCCCACCGCGAGCCCAGAACAGGTCCAAACCGCCCTGCAGAGCGCGGCGCAGGCCCAAAAGGCCTGGGCCAAGCTCACAGGGGTTGAGCGGGGCAATGTCCTGCGTCGCTGGGCCGACTTAGTGGATCAACACCGAGACTCCTTAGCCAAACTGCTCGCGCAAGAGGTCGGCAAACCACTGGCTGAGGCTTACGGAGAAGTCGACTTCGGCAATAGCTGGTTTCGCTACTATGCTGAGTTCGATCGTCGCATCGAGGGAGACATCCTGCCGGCTGATAAGCCGAACGAGCAACTCTGGATCATCCCCCAGCCCGTCGGAGTCGCCGTCGGCATCATCGCCTGGAACTTCCCCTTTGCTGTGGCCATTCGCAAAATCGCCCCGGCGCTGATCGCCGGCAACTCCTTGGTGCTCAAGCCCCATGAGGACACCCCCCTCTCGGCCCTCGAGTTGGCCAAGTTGGGCGTCGAGGCCGGAGTGCCGCCGGGCGTCTTCAACGTGGTGACAGGTCCAGGCGAGAGCGTCGGGGATGCTTTGGTCCGTAGTCCACTGGCTGGGGTGATCAGCTTCACCGGCAGCGTTGAGACAGGCAAAGCCATCTCACGCATTGCCGCTGATCATGTCACCACCGTCTCTTTGGAGATGGGCGGCAAGGCACCGTTTATCGTCATGGACGATTGCGATCTGCAAGAAGCGGTGGATCTGGCCATCTTCAGCCGGTTCCTCAACTGCGGCCAGATCTGTATCGCCAATGAACGGACTTACGTCCACAAGTCCATCGCCGCCGACTTTCTGGATTTGTTCGTCACCAAGATTAAGGACCTTAAAGTGGGCAACCCTCTTGCGGAGGGGACGCAGCTAGGCCCCAAAGTCAGCAAGGTCGAGCTCGAGAAGGTCGAGCGTTACGTCAATGAGGCTATCGCTGCAGGCGCCAAAGCAGAAACCGGTGGCAAAAGGCTTACTGGGGGCGACTACCAAAGAGGCTACTGGTATGAGCCGACTGTGCTGACCGGCGTCCAGCAACACATGGACATTATGCAAAAGGAGATCTTCGGCCCGGTCATCCCCGTCATGGAGTTCTCCGATTTCGAAGAAGGACTGAAGCTGGCCAACGACAGCCGCTACGGCCTGGCCGGCTATCTGTTCACCAACGATGTCAACCGCATCATGCAAGCGGTCCGTGACATCGAGGTTGGAGAACTGTACATCAACCGCGGACCAGGAGAATCCATCCACGGTTACCACGTTGGCTGGAAACAAAGCGGGATCGGCGGCGATGACGGCAAATACGGCCTCGAACACTTCCTCCGCCGCAAGACCGTTTACCTTCGCTACAAAGGCTAATTGAGGCAACCACCCCAACAGCGGGGCGATGAGATGGCCAGAGCCAAGAAGGCCATCCCCAGCGATCACCCTAACCCGATGCCTGATGGCCGGAAGTTGGTGAGCCTGTGGGTTGCCGGTCGGGGTCTTGTTGGTCAGCCTCCTGTTGTTCGGCTCGCTGCACGTCCGTTCTTGACTGGCCCGTTTGTGACTGGCCCGTTTGTGACTGGCCCGTTTGTGACTGGCCC
>CAZYKP010000145.1:0-17202 GCA_964648025.1 uncultured Pirellulales bacterium | reverse complement strand
TCGCAGACTCTCCTCAGTGCGGTCGCGGGCCACGTACAGCAGCCGGCGGCAGCCAGCGTCGATTTGGTACACCAGCGTCAGATACTTGTGAAGTTGCATCTTGTTCTCGGGCGGGGTTGGCGGCTTGTGTGGTAACACCACCAATACCCGATCTGCGAGCAAGATGCATTTTTTTCCTGGCGCAAGAGAGGGCCGAGCTGCCTTCGTCGGAGCCGGCCGTCGGTCGCTCGCTGTGCACTCGCGTCAGCGAGCTTGGCGACCGAGGACCGGTGCAGACGGAGTGCAGCGGCTGCCTTTGTGGGAGAGGCCCGAAGAGAGCGGACCCTCACGAGTCCCCTTTCGGCTACGGGTTCACCCACTCATTCTGCGGAAGAACCCAAATGAGTCCGGGAACTGCTGTGTCGTATTCATACTGAAGCGTGAAGTGATCGCTGGCGGCGAATCTTTGCAAAAACTACTACTGAGGCTCGGGAATGGTCGTGACTCTGGAAACTGCAAATCCGCTTTGGTTCGGGCATTCGTTGCTCGCCCTCAGTCATAAAGTTCTCTAAATCTCAGTAGTTCCCCGACGAGGGCAATACTCAGAACAACTGCACGTTGTTGTCGATTCAGGGCCTGACTTCATCAAGCGCGAGCACCACGCGTGCTCGATTTCGTGGTAGGTGCCCTTTCGGTTTGCCGACACCACGACCTTCCACTCATATTCGGTCAAGAACGTCTGACGGATAACCCGCGATGGGGTTTTCGGCTTACCCTTGCGTTGGCGAACGACTTTCGCCGCTTGGTCGTGGGTGAGCGTGCCCGTTGCCGCCCGGCGTGCGAGTTGCCGTTGCTTCATCTCGTCCTTGAGCTTTGAGATTTCGTAAGCTGCCCGAGCGGCGATCTGGCCGGAGTTGACCTGGTCCTGAATGTCGTTGGGCAACTTGAGCAGAGCGAGTGTCCAGCTCACTTTGGCGGCCCGGAGCCGGAGAGCCTCAGCCAGTTGCGTGCAAGACCATCCGTTCAACTCCATCAACGATGAGAACGCCCGCGTTACTTCAACTGGCTTGAGGTCCACCCGGAGGCGTTTTTCGATGAGCTGTTATTCCAGGACTTCGGTTTTCGACAGTTCGCCATCCGGAAAGTACCAGTCGATCGTCGGCAGGCACGTGTCGACAGGAGCAGTTCCCCCAAGGTTGCTGATCGGGCGATCAACAATGGGCCAGCCGTTTTCTGACCGTTCGTTGCTGTTTTGGTGAGTGCGAAGCCGAGTGTCCGGAAGGGGAGTACCGCGGGCGGGCCAGAATCCGACCAATCGGCTCACTGCTGTTTTTACACGCTCCAGGAATGTGGTGAATATTCTTGCGATTCCTGTCGTGACGAGTAACATATAGCTCAGCCGAGGGAGCATTGACCAGATCGGTTGCTGGCAGCAGACTTTCGCTCCTTGGTGTTGAACGACCTCCCTATCCCGATCATCAAGGAACAGAACATGACGCGCCCCCACGTCATGGCTGCAATCCTGGCGACATGTTTCTTCACCGCAGCCCCAGCCAACGCTGTCACGCTGAGCCTCGATCCTGGCTCGACCGACCTGAACGATCTTCAAGTCGGAGATGCCGTGACGATCAACGTGGTTGTGAGCAACCTCCAAGGATCACAACTTGCATCGCTCGGCGGCAGCGTGGAATATCCAGACCGGCATTTCGACTCCACGCAAGCTATCAGTGCGGGTTCCGTCGTTCCCGATCCACTCGACCTGATCCCCTTTGAAGATCCCGGTTTCATGGACGGTCAGTTCTTCGCTCGTGGGGGCAATATCGCCACCGAGGGCACCTTCTTTTCCTTTGAGCTGACCGCCAAAGCAACGGGCTCGGGAACCATCGGATTCGTGCCGTTCTCGCCCTTTGCCGAAGATGAGGCCCTCACCCCAATCTTTGACATTCCCACCAACGAGCTCGCGTACACGATTCGGCCTTTACAGATCGTGCCCGAACCTGCATCGCTGAGTCTCTGGTTGCCACTGATGGCGAGTGCCTGCCTACGACGCCGTCGGGCCCAGTAAGCGGCGAGTCGTCAACTCGAGATTTGCTGCCAATCGGCGTCGGCGGGCCGTGGTCGAGCGTGCGGCTCCCTCGGCCTGGAAAACGTCTTTTCGGCTCTGAACAACAAAACAATTCGTTCGTCCGCTCATCTCGCAGCAGGTGCTTTCCGCAGCGGAGGCTGTTGGCGTTGGCTTGCCGCGGCTGGTGAATGCTTCTGGTCACGAGAGGCTCCGATCTGAAATCTGAAGAAAACTTCAGAAAACAGGGTTCACTTTCGACACGATTTCACCTTGAGCTATTGAAGGCTTGTTGTCTGCGGTGCTGATCAAGCCGGGTGAAACGTCCAAGGTGATGCCGAGCGAAGGGCCGAGATCTGGGTGGCGGAGCGATGATCGATCTCTGTGAAACTATGGATTTCCTCGCTCAAAAGGCAGCACCGATGAGTGACGAACACCTCGTTGGCCTGTGGAACGACCACGCCCCGGTTCTGCAGGGATTCCTGCACGGACAACTCTCAGCTTGCGAACGGGCGGCGGCGGAAGACCTGTTGCAAGAAACCTGGATGATCGTGCAGAGAAAGTTCTCCTCCGATTTCGAGGATCGGGGAGAGGGTGCTTTCGCTGCCTGGTGCAAGCAGATCCTGCAACGACAAATCTGGCACTGGCGGAGACACAGACAGGCTGCCATCCGCGACGAACGCCGAGTCGTCGGTGACACGCCGCCCAACTCAAGCGGGCCCGGTCTCCTCGAGGCACAGCCAACGCTCGGGTCGAGCCCCAGTCGTCATGCACGACAACAGGAGCGGGAAATGGCCCTGCAGCAAGCCATCAATGAAGTCCTCAACGAAAGGGAGAGACTCGCTGTCGAACTCTGCCACCTGCAACGGCAACCGGTCGACCAGGTGGCCGAGAAGCTGGAGACCACGCCTGCCTATGTGCGGAAACTCTGCAGTCAGGCGCGTGCCAAACTTCGCAGAGCCCTGGGCAATGCATCGGACTTCCTCTCAGGATGAGAATCTTGCCCGATGCAAGTCCCCTGGCTAGCACGCAGTCGAGATTAAGATGTCGCCGGATTTAGGAACGTCACCGATGATCGGCCCCAATGAGGAAGCGCATGAGCAAGCCAACGGTTTCCGCCCAAGCCGATGCCTGACGCCCGACCAAATCGACGCCCTGGTGGCCAACCAAGGGTCAGCCGATGACCTGGCGGCTTGGAAGGAACACATCGCCGAGTGTCCATCCTGTCGGGAGGATTTTGAGGGCCAACTGGAGTTCTGCAGCATTGCAGAAGGGTTCACGGAGCAGCCTTTGCTCGATCCCAAGCTCCCGCTGATTCCTGGTTACGAAGTGCGTTCGGTTTTGGGGGGCGGTGGATTTGGCTTTGTCTATCGGGCCTATCAAGTCAGCGCCGCCCGGGAGGTGGCCATTAAGGTCATGCGGGAGCCAGATCACTGGACCAGCGGTTCGCCACGGGCCGACCGTGCCCGCAAGGCCTTTCGACAACGGTTTCTATTGGAGCGTCAGCTCCTGGCCCAACTGCGGCATCCCCACCTGATGCCCGTTTACGAGGTGGGATCCTTCGGCGATCCAGAGCAGCTGTTCTTCAGTATGGAACTCTGCCCCGGAGGCAGCCTCAAAGACCGCTTAGAGGAAGGCCGGCGGTACACCCCTGCTGAGGCGGCCGAACTGGTGCGGACACTCGCCGAGGCGGTTCAGGTCGCTCATGGGCAACGGATTGCCCATCGCGATCTGAAACCCGACAACGTCCTCTTCGATGAGCTGGGACACCCCAAGGTCGCCGACTTCGGTCTGGCCAAGCGTATGGATGAGGAGGATCTGACGACCCAAGGCGGTGCGCCGGGCACCCCCGCCTACATGGCCCCGGAGCAGGTGCTCCCCATCGAACCCTCAGGTGCCAAGAGGGACGTCAGCCCCGCCACCGATGTCTGGGCGTTGGGAGTTGTTCTGTATGAGTTGCTCACAGGGCAGCGTCCCTTCAGCGGATCGACGCCGAGCGAGCTCAGTCGGGCCATCCTTGAAGCCGTTCCGATGAAACCCCGGAAATTGGCTGGCAACGTCCCCCGCGATCTGGAGAAGATCTGCCTCAAATGCCTGGAGAAATCCCCAGCGCACCGTTACGCCTCCGGCAAGGAGTTGGCCGATGATCTCGGCCGCTGGCTTAACGACGAACCGGTCACCGCCAGGCCGCCGGGTCTCTGCCGCAGAACTGGTCGCTGGGCTCGGCGACACAAGGGCTGGACGGCAGCCCTGATTGTGGTGGTCATCTTAGTGATCAGCGTCGCCGCCGTCCTGGCCAGCGGGTATCGAGCGGCCCAGGTCGAAGCGAGAGAACGTCAACGAGAGTTGTTGTTGCAAGACCTATCACACCTTCAAGAAGTCAGTCCGACCACGGGTTGGTCCGAGCGTGCCTGGGAGTTGGTTCGAAGCGCCAGCGAGATTCGGCGGGATCAGTTATTGAAGGACCGCGCCGTCTCCACGCTCTCTGGCCTCGATACGGTAGCACTCAAGCGCTACGAGAAAACGGACGTCTCTTCCGTGGCCTTCGATCCTTCAGGAAACCGCTTGATCCTCGGTGGGTTTCGACACCCAAAGACCGGTGCTGTGCAGCCGACCCGCATCTGGGATCGCACCACGGATACCTTCAGGACCAGCAACGTTCAGGGTCCTGGTCCTGTGACCTGGAACGCTCTAGGAATTCCCCTCCAGGTGACAGCAACCGGGAATACCCTCACTCTCTGGAATCTCCAGGAGGACAAACCACTCAGGACGTTTCGACTCTCTGAGGACCAAGCCCGCAATCCGGCGGCCGAGCCTCCCACACTGTCGCTCTCGCCAGGAGGCAAGTTTCTGGCTGCCTCCGTGGTCGTCGGCGACGATCAATCGACGATCCTGCTCTGGAATACCACAACCGGCGCGTTGGTCCGCAAATGGTCCGAGCATGCCACAGCGCTGGCCATCACCCGAGATGGGTCGCACCTGGCAGCGGGTTTTGCGGACGGTTCATTGACCTTGTGGAATGCCGCCAGCGAGACCCTCAAAAAACTCCCGACCACTCGGCGAAACTCGATTACCAGCCTCGCATTCAAGCGAGATTTTCTGGTTCGTGACCCCGCCAACTTTCAACAGGGAGGCTACCTTCTGGCCGTCGGTGATTCCGGGGGACAAATCGCCATTTGGGAGACCAAGAGGCTGGGAGTGCGGTCCTACTGTCAAGGTTCCCGGGTCGGAGTCTACGCATTGGACTTCAGCCCCGATGGCACCATGTTGGCATCAGCCGGCCGATACCATGCCAGGCTGTGGGATGTGGCATCCGGACGGGTACTCAACCTCTTGGGCTACCGAAACGCGATGACCGGCATCGCCTTCTCGGCCGATGGGCGGCAGGTTGCCGTGACTTCGCAACGTGTCTTCGTTCGGTATCCAGGGGGCTTCGATGTGTGGCAGCTGCAGAACGGTCGAGGCATCGCCAGCCTCCGAGGACTGCGAAGCCCGATTTCCATGGTGTGGTTTTCGTCAAAAGGAAACCTGGTCGCGGCTCTCTCGGATGACTGGCAACTGGGTCTCTGGGATGCCAACACCCGGCAGTTGAAATGTGTCCTCGAGCTCCCCGAGGGATGGACTTCGGATAATGCTGCCCTGGCGATCGACCCTGATGAAGAGCGGTTGGCCTTTGCAACCGGGACCGTCGCTCTCTTGTGGGACCTGAACACCACAGCGATGAGGTCGTGGAAGCTTCCGCGCGGGCTGTGGGATCAACTGGCCTGGCGATCGGAGAACGAACTCATCTTGGTTCGCAGTGAGAAGGTTCAAGACCATTGGGAGTTTCGCGTCAGGAATTTGCTAAGTATCAATCCCCACAAGCTACTTGACAAACTGGGACCGTTTCCCGCTCCCACGCCCACGCTGATCTCTTCCGATGGGCGTCACTTTGCGGTGGAGACAATCGACGATCCTACTCAGACACCTGTGCGAGAGATCAAGGTCTTTGCCCTGGGACCGCAAGGACCTCAACAGGTGTGGAGTTACGCATTTCACCGACCAGGCTCGAGCCGCGAGAGAATTCGCATTGATCCGGCCAACAGTGTGTTTTCGTTTCCTGCCGACGGTCCGGACGAGCAAGGCTGGGTGAATCTGTTGTTGAACTTTCCTGACGGCCAGACCAAGCAAGTCTTGCCCGTTTGCCCCCATGGCCTCAGCCCAGGTGGCGAGTATTGGGTTTCCAAATGGAATTTCAAGACCCCTTATCAGTCAGAGGTGCTGTGGCTCTATCGCCGCAGCGAAAGCCAACCGCTGGTCGCCCTGACGTTAGGTCGGACTCCGACAACGGTGCGACATGCCTTCAAGACCTCTGGGACACACCTCGCCTGGGGAACGGCAGATGGAACCGTTTCGATCTGCGATCTCCAGGAAGTCCGCGAGAGGTTGACCTCAGCCGGTCTGGGTTGGTAGAGCCCCCGATGGGTCCCGACTACCTGACAAGAGAGATCGCTTGTGTCTGTATCGCTTGTGTCTGTGGCGAATGGTCTTAGTGTCTGCAGATGTTGTCATTTTCCTTCTAGGCGTTGAGAATGATTGCTACATTCTGCCGCTCATCAATCAGTTGACTCAGCTTTTGCATGACCTTAATTTGAAGGCCCCTACTTTTCAGGGTCTCGTGCTGGTGTTTCCCCACCAACCTCGATGGTGTTTTCAAGATGAAACGTCGCCCCACGCGTGATCACCGGGAATCTGTGTTACACGTCCCCGAGATCTTGGAACCCCGGTTGTTGCTCGCCCGAGATTCCGCCAACGTGTTCGCCCTACTTCAGGGTGAGATCGAACAACCTGCGCTCTCATCGCAGGTCGCCTTCGAGATCGCCGCTGCCGAGTTCACCACCGACCGGGGCACGGTGGTCATTGGTTTTCAAGCCTATTCTGACGACGGTTTCGCTGGTCGGCCTGACCGAGCCTCAGGTGTTGGTCAACCTGTTCGAAGACGGTGACTTGAGTGCAGAAGTCGCCACGACCGAAACCGACGCGACGGGGAGTTACCGCTTTGAGAACCTTGCGTTGGACCTCGGAGCCAATGCCTTTGCCGTCACAGGCACTGATTTGGCTGGCAATACGAATCAGACCGATTTGGAAGTGACTCGCCTGCCGGTCGACGCCGACGCGCCGGTTGTCACTCTCAGCTTGACCAACGACACCGGCCGATCGGACCGCCCCGAGACGTTCTCGGATACCCGGACGAGTGACCCGACCATCACCGGGCTGATTGCCGATGACCACATGGTTGTGGAGGTCCTGGGTTCCAACCATCGACGCGCTGCAGGTGACCGATCCTCCGATGCACGAAGCACACCGTGTGAGTACCGACTTCAACGCCATTCTTGGTGAGACGAGCGGTAAGAGATCTTGAAAAAGACAGGCTGAGGCAAGTCTTAATCTGTTTAATGATTGTAAATACTGGCAGATCTCGGGAAATCGCTCCGCCCACATCCAACAAGGGGGGCAACGAAGAACGTTGGTTGGAGACACTTGCATCCACCCCCTGATCGGGCGACACTGGTTGTCTCCTCAAGCCAAAATTCACCAGACAACAACCGCAGCCTCGCGATGAATCCCGCCCAGGATCCCAAGCTACCAACTGATGCGGGGGCTGAAAATCCAAACTCCGCCCCAGCAACAGAATCTGTGGGTCACCTCACTCCAGGGACTGCTGATCTTACCAATTGGTTGCAGGCTCTCGCTGCCGGAGATGAGCAGGCACAGGGAGAATTGTGGGCGGCGTATTACGACAAGCTGGTTCGCTACGCCCAACGAAAGCTGGAAGCCTCGCCCCTGCGAACAGCTGACGAGGAGGATGTTGCCCTCAGCGCTCTGTACAGTTTTTATCGGGGCGTGGCCGCCGGCCGATTTCCGGATCTCGAGGACGAATCCAGTCTTTGGCGGTTGCTGCTGACGATCACCGCCAGAAAAGCCTCCCGGCGACGGCGGGCTGAAACCACGCAGTCTCGGGGCAGAGGTCAGGTTCGTGGGGAGTCGTACTTCGCTGTCACCGATTCGGATTCCCAGAGGGCTGGGATCCAGCAAGTCCCCGACGGGGAGCCCACCCCTGACCTGGTGAACATCGTCGCCGAAAACTGCCGCCTTCTTATTGGAGCCTTGGAAAACACCCAACTGCAAACCATCGCCCTGATGAAACTCGAGGGCTATACAAACCGAGAAATTGCCGAGCACTTTGACGTGATCGAACGGACCATCGAGCGGAAACTCCAACGAATCCGCCAAGCCTGGTCCCGACACCAGCTCCTTGGCGAGGCAGACTGACTCAGGCCAAGCTTTGTGGCCTCTCGATGAGGTGCGTGCCCTCCACTGTCACCTCGACTCGCCAGGACCTATTAGGACAAACGGAGCCCAGTAGTACGGAGATGCCCATCTCGGGTCCTTGCTACCTTCTCGAAGTTTTTTTCGCGCCTTCTGCAGTGCTTCCGCGTAAGTGATGGGCTCTGCGGCTTTCCTCTGCCTAGCAATTTCCTCGAAAAATGTTCCGATCAGCTCAGCCGTTGATTCATCGGCGACGCTCCAATGGCTGGCGATGACCCGCCGAGCGCCGGCGGCTAAGAAGCCTTGCGCTAAAGTTGTCCCGGCCTCCAGGGGACGTTTAGCACCGACATTGGTCTTACAAGCGCTGAGGACGGCCAACTCGCACTCTTTCAAAGGGAGCGCGTGGATCTCTGCCAGGGTGAGAAATCCATCCTCATCCTCCGACGCATTCTCGACAAGCAGGGGATCGCTCAGGGCGATCGCACCAAAAAGATTTCCATAGCTAGGGTCAACGAGCCCGTGTGTTGCGAGGTGCACGTACTGCCGACCGGCCATGAATCGGATAACGTTGTGTTCGGTGGCTTCTTTCCCCAACAGCAGTTGCCGGGAAGAGTGGGAGAATGTGTTCGCCACGCGTTGACATTCCCCTTTCGTCGCAGGTAAGGCTGCAAGCGAGCCGCCAAGTCCGAGATAGGAGCGCTTCCGAAAACTCCTCTCCGTGTTCACCTTAGCAACTACCGTCGAATACACCGGGTTCCCCACAGTCAGCAACGTTGCCTCTCCTTGAGCTGACGAATCAAGCCGATCGCAAAGGCAGGCTAGGATATTCGCGGAGGGAGAATAGGTGATCGGTGGGAACTCATCGAGGAGAAACCGCACTTTCCCCTGTGTCGAGGTGACTAACGCCTCAAACGGGAGTTGGTGCAGAATCCCATCCGAAACGATCACGAGCCGCCGCGGCTGACGACGTTTGACGAACTCCCGAACCTCCGGGGGTAACAGAACGTTGGCTAACAGCGTGGGTGGTTCGACCGGAGCGTCCCCATCTCCTCGAGGGCGAGAATCCTTGGAATCTCCTGCAGAGGGTTGCGTGATGGGCCGACTTGGAGCGTCGACCCGGTTTCCTTTCTTCGACTCCTTCACTCCGCGACCAGTCAGACGCTGCAAATACGCGCTGACCCACTTCCGAGTCTGCGACCGGGTGAGAGGAACGAACTGCTCCTCTGAACTGCTTCTCACCCCCGAATCCTGAGTCGACTCCGTCGTTTGGTCGCTCACGTTCTTTGTGATGACCGGCTGGTCCGGTTTCTCGCTGAGGACAATCCCCACAGGTCCTCGCGTGGCGAGTAGCGTATCCTGCGAGCCAATCCCAAGGCGGATCCGTGATGGGCTTGTCAGGGGAAATACGGAGACTCCAGCGTTCTTACCTGGAACATCAGCAGCAGACTCAATGGCGAAAAGAAAACTTTTCGAGCCGCCAAGGTAGTACACCAACATTAATTCTCCGCGTTGCAGCGCCGTCCGACGCAGCTCCTGCACGGGTTGAACCGTGTTGTGTTTGACGAGAAGGTCGCGGTAATAGGGGCTGGCATGACGGATGGCTGTCCAGCAATCAGCGTACTCTTGCTGAGCTTTTTTGAGTTGTTCCAGCAGCGAAGTGATGTCCTGCTGACGGGCCTGAGCGGATCGCGCTTGGCTTCGCAGATGGGCCACTGTCCGCTGCAACGCCCGTTCTTGCTTCAGGAGGGGCTGGTGGGTGTCCTGAATGGTTTCCCGCAGGTCAACACCAGCCAACTGCAGTTGTTCGAGGAAGGTACGATTCCGGCTTCGCTCCACTGCTAACAAGGCCTCGGAGATCTTTCCTGATTCCACGTTCCATTCCACGATGGGGTCAAACACGGAGGCGGAGTAATGCTCGTAAAATTCCGCCCGTTCTTGTTCTCCCCCAACGACCGTGGCTCGCATCAGCTCGATTTGGGAGATTGCCTGATCAAGCAGAGGGAGCGCCTGGCGAATTCGACCTTGCCGGTGAAGAGAGCCGGCTAAGTTGCAGTAGGTTCTGTACAGTTCTTTGGGGGGGGCGAAGTGCGTTTCTTGCAGGGTCCGGGCGGCGCGGAAGTGGGCCTCGGCCCCCGCGAATCGTTTCCCTTCGAAGTCCAGCAACCCCAACATATTGTGCGTGCGGGCCTCAAGCAGGGGCTGACCGGACGTTCGGTGGATTTTGAGTTCTTGCCGCCAGTGCTGGTAAGCAGAAAGCCATTGGTGCTGATCACGAGCGATCAGGGCTAATTGGTGATGGGCGGTCGCCGCTGTTGGATGGAGAACTTGATCGCGGCTCTGGCAGATCTCCAGAGCTTCCCTGGCCTTGGCTGCTGCTTGCTCGGGTCGCTTCCGAAGCCGCTCGAGCGCGGCCTGCGCATTCTTAAAATTCGCGATGGAAGGATCGTCCTTGGGGAACGTCCTGCGGTGCGAATTCAAGGCACTCTGGCAGTGTGTGGCTGCTAGTTTATACTGTCCATGGAGCTTGTAGACAATGGACAGATCCAGCAGGACCGCCGCTTCGAGGATATGGACTTTGTTCAGCAGTGCCTGGTCGGACGTCTTCTCGCGAGCAACGCGACAAACCTCCCGAGCTTTCCCATACCAATCAACCGCCTCGTGAAAACGCCCCTTCGACAGGCTGATTTGACCGAGCACACGTTGTGTTCTGATATGATCCAGATCATCATCCGCAAGATGAGCGATTTGAAGCTTGCGTGCTTCTTGGGCGTGGCGGTGGGCGAGTTCCACATCCCCCATTGCTCCTTCTACCGTGGCAAGATCGGTCAGTGCCGATGCCTTCTCGCGTGGTTGATCATCGCCCCGGTGACGAACAACTTTCACCAGACGCTGATAGGCGGAGGCAAAGTCACCGGCGACCGTTTCCAAGGCTGCCACGTCCTGCAGTTCCTTCAGGATTCGAGGGTGTCCAGCCGGGAAGTTGTCCTGGGCGAATTTCAGCAGTTCCTCAGCGGCCTGATTGGCCAGATCCAAACGATCAAGCTGGGTGCCCAAGAGGGTCAACCGACGCAGAGCATTCCTTCTCCACGTTCGCAGAGTCTCCTGCTGGATTGCCCCTGGGGCCTTGTCAAGCGCCGCCGCGTAGTGATCCACGGCCTCATGAAAATGGCCGACTGCGTCTTGGGGTCGTTTCTGCTGAACGGCCAAAGTCCCTAAAGCATCAGACAGGTCCGCCAACACGGAGCGGGGAGGTGAGTGCAGCCCGCGGGTGATCTTTTGGGCGTGTTCCCACAGTCTCCGGGCGTCGTCCAGCCAACCACCTCGGTGATAAATCTCCCCCATCTTTTGCCATAGCTTCGCCTCCGCAAGTTTCTTGACCTCTTGCTTGTCTTGAGACTTTGATTTTCGCAGGACTGCGATCTGTTCACGGAGAAGATCAACCGCCCGTTTCAGGTCTCCAGTTGCTTCGCAGGCAGGGATCAAGCAGTGAACCAATTGAGAGCGATACTGACGACTGAGCACGCGAGCGTCGATGCTGGCGAGACCATCCTCCGCTTTAGTTTTGGCGGCTTCCCACAGGGCTCGTTGTTGCTTCTGATCCAAACCCTGCTGCTGGCCCAACCCGGCTCGAGCAATCGCCAGCTTAGCTGCCAAGACAGGATGGACTTTGGTGATATGCCTTTCTGCCTCAGAGAGTTTGGCAGCCGCGTCCTCAGCCCGGTCCAGGGCAAGCAACACCTCGCTGAGCGCAAGTGCTCCCGCCACGACCAGATTTCCTTGGTTGCTGCGTCGAATGGACCTCCGTTCCAAGTTCTGTTTGTGAAGGAACTCGTACAGCGGTAGGGCCTGCTGATACTTTCCGAGTTGTCGATACAGGAAAGCCAGTTTCTGAAGCGCCTGGAGACGTTCCTGGCGTTCCTTGGCTGTCGTGGCCTTGCCATTGACAACCCGTTGATAAAGATCAGCGGCTTCCTTCCACTGACCGTCACGCTCGGCCGCCTCAGCTTGGCTCAAGATCTCGCGCTGGCTAGCTGGAGTCGAACCAATCGGTGCTGCTCGAGCTGGAGCCTGCAGTCCGGCTCGGCTGCACGCCAGAGCAGCGACCAGTAAGCCCACACTCAGTAGGAAAGCAGCCGATTGGGAAGGTCTGGTGGTCACGATTGGCATGGACGTCCTCTCCGTCATGGCGTGCCCTGAGGATTCATAAACGGGTAGATCAGGCCGTGGTAGGCAGGAAACCGACCCAGGACAATGTTCTCAAAACGTTGCTGGTTGGTAACTTTCACCTTCCGCGAGATCACCTCGCCCTGAGGACCTCGATCAACGGGGCCCTGGATTTCTCGAGCTTCCTGAATCGCCAGTGTGGGCACATCTCCGTGACGTAAGGCCACAACGGCATGAGGAGGTGGATTGGGTTTGGGGATGACCAAGGCCAATTGTGTCGCTTCCGCTTCAGTCTTGGGAGGCTGATCTTCGCCGACCTTCTTGCTTTCGACAACGGAGCCGAGCCCCCGCAGGTCGACTTTGCTGAGGGAGACCAATTTGCTCGTCGGGTCGAGCCCACAGAGAAGGCAGCGATACTCTTTGAGTTCTGCCAGCTCAGACCGACTCAGCGGAGTATCTCGTGCCGCTGCTAAGATGAGCTCGTATCCTGAGGTTCCGCCCACAGAGTACCACCGTTGGAGCGATCCTGGCTGTGGTTTGGGATCCCACAATTCTTCAACCTTCTTCTGCTGATCCCAATCTTGCGCCTTAGGCCACATCACAGTCGCCTTTCCTTGGGCGTCGTACCAAAGCAAATAGAGATAAGCAGGCTGAGAGAGCTTGGCATGCAGTTGAAACTTATCTCCTTGCATCACCGGCAACCGAGAGCCCAGCAGTTTGTTGTAGCCCTCTTCGTCTTCGGCAGCTTGGCGATCGATGGACAGAGCCACCTCCAACGGGGCAACGACCTGTGGTGGTTCGGGCTTTTTTTCTTCCCTGAAATCTTGAGGAGGATTTTGCGGCTCCTCCTTGGGTGTCTGACGACCTCCTTCAGGAGTCTCCTCGGGAGCCGTTGGCGTGCTCCACGCAGATCCCAGCGAGGCGACGAATTCGGGATTGAGCGCCATCGTCAGGAAACCAGCGGAGCCCACACAAACCACGAGGAACAATACAACCATCCACCAAGAAACGGACCACTCAGGTGGCGGCGTGACTCCGGAAGTGATCGGAGGTGGGTCTTCGAGTGGAACGACAACCGGCTTCGGGGGAGGCGTATTCTGCTCCTTGGTATCACCTTCAGGAAGCAAACTGACAAGCCAATCTGGCACTGAGGTATCCGCCTCCGTTTGCTCGAGCCAATTTTGCAGATCTATGGCCACTTCACCCGGCGTGGTGTAGCGCAGGTCGCGCGATTTGGCCATCATCCGCTCGACCATGCGCTGAACTGGCTCGGGGACTCCCGGTCGAAGCTGTGCCAAGGGCGCTGGTTCCTCATTGATTTGAGCCTGAAGTTTCTTCACAAGCGCGGAGTGAGCTTGATCGTCGAAAGGCCCACGCCCTGTCAGCAAGGCATAGAGTGTACAGCCTAGTGAGTACACATCCGCGCGGATGTCGACATCCAAACGACCCTCGACCTGCTCGGGTGACATATAGTCGGGGGTGCCCATCGTATGGCCGGCGGCCGTCAAACGCCGCGCTTCGGGATCCGTGCTGATCAAGGTCCCTTGGATCTCTCGGACTCGGGCCAGCCCGAAGTCGAGGACCTTGATTGTACCGTTTCGGCGCAGCAGGACATTTCCTGGCTTGATATCCCGGTGAACGACCTGGTGAACGGAATGGGCGTACTCCAATGCCTCAGCCACTTGACGGACCAAGTCGACGGCGAAGGGCACTGGTAGCGGTTTGTTCTGGTCGAGGACTGTCTGCAGATCCAGGGCCCGGACGAGCTCCATCACCAAATACAGCATGCCCTGATCCTCTCCGGCATCAGTCGCCTGAACGATGTTGGGGTGTTCCATGGCCGCCGTTAACTTCATCTCGAGCTTGAAGCGTTCGGCTGTATTCTTGTTTCTCATCAGATGGGAAGCGAGAATTTTTAGCGCGTAGATTCGTTCGAGATACTGATGCTTGGCCTTGTAAACGACGCCCATTCCTCCCTCAGCGAGCGGCGGATCCGACAGGATGTAATCGCCGAGTTTTTCCAACTTCTGGGTACCGTTGGCGATCTCGCCCAAAGCATTTCCTGCCGATGCTTCGCCTTCGTCATCGCTCAGGGCGTCGCCCGACCCGAGAGCCGCTTGGTGGTCGCTGAGGTAGACTGGTCCTCCGGGAGTTGGAGTCCCCGGTACACCGTTCAGATCGGCGTGACCCGGGATGA
This sequence comes from uncultured Pirellulales bacterium, assembly GCA_964648025.1. Classification (GTDB taxonomy): domain Bacteria; phylum Planctomycetota; class Planctomycetia; order Pirellulales; family Pb10988; genus CAZYKP01. The sequence continues at coordinate 2,491 of CAZYKP010000145.1, read as the reverse complement.
GGAGAGTGTCGACCTCAGCGGGAGTCCTCGACTGGAGTACCTCGCGAATTGTTTGCTCGAATTGGGGGAACCGCTGAAGGTAATCGGTAGCCCTTGGTGCTTGACCTGGATCGAACTTCAACCGAAGGCCGATCTCCGTCTCCAAAAGTTCCCGAAACAACTGTTCGGAGGTCGGGCGGCCATAGTGAGCCAGGACGACTTCAAGCGTCGGCCGACGATCGGCTTTCCATTCCTGTTCGAGCCAGTCGCTCAGGGCGTCGATTTTTGACAGGCTCATCGGGTCCCCATCGAAGTCATTCGCGATTGCTTCGTCCCTCATGGCTCTTCCCTTCACAGTCAACATGTGTCCCCCCAGTGGTCGTCTGACCTCGCCTTGGCTGTTCGTTTGAGCGGTTGGGCATCCTCTGAGATGACCTATGCCCAACGGACGTCTTTTCCCGACAGGCAACTTTTCTCGGGGTGGATCTTTTCTGAGGTCTCGTGTGAGAACATTCCCAAGCGATTCAGTTCAGGCCTGGTTCAATCACCAGCGTACACCATGAGTTTGCCCCCTGTCTGCTGGACTTGCCGTTCCTGGTAGAATCAGATTTGTCGCGGTTTGTGGCATTGTCTGGGCAATCGCATGAAGCAAACCGTTGCGAAATAAGGGGTTACGGAGTTATGTGTGGCTCAAAAGGGTCGGTTTTCAAGCCTCGTTTCCCTTAAATCGTTGTCTCACATGGACTTACACATGCGATTGCCCTGGTGGCATTGTCTGGGCGAGCCAGTGACTCAGGTGTGAGTCCAGCAAACTGGGGCGAAAACCTGTCGCACCCAACCGTAATTTGATTGACCCTCTTTTTAACTAAACCTAGACTCAACGGAGAGGGCTTTTGCCAGAGCCATGCCATGATGGTCTCTGGCCTGCTCCCAGTCCTTGGGCCCGACCGGGCATTCTCCGAATCACTCTGTCGGGTTCTCCGGCAGTTTGTGCATAGAGCGGATAACAACAGGCTGGCTTCCCCCAAGTCAAGCTTGAGGTGTGTTTCCCTCGTGAACCATCAGGAGCCGGACATGTCCTTTCAGCCCCACAACAGAGCAGCGAGGCGGAAGTGCTTTTTTGCCCTGGAGGTCCTCGAAGACCGCTCCTTGTTGACGAGTGTCGCCCTTGGGTCTCCCCCAATCCCCTTGCCTCTTCCACCTTTCCCAGATGCAGAGTATCTGGACCTCAGCGATGACCAGGCTCAAGCCAGCGGGTTTCTGGCTGATGGCTCAGACTACGACCTGTATCAGGTGAGTTTAGAGGCGGGTGAGGTCGTCACGGTCGCTGTTGATACGACGGATCCGGCCAGTGCTCTGGACAGCTACCTCCGGGTCTTTGACTCAGAGTTGGATGAACTCTTCATCAACGATAACGCTGTTGGGCCTGATCCCAGCATCACATTTCAGGCTGCTGTGGACGGAGACTACTACATCGGGGTCTCGTCAGCTGGGAACACAGCCTATGAACCGTTGACTGGCCAAGAGGTCACCCTGGGGAGGACCAAAGGCATCTACCAGCTGGATGTTGCTGTGTCCGCTCAGCCGCTCGCTTCAGATTTCGTCGTCGCTGCCTTTGATGTGGAGCAGTCAGCGGCGGCATGGGGTGAGTCGGTCACAGTCAGTTATCGTCTGGAGAACCGTGGTGCGACCGCGGCGGGACCTCAGGTTTTGAATGTGGTGTTGTCGGAGGATCCCTTGCCAGGTTCGGGGGACGCTCTGTTGGAGGCTCTCTCTGTTGACTCACTCGGCGCAGGTCGCTCAATCTCCGGAGAGTTGGAAGTTCAGCTTCCGGGCACAGCGAGTTCGCCCCCAGCAGGTTATCCAGAGTTTCTGGAGGCGACGTTAGGAGTGACTGATTCGACAGCGAGTAGCCAATCGCTGGCAAGTCGAACCGATCAGCTCTTGCTCGGAGCTGTTGAGACAGAGCGGGAGCCCAACAACAGCCTGGCTACGGCGACACCGCTGGGGCGAGAGGCTCTGGTGGAGGGAACCCTGAGCCCAGGAGATATTGACACGTATCGGTTGGATGTGACGTCCGCAGGTGTGCTTGAAGTCCGGATCCTTGAGGCAACCGGCCCTTTGCGACTGTCATTTCGGGACGGAGTAGGAGGGCTGCTTTTTGAGCAAGTTGTTGCCGTCGGGGGGGTAGGGGAGCCTTTGCGGCAAGGGTTTCGAGAGGCACCTGTCGGAGAAGCTGTGTACCTGGAAGTTATCAGCCTCTCCGACTCAGCGGTGAGCTATCGTGCCACAACACGCTTGCTGGACAACGCAGACTCCGGCGAAGTTCAAGGGTCTTTGCCAGTCGGGGACGCTCCTGGGGATCTGCAGGTAGTGGATGTGAATGCCGATGGTCGGCTGGACCTGATCACTGCCAACGAGAACTCCGATGATGTCTCTGTGCTGTTGGGCAACGGTGATGGCACCTTCCAGACTCAGCAAGCTTTCCAGGTCGGGGCTCTCGGTTTCGAGC
>CAZYKP010000144.1:0-17402 GCA_964648025.1 uncultured Pirellulales bacterium | reverse complement strand
GGTGTTCGGGCGCAGCCGGCACGAGCTTGCACGAGCGACTGCGGATCTCCTGACCACCGTCAGGAATCCAAGGGAGCGAGTTCGAAATAACCCCGCCGCGTCGTTCGGGAAGACTGGCCCGCTACGTGAGGTGCACGTTGTTGGCAATTCGCGTGCGGACTTCCTCAAGACTGATAAGAAGGGCCTCCTCGATGTCGTGGTAGGTGCCCTTTCGCTTGGTCGACACGACGACCTTCCAACCGCATTCGGTCAAGAACGTCTGGCGAATACCCCGTGATGCAGTTTTCGGCTTGCCTTTCCGCTGCCGGACGGCGCTCGCCGCCTGGTCGAGCGTCAGTATGCCAGCAGCGGCCTTGTGGGCGAGTTCCCGTCGCTTCTGGTCGTCCTCAAGCTTTGAGATTTCGTAAGCAGCCCGGGCAGCGAGCTGGCCGGAATTCACCTGATCCTGAATATCGTCGGGCAGCTTGAGGAGGGCCAGCGTACGGCTCACTTTGGCTGGCGGCAGACGGAGAGCCTCAGCCAGCTGCTTGCCATTCCATTCGTTGAATTCCATCAGAGTGGCAAAGGCTTTCGCCTCTTCGATGGGCCTGAGGTCTTCTCGCAGACAGTTCTCGATCAATTGCTGCTCGAGGACTTCAGACTTTGAGAGTTCGTCTTCCTGAAAGTAGCAGTCGATCGTCGGGAGGCCCGCGTGTTTGGTAGCACGCCAGCGGCGTTCGCCGGCGATGATGACCCATTTTTGATGGTCGTCTGACCAGCGGACACGGATGGCGCTGAGTTGACCCTTGTCCCGGATACTGGCAGCCAGCCGTTCAATGGCCTCCTCCGAAAAGTCGGTGCGAGGCTGATACGGGTCGGGAATGACCATCCCAACGTCGACCTTGCCGACAGTGCGAAGCGGTCTCCGGCCGACATCCTTGTGTTGAGGAACCGGGGTCAGTTTGGTTTGAGGCTCTCCGTTTCGCAGTCCCATTGATTCTTCAAGGTGCCCACTGATTTGCTGCAGGGTGCATTCGATCGTGCCCATACTACGCCACCTTCCGGTTGGCAATTGCCGCATGGATGCGACCATCGAGCTCCTGGCCCAATTGGCACGTCAATTTCGAAGCCTTCGATTTTGGACTGTAGTGCGTCACAGGCTGGCGGCAGGCCAGAGCCACCTTGAAGGCCGAAGCTTCCGGAACGACGGTATCCAACACAGTTTGCCCGTAGAGTTCTCTCAGTTTCGCTTCGTAGGACCGATGCACGCGCAGCCGACTGTCGGAGCGGGCGACAAGGTGTCCCAACAACTGAACCCCCGGATTCAACCTTTCGGCCTGGTCGATGGCCTGATGGACGACACGCAGCCCTTGGGTCCCAAAGTCTTCCGGCGGCACCGGGATGACCACAAAGTCCGCTGCCACCAGGGCGTTCCAACTGCACTGATAGAGATTGGGCGGACAGTCGATGAGGACGATATCGAAACCCTCCAAGTCGTCGAGAAACACTCGGAGAGTGAACTGTTTCATGCCGGAAGCCTCGGGACGTGGAACGTTGTATTGGGCAAGCGTGTGGTTGGCTGGGACGATCGCTATCCCCGCAAACTGGGTTTGGAGCGGAAGTGCTTCAGGTGAGTGGAAGAATCGATCGTCGTCAAATAATGCCGCGAGTGTTTCGGACGGCTCCAGCGTTTCGATCAGCGCCGAACCAAAAAAGCCCTGGCTCAGGGACCCTTGCGGATCGGCATCGACCAGCAACACACGTTGGCCCGCCTGGGCGAAATGGCCCGAGAGATGAAAGCAGCTGGAGCTCTTGCCGCAGCCTCCCTTCTGATTGATAAGACAAATCGAGATTGCTGCCATGAGTGACCGGGGTTCTGCTTTCTCGCGTTTCTGGACCAGACTTGCCACGGGCAATTCAGTGCAAACCGGTGGTTTCTCTGGCAATACGGTCGCACAACCCGAGAAAGGTCGTCAAGCAAAGTTTTGGCGGTGCCTTTCGCTGACCCCGGGGCGAATGTCTCCCTCTGCCGGTTGTCTCTGGGAAACGAACCACTTGCCACTGGCAATTCCTCGTAACATCCCTGTCTTATTGGCGAATTCGCCGAGCTGCGCTGCAAAGGTCAGCACCCCGCACTCTTCCCTCGTGGTCGAGCCCAGAAATGTGTTGCGGTTTGGCTTCCGTCTTCGTAGGAGAGATTTGGTTGAATCGTCTTAAAGTTAGCCAGGATGGCAAAGAAGAAGCGGCCCCGCACAGCTAACGATGCCTCACGCACTCGAGTCGCCCGCACGGGGCTCGGCGAGCTGACCCTCGTGGAGCATTCGCTTTGCCCACTGGATTCGAGACGCTCCTTGGCTGGCCCAGTTGTTCATCAGAGCGGGTACTATTTCACCGATGGCAACCGACATCGCCGCAAGGCTTCAGTGGAAGTTCGCTGCCCCTTGGGGCTGTCGGCGTTGGATGAGTTTTACCTCTGGGGACTGCTGGCCCTGACCTTTTCCCAACCTGAACCATCGCTCAACTTCGTGGCAACGCCTCATTACTGTCTCCGTAAACTTGATCGCATTGACCAACATGGCAAGCGAGGCGGACGCCAGTACCAGCGCTTCGAAGCAGCCATCGAGCGATTGTCGACGGTGAGCTACAAGAACGACAATTTCTACGATCCCATTCGCAGTGAACACCGCCGGGTGAGTTTCGGCTTTCTCAGCTACAGCCTACCCATCGATCCAAACTCGTCACGCGCTTGGCGGATTGCCTGGGATCCGATTTTCTTTGAGTTCTGTCAGGCGGGCAGTTTGCACTTCTGGTTCGACTTGGAAACTTACCGGGCCTTGGACCCACCCAGTCGCCGTTTATTTCTCCTGCTGAAAAAGATCTTTGTTCGCCGGGAAAGTTCGCCAAACTTCGATGTTGCTCATCTCGGCGTCAACGTGCTGGGGCTGTCGGAGTCCATCGGTATCCGGAATCTGAAAGCCAAGATCGTCCGTTGTGTCGAGCGGCTTTGCGACAGTGGCATCGTGCAACTGCCGGAAGGTCTCCGACACGTCCAAGATCTGTTCGAAAAGCGAGGGAAGGGTCACTATTCGATTCGGCTTCACCGGGGAAGCTATTTCGAGCAGCCTGGCCCCAATCGGCACAGACTTTCGGATGACGATTCGCCGCTTTGGGAACCCCTGGTTGCCATCGGATTCGACAAGCATGCCATCCGTAGAATCCTCCGCCAATTCAAACCGCTTCTCGTTCAGGAGTGGTCCGATATCACACTCGCGGCAATCGAGCGACGGGGGATGGCCTTTTTCAAACGCAGTCCGCAAGCATTCTTCATGGAGAACATCAAGAAAGCAGCCGAAGGGACCCGGACGCCTCCTGATTGGTGGTGGGAACTCCTCAAGCAGGAAGAGCAGTTCGGAGGAGCTGATCCCAGCGAGAAAGGCGACAGTCGTCAAACGGGCGAACAGCGAGCGCTGGATGAGGAGTTCGAATCCTATTTGGCAGGGGAGGGTCGATCGATTTTCGACGAAGCTTGTGCCGAGATGCTGTCGCATTTTCAGGCGGCGGGCCAACCAGCAGAGCTGGCGGAAGCCAACGCCCGGCAGTTTGCACGGGAGCATGTTCGGAAACGATTCGCCGGTGAGGCCAACAACGCCCGTCCGTTCTCAAATCTACGCACCCCGAAGGGCAGTCCCTGAGCGGTCGGAGATTCCACTTGATCTCACCCTCCTTATAAGCAGATGTTTTCCTTTTGTTTACAAGTACCTTTGTATTTAAGTACTTTGGCGCACGCCCGTCGCTGGCCGAAATTCTCCAAGAAATGCTGGCGTTTCGGTCCCTTGCGGAGATGCGTGCCGATGCTCGATCACCAAAAGTGCAACAACAGCGACACGTCGAATCGACAAAAGTGCAACAAGAGCGACACGCCTCAGCGGGAAAAACTGCAACAGGAGCGACACGTGGCCGCCGGGAGTTATCCACAGGCCATTTGGGCGATGCTCCCGGAAGCAGAGAGCCCCTGGGCTTCCTCGGGGCGAAGGGGTACGCCGAAGTACTGGCAGAGTGTTCCGAGTTTGAAATCCGTGGGCGGGGTGAGTTCCTTGCACTCGTGAAACAGCCACATCGCCCGTTGCAGAGTGCAGCAGACCCGATAGGCGGACCTTGACCTCAAGAGTCTCCAGCTCGCGCTCGCTGTTGAAGGCAATCGCCGCGATCTGGATGATGGGTCAGGCGAGTTCGAGTCCCGCGGATTCCAAGCTCATGTCCAGTTCAAGCGGAAAGATGACAAAACCGCGAGTACTGCTATTGTTCGCCGCCATAGGCGAGCCACTCCGCTCGCCGGTCGTCATGCTCACGCGAAACGCAGCCATCTGGTAAACCCAGCTTGGATACAAGCGGGCTAAGGGTGGCGAGCTGATGTCTCTGATCGGGCAAAGCGGGACCCGGTAAACTCGGCCTCATCAGCCGAGCTAAGGGTTGGAGTGTTGCTAACTCCTGTTTTCCGCTGCCCTTCGAGCTGAGCCGCATCGAGAGGTGCTCACTCAGTTCAAAGGAGGCTCGTCGGCGTAATCCTGGTCGTTGCAGGCTCCCTTTGTCTGTGGAGTAGCAACACCGCCAGAGTAATCCCGGCGTTCTATCCTATGGTTTCTTAGGTGATGGTTTTCATCGAGAGTTTGGGCGAGGCGGACAAACCCTGTTCATCGAGCAGGGCCGTCCTTGGACAAAGCGGGTGCGAGGATTCTTTTGATGATCCTCAAATCCCGTCGGCGGGACTGTGGGCTTGCACAGAGTGCGAGTTCCTTTGACGTCGCTGGCGTGGGGAGCTTCGAGCCTGGCAACAGGCCGAACCGGGGTCGACCACCTCGGAGACCGGTGAAAATCGGCTGCGAAAAGCTCAACCATGAGAGGCCCAACGGAATACGTAACGGAGGGCTTGCCAGTAAGTGAATGGGGAGACGGTGCCAAACTGCGAACATCTGCTGCGGATGGTTACCCCGAGCTTCTGTATTCGTAGGGGGAAATCAGTGCTGGTCGAGCGACAACTATGACGCTCCTGGTGCTGGAAACTATGCCGAGCCGGAAGGCCGGACATACTGCATGCGGACCGGGCGGTAATACGCCCTAGCGACGTGACCCCATTGGCGAAGTCCTTGGACTAACGCCGGATCCTCGGCGGCTGCCGGATTAGCAACCCGGTGCCTGGCTCGGTCAGCCAGGTGCAAGTAGCGCTTGTGCGTGAAAAGCCGTCGAGGGGGAGTGTGGCCTGAGTAGACAGCCGGCGGAAGCCGGGCGGTGGTCTGAGCGAAGGTTCAGACAGGGCTGCTGCATTTCCATGGCAGTGAGTCTTGCGCGGCAAGGCAGTCGCGACCCGTTTGCGGAGCTGGGCGTGATGACCCGGTTAGCAACGACGAAAGGGCTGAGGGGCGACAGAGCCCCGATCAGAGGCATAGCGTCAGCCTGCTGGGCTGGCGTTCTTGGTTGGCAGTGATGCGGTCAGGGGAGTGACGCTCGGGAGAGCATTACTCTTCTGGCAGCGGACAGACGGCAAACACCCGACGTGCGACTTGTGCATGGCGGGTTTGCCGTCTGACGGTTTTGTCAGCAGCCACTATGAATTGGGGTGGTGCACTGACGAATGCAGTGCATCCACCCACCATGCGGGCTGTGGGAACAACCGACTGCTCTTCTGAGCGTCTTCCTGATGCGGCCATTGTCTGGCCGAGTCGGGCGCTGGACGCGCAGCTGAGAGTCAGGCTGCCGATCAAGGTTTCGACGGCTTTGGAGGAGTTGAGCCGAAATCAACTCCTCACCAAGTTGTTATGAAGTACTGTGGGAGCGAGTATCAGGATGTATCGATGCGTCGCCTCTTCGCCGGAGGGTTTGGTTCAGCAGTTGGCGGTCTGCTACCTGCGGCACGGTTACTGGTGGTACGTAACCGGCTACATCAAGAAGACGAAGGACCCTGAGGAGATCGACCGCAAGCTCATCGAGAAATACGGCATCGATATTTCCGAGCGGGAGCGTGCACGAAGAAAGCGCGCTGGCCTGGCCAATATGCAGTACCTGCGTTACGGACGCTGGTTTGTGTTGTTGGCGACCGAGGGCCACCACCAGCTCAAGCAACCGGGCAGTCGTGGGGGCGAGAAAGAGCAGATCCGCGATTGTCGCAGGCATCCGATCAAGTTTGAGGGCTACGCGATTTCCTATCGTCGGGCTGGGTATACCCCTAAGGGTGAATGTGAACCGAAGTGGCATGCATGCGTCCGGATCGACCGGGGTACCTACCGGGATCTCAAAGCCTTCTTCTTGGAAAGGGCATGCCACCGGTCGGTGAAGAACCTCGCTCAAGATTTTGCCCGCGTTCCGTACGCCCGCTATGCTCCTGTTCGCCGGCAGTTGCTGACCATCTTGAAGGCCGTGAACGCTGCACGTGCTCGGATGGGTTATGAGCCTGTTCCTTACTCCGCGTTGCGTCTCCGGCGGGCGATCGTGAAGCCGTTTGGGGCGTGAGATTCTTCATTTCGTCGCAGGGTGGTTGGACGCGTGGGAACTATGGAGCCCAAGACGTCGCGAAGGCGGTCCAGTGCGATTGTCTCGAAGGGTTGGTCAGGCATGGACAATCGAATCATGCTGTGGTCGTAGGCTGAGAGAATGACTCCCTGCCGCTGGAATGCCGCGCGCACCGATTCTACGCAGACAGAGGTTGTAGGTTGGCTGGCCTGCAACAGTAAGATTCCCGTCTGGAACTCACTCGCTGGCCGGACGGGTGTCCATCCAGACTTCAGGGCGATGTCGCTCAGTTCATGAGCGTTTTCGCGGCGAACTTGCAACCGCCGTTGCTCATCTGAGTTCATCGTTCTTGAATCCGCCAAAGCGCCGCAACAGGAGAATAGTGGCGTGATATTGGTAGTTTCGGAGTAACCATCGAGCCTTCCGCTCTCAAGTTGTTCGGTGAACCGCAGCAAGGGATCGTCGAGTCGAAAGGCGTCAACCATCCGCCGCAGGGTCCCGTCGATATACGAGCGTGATCGACTGCGAGGGCAAAACCCGATCCCCATAGTCAGATAAGCTCCCAGCCACTTGTGGCATCCGGCCAGCAAAAAGTCGCCATGGGCATAGAGGCTCGGTCGGACGTGGCAGAATGCCTGGGTGGCATCCACGACCGAGAAACGTACTTCCGCAATCGACTCCAGGCGGCTAAGGATGCCGTTGACTGGGAGCAGAACTCCCAGGTTACAAACGGCGGGAAGAAACACCCCATCACATTTTGCTCGGCGATACTGCGCTGACAGGTGATCGATGACCTCCTCCCGACACATCGTCCCCGAGAGAACGCGTTCGCGGAGGCATGCGGTGGTCAACCGCATCCCGGTTCGAGTAGCCTCCGCGGCTAGGAGTGCTTGGTAGGCGGGCCAGTTGAGATCGGTGACCAACACGTTTCGGCAGCGGCGAAACAGTAGCCGGGCGGCCAGCCGCATGAGTTGGGCGGAGCGGTTGGCCAACAAGACTCGGCGGTCGTGTCTCTGAAAAACTGCCTGGGAGAGTGAGCGTTTGAGTTTAAAAGGCGGTAATTGGGTTGTGACTCTCGATTCAGTGAAAGAGGAAAAGGCGCTGAGAGATCACCTGAGAGCGAATTCAGGATTCGGCATCACGCATGTTGGCAAATTGGCGAAAGAAGAAGGCGTTTTCTCGGCAAAGGAAGCAGCTGAGCTACTTGATGCGCTCTCGTGGTATCTTTCGTTTTGCGCAGGTCGATGGACAGGTCCGTGCTTGCAATCAGGTTTTGCCGCAGACCAAGCCAAACTCTGGGACGCATGGAGTTACTCTCGCACGAGCCAATTTCGTCGTAGCAGTTCATGGTGCGACAGAATCCACCCCGAACATGTTGAAGACGCTTGGCCTGGGTTCCTGAAGTTATGGCAGGACGATGTCTGGCAAGAGGTTATTCGCGTGGCTGTCCATTGGTACGTAGAAGCAAACGCTCAGGCAGGTTCAATAGAGGGAGCAATCGTCTTGACACAGACGGCATTTGAGCTGCTTGCGTCGGCCGTGCTTGTCGAGAATCACAGCTGGCTGAGTTCAGAGGGGTACGAAAAACTGTCCGCCGCAGATCGAATCAGGCTCTTGCTCTTGTGGGCAGGAATTCCAACTGAGATACCGAGCAACCAATCGGTTCTCACTCAACAAGCAAAGGCAGACAACTGGCCAGATTCTTCGACGGCACTGACGCAGATTCGAAACACGATCACTCATCCGACCAAGAAGAACCGAAAGAAATTTGGCAAGCACCTGGACGGTGCTAGGACCGAAGCATGGAATGTGGGACTTTGGCTTCTTGAATTATGCTTGCTTCGTCTGTTCGATTATTCGGGAACGTACGGGAGCCGGATTGAACAGCGGTATGTCGGAGACGTGCAAAATGTCCCTTGGTGCGATTCACTCGGAAGCCAAAGCTGAATGCGAGTCGGATGGCGACGGGCATTGCCACCTTCTGCGATGTCGTTTTGCGTTAACGTTAACCACTTTTGCCTGTAAACCAAAAGAGCGCGAGAGTTTCCGAGAGATTTGACCTCCAATCCCCCTGCCGCCAATGGCGACAGCGATCTCTTCACCGGACAAGAGAGACTCCGGCCACCCCGGAACGCCGAACCCTTTTATTCCAGGAGCGAACTAGAAAAATGCCCCGACAGCACTAAGCAGGGCTTCCCGAGTGAGACCACGCAGGGAATCTGTCCATTTGCCGGCGCCTGCTGGCCCGCCGCGGCTGGCACGACATGTTGCGACGTGCCTACTGAGGGTTGAGATGCTGAACCTTAACGTTGCCGGGCCGCTCCGCCTTCGCATGCTCCACAAGCTCGCCCAGCCTGCCCCGGGATCGCGCCCATCCAACGACCTTGAAGACTATCTCGCTGTAGTTGCCCGAAGCGATGTCTGCCAGCCGCTGGTTCATCTTGAAACTGAGAAGCTGCTCAAGCTCAGCCTGCTGAAATGCGTCGAGCAGCGCCTCGTGTATGTTCTGTAACTTGCTTCCGTCAGTCGGTCCACCGCGTTCATCCGTTTCGCTAGTGGTTGCTCGTGAAAGCTCAGACATAGGGGGCTCCGAAGTGATCAAACACACCTTGGCAGCGTCGGCTTTGGGGTGACTTAGCAGTCGCGGCGTTAACTCCTCCCCGATGCCGGCCAGCTGCAGTGCATTTTTACCTAGATCGAACGCAACCTGCACTGTGCGTCCGAAACCGATGCCCTGGTAAAGCGCCTCGGCAAACTGAATAGCCGCCTGGTCTCCGATAGCTTTGTTCATGCCGATCGCGAACGCAATGTTCTCGATAATGCCCTCCGCCTGCTGCTTCGAGTAGCACGCATTGAACACGACCAGCCGGATGTCGTCTTTAAGAATCTTGAACAACCCCGGCTACCGATTCACGGCTAACGGGATGTGAGTCACCCTGGTCATTCTGAAGGATCAGTTGGTCCTGATTGCTGCCGTGGCCGCTGAAGTGAACGATGTGTGGCTTCTCCTCCAGTAGTGCCAGGCGAAGGTCGTCGTGTCGCAATGCCGGACGAGTCGTCAACTCGATGCGATCTCGATACTCAGCTCGCTTAATGTGGTTGAGAATGTTGCGGTATTCTTCGGCCAGCTTGAGCTGCGTCTTGCCCTCGGGGTTAGCCGCAAGAAAAAGAATCTTCAGCTTCCCTTCCACAGGGGCCACATTGACGGTGTCACTGAATTGCGGTGGAGTTTCCTCACCTCCCGGCTCGCCAAACGACAGACCTCGATCAATCACCGAATACTCCTTCTCCAATGAGTGTCTCGGAGTTCGTTGCTCAGTCAGTGGGATATCGCTTCAATTCGGAAGTCGCATCTGCCGTAACTCTCCCACCTCGGTTGGTGTCGTTCAAATCGCAGGTCTGAATCAAGCCGAAACTTGCACGGGAGTTCGCCAGCAGTTCCCGAAGCTCCTCATCCATGGACTGGTTACAACCAGTATGTCAGATCGGACCGTGGCTGTTAACCCTTTTCCCCTCTCAACCGAGAGAGCGCGAGAGTTTCGGCGAGAATTGGCCCCCAGAAGGAGAGCCCTCAACGATCACAAAGCTCTCACTACCCTCCGAGAGACACTCTGGCATCCGTCGCCAGTTCGCCAAATGCTTCTATTCCAGGCGTAAAACGACAAAAACGCCGAAGCGACTTTCGCCTCGGCGTCTTGAGTGAACCGGATTGTCAGCGGATTCCGCTGGAAAAAGAAAGGCTCCCCGAAAGGAACCCTCTTCGTTAGCTTTCTCTGTTTTGCGAATCGCGGAAAGCCAATCAGCACAGAGGTTTGTCGATTTGAAGTAGCATTCGGTGGGTCGAAGCGGAAACGGTGCTATGCGAAATGCTCGGTGAAACTGAACTGCGCACTTGGATCATCGGTTGAAGTTGATCAGTTAGCCTCACTCAACTTTGCGGTGATCGCTCGCTGGAGATCTGAACAGTGGAGGCCATACACGTCCCGTAGGGCTACTTCGCAGTCGGTTTTCAGTAGACGATCGACGAAACACAGAAATGTGCCATTGCCATCCAATCGCACGAGGTAATCACACACTGCATGGGAGGCGGCATAGAACGCTGGAATGCGGTCTGGGTGCGGATAGTCGGTGGTAGTAATCACCTCTTTGGACAGGGTTGGCAAGTTACGTCTGCAACGCCGCAAGTACTTCTGACGTTCGCTGGCTGGTTCACTTAACGTCGCCATTCCTTCGTCGAGCCACACAGGCAGTTTTCTGTTCAGGAAGTGGCTGCCGACTACGACATGCGTCACCTCGTGGGGCAAAGTTCGTGAAAGCAAGGCTTGGTCGCTAGTGCGAAGAACAATTTTGCGATACAGGATCCGCGAGCCGATCGTTACCACGCTCGCCTGTCCAGTCCCTCCGATCGAGGCGCGACCCTCCGCTGCGAAGTCGTCACTATGCTCGCAGAGAACAACTTCACATCGGGGCTTCCAGGCTTCATGCCGCTTAATAGGAAACCAAAACCGCAGCGATTGTGAGCGGGCATTCTCACACTTCCTGGCTACTTTGCGAGCCAGCACCGCGTCACGATGGTAGATTCGAAAGTTCTCCGTGACGAGGATCTCCCACTCTCCAGCAGTAGTTGCAGGTGCGGAGTTGTCTTCAGCGATCCCCTGACCAGTGCCAGAGATTAACACCAACAACGACAGAAGAAAGGCTCGCATCCTTGCGATTCCCGTGCGTTCAACGCGAGCATCCGGCCGTGGACTCGCTCGGACTCGATTCCAATTTGACGGGTGGCGGTATACTGGAATCTCAGCCGGTGGTCAACACGAATCATCTTCTGGCTGCGAACGTTCGCAGCGGCAAGTGATTCGGTCGAAATGGCGATAATCAATCGAACTTTGGTTCCACCGGCATGGAGAACGGGTAGGGCTTCGGGACCATCACTACTTCGTCGTCGTTCCACCGGACTTGCGCACCTTTGGGAAGTCCGGCGTCTGAGAGAAACTGGTTGACTTCGTCCTTCTGATCCTCCCGTAAGCCGTTCTTCAGTTGGAGCGCACCGAAACTGAACTGGCGGATGGCCCAATCTTCCGAGCCACGCACAAAGATTAGCAAAACGTCTTTCGAACCCTGGAAATAAAAAACGGCGAACGGTCTGTCAACTTTAAGTGAGACGAACTCCTTGCCCGGTTGTTTGGTTTGCTGTACCAAGTTCACAAGTGCGGAAAAATCGTCATCATTCCGATCTTCCCGGACAACTTGGCTCTGCATCCAGATGCTCTTGTCCTGTTTATCTCGAAAGTAATGACTGGCGTTTCTTCTAGCCGAGCGTGAGACAAGCGAGTCAAGGAGCCGCGCATCGAGGCGTTGCTGCTCGGAGGCCACGACTTCGGCAGCCAGGAGCAGCAGTTCTTGATGATCTCGGATCAGATTCTGGCCAGCGCTTGCACGAACAATGGTTCGGATCTCAGTCAAACCCTTCTGTTTCACTGCAATATCCGGATCGTTGAGTTTCTCGAAGCCATCCGACAGCCGAAGGTAAATGCTTCGAGATTGCTCGTCTGATTTCGCGTCTTCTTCCGGTTTCTTGGACTCCCTCGGAGCGTACTCGGTGCGGGCACGGAGAGCCTCTTCCACGAGTTCCCGACGCCGACATAGCGTCGCAGCGATGACCATCTTGGAGGTGAGTTGTTCCGCGATCAAAGCGGCGTCTTCCTCGGGGAGTTGCTTTAACTGCCGCACAGAATCTCGATACTTTTTGGCAGCCAGTTCCATGTCGGCCCGACCATTGAGCAAATGACAGTCGGCCCACCTCTCGGTTGTATTCTGCAAGCGGACATAGAGCTGTGCGTATTCTTTGGATCCAGCACGAAGCGTTTCGATACGTTCTTGGAGTTCATCACGAATCTCCTCGTAGCGATCAAGAGCGCATTGGCCCGAGAGACGACAGGTCATAGCAAGTCCATGCTGCGCATGCGAGCGTCGCAAGAAAGCTGCATAGGACACGGCCTTGTCCGGGCTCTCCTCGACCTTTCTCCAAACCGATTGTGCCTTGGCGAACGACGCAATCGCCTTGGCTACTTTCCACTGGTCCATGTATGTCCACGCTCGACGCTCGGCGATGTAGCCGCGCACGGGATGCTCTTGCGCCAGCTTCTTTTCATCCACCAGGTCCACAGCTTTCTCAAATAGATCCTCGGCCTGCTGGAAAAGTCGAAGGCGACCGAGTCGTTTCTCATCACGGGCCAGAGACCGATGGGCCTGAGCCATTCCGCAGAACAGCTCAACCTTCACTAGCGGGGAGATCTTCGTCTCATCCAGCCTTTCGGCTTGAGCCAACGCTTTGCCGAAGGTGTCAACGGCATTCTTCAGGTGATCGTGCTTGACGGAACTGTTTTGCGCAAGCCCCGACGAGAGCGTGTACCACCTGGCCTGATCAGCCAAACATCGCAGCCGCAGACCAGGTTGCTCGTCACCATAGGAGGTGACTGCCTTGACGTAGGCGTCGGTCGCTTCCGGCCGTTTCAGGGCGTGGAGCAGCACGGCTCGCAGGTGCAGCAGGCTGGGGGCATCATCGAGGCTCCGGGAAGTGATCGCTGCCAGCACTCTGTCATAAACCTGCCGCCGCTCGGTGAACTCCGAGTCAGCTGATGCCTGAAGCAACTCGGTGAGAATGGTTGGCAGCGGCTTGGCAATTTCTCTTTTTGACAGCCTTGAGATTACTGCCTTGAGTTGATTCCTTGATTTGACATCGCTGGGATCAGGTGTTGTTTCCTGGTCGGCAGTGAATACGGCTTCGCCAGCAGGGAGTATTCGGGTTTCTGGTGCATCCAGGATGAGACGGACTTCGGGAATCAACCAGGGCATCTCGTCAAACCACCATTCGCCGGGCGGCCCGGGCAGCGTTTGAAAGACGAAGTTGGTTGATCTTGGTTCTGGCCAAGAAGCCCCAATTATGAAGTGAAAGTCACCACCCGTCATGCCCTCGCCCAGCTTCGCCTCGGCGAATTGGGGATGCTGGTTGATGTCCCTCTTCTTGAATTCGTCTTCGACAAAACTGGCGAGTTCGGTAGCGGTCAGATGTTTTTTCTTCGTTTTCGCCGGCGATCGCAAGAAGTCGAGGAAGGAGACGGCAAATGGTGAGTTTCTCGAATTTCGTTGCGCACCGTCCAGTGCCTTCTCCTTGCTACCACTGGACGCGAGGATTTGAACGGAGCGCGGCGCGAAGCTTCGGGTCTCAATCCGTCCGCTGCTCGGATACATCGTTTCAAACCACTTCAGGCTTTCGCCAGAGTAGCAACTGTCGAACACGAACAGGGTGTGCTTCGCCTTCGTTTTCTGCATTTTGCCGATGATCTGGCCGGCAAACAATCCTTTGTTGTCGATGTCAAGAGTACCGTCCTCCTTTTCGATGTCGGCCGGCAACAGGTAGGGTAGTTTGTCCTTGGTGACGCCGTGGCCAGCGAAGTAAAATAGAAAGCAGTCATCTTTGGTGAGTTGTTTGCTGTATTCTTCGAGCGCGTCAAGAACGCTTTGCTTGGTTGCTTCCTTGGTGAGCAACCTGCATTTGAAATTGTAGCTCGCCTCGAGCATGTTCTTGAGGGAGGCGGCGTCTTCCTCCGCATTCTGAAGGATGCTGATGTTTTTGCTATCGGAGTAGTTGACTCCGATGAGCAGAGCGAAACGTCTCGCGTAAAACGGCTCGTCGTCTTCGACGGCACCCGAGCGTGTTCGCTCTTGCGCGGCTAGAGCCAGAGGAGCCGAAACCAGCACCAGAACCATGAGTCTACTGATTATGCGCATCGGGATTTCTCCAGCTGAACTTTGCGATACGAGGTTGATTCTACCTGCTCAGATCACTGTCACCAACAATTCCCTATCAGAACCGGCCCATTGCCAAGCACTGACATCCACCGGATCCGGATGCACAAGTGAGTGAATCTGGGTGGGAATTTCGCGTCGCGGACAGATTAACGCCAATTCGCGTCTTACTCTGAACTGCGAACGACGTTCAGCGGAACCACTTCAAAATGGTGGTCGTGCAGGTCGTCTAGTACAGCACGTGTTTTCCCTTGACCGTAGAGGGCTTTCTCAAAAAGAGCGTCCAATCCCGTCGTACTCGCCCGTGCCTGGCGGTATCCGGCAATCTCGGTCTGCCGCAGACTGTTAAAGTTCCTCTCAACCCCTTTGGCCTTAACGGCCAGGAAAACAAGGTGCTCCCGCCCGAAGGTCATATCGGTGATTCGAATTCGCGGTAGAGCGCGTGGCCCATCATCTGGTCCAAATCGATTACTGCGTCCAGCCGTCGGGAAATGAGATCGTATGCCCTGCTTGCTGTTAACTTCGAGGACCGTCAGGTCAAACGTTTCCTCCCCGATGTTTCTCACGATGTACTGCATGCGATTGCCCGGACGTACGGTGAATGGCGGTTTGACAACTTCGCCGGTTGGGTCTTCTCGATCGTCGAAGAGCAAAATCTCGATGTGCATACGGACGGAATAAGCGTTGGCGCCGTCAACACGGGCTTCGGTCGAGGTCGCAGCCAATCGCAGTAGATTTCGTGCTCGGGCAATTCGGAAGGCGCTGCTTTGCAGATTCGTCGTGAGTTGATCATCTGGCCTGAAAGGCCCTAGTTCAGACTGTGCCGTTTGCGCATTCGGGAGCAGCGAATTCGAGCCGGGAACTAGGTAGACCTCGTCGTCATTCCATCGCAGCAGCCAATCTGCCCGCGATTTGTCAGTCGCCCGTTTCACCAATGATCCAGGAGTCGATTCTAGCTCCGCAACTTGTGTGGCTAACTTCGTGTACTCCGAATCTGGAATCGGCTGCTCGCTGCCATCATGGCGGTCCACCGCCAAACCGAGCCGTAGTTCGCCATAGTCGATTTGAACTACTTTGCACCGGCCACGGTTGGTCTCTCGGATCCGCGGCTTCTTCGAGTCGCCAAACGCAATGCGTTCGACGATCGACGAACTGGTACCGACGTCTACGATCTTCACATGACCGATCAGGCGATCTCTCTCGCCTGGCGGAGGATGGACCGATAGAACTGTGCCTTCGCGTAGTTCGTGCAACGAGCCCGCATTAAGGGAGAACTTCCCGGTCTTCGTGTCGTAAGTCACGACGATCTCGGAACGCTCGATCGTCTCAAGACCGAGCACGTCTCGGTCGCTGTCCCCACCTTCAACGCTTGGAGTGGGGCCCTGATGGCGCCCCAAGGCAATGTACTGCTCATGAATCCTCGTGATCAGTTCGCGATAAGACAGCGGGCCGCTCGCTTTGGAAAGGACGGAATTCAGGCCATACGTCAATAATCCGAATTGTTCGCCGTCGCCCTCAGGCAGCTTGCGCTCGATCGCCTTTTCATCGGACTGGCAAGCGTAGATGATCGCCATTCCCTCCTGAGCAATGTCAACAGGCGGTGTTCGGCGTTCCGCCGAACGATTACCGCCCTTTACAGGCAGCCCTAGTTGATCACCTGGAACTGACCGCTCGGTTTCTCCTATCGCCCTCGTCATATGTCCCGAGTGACAACAATCGAAGATCACCCAAAGCCGAGCATTTTTCTTTCCAATAGCCGCAAACCATTCGGCAAGTCGGTCGTCCACGATTGCCTTTGGGACTGCAACTTTGCCCTTGCCGTCCCACCTGGTGACATCGCGCGGCAGAAAGATCTCGTCAAGCCCATCCGGCTCTGGGTAAGGGCTCTCTTCTGCTGCTGGCTGTTGTGAGCCATGTCCGGCAAAAAAAATCACCACCTCATCGCCGCTGTCTGTCTGCCTGACCAGGGACTCAAACTCCGAGGTAATGTTCTCGTTGGTTGGTAGGAATGACGCATTGCCGCTGCCAGACTCCTCCGAGAGAACATGGATGGACGAGGGCGAGAACGAGAACCTGTCGATCAGCAGCTTCCGCATCTGCACGACGTCGTTCTTTGGACCCTCCAACTGGTACTTCTTGCCGAGCCCCGGATAGTTGCTCACGCCGATCAACAAGGCGTGGCGTTCAGCCGCAGCCGTTCCGGCAAAGAACAACAGCACGATTGCTATGCTCCCAGTGTATTCTTGGCGGCACATGGGGGCTTTTCCTTTCTTGAAGTTGGGAGTGCCCAAGGTCACTGATAAAAATAATAGGAGTTACGCAGTTGGTTTGACAAGCAATTGCGGGAGGTATATTTTGCAAGAAAGCGGTTCTCCGGGTTGTGCGGATTGGCTATCTTGTCATGTATGAACGCAGCAAAAAGCACTGAAGAAGACTATATAAATTTTTTGCTTGGTTCCCCACGCCAGGCAACTGCCACCGAGGCATCCCGGTGTGATCCAAGAATCGGGGAAGTTGCCCACGATGCCTACACTCGGTTGTTATACCGTTTGGAACCTCAGGCGAGCGTCCTGTGGGAAGAGGTCCGTCCAGACGTCCAACGCCAAACAGGCTATTTGGTTCTGGATGATACAGTTCTGGACAAACCGTACGCCAAAAAGATGGACTTGGTGCATGTCCAGTATTCGGGCAAACACAAGACCACCGTGAAAGGGATCGGTTTGGTGACACTGCTGTGGACCAATGGCGATCGCTGTTGTCCTTGTGATTATCGAATCTATGACAAGCAGGAGGGAAAAACCAAGAACGATTATTTCCAAGAGTTGATCGAAACAGCCAAGGAGCGAGGATTCTCCCCAAATTGTGTGCTGTTTGATAGCTGGTACAGCAGTTTGAAGAATCTCAAGTTGGTGCGGTCTGTCGGATGGAACTGGCTGACACAATTGAAGCCCAACCGACTGGTGAATCCCGAGAACCGAGGGTTGATCTAAGTCAGATGCGCGGAGATCTCCAGCAGCGGAACAGTAGTACATTTGAAAGGTTACGGGCTGGTCAAGGCAGGGTAAACGCATTTAAAATCACAGCACAGCGAGGCGAGGGAGCATTGAGGA
>CAZYKP010000143.1:0-17700 GCA_964648025.1 uncultured Pirellulales bacterium | reverse complement strand
CGGCGTGGGCGGCGGCGAAGGCGGCGGCGCGGTCGGCGGCGTCGAGCGCGGCGAAGGCGGCGAGGGCGGCGTTGGCGGCGGCGATTTCCAAAGCTCGATCTACCGCCAGCACGCGCTCCGGCGTCGCATCCTCCCACAATGCGTACAGCCCTTGCACACGTCTGGCGCACCGAACCGCGAAGGCGACCGTCGCCCAAGGCGGCAGTCGCCGAAGTTCATCCTCGGTTATGGGTTCTGCCATCACCTTACTCTCTCGAAGTCCTTGCTGCGTTGCCGGAAGTATTGCTCTATAGCAGCAAAGCACAGCCATTGCAAGCCTTTGCAGAGCAGACCTGATGGCAGATTGGACACACACAACGCAAGTCAAGCCTTTTGATCCCTGGCAGGTTTTTCAGCTCTCCGACGTGTCATCCACATACGGGAACGGCACCAGTCCCACGAATCCCGGCAGCAGCACGACAACTAGCGCCAAGCTGGCAACATACGCAGCAACCTCGGAGAAGATTGCGACGGGGCTCATGGGGAGCCATTGCTGGAGCTTGACAGCGACCAGCCAAGCCACGGCAGAGATCGCGAGCGTCCGGCGATACCACACAGGACAACGCGGTGAAGTCTCTGCAGGAGGTTTCTCTGGCGGCTGATAGGGGTTGAGGATCATCCATCAGCCCCGCGATGTATGGTGTCCACATTGGCACGCTCACGGTTCCGGGCGGCATTCCGAGGAGCCTCTGTTCGGGCTCAAGGCTTGTCGAGTGCTTTCTGAGAATATTGAGAACACCCAGACGTTCATTTGGCCGCATGGATCATCGCCAAGATGCCAGCTTTGACGGTGGCAGGAAGAGCAGGCCAATGGCGGATGATGGTCTGAAGATCGGGATCCCCTACAACACCTTCAAACGCAACTGCGCCGGATTCTGCGCCGCCTGAATCCCCGAATGCTGTTTTCCCAGTGGGTTTTTGCGGTTGTTCGAGTCCCTCCGGGCTCACTCAAAAGTCATTGATACCAAAACACTTAGGGCAACTCGATCTGTTGGGCGTTCCGCTGAAAACCTGACAAGGAGCCGTTGGCCATTCCCACACTTTCAGACTCCGTCCCTTGGGCGAGTTGCCAGCTTCGCTTGTGTGGCGTTCCCGGCCCCCCACAACAACTCGGCGCCGTTCTGGGCGTTCTGCACCACGTCGTCCTACGTCGTTGTCTCGCTCGACTCGTGTCTCATGAGCCTGGCGCTACGTATGACGAGGTTCCCGAACACTGTTGAGTTGTCGAGCCTCTCGCCGATCATCCGTCCGTCTGATCCCGCCCATTCGGTCACAGTCCATCTCTACGCTGACCTTTGGGCTGGGCTCGAGAGGAACCTCTATAAGCTCACCGCGACCCCGGAGACGATGCCTCGCAAAGCACCCACCAAGTCCCCGAGGAACAGCGTCACCTCGTCATCGAGTCTGCAGTTCGAACTAGAAAGCCTCGACTCAGCCAGCATGCAGGTGATTTCGGTGCAACTGCTGACCGCAACAAGGACGTGATCGCCGCGAGAATCAGCGACCTCACAGCGGTGTTTTCAGGACCCGGACTGTGAGCGGCTGCACGGCTTTGCACCAACCCCGCTGAGGATCGTGACCATGAACTCAGCGATTTTACTAGCTTGACGACCACATAGAGATGATGGATAAAACACCCTGAAAACCGCAGTTGGGTGTCGAGGAGAGTCGAGGAGACGACTGCTCTTGAGGAAAATTCTTACTCGTCCAAAACACTGAAACGGCACCATCCCCAATAAGTTCGCGGCTTGTCCAAAAGCCGGACGAGCCAAGATTTTCCCCTACCTCAGTAAGCGTTGCGGAGCCAACAGGTTGCACATGAGTGCCGGTCAGTGGGGATTCGTACGCGAGGCGACGACCACGGCATTTTTCGAGGCGCCAGCGACGCTTCATCAATGGGTACCCGGCATCAGTTCGAGAGTCGATTTCTCGCTTGAAGAAGCTCGTTGTCTGTGCCGGGTCACGTGCAATTGGTAGTCTTTTCCCTCTCAGTTTTGTTGGTGCAGGAATTCTCTATTCACCTTCCAAAGCCAATCTGGATCTCCCTTGAGCAAGTCCGAGGTTTGACGCCACGCCCTCGTTGCCCAGTACGAGGCTTGGGAATGCTCGGCGACCTGAATCGACCTTTTCCCAGCTTCCAATCGCTGACCCAGTCCCAAAGTGTTGCTGGGGGGGTTCCTTTTTCCCGTCTCGCTGCCTCCCGTCAGAGTCTTCGGCCCCCGAAAAGGGCGTCCACAACCCTTGGGGCAACACGACGTCCCCTGTATCTTGCACAGTCCAAGCGATCTGCAACGCCGGTCCCCGAAACCAGCCTGGTGGAGATTCCGCCTCTCCTGAAGAATCGGTCTCCATGGAGTCCCCAAAACTTGGGAACTTTGCTGATGGCAACTTCGTCTTCTGCCACGAGTGTTGGTGATACGATGAGGTGGCCGGCGTTGGTTGCTCCCAGTCATGACACCCACGCTGGGACCTTGTCCCACTCAGACGAAGCAACCCCTCGGGAATGTGAGCACAACCGCCCAAAAGGAGCCTTCTCGATGAAACGGCAACTGACGATCTTTCGACCCGCTTGCTTGCTGGGGTGTTCTCTCGCGTTGGTCATTGGCCAGGCGATTCCGGTCGCCGCCGATGGCGGCCAAGAGCCACTGCGGTTCAGTGGCTTCTCCTCAGGCATGAAGGAGGCTGGGCAACGGGTGATCCAAGACGCGGGGACTTGGGAAAAGGTGTGGAAGCAGGTCCACGATCGGGTGAGACCACAGCCTCAGGTCCCGAAGGTCAACTTTGAGAAACAGAGTGTGCTGGCCGTGTTCATGGGAGAGAAGAACTCTGGCGGATACAGTATCCAAATCACTCAAGTCAAGGATGCCGGGGCGGTCACTGAGGTCATCGTGAGTAGGATCAGCCCCGGCGCTCGGGACGTCTTGACAGCGGTTTTGACACAGCCGTACGACATGCTCATCATCGAGAAGCCGGCCAAGCCGGTGAAGTTCGTCATCAAGGACCGGAAGCGGCCTGACGCCCACGGCGTGATCGTGACATTTGGCGGGCAGAAATTGAACGAAATCGAGGCGAAAACCACCAACGCACAATTTCGGCCCGAGTTTGAAAAGAGGCTGGCAGAATTGGTGGCTCAGCTCCCCGGGAAACCGAAAGTCCGGATTGAGCACTGGTACGACTCGGTGCTCAACGGATGCGCGATTCGGGTCGAAGTGGAGCCGGACCGTGTTGTCAGCGTGTCCAAAAGACTGCTTGCGGCTCTGATCCAAGAGGCTTACGTCGCGCGGGTTAACCTCTACTAAGCGGTAACCGCCGATTAAAAAGCATCCTCTCTGAGAGAAGCACAGTCAGTCAGACGGTTGCTTCCCCCGGAACAACGCGAGCCCGGCGTGGTGCGATGAACCGAACACCGACGCCCCTATTCTGGATCGCACCGTTGTCCCGGGAATTCGCTCCCCACGCTGGAAACCAAGCTGGAAACCAAGCTGCCTGGCCAACTGGTCGCTTGGAGATGTGGCCAGTCTCTTGCTCGTTGACCTTGAGGTTTCCAGCCCCTCGTTCGCAAACAACTCTCAGCGTGTTCAAATGTCCACTGTCCAAGGAGACAAATCAATGGTCGTTTCACTGCGATGGGCCAGCCTGCCAATGCTAGTGATGGTGATGTTTTTCATGGATCTTGGTGCCTCGGTTGCCGCGGAGAAGAAGGCCGAGGTGAAGGTCTCCAAGGGAGCCCAATCCAAGGGAGTGGAAGCCATCGTGAAGTCCAACAATCAATTCGCCCTGGACCTGTACGCCCAACTGCAGAAGAACGAAGGCAACCTCTTCTTTTCGCCCAGCAGCATCTCAATGGCCTTGGCGATGACGTACGCCGGTGCCGAGGGCCAAACGGCCAAGGAAATCGCCACAACCCTCAGGTTCACTCTGCCCCAGGAAGAAGTCCATTCAGCTTTCGCGTCCCTGCTGGCGGGATTGAACGCACCCGAACGCAGCGCCTACCAACTTCGCATCGCTAATCGCCTATGGGGCCAGACCGGTTATGGCTTTCTGCCGGCCTACGTCGCCGTCACTGGTAACAAGTACAACGCCGAACTGGCTCAGCTTGATTTCCGAAGCGAAGCAGACCAATCCCGCCGAAAGATCAACAGCTGGGTCGAAATGCAGACCGACGGCAAGATCAAGGATTTGCTCCCCTCTGGGGCAGTCAACAGCCTGACGCGGCTGGTCCTGACAAACGCCATCTACTTTAAGGGAAAGTGGGAGCATCAATTCGACGAAAACGCAACCAAAAACGCCCCATTCACCCTGACATCGGGCCAGACAATCAAGACCCCGCTGATGTCCCAAAAGAAAACGTTCAAGTACGGTGAAGCGGCGGACCTGCAACTGCTTGAGATGTCTTACCAAGGCGACGATCTAGCGATGCTGATCCTGTTGCCCAAGAAAATCGATGGGCTGTCCGGACTCGAACGCCAACTGAGCCACGAAACCCTACAAAAGTGGTCCTCAGGAATGAGGAAACAAGAAGTCCTCACGTCGATTCCGAAGTTCAGGATGACCGAGCAGTTGATGCTGAACTCGTTGCTGAGCGACCTGGGGATGCCCTCCGCATTCGTCCCCGGTCAAGCGAATTTTGCTAAGATGAACGGCAGGAAGGACCTGTTCCTCAACTCCGCCGTCCACAAAGCCTTCGTCGAAGTCAACGAAGAAGGCACCGAAGCCGCTGCCGCGACAGGCCTCGTGGTAGGAATCACCAGCGTCCCACCAAAACCAGTTCTCTTCCGTGCCGATCACCCCTTTGTGTTTATGATCAAAGACCAACGCACCGGCGTCATTCTCTTCATGGGGCGAGTGGAGAACCCGCAGGGATAATCCATGCCCGAAGAGCACTCAGGGTTAGCCCAGACAACGTGCTCGGCATCCAGAGCCTGGGAAGGTCGGTGAAGTTGGTCATGCATGGTTCTCGGTGGGAGATCAGACCTGTGCGGGTGAAGCGGGGCCGTTGAGTGAACGGGCGTTTCGGGAACGGATGGCTGGCTTGGATATTCAAGTAACTCCCCAACGCGATCCCCAGAATGCTCCAATCTCTAGAGGAACGAGGCCCCGACTTCCGCAAGCCTGCTGCCTCTGCTTTGGGGACGATCGGCTGACCGGGTTCCACTTTTCGCAGAACCGTCACTTTCGGATCTTGAGGATCCCGGCCTCTTGTCCCGCCGGATTGTCCGCAGGCTTGATTGGTCATTGTTGAGGAGCGGATCCGACTGTGAGAGTCGGCCAGCGAATTGACTGGCAAGGTCAATTCGCCCTTCCCTTCAGGGGGAGAAGCTCAAGGAATCTGCTTGCTGAATTGAGCTGACCGAAGCGGTATGTTAAGCTCGCCCCTGATATGTCGGGACCCTCCCTCAGTCATCAGCGGGTGGGCAGCTTCGGGGTGTCAGAGCCAGTCTTCCCCGAAGGCACGCTGGCTGACAAACTCCCCCACCAGGAGACGACGATGCAAGAAAACCCTTTTGGATTCCTCAATTCGGCGGACCCGTCGCCTGCACCCCCGGTTCGGAAACCCCCGGCCAATCAACCAGCTGCCGCACCACCGCCTGCTTTCAGGCCACCTGCCCCCCGTCCTCCCGCGGGTCCGTCTCGCGGTGCCCCACCTCCGGTTGCCCCGCCTCCGGTTGCCCCGCCTAAGGCTGCTCCGTCTCCTGGTCGACCGGTGATCGATTTAGGTTTGCCAGCGGAGGCCTCCAGCTTGAGCGTCTCCTCCGCAGGGCGTGCTCGACGGCAGAGGCAATCCTCTTGGCTTGACAGGGTGCCCCTTCCCATTAAGGCGAAGGCCATTGGCGTGGTGATTTTCTTGATCTGTTGGGGAGCCGGCCTCGTGTCTCCCGACCGCCCTCCCAAATCAACCGCGGAGCGGAATGGCGATCAGAAGTCAGAAGCGTCCTCCCGTCACTCCAGCCAGACCTCGAATCGGCCCGCGTCACGGGACCGCTCCGATTCCAGCCGTTCCCCGGCTAGCCGTCCCCCCTACCCCCGGCCTCAGGACAACCGGCCTCAGTACAACCGGCCTCAACACAGCCCACCAAGGATGCCTTCCGGGCGGCAGATCTTACCTCAGCCGGGTCCCGGAGAGCCACATCCCTGGGCGGATGGGAATCGCTCTTCTCGACCCAATATCGCTGCTGGGCGTCAGGTTCTGCCGCAGCCTGGTCCTGGAGAGTTCAACCCCTTCGACCCGAAGAATCGCCCCGCCTCGCCCGGCTCCGCAAGTCAACCGTCTGCCAATCAGCCCGGCTCTGCAAGTCAGTCGGGTTCCTCTGGTGAGGCTGGTTCTGCAGGCCAAACGGATCCTCAGCCTGCTGCCCCGAAACCGCGTCTGGCTCCCCCCACCGAGGAGGCCCTCAAAGCTGCGTATGCCGAGGTTGCCGAAATCTATCCTCCTCGCCGTGGACGCTCGCCGGCGGTGCTTGAGCAAGCCAAAGAACTGTTCAAAGCGGCCCAAGACCCTGCAGTTGAGCCAGCGAATGTGTATGTGCTGTTAACGCGATGCATTGAGGTCTTTTGCCTCTTTGGCGAGACCCAGCAGGCTCTGCAGGCCACCGACCAGCTGGTGGGGACCTTTGAGGTCGACACCTTGGGCATCAAACGGGACACCCTCAAAGCCCTCCGCACAGTCGGTAGCCGAGATCAGGAAGCAATTACTCTGCGTGGGAATGCGGCGATGGAATTAGTTCGCGAGGCTGTTGAGGCGGAACGTTACCACGTCGCGTTAGATCTTTGTGAGATCGCCACGCGGGTGGCCCAGGGACTGCGTGAGTTTGACTGGGTCCAGCGTATGCAGGCCGTGCGAGATCGGATCGCGCGGATGGAGAAGATTTATAAAAAGGCCCAAGCCGCCCAAAGGACGCTTCAGTCCAATCCAGACAATACTCTGGCGTGCCGGACCGCCGGGAGCTATCTCTGCTTTATCCGCGAGAAATGGGAAGAAGGGCTGCCCTTGCTGGCCAAATGCCCCGATCAAAGCATGCAGGCGGCTGCTCAAGCCGAGCTGGATGGCGTGGGAGATGATGCCAAGGAGATGGTGGCCGTCGCCGAGCTGTGGACCGCGGCAGCCCGCGACAGTGAGCAGGCCAGCCGGGGAGGGCCGGGCAAGCGTGCTCTCGAATGGCTGGAGAAAGCCCTGCCGATCTCTCAAGGGCTCGACACTCCCCGAATTAAGAAAAAGCTTGAGGAGATCGCGGATATTCTCCCGCCCATGTCTCGACCGTTGGTTGAGTTGACACCGACCGAGCAAACCGTCGACCCCAAGCGTTACGCCAGCTTAACGGCGTTTTCCAACAACAGCTGGGGACCCGGAACAGCCACCATCTATGGCCAAGAGGTGCCGAATTCTTTTCTCCTGCGACCAGCGGACCATCGGACAGCAGGATCGGTGACCTTTGAGATCTACGGTCACTACACACACTTTTCGGGCGCTGTGGCCATCAACGAATCCACCAGCAGCAATCCCTCCAGTGAGCAGACGTTCTCAATCTATGGCGACGGCCGCAAGCTATGGAGTTCCCGCCCGATGCTGCTTCTTAAAACAGTCGAGGAATTCGACATCAATATCGAAGGGATTAAAAAACTCGAGCTTCGCACCCAAGCGGATGGTTCGGCCAACAACGCTCACTGCGTGTGGCTCAATCCTCATCTGAGCCGCTGAGCATCTTCGAGTGTCCTCTGGAAGGCTCAACTCGTTAGACTCCATTCGTTAGACGCAACCCGTTAGCTGAACTGGCCCAGATGTGGCCGTTGCCCACCCATAGGTTGTTGCATTGGCCTGTTAACGGCCCTTCAGGTTGGAACTCTGCCACAATCTGGAACAGTCGAATTAGACTCAACTCGGGAAACTCGAGCCCTTCCCGGCTCAGGTGACTCAACGTGCATAAACGGAGACGTGGATCTCGCTTCGGGAGGTGAACGGTTCATAGCTCCATCCTCCCCAGCGGTTTATCAGCTGCAAGCCCGCGATCCGCGCCATCAAGTCGAGTTCTGCCGGCCAGGCATATCTTTGCACAACCGGATCAAAGCGGATGCCATCAGGTGAAAGACGGACGTGGTTTTCTTCCAGCATCTGATGAGTCGGGTCGTGGCGAAGCACATCGAGGCAGACTGCATCGACCTCAATAGATTCGGCATCGACATGCTGATCGTTGCGGAGCCGATGAAGGAATGACGGGACGTAAGCTTCCAGAACAAAGGAACCGTCATCAGCAAGATGGGCGGCAACGTTTTCGAAGCAGCGGACTTGGGCTTGTTGCGATAGCAGGTTGCAGAAGGTGTTCCAGACCAGATAGATCAAACAGTAAGCACCCTGCACGGGCACTTCCGAAAAGTCCCCGATGACCACCGAGATCCCCTCACCGCCCGTTTGAGTCCGCATCTGCGCAACGGTCGAGGGAGAGATGTCGATGCCATCGACCTGGATTCCCCGGACGGCAAGCGGGAGGGCAATCCTCCCAGAGCCGATGCCAAGCTCCAAGGTCGGCCCGGAACCAGCGAGCTTTTCCAGGAAACGAACTGCCGCCTCGTCGCCTCGCTGCGTGTGGCTGTAGCACCTGCTGGCTTCGTCGTAATTCTTCATCGAGCCATCTCTCGCCTCATTGTTCCAGGCATCGAAGTTGGCAGGCCATAGAGAACGATCGGGGACCCGTCGGTCGTTGCGATGTCCGTTCAGTTCGGATGCGCGTTCAGTTCGGATGCGCGGTCAGTTCGGATGCGCGTTCAGTTTGGATGTCCGCACAGTCAGGCTTTTCGTCAACGCTTGCCAAAAAGCCTCGCAGGAGATCAACGGATGTGGGTGTCGGTGTTGTGATCGCAAGGGGCCCTGGCTCCAGCGTCACCTTGCCATCGACTCCGATCATCGTCCTCTGGTCAGAGACTGTCAGGCAATTGATTTGCTGAGGCACGTGGATGAAGTGCCGTAGGCAAACGGGCTGCTTCTGGGAAAAGATCTTTGCCCTTGAACAACTCAATCAATTCCAGCCGCGATCAATCCCGCGGCGAGATCAGCAGATTGGACCCGTCCGGCAAATTGCAGGCAGCAATCAGCCATGGTGAAGGGACGATCGTCCAGAACGGGAAAGACCGTGCCCATCGCGTGACGGCGAATCGGCCCACGTGCAATCCCCAGCACAATGGTAGTGCCAGGGTGCTCGAGTTTCACGCCAGTGGCTGCGTTTCTGGTTCCCACTCTCTTGAGAACCTCCCAGAGGAAAACTGGTCGGGGCCGATTCGCCACACTCACGAGACTCGAGGGTTGTCAGATCCCGGAGGTTGTATTCACCCAAGCCGTTTCGCCGAATCCTTGCGGGGGAAATCTCTTGGCGGTCTTGCGGAGCCTGGTGGATCTTTGTTGAGTTGCTATCTTCTGCTGGGTTCTTCCTTGCGTTGAATGTTGATCGTTCAACTTGCAGAATGTTTCCGCCGAGGTTTGCGGTCAACGCACTGACCGCACCCACCAACAACACTGTCATTTGAGATTTCAGCATGAAGGCATTACGACTCCTGACACCGGCGGTCTTTCTTGTCGTCTTTTGGTTGATTGGTTCGGCCGACGCCCTGCCACCGTGGAAGGCGAAGTTCCAGGAGATGTTCGTCAAGGGTGGCCCCAGGTCGCTGCAAGATGCCTTTGAGGACAAGGTGATTGGCAGCTGCAAAGTCTGTCACCTCAACGGCGAGAAAAAAACCGTCCGCAATCCCTTTGGAATCGCGTTGGATCAGCGGATCCCGGACAACGCCGCCAAGCGACTCAAGGCCGCTGCCCAAGAGGGGGGTGATGCCAAGGCCACCATGCAGGCCAAACTCGATCAAGAGTTTCTTGCTGGTCTGCAGGAAGTCCTCAAACTTCCCTCACCAACTGGAGGCGGCACCTATGGTCAGCGGATCAAGGCAGGGAAGCTCCCTTTTGTGCCTGCCCCCCTGAACGCCTTGACCGAGGAAGAAGAGGCCGAGGGATGGAAGCTGTTATTCGACGGGGAGTCGGCCGCCGGATGGAACAGTTGGAAGACCAAACAGCCACTGAAACTGGGGCAATGGGTTGTGGAAAACGGGGTGCTGACCCTCGGAAGAGGCGGCGGGGATATCTATACCGCTGAGGCGTTTGAAAACTTCGAGCTGTCCTTGGAGTGGAAGACCACCGGCAACAGCGGCATTCTCATCCGCGTCAACCCTGAGCTGGGCGGTCCAATCTATCGTGTTGCCCCAGAGATGCAGATCGAACGCAAGATGGGCGATCGCAAGACCTCGACTGCAGCCCTGTACGATCTGTATGCTGTCGAAGGCAAAAAGGTGATCAACCCCGACGGTTGGAACCACGTCCGCATCCGTATGGTGGATGGGGAAGGCACCCATTGGTTCAACGGCCACCAAGTCTACTCCTACAAAATCGGCAGCGACGACTGGAAGACGCGAATCGCCAAGAGCAAATGGCGAACGAGCAAAGGGTTTGGCGAAACCACCCAAGGTCACATCGGCTTGCAAGACCACGGAGCCAAGGTCTCCTTTCGCAACATCAAAATCCGTGTTCTGGATCGAGACTGATCATCTTCACAAACAAGCAGATCCCCTGACCCCCAACTCGGTGGCGTCCTTCAGCTCGACAGAAGACTCGTCCACAGCGGAAGCTCGAGCGTCCCTTCGTTGGGGCGAGTCTCCAGCAGTCTGATCGGCAAGGGGGACAGGGTAACCAGTGGTTGGTTTCCTTCTGATTTGGCAGTTGGTTCTCGTGGAACCGGGGTCCAACCGACTGCCAAAATCCTAGGAGACCGGGCACTAGGCCCAGCGACCAAATCGTTCGCAAAGGGCCCCGACTCAGCTGCCCATTTTGCATCGGCACTTGAAAGCTGTCGGTCGGCAAGCTGACCCTTCAAACGGTACAATCCAAAAGCAATGCCCCAACCTGAGCGTCTCTTGAGATCCCGACTGCTCCGCTCGGAAAATTCTTGCTCGGCCAAAACACCTCGGGCAGCCAGAACTAACGCTGATCTGGCAGCCTTTCCGCTGTGCCAGACGAGCCCAGATTCTCCTCAGCCTCAGTAATTGGACTGTCCCCGATGGGGCCGTTGCCCACCCACATGTTGTTGCATGAACCTGTTGAGGGCCCTCCAGGTTGGGCCTCAACCACAATCCGGAACAGTCGAAGTAAGAAGGAGTGAAGATTCTTCCATGTCCGACCGTCTGACCCTGTCGCTCGTTTCTACCGCACTCTGTCTGGTCAGCTTCTGCCTGCCCGATCTCTTGCTGACAGCTGCATCAGCGGCAGAGTCCAAAAAAGCCCAACGACCAGACCAACCCGAATCAATCAAGGCCTTGGAAAAATCCGCCAGCGGCTTCACACGCGACGGCGACGGCTTTGTCATTGAGGTCAATTTCCGCGACACAGAAATCTCCGACGATGCGTTGTTGCCTCTGAAGGGTCTGCCGCGACTTCGATCGGTGCTGCTGAACGATACCAAGATCACCGATGCCGGCCTGCAGACCCTCGGCGGCATCGCCACGCTTCAGAACTTGGACCTGCGTGGATGCCAGGTGTCCAACCGAGGGATGGTTCATCTCACCGAGCTTTCGCAACTGCGAGCCCTTCGACTCAACGGAAAAAGCGGGGCGACAACGGTGGACGATCAGGGGCTTGTGCACATCGGACGCCTATCCAACCTCAAGGCGTTGCTGTTGGACTATCTCTGGGTCAGCAGTGAGGGGTTGGCTCAGCTCGGTCAGCTGAAAAAGCTCCAAGAAATTTACCTAGCGGGAACTTTGGCCGACGACCAAGCCCTGGGGAAAATGTCGCAGTTTCCCATGTTGCGGAAGTTGCGGATCTCTGAAACCCAAGTCACCAGTGAGGGCCTGGCGCATCTGAGCAAATTGGCGCATCTGGAAGAGATTGATCTTAGCCAGGCGAGCCAAGTCACCGACCAGGGGCTGGCTCACCTCGCCGGGGCGAAGAAACTGAAAAAGCTCAACTTGTGGCGGGTGGCGGTCACCGATGAGGGCCTCGCTCATCTGGCTGGGTTGACCAACGTGCAATGGCTGAATTTAGACAACACGCTGACAACCGATCGTGGTCTGGTCCACCTGGCTGGCCTGAAAAGCCTCACCTTCCTGCACTTGGGTTCCACGACCGTCTCCGACAAAGGCCTCAGCCATCTGGCCAATCTCAAGGCACTGAAAGACCTGAAGGTCACCCGAACCGCGGTCACCGAAGAGGGTGTGCAGTGGCTGCAGAAGCGCCTCCCGGAGACCAACATTCAACTCAAATATCTCGAGTCAAGTAGCCCCTGAGGAAATCCCCTGAGGAAATTCTCTGGGGGCTCTTCTCTCTCAAGAATTCGCCGGCAGGGCATCGCTGGGCCGGCTGCACCCTCCTCCAAGCGTCAAGGAAAAAAAGACCGACCCGTCATCACGAGTCGGTCCCTGACTTCAATCGCTGGCGACTGAGTGTCGTTGACTGAGTGCTGTCGACTGGGTGTTGTCGACTGGGTGTTGTCGACTCGTGCTGTTGTCTTAGGCCCGGGAGACTTCCCAGCCGGGGCGATACTCTTTACGGATGAACTTCTCCGCGGCGGAACTGTTGGTGGCTTTGAGGGTCTGGCCGTTCCAGTCCAGCGTCTCTCCGCTGCGGTAGGCGACGTTGCCCAGCAGGACAGCCTCAGTCAGGGCCCCAGAGTAGTCGAAATTGCAAGTCGTTGGCGAGCCCTCTTTGCAGGCTTTGATCCATTCTTTGTAGTGGCCGATGGAACGAGGGATGGTCTGAGGAGGAGGCTGGAAGCCGGCGTACTTGTCTGCGGGAAACAGACGATATCGGTTGTAGTCGGCAAACATGCTGCCCTCGGTGCCGACGAACATCACACCCATGCCGGGGACTTTGTTGCCGCCGATCTCCCGGGGGATTTGATTTCCGTCGTACCAGGTCAGTTTGCAAGGGGGCATCTGGGGACGAGCCGGAAATTCATAATGCACCGTCAGACCCATGGGGCAGGTCTCAGGGTGGACCGGAGGACCCTCGGCAGAGCACTTGGTGGGGTGGCGGAGATTGAGGGCCCAAAATGGCAAGTCCATCAGGTGACAGGCCATGTCTCCGAGGGTTCCTTGCCCGAATTGCCACCACCGACGCCACTGGGCCGGGTGGTAGCGGCCTGGAGCAAACTCGCGTTTGGGGGCAGGACCAAGCCAGAGGTCCCAACTCAGCGTCGCCGGTGGTGCGGTGGTGTTCTTGGGGAGTTCCCCGCCGCCCCAGTGCTTGCCCACCCAAACGTGCGCCTCGGTGATATCGCCCAGGGCACCAGATCGCACAATCTCCACGACCCGGCGATAGTTCTCCCCGGCGTGAATTTGTGTGCCAAGCTGAGTTGCCACGCCCATCCTTTTGGCTTCTTCGGCCAGAATACGAGCCTCTTCGACGGTGTGAGTCAGTGGCTTTTCACAATAAACGTGCTTGCCGGCGTGAATCGCTCGGATGGAAGCCGGGGCATGGTGGTGGTCGGCTGTGCCGATGACCACCGCATCGATTTTGTCGCCCTCTTGGTCGATCAGTTCCCGGTAATCGGCATAAGTTCGAGCGCTGGGAAACTGCTTGGCCGCACGGTCGAGGTAGTTCTTGTCGATGTCACACAGGGCGACGATGTTCTCATGAGCCACACCTTTGATATCCGCAGCAGCACGATTGGCCGTGCCGATGCAGGCGATATTCAACTTCTGGCCGGCTGCCTTGGACTCGGCGGCGCCCAGCTGGCTCCAGACCCCACCTGAGAGCAGCGCGACTCCTGCGGCAGAGGTTTTGAGAAACTCACGACGATGTTGATGGCCAACTCGATGCACGGGAACCCTCTTGTTTAAGATCAGCATCATCCCAGCGGCGGCCGGGCGTCAGATTCTTGGGGATAGACAAGCTCGTTTCCAAGCCCATTCCCAAATACCCTACAGGTTTAGGGCCCAAGGTTCAATCTTGCAGGGCCGTTGGCGGCCCAGGTCGCGTGTGCCCCAGGAAAGTGGGTGGGAATTGCGGTTGAGTGAGACCTTCCTCCTTGGCCCACTGCCGGCCTCGTTTCTGGGCGGATGCTCTGCCTGGGCGCGAGGTCTGGGTGCAGGATCCTTGACCTGACTGCTGGCTGTTGACCGACGCTTGACCGGCTTGCCACCCACTTTGCTGACACCCACACCACCAGTGCTCGGTTTCCTGCGGATTTGGCGGTGGGGTTTTGGTTGAATCGGGGGGTCACCTCGAACCCACTGCAAAAAGCCAAGGTGACAAAGAGCATGTTTTACGGATCACTGGTTTTCCAAAAGACCAGGGAAAGACCCTCATGAGTCGGTGGTGATCGTTTCGCTCTCAGACTGAGGATCGATCACGATCTTGCCGAACTGGGTCGCCTGTTGAAGCCGCTGCAAAGCTGCATTCCCTTCTTCGAGGGGGTGAACTGAATCGATGATGGGCTTGAGGCTGTGTTCTTCCACGAAGTCGAGCATGGCGAGAAAGTCGACAGGAGATCCCAGTGTTGACCCGATCAGCCGCAGTTGCTTCCAGAAAACCTTGAAGAGATCCAATCGCTCGGGCGTGCCCGCGGTGGCTCCGTAATTGACGATTCTGCCGCCGGGAGCAGCGAGATCCACCAGGTGATGATAGTCTTTTCCTCCAGCACCATCGATGATCAGATCCATTGGTCCGTAGTCGCTTTTCAAGGACTGATGCCAGTTTTCCGTTTGGTAGTTAGCACCAGCGAGGGCTCCCAAGTTGAGGGCGCGTTGCAGCTTTTCGGGAGATGAGGAGCTGACAAAGGCCTGCGCGCCGACGGCCAAGGCGAACTGGAGAGCGAAGGTGGCGACCCCGCCGCCGATTCCGGTAATGAGGACCTTTTCGTGGGACTGCAGACGACCTTGGGTGAGGACTGCTCGGTAAGCGGTCAGCCCAGCCAGCGGTAAGGCAGCGGCTTGCTGCCAGTTCAGATGAGCTGGCTTGTAGCGGAGCTGCCCAACCGGCACAACGACCTCGGTGGCCAAGGTGCCCTCATCAGGCATTCCCAGGATGCGAAAGGAGTCACTTTGAGCGTTGGGATTGCCCCCCCAGCCACGGCCAGGATTGATCACCACCTGCTGACCGAGCCAGGGCTGCTCGGCGCCGGGTCCCAGTTGGCGAACAACGCCCGCACCATCTGAGCCAAGCACAGCCGGAAGGGTGATCTTGGGGTATTTCCCCTGGGTGATCCAATAATCCCGTCGGTTCAAGGCGGCAGCCTTGAGGTCGATGACCACCTCATCCTCGCCTGGAGTCAACGCTGGCCGGTTCTCCAGCAACAGGGGTTTGTGAATTTCACGGAGGACCAAAGCTTGCACAGCGACTCTCCTGGTGGGTCATCAATGAAGTCTCGTCGGATCCCTAGACACGTCCGCGGCCAGCGTGCCAGGCTCTGTCAGCCGATCGGCCGCTGCTGGCTTGGGTCCTCTCCCGATCGAGGCTGATCCGCCCAAAGCCATAGCCCTCGACACGGTCGAGGGCGTCCGGAGTGGTCGGGCTGATATGTTCCCGAAGGAACGGATCTCCAAGGTTGGCCGCCGTTGTTGATGGCCATCGGTCCATTGACGCAGTTGGCTCTTTCCTCACATTATTAATTTCTATGGAAAACTTATCAGTGGTAGGTTTGAGCGGCGCTTTTAAGGGCGGAAAATCTGTAAAGGCTTCGGCCACACGATCACTCTGTTTCCGCCCTTCAAAGATCCTTAGAGAGAATACTGACAACTACTGCTTTTGGGGAAAATTCTTGCTCGCCCAAAACGCAGGAAGCGGCGGAATACTGACGGATCTGGCAGCCTCGCCAAACCGCCGGAGGAGCCCAGATTTTCCTTCGCCTCAGGAGGAGAAGGCTTCAACAGCTAGCAGCCGACATCGACTTGACAAGCTCCACCCTAAGGGTCCGCACCGGCAGTTACCATGAGGTAAAAAGCTTCAAGGCCTCAGCGAGGACTCTTCGCGGATCTCAAGCAGAGCCTTGGCCATTGCAGCGCCCATCTCGTAGTAACATTTTCCTGAGCCGAGATAGTGGTAGCGCTTATCGGACGTGTAGGCGAGCTGATCTTTGTACTTGCCGAGCCAGTTCTTCTGGAAGAATTGGCCGGGAGGCACCCGGGTGGGGTCACTTGTGGGTTTCTCCTCATTGGTCTGAGCGGCGGCCCGAAACTCCTTCCACTGCTTCGAGAGATCAGGTGGGTTGGGCCAGAATGAGGCGGTCTTCGCCAGACGTACGTTCTTGGCGAATTCTGGGATAGCAGCGATCGCCGCTTGCTGTTGACGGAACGTGGCCACCCAACCACCCGCCTCGGGTCCATCGGTTCCCAGTTCTCCGATGACAAACGGCAAGTCCGGAGACTTGAGGTCTTTGCGGACATCGCGGATGAAATGGGCCATTTGCTCGACGTAGTCAGGATTGCCACCACCGACCCCGTCGTTCCACCCCTGGAACCAAATCATGCCGATCAGTTCATAACCCTGGGAGGGATCGTAGTTGGGGACGTATTTGCCGATATCGCTGAGCACCTCTTCGGTTTGGGCGATCATTTTGCGATAGTCGCTCCCATACGACGCTCGAAGTTCCTTGAGCGTCATTTTGGGGTTTTTCTTTTGAATCTTCGCCAGCCTTTGCTGCAACTCCTCTTCGGTAGGCGGTGCGCTGGGCGGGCGAAAGGTGTATTTGACAGCACGACCTCCCCAGGCCGCTTTGATCAACAACACCGGTTCCTCAAAATGGTCGCCTAGCACCCAACCAATGCCCAGCTCTGGACCCACCCCGGGCACGAGCTTTCTCTTTCCTGTCTCATCGCGGACTCGCTTGGGAGAACCAAAGCCCACCGTCAATGGACCATGTCGGGGGCTGACTGGCGTTGCCTGGCGATCAAGAAAGGTCGCAAAAACGTCTTGCCGCACACTCCATTGGCCATCGTTCTTGAGATGCTGGAACTGTTGGCGTGTCCTGGGGTCAGCGATGACCGCCTCCAGGGTACTCGCGGCAGCCTTGCCCTCCATGTTGGACTGTCCCGCCAAAATGACGACCTTCACCGGACCAGCCGACACCGCATTGCGGCCAATGAGGGAAAACACGACCACCAGAAGAATTCGTGCAATCATCGATGGGTTCCTCGTGAGCTTCAGAAGAGTTGTGTCCGAAGACGACCAACGGAAGTCCGGACAGACAGAGGTTTGGGATTTTGTTTCCTCAAGAAGCTTGGCAAATGAAAACTCTTGCGGGGCGGCCCGATGAACTGTCGCAACTCACTGGCCTGACGTTCGTTCCGCGGAAGCCTGGCAGGCGCTGAAGAAGTCAACCTCCGGGAATCGATCTCACCCGAGGTCACGACGCACGCTGCCTTCTTTCTCAGCACGCCGTCGTGGTCATCCTGCTTTGAAATATGTTCGCCGAAGTCTTGGTGCGACTGCTGCCTCCGGAAAAGCCTTGCTCATCCAAAACGAAGGAACCGCCGCAGTCGCTGTTGATCTGGCCGCTGTTGATCTAGCCGCTGTTGATCTAGCCGCTGTTGATCTGGCCGCTGTTGATCTGGCCGCTGTTGATCTGGCAGAAGTTCATCAGGACGATTGTGATATTAAAGAAATTCATCATGAAGGTGTACAACAGCGTGGTGGTG
>CAZYKP010000142.1:0-17789 GCA_964648025.1 uncultured Pirellulales bacterium | reverse complement strand
TCGGTTGCACTAAGGGCATCAGGCTCACGAGCCTGCCACGAAAATGGACACTTACATTCCTTTGATCGTCCTGCACCCAGATCTCAGCCTCGCCGCCATGGCCACTGTCATCTTGCTGACCAGCGGTATTCAGGTGGTCAGCGGGAATGTGATCGAACCCAAGCTGATGGGCCAGTCCTTTGATCTGCACCCGGTGGTGGTCCTGCTGGCGTTGATGTTCTGGGGGATGGTCTGGGGAGTTGTCGGCATGTTCCTGGCCACCCCGATTACCGCAGGCCTGAAGATCGTCCTGGAACGCATCGAGGCCACCCGGCCACTCGCCCTGCTGATGGCTGGCCGCTTCGATTGGGACTGACCATGCTGGTCGGCTGGTCTGCTAACGCCCATTCTTTGCTTGCTAGGTTCTTGCTGGCCAGTTTCTTGCTGGCCTCTCGAGACACAAGACATCACCGCTGCGTGCTGTTGGAGAAAAGCCTCGGATCAATCCACAATATCTACCAGCAAAAGGCCGCTTAAACTTGATCCAGCTAGTAATATTCTCCGCAGAATCACTTTTTTCTGGCCTCGCGCATTTTGTCTGTCGGACGCGGCCTCGATCTGGGCATTGGTCTGGTGAGCGGGAAGACCGTTGTCTGGATGGTTGTCCGATGGAGCGAGGCCTTGGGTGTCTCCCGGAGACCACAGCGGGCTTGGAGGATCCGCACCTCACACCAGTGGAATTGCAAGTGATGGGTTCGTTGACGCAGTCGATCGCCAACTCGAGTACGACAGGCACGATCACCCAATTGGTCAAGTGTGCTCAGCAGGGGGATGACTCTGCTGTCGGTCGTCTGCAGCATCTCTATGCCGCTCCGATGGCCAAGCTGGCCGCTTATCGGTTCCCGCCTTCCTGCCAGCGGGTCGTTGGGGTGGAGGACATCGTCCAAGAAGCCCTAGCTTCCTTTGTGGCGTTGCTACGTAGCGGTAAGTTTGGGGAGCAGATTCGTCGCAAGAGGCTGCTGAGCTGCCTTCTGAGGCTCGTCTCCTACAAGGCATCCTGGTATCGGCGGTACTTGAATGCAGACAAACGCGGAGGAGGACGGGTGCGGGGGGATTCCGCCTGGGAATGTGGCGAAGACTCTTCGGCGGGGTCCAAAGGTCCGGGCGTCTCGGCTCACCCAGACGAGCAACTCAACTTGAAAGAGTTGCTCGAACTGTTGCCCGACGAGCGGCTTCAGCAAATCGCTCGATTGAGAGGGGAAGGCTACTCAGTCGCCGAGATCGCACAACAAATCGATGTCTGTATCCGGAGTGTCGAGAGGAAGCTCGCCCGTATTCGTCAGATTTGGGCCCGTCTTCAACAAGACTGAGCTCTGTCTTCGGCCAAGGAAAGTCCCTTAATCGCCGGGTGACTGCGACCCCGCCGAGTTTCTTGAAACCGAGTTGTGCGTTGCGGAGCTTCACGCTCACCAGGTTGCTGTTTCTGAGTTCCGCGTTGTGAGATGGCTGCCAACTTCGCTCAGCTTGAGAAAGTGTCGCACTTCGCTGTCCAGCAGCTGCTTGAGAACCGGACTCTCTTGTGGGTCAGGACTGAGTGACTGCTGGTGAGAAGCACCAAGCAGACAAAATCCCTGCCCCGAGTTTTTGCTTGGCAGAATCTTGCCCGAGAGGGCTCTCAAGGGGTTTGGGCGGTCAGCGAACCAGGAGGATGGAATGACTTTCATGGCTTGGGTGGACCGCAACGTCGTTCTTCCGCCGGAGGGACAAGACCAGTATGCGGTTCTTGCGTTCAACGTCGGTGAAGATGCGGTTCCCCTCAAACCGCAAGAGGGCAGCCAAATCTTTCAAGTGTATGATTGCTTGCAAACGGCGGAGCAAGCCCACAACGTGAACGAGGCGGGACCGTGGTGCCTGATGAAGACCCCGCAGTCAAGCCTCCATACAGAGGAACAACTGCTCGATGTCGGCTTTTTTGATGAACGGATTCAAAATTACTGCCAGCGTTGTCCTTACCCGCCACTGCGGGTCTGCTTATACACGTGGCACAGTCCTTGCAGAAAGTGCATTGAGGTGCTGAAGGACTGCTGGGATATCTATCATGGAGATATTCCCACATGGGTCCTTTGCTTTGATGAGTATTACACCTTGCGTCGTCTGGGGACCGAGTCCAACCCTCGACGTTTCATGGATCCCAACTGCTTTCAAGACGAAGAACACGCCCAAAAAACGCTTCTGCAGGAATTGACGCCCGCCTGGCAACTCTATCATCGCTACGACCAGGTCTCGGCTTCCTGAGCACCCGGAACTCTCTGAGTCGGCGAATCAGAGCTTCGAAGATGCCCCTCGAAAGGTGCCATTGCTGCAGAATGCAGGTGTTCTCGCCCAACAGCGTTGCCAAGCCTGTTGCTCCTGCACAGCACACACTGTCAGCTCAACCCAATCTTGCTGCTCTGGATCGCTCTGGTCCCAGGAGAGTCTCACCGCCTCCTTGAGGGGAACTACGGTGATGGTGCGAAGCTCTTTGGTGCGAAACTGAACCTCTTTCGCGGTCCGTTTCTCGGCAGTGGTGTGGATCAGCCGAATCTGCAGAGGCACCCTTCCGTCGCTCACGGAACCGTATCTTTCTGCGATCGCCCGTCCGACTGGAATGGACTGACCGCTCCCCAGAAACTGCCGGAGAAGCTTTGTGATGTTCTTGAGGGCCTCTACCTCGACCTCGACCTGGGCGGGGAGGCCCTTCGGTCTCCGGAAGGCTCACTGAGAAGGGCTGGTTCTCCAACGTAGCCAGGGTCGGTGGGCAGAGAACCCTAACGGTTTTTGCTTGCTGAGTCCCTTGAGAATCTCCTTGGAAGACTCGCAACTTCACCAGCCTCTATCTGGGGGCTGAATCCTCTTAAAGAGACCCCGTGGCTAAGGTTGCCTCATCGCTTTGCAAAGAATTCGAGCCGAGCCCGAGAAGGGCCACCAACAAAAAAAACAAGCAATCTTTGATCTTCTGTCCAGAATTGTTACTTTGTCCATCCTTGATACTTTGTCCACTATCGGGAATCTGTTCCCCAAATCATTTGTTCTTCAGAGATCTGCTGAAGAAATGTTCAGACGATCAGGCAGCGTCGTCTGGCCCCACCAGAATGAACTGCGGGGAAGGTCTACGATAAGTCAGGGTCGGTCAAGGCCGCTTTGGCCTGTCGCCAGCGGATGACGCCAGGACAAGGAGGTGGTGTACCTGCCGGTACTGGCAGTCATAGCAGTCGCCGGCCAACAGCATGGTGTCAGCTCGCGGGTGCCCAAAGCCAGAGCATGCGGCCGCTTTTCTCCCGCCGGTTGTGTTTTTGCAGCCAGTCGTCTTTACTATCGGCGTCTGGCTCTCACACCTCAGAACTCTCACCTTGACTCCTGCCGACTGTGGACCCATCAAAGCGTTCCCGATCCTGGTTTGTGATTGATCCACGCGGACCGTTGCTGTGGGCAACCTTGGGAATCTGCGTGGCACTGGGTTTGTTGGTCGCCTGGAACTGGGACAAAACAAATCGGTGGCTGCAGTCTTTCTCCTCGGCGGATGACTCATCCGAAAAGGAACAGACTGATTTCTCAGACTCACACTCCCAGGCTTCCCCCTCAGACAGTGCCGGACCTGGCCAATCGGGGTCCCCTTCCACCAACCAAACCTTCGTGATCTTGCCAGCGGGCAACCGATTGCCCGACGAGATCTGGACCGACCCACGCCACGACGGATGGGACACCGAAGTCCTCAGTGAGCAAGCATCGGCCCAATTGAAAAAGCTCGCCAAAATCATGGCCCATCCTCAGGGGCTTTCCACACACTCCCCCGAGAAGTTGCTTGACCGGCAGTTCTCCTCAGGGAAACTCCGGCCACCGCTGAGGCCGGTCTTTCAAGAGGCCAAACTGCTCGTGCAGCGGAGCGATCCCTCTGGCCAAGCGGTCTCCCCAAAGGTTGCCTATCAGCGGATTGATGGTTTCCGCCAGGCCGTGGCTCAGCTGCATGCCTTCCGAAAAGTCACAAGCGACACGCGAGTGAAGTTTAAGCTTTTTGGTGTCGACAAAACGCCTGCCGGAATGCAAACCCGACAATATTTCACCATGACCGGTGAGACCGCCGAGGGCCTCTTCGAGCAAACCTCAACTTGGGTCATCCACTGGAAGCTTTCCCCTAAGAAGCTCCCCGTGATCGCCCGCATCTCAGTGGAGGCGTTTGAGGAAGTCACCCTGACATCCTCCAGGGATCCTTTGTTCCGTGA
This sequence comes from uncultured Pirellulales bacterium, assembly GCA_964648025.1. GTDB lineage: Bacteria > Planctomycetota > Planctomycetia > Pirellulales > Pb10988 > CAZYKP01. Next base: position 13,551 of record CAZYKP010000142.1, on the reverse strand, counting down.
TCTGACGCCAGAAGTCCTATCGGAAAACAAAGCCTGCACAGAACAACTCGCACGCGGCATCGACTATTATCGTGCTCGCATCGAGACCAGCCTGGGGATTGTTTACAACGGCCAACATGGAATCGCCGTGGCGGACGTCAACGGAGATGGCCTCGATGACGTTTACCTCTGCCAGCCTGGATCACTGCCCAACCGCCTGCTGATCCATCAGCCTGATGGAACGGTCATCGACCGGTCGGCTGCCCTGGGCGTGGATGTCCTTAACCTCACACAGAGTGCGTTGTTTGTTGATCTGGATAACGACAGGGATCAGGACCTGATCGTCTCCACGCAAGAAGGTCTGTTGATCTTTGCCAACAACGGAAGCGGTCAATTTCAAGTCGCTTGGAAGGCTGAGTCAGTGCCTCTGGCCTATGCGATCGCCGCGGCCGACTACGACAACGATGGCGATGTGGATCTCTACTTCTGCCGCTATTACGGGGATAGCGACGACCCCAATGAGTATCCCACCCCAATCCCCTATCAAGACGCCAACAACGGTGGGGCCAACTTCCTCTACCAAAACAATGGTCAGTGGCAATTTGAGGATGTCACCAAGCAAGTCGGGCTTGGGAGGAACAACACCCGGTTTAGTTTTGCCGCGGCTTGGGAGGACTACGACAACGACGGCGATCCGGATCTCTACGTGGCCAATGATTTTGGACGCAACAACCTTTACCGCAACGATCAAGGGCGGTTCACTGACGTTGCGGCCGAGGCCGGCCTGGAGGACGGGGCTTTTGGGATGAGCGTCAGTTGGGCTGACTACAATTGCGACGGCCTGATGGATGTTTACGTCGGCAATATGTTCTCCGCAGCTGGCAATCGGATCGCCTACCAGCGGAAATTCAAGCCCGGGTCCCCCGATGCCCTCCGCAGCCAGTTGCAACGCCTTGCTCGGGGGAACTCCCTCTTTGAGAACCAAGGCGATGGGACCTTCCGTGATGTGAGCCTCCAAGCCGGGGTCACCATGGGCCGGTGGTCCTGGGCCTCCCTCTTTGCCGATCTGAACAACGATGGGTTTGAAGATCTGCTGGTGGCCAATGGCTATGTGACCGGTGGGCGTGTTGATGACTTGTGAAGTTTCTTCTGGCGACAGGTCGTGTCGCAAGGACCAGAAACTCAAACAACCGTCCAAGAATCCTTCGATTCTGCTTCCACCTACGAGCGCAATCTCAAACGTCTCAACGCAATGATCAACGCCGGCCTCTCTTGGAGCGGCCATGAACGCAATTGTGTCTTCTTAAACCTGGCGAACGAAAAATTTGCCACCATCTCTTCGCTCTCGGGGATCGACTTTCAAGACGACGGCCGGGCTCACGCCCTGGTCGATTGGGATTATGATGGCGATGTGGACCTGTGGTCGACCAATCGAACGGCCCCTCAAGTCCGGTTTCTCCGCAACGATTATCCCACCGATGCGAACTTCCTCGCCCTTCGCTTAGTCGGCAATGGAGTCACCACCGCTTGTGATGCCATCGGCGCTCGCGTCGAAGTGATCTGCCCCGACGAAACACCAACTCACCTGGCCGATCAATCCTCCAACGCCTCACCCAAACAACCCCCGAAGCGGCGTATCAAAACGCTTCGGGCCGGTGAGGGATTTCTGGGCCAGTCCAGCAAATGGCTGCACTTCGGCTTGGGAGATCAAACGAAGATCAAGCGAGTGATCGTCCATTGGCCCGCAGGCGAACCTCAGCAGTTTACTGGCCTCTCCCCCAACGGCTTCTATCGCCTTGACCAGAAAACTGGTCAAGCCACGCCCTGGTCCCCTTCGCTCAGAGCCCCGCGCGTCCATCCGGCCGACTCCGTGGCACAAAATCCCGTCGGTGGCCGCACTGCGGAGGATTCGGTGTCGGCAACGCTGTTGGCGCATCGTTTCCCCCTGCCGCCGATTTCCTATCAGTCCGACAGCGGCCTGACCCGGCAGGTGGCTTCGCTTTACGGGTCACCTTTGCTGATCAACCTTTGGTCTCCAAACTGCCTCCCTTGCATCAGCGAGCTGAAGGAACTGACCGCTCGCTCCGACCAACTGAAGTCTCGTGGTTTGCAAGTGCTCGCCCTGTCCGCTCGACAAGACCAACACCAAAGCGACATCGACGACCAGGCCAAGCAGATTCTTCAAAAGCTAGAGTATCCCTTTCTTGCCGGGCGGGCCCCACGAGCCACTGTGGAGCAGCTTCAACAAGTTCAGCAAGTGCCGTTTTCTCTAAAAATGGATTTGAGAGTACCTACCAGCTTGTTGGTGGATGCCCAAGGACGTTTGGCGGCGATCTATCGAGGTCGGGTTAATCTGGATCGTTTGCTTGAGGATGTGGATCGCTTGCCTCTGAAAGGCGATGCCTTGCTGAATGCGGCGAGTTCTCTTCCTGGCCGCTGGTTCTTCTCTCCAAAAGGCTATACGACCTTTAATATGGCGGTGACGTTGGTGGCTCAGGGTGATCCTGAGGTCGCGCGTGCTTATCTCACTCGGCACTGGCCAGCGGTCAAGCAGAGTCCGCAGGCAGCCAACCTTGTGGGCCGCTTAGGCGTGCGATATCTGGAGCTGAAGCAGTTCCCGAGAGCCGAGCAACAACTCCGGAGGGCCTTGCAATTGGATCCGCAGTTATCCGCAGCGCGGACACTTCTGGCGGTGACCCTTCAAGCACAAGGCCAGTCCGATGCGGCTCTTGCGGAGCTTCAGCGTGCTGCCAACGATGATCCGCAAGACGCCAATACTCAAGCTGTGTTGGGTGCTGCCCTGCTCAGCCGTGGACAGTCCGAGGCAGGGATGGCGTGCTTCGCTCAAGCGGTCGCCCTTGCTCCGCGGAACGCCCGAGTTCGCCAGAAGTATATTCAGGCCTTGGAGCAACGTGGACAGTCCCAAGAGGCGCTGCCGCATCGCATGGCTCTGCTTCGATTCAGTTCTCAGCCGCTGGCGGAACATCAAAAGGTCTTGAAGGTTTTACGTCAGCAAGGTCGTCTCGAAGAACTCATCCAAACTCTCCGCGCTACCGTCGAGACTCATCCGGGACATGTCGAGTCCCTGCGCGAGTTGGCCTGGTGGCTCGCCACCGCTCCCAACCCTGATTTACGCCGCAGCGAGGAGGCACTCTTTTATGCCCAAACCGCAGTCGAGATGGGCGGCGGGAAAGAATCTGGATTGCTCGATACTCTCGCAGTCGCTTACGCAGCCGCAAGGAGGTACACGCAAGCTGCTGAGCTGACGGAACAAGCACTGAAACTTGCCCCGTCGTCGGACAAAGCGGCTCTGCAGCGACGTTTGGAACTCTATCGGTCTGGCAAGCCGTTTGTGCAGAGCCCAAAATCCAACCCCGAGGTCGCTGAGCCAAAGCAGAACTCTTCAGCCAGCTGACCGTCACAGTTTCCTGCAGAGCCAGACACTCGGAAGTCCCAGAGTGAAACCCGCCTTCTGGTAGGCTCGACGGGCCAGAGCATGGCTTGCATCAGCACCAGCCACGACGGTTGCCACCTCCATGCCCGTTTGTTTCATCCGCTTCAGGGCGAGCTCATTCATGGCTGTTCCAATGCCTTGGTTGGCATAGCTTGGATGAACAGCGTTGAGTCCGATCTCACCGACTCGTGTGTTCTGATTCAGGCGGAGAGAGACAAATCCGGCGACAGTCCCCCCTCGTTCAGCAGTCTTGCTACTGCGCGCTTTCCTGTTGATCTCCAGTCAAGCTGCTCGGAGTTCATGGTTCTGGCGGGACAACTGCTGTGGGTCAATTCTCCACGGGACGAACCGAGCTTGGTCAAATCAGCGGCATGCAACTACTCAAGCGCCGTTTTCAGGCTGACGATCGCTAACACAACCAAAACCCAGGAGAGATACTCAAGGTAGGAGACGATCACGACCAGGGCGCACCACCAACCACGAGCCTAGGAAGGTCCTGGATCCGCCGCAATCACAGCTTGGTAGCCGACGTGCCAGACTGTGAAGATGCCGGTTGAGGAACTCAACCTCAGAGTCAAGTAGCTCAAAGCAGCAAAAAGTACACAACAGGAATGCGCATACGACCATCTCCAGGCGCCCTGAATCATCAGGGAAAGCAATACGATTCCCAACGCGATCAACGTGTGCATTCCCGTCACCCAGCAGGCCCACCGTTGCCTATTAAGCAAACCCCAAGCTGTCGCCGCTAACCAGAGGATCCAGAGAAACACTACGATCGCCGGTGCTAAGGATTTGAAGTCGCTTGGAGATGGGATCTCGCGGCAGGACAAGACCAAGGGAAGGAGAAGAAATGCAGCGAAGATCGCTTTGGATACCCCTATGCAAAACAGCAGGCCTTCGTAGGAGCGGTGACGCCAGCGGTATTCATGGATTGCTTCGGCCCCCTGGCTGAGCACAGGAAAGGTCGCCAGGAAGTCGTCCTTCGGTGACTGGCGCGAATCAGATCGACTCATAGGATGGCCCGTTATCTACGCGAAATCCGAGACGGCCGCTCTCGAAAATTGCACCAGTTCCTCTGGCAGAAACCTCACCCGACTGGGTCGGCATCGTTTCCTCGGCCCGAGCCCCTGTTCCGACCGGCACCTCCCCAGTTGCGACCTCTGGGATTCCCCAGGGTCTTGGGGAAACGCTTCTTCGATCAGAGCAAGTGGTTCAACCCATGACCATTTGCAGGTGACCACAGTTCTGTTGAACTCAGGTTCTCAAGGACAACTCCGTTGCAGAACCGGAAACCTACTGATTCCCCCCAACAGTCGTCATCGAAGTCGGGCGTTTTGTTCGGCAATTCGGGCTTGCGTCTATGGGGTGGACGACTGATCTGAGGCTCAGCAGGCTGTGTCGGATCACCAGTATTCTGAAGATCATGGAGATTTCTTGAAGGACAACCTCTCGATACTTGGATTGGATTCATGCCAATTTCATCATCACACTGATGGACAGCCTCGGCACTCTCCTTTAGTCTTTCGAAACAACATCCCCTCTTCGGTTCGTCGCCAACCGCCACTCCGGCTCACTCATTTGGAGGTTCCCCCATGAGACGATATGTTTTGTTGATCTCCCTCGGGTTGCTACTCTGCCTTTCCAGGTCGAGCTTGGCACAACCCTCAGTTCTGCTGGCTGATCCAGGCAATCCTTCGCCGGGTCAAACGAACTGGCTTATTACCAGCAACAGTCCGACCGCACCCCTGACAAACAGTCTCGGCGACCCTGGCCGAGGAGACGGTAACAACGGCGATGCTGTCTACTACATCGATGGACAGATCAGAGATTACAGCGACGGTGCTCCTTTGGCAACTTCTGCCGGGGCGTTCTCACTGGAGAACACCATCAGCACATTTATTGGGGGTGAAAACACCTTTGTGGTGAGCACGACCGATACCTCGCCAACCGCTGGAGCAGGTGAGCAAAGCCAACCTCACTCCTTTGGCTACTTCCCCTACGCCGGTGGCTGGACCGCGGGCGTTGTCGATCAGTTCGGCAGCCTCTCGCAAGGAAACATTGGTTCAGCAACCGTGAGCAATCCCGCCACTGGCCAGTTTGACTTCACCGGTCTTGGGCCAGGCAATCTGCTGGCAACGGCCGTCGGCAACGGGACAGACTATCTTCTGGGCAGCACCTACAACTCCGCAAGCGATACTTGGTCGGTGTTTGTCAACGACAACAATTTCCCCGACGCGGTTCCTACCAACTCCCCAGGGGGAGGCGAGAACTCTGACGGCCTGATGTTCTCTTTTGTCCACTTCGCGCCGGACGCTCCCGGGGTCATCGCCGGGGAATTCGCTGCCGACGGCAGTGTTTCCAATCTCTCGGACGCTGCCACGAGTGCGGGCGTCAGCGTCAACCGAACCGGCACCGGAAACTATCAGTTGACCGTCGGCGATGGCTCGACCTTCAACCCCGACACCGCCGCGATTTTCTACACCAACGCTGGGGGTGGGGACGATTCGGACAACTTCTTGACCTTCAACTCCGACGCCCAAGTTGGCGACTCCTTCAACGCCGTGGTCTGGGAAGCCCCACACCAGCAACTTGGTGTTGGCAACGAGGCAGTCGATGGCCCTGTTCGCTTCGCCATCGTGCCGTTTGACAGCACTCAAGCCGACCCCGCACCAGGGGTCGCCGGACCGGATGCCTCCATTGGCTTCATCGACGACGGGGCACCCCAACCAACCGATGTGCCTTGGTCGATTCGCTCCAACAGCAGCCCGATCCCCTTCACTGACGTCGGCGGCGATCCCACCTCCGGCGACGGCAACCGCGGCGATGCCGTGTTCTACGTCGACGGCGCTCCGGTGACCTTTGCTGATGGTGCTCCGATCGTCACCACAGGTGGGTCGCTCTCACAAGAGAATACCATCAGTACCTTCATCGGCGGCGAAGGGACCTTTGTCATCAGCACGACCGACACCGAACCCGACGGAAGCACCAGCGAAGAAAGTCAGTCTCACTCGCTGGCCTATTTTCCTTATGCTGATGGCTGGACGGCCGGTCGCGTCGACGGGTCCGGCACCCTGCTGGATGGGACGCTGCCCGCAGGTGCCTCGTTTTCCAATGTGGCCACCGGGACCTATGAGATCGCGGGCTTGGGGCCAGGACACCTGATGACCTCCGCTGTGGGCAACGGTGAGGATGATCTCCTCTCGAGCGTCTACGACCCGGCCAGCGACATCTGGACGGTCTTCTTGCACGATAACGCCGTGCCAGACGCTGTGTTGGCTAACGGCGATTTCAGCTTCGTTCACTTTGCACCCAGCGCCGGTGATGTTTTTGCCGGAGAAATCGCGGCCGACGGAACCCTCAGCAACCTCAGCGATGCTGCAGCTGCTCTCGGAGTGACGATCAGCCAGCTGGACACTGGAAGCTATGAGATCGTCATCGGCGATGGCAGCCAAATCAACCCGGATACTGCAGCCCTGTTTCTCTCGGCCGCGGGCGTTGGAGAGGATGCGGACAACTTTGTCAGCTTCAACTCGCAGGCATTCAACGGGAATGCCTTCAATGCCTTCGTCTGGGAAGCTCCCGAGCTGCAGTTGGGTGTCGGCAATGAGGCTGTCAACGGACCTTTACGTTTTGTGATCATTCCCTTCGACACGACAAACGTGACTCCGTTGACGGAGGGGACTAGCCCTGGGGTGATCCCTGAGCCAAGCTCGTTGGCTCTGCTTGGGGCATTCGGCCTCCTCGCAGGAATCCGTCGGTTCGGGCGCCGAAGCTGAGTGACAATCTCAACCTGACGGCCACCAATAACTCAAAACACCCTGGCTGCCCTATCGGTCAGGCAGGGTTCTTTTTTGGAACGTGAACTCTCGGAAGATCCAACGGCCATTGCCAGACAAGACCGATTCGCTCCACCGCGAGAGTCGCCAGCGTACAAAACCCACCGTGCCGGCCTGGGGATTTCTGGGAACCTTGGGCGGCGGTTGGTTGGGGTTGTCCTCGGTTTGAGGCTGATTGGCTGAAAGCCATGCCCATCGTAGCCTACGGGCAACGCCCTAGGTGCTTGGACTCGCATTTTATGCAGGCCCTCCGGTCGGATCATGGGCCTCGTCGAGCAGCCCGAGACCATGAATCCCAACCATAGACCATTTATAACCAGCTCGCTTCAATCTGTAAACATAAGGCGAAGAGATGTGTGGCCTTCGACCAGACGAACCTCCGATCTCGTGGCCATCCGTTGGAGGTGCCGCCTGGGAACACTGTTCGGCAACGACAGATCGGCTCGCTCGCGGGTCGGTTGGAATTGATGAGGGGCAGGGGATCAACGGCGGTCGAAAATCCTTCAATCAGACTGCTTCCCAAAAATGCCAGCCCAAGTATTTGAGTGTTGCCACTAGCCTACGATGGGTATGACTTTCTGCCAATCAGCCTCAAACCGAGGACAACCCCAACCAACGGCCGCCCAGGTTCCTCAAGACCCCTGAAAAGCTCCAATTTCTTGTTCGCCGGTGCTTTTTGCAGCGTTGGCGTGCTTGGTCTGCCCAGTGTGCGATTGGAAAGAGGCCGGCGAACTTGGTATGACTGTTGGCCAAGAATGTGGCTGTGGGGAGGTAAGCTGGAAGAGCTATTCGGTGGGAATTTGGGGAGTACGCGTGAGTGGACTCGAACCACTGACCTCGTCCTTATCAGGGACGCGCTCTAACCAACTGAGCTACACGCGTGCGAAAACCATCGCTGGTCCTATCCTGGCGATTGTAAGAAGCTGGGCCTGATTGTCAACGAGCCGCCCAACCCACACTGGCCACTCAAGTGAGGGATCCTCCTTGAGACAACACTCCACACAAAACACGCCTCGGCACCGCACCCCCCTCCATATAGGCAAAATGGACCCCACCTGTTGCGAACAGCCTGCTGGAGATTGCTCTCGGGGGATTGGGTCTGGATGAGTAGAATCTCACCGCGACGTATTTCGGGTAAGAAGACCTCCCCTAAGTTAGGTCACCTTCGGGAGGGCTTTGGTTCGCTCTTTCTCGGAGGAGGCAACCGGTCCCGCTGACTGACCTGTTGCCCGAGCAGATCAACCATCGCGGCGAGGTCTCTCCCCAGAGAGCTTTTTCGTGTTGACGACTTTACGAGGCGTGCCGATGCCACCTGGTCAGATGTCAGAACGTACCCCTAGGCCCACCGTCGCTCGGGTCCAAAGACCCCACGCGTTGGTTCCCCTCGGTCACTGGCCGAGTCCTATTGTCCCTGCACTCGCTGGAGATCCAACCTCCCTTACCACAATCGCTGACTCCAAACCCACAATCAGCAGACTCTTGGCTACTCAACCAGAATACCCCGCGTTCCTGGCGGTCGCCCTGTTGGGCTTCATGCTCAGCTTTGGTCTGGCGTCCGTCTCTGAGGCGGCGACCCCTTCAGTCAAACAAGCGCTTGGTCTGACTCCCACGCAATCCGGGGTGAACTATGACACCCCTGGCGATGAAGACCTCGAGCAATGCACCATCAATGTAGAGAAGGGCGAGGGAACCAGCGGTTGGGTTGTCAAAGACCAGAACGGCCAGCTGTTGAGGCGGTTTACCGACTCTGATGGGGATAACGTGGTCGACCATTGGTGCTATTTCAAAGACGGGATCGAAGTTTACCGGGATGTCGATACCGACTCCGATGGCAAAGCTGACCAGTTCCGTTGGCTTGGCCCCGCCGGGGTGCGTTGGGGCCAGGACAGCAATGGGGATACCAAGCTTGACAGTTGGAAGGCCATCAGCGCCGAGGAGGTGACCGCCGAGGTTGTGGCGGCCCTGGCCGATCGGGATCCCAAGCGGTTCCAACGGCTGCTTTTGAAGGAGGACGAGCTCAAATCCCTCGGTCTGGGTGAAGAACGGACCTCGCGAATCAAAGAACAGCTCTCTGAGCTGGAAGGGAAATTCCAAGAGTTGGTCTCCAAGGATCCCGGGTTGGATGAAAAGGCTCGTTGGGTCCGTTTTGACGCGGTTTATCCAGGCGTGCTCCCGGCAGGAACTGACGGCTCGACCAAGGATGTGTGGGTCTATGATCATGCCGCCGCGGTGGTGGAAACAGGCGATCAGAAGTTCCGCATGGTGCAAATCGGAACGCTCATCCGTGTCGACGATCGCTGGCGGGTGGTGGAGCTGCCTCAGGCAGTCGATGGCGGTGTCACCGAGGTCGCCGGAACAGTCTTTCGCAGCCCCTTTGATGCCGCCCCAGAACCGGGTCTGGCCGAGGATTTCCAGAAACTGCTCAGCGAGCTGGAAGGCTTAGATCGGGCGTTGGCGGACGCCAAAATCGAGGAACAAAAGTACCACGCCCGGCGTGCTGAATTGCTGCAGAGCCTGTATGCCAAAAGCAGCACCCCCGAGGATCGTGCTCAATGGGGACGGCAGTTTGCTGATACTGTCAGCGTGGCTGCCCAAAGTGGGGCCTTGGAAGATGGCACCAAACGGTTGGAAGCCTTCGTCAAGTCTGTCAAACGCGACTCTCGACAGCAGGAACTGCACTCCTACGCTCAGTTTCGCTTCATCATGGCTGACTATGCTGCCAAACTCCAACAGCCTGAGCCCGACTTTGCCAAGATCCAGGAAACTTACATCCAACGTCTGGAGGAGTTCGTCGAGGACTTCCCAGAATCCCCCGACACCGCCGAAGCGCTCTTACAGTTGGGCGTCACCCAAGAGCTGGCCGGCCAAGAAGATGAAGCGAAGAAATGGTATGAAGCTGTGGGCGAGCGTTTTCCCAAGGCAAACTCCGCCCGAAAGGCCCAAGGAGCATTCAATCGTCTCGATTCGGTGGGCAAACCCCTGAGAGTCGCCGGACGCACCGTCTCAGGCAGGATGTATGACACCGCCCGTCTCCGCGGGAAGATCGTACTGATCGATTACTGGGCAACTTGGTGTGGACCCTGCAAAGAAGCTTTTGATGACCTCAAGAAGCTGCAAACCAAGTACGGCCGCAACTTCACCATCGTCGGCATCAACCTCGATAATACCCGAGAGGACGCGGCGAGCTACCTGCGTCAGAACCCTCTGCCGTGGGAGTCGCTCTTTGCCGAGGGTGGCCTGGAGAGCACCCTGGCGACTCAGTTGGGCATCTTGACGCTGCCTACCAAAATTCTCTTAGACAGCAAAGGAAAGGTGGTCAACCGAAATGTCCACATCTCCGAATTGGAAAAAGAAATCCAGCAGCTGCTGAAAAGTTCCCGCTGAGTGCTGATTGTCTCAGCGGCAACGGTTTTACTGGTCAATAGGGTGAGACAGGACTCTTCCGTCCGAGTGACTGTCCGAAAGGTGTCCCGGCACGGCGAGGATTCGTTGCATCCAGGCGTTGCGTCACAACTCGTGACAGGCCAGGCGTTGTGCCTCCGCCACTGGTTCGGACAGACTCCCACAGCCGCCGTGAAGCTCCACGGCGGCTCTTTTGTCAAAAACGCCAGAAGGCGTTGCCGACAGCTGACCTATTGCACCCATGCCATTCCGACAGATCACATTTGGAATTAAGGATTCTCACCGGTCGAAGAGAAACCGCATGACGTCGCCAACCCCAAGGGTTTGGGGGCAAGCAAAGCGTTCGCCAGCAGCAAACCCAGCGACCATCCCGTGGTATTGGTTCATCACGCGAATGCGGTCAAACATGTGGGCCTTATGCGGAGGAAATTGCGTCTGGTAGCAGCGAATCGACTCCAGCTTTTGCTCCAAAGTGTCGCTGATGTCCGCGACGAATTGGTGGCCAGGTTCTGTGGGGGTGAGACTGCGAAAGCCTAATGTGTAGATCAACTGCATCTCAACAGTATGCACTGGCAAACCATCAAAAGAATCATTCCACTTGGTCAGCCGCGAGTAAAAAATTCCTGCGTCGATAATCTGCATCGCCTGCCAGTGGTCCGGGCTGGCCAAAGGTGTCTTCTCGCCAAAGCCGAGCACTAAACGCGGACGGTGCTTGCGAAACTCCTTGGCCAGCATCACTCGGGCCTCAAAACAGTCAAACAGTCGTCGGTTGGGCAGATCCAGGGTGATTCGCTTGTGAACACCAAGAACCTCCGCAGCCCGAGCGGCTTCAGCTAACCGCACTTCCGGCCCCGGGCTGGCCGGGGTCGGCTCTCCGTCGGTCAGATCGATAATGCCCACCCGATAACCCTGACGAACCAACTTGGCCAACGTTCCCCCACAGGCAATCTCCACATCGTCCGGATGGGCCCCCACAGCAATCACATCAAGTTGCTCATACGGCGTGTTTGGCTCCTGGGAACTGGGCTGCGATTCTGCCTGAGGCATCTGGGGATTCCTTGAATTGCGGTGGTCAGGGGGTCATGGTCGTTCAAAAACAACTCCGAGGGATCGAAAGCGAGAAGTCCGGGCTCTCTGGACTTCTCGGCCGTGCCGGCTCCAGTGCTTGGTCGAACACTTCTCCGAGTTTCAACGGGGACATCTCACTGGGGGAGGCCGGGCAAAAGCGGAAACACCACTGGGCTCTGAACATCACAGAGCTCTCAAGTTGACAGACGTCCGGAGTGGGTGGCGGCTGCAGGCTTGACGACGCTGATCAAGAAGGTGGGATTGATCGCCTCGAAACGAAGGCGTTCCAGTTGGTAGTTTCCCCGAGCGATGTTGATCATCCAAACATTCACGTCGGTGCCGTCGGCATGAAGGCTTCGATAAACGGCCTCCAAATTCTCCACGCTTCCCAGATTGGTCACCAAGCGACCGCCTGGCTTCAAACGGCGGTAGGCTGCTTCCACCAACGTCAGCACATCTCGGCCGGTGCCGCCGATGAACACTGCATCGGGATCGGGAAGCCGTTCACAGACCTCTGGAGCCCGACCGAGAATCGCCTCCAAATTCTCCACATGAAATCTCTGCGCGTTGCTCAGAATCAGCTCATGATCCTCAGGGTCGACCTCAATGGCGTAAACCTGACCGGAGCTTGCCAGCTGAGCCCCCTCAATGGCAACACTCCCGCTGCCGGCACCGACATCCCAAAGGACACTCTGTGGGGCCAAATCAAGCTCCGCTAGGGCTAACGCTCTCACCTCCCGAGGTGTCAGTAAGCCCCGTTTCGGCTTGGACTGAGAAAAGGCCTCATCAGGATTGCCAAAGATCCGCCGGCCCACCGCATCTGAGGGGCGATCGGGTACACCCGGCTTTCGCACCAAGATGACACAATTGAGTGGGGCAAAATCGAGATTCCCCAAATCCGCCAGCTCACCCACGGTGACCCGCTCGTCAGGACTTCCGAGGTTCTCACAAACATAGCCGGTGAAGTAGTCGAGGCCGGCCTCTAGCAGGGAACGAGCAACGGCTTGGGGGGGCATTTCGTCGGTGGTGAACAGGCCGACCTTTTCCGAGACCCGAATGCGTTCCAGGGAGCTTTCCAGCGGACGAGTGGCCAAGTTGGTCAAGTAGGCCTCTTCCCAGCTTTCCTTGACCCGAGCAAAGGCCAATTGCATGCTGCTGACATGGGGAACCACCTCAAACTGGTCCTTGCCCAACCGGTCGCAGAGATAACGGGCCACCCCGTAGAACAAGGGGTCACCGGGAGCCAGCACGACCACGCGGCGGTTGCCACGGTCCTGCAACCTCTGGACGAGTTCCTCCAGATCGCCCCCGAGCACGCAACGTTGGCCAGAGACCTGTCCAACCAGCTCCAGGGTCCGTTGGGAGCCAATGAGCACCTCGGCCTGGTGGATCAGTTGTTGAGCAGTACCGGTCAGGCTTGGTAATCCATCGTCACTGATGCCAATGATGTGAACCTTGCTTTGAGCCACATTCCCGGTTTGTGCTGCGGTCATGGTTGTCACAATCAGGATGTTCGTGAGAGCCTTGTCGTGATCGCTCTGCCGGAGAACAATTGGTAGACTTGCCCCAGAGGTGCTCGCGACGTGATATCTTCGTGGACTCCCGAAGGACGCCCGCCCCGACCAACAGCCTGACACCAAGAATCATCACCACGGTGACCCAAAACAACCCTCATTCACCAGCGACGATCAGTTGTAACGAACCCCAGACAGCAAGGACCGTTTGATGGCCTGATTGTTTCAACTGGCCTCTTGGTCTTCACTGGCCTCTTGGTTTTCACTGGCCTCTTGGTTTTCACTGGGCTGTTGTTTT
>CAZYKP010000141.1:0-17819 GCA_964648025.1 uncultured Pirellulales bacterium | reverse complement strand
GTTGATTTTGGCAGTCGGTTGATTTTGGCAGTCGGTTGATTTTGGCAGTCGGTTGATTTTGGCAGTCGGTGGGAAGTGAATCCCCCGAGTCCACGAGAACCAACTGCCAAATCAGAAGGAAACCAACCACTAGGGCTCATAGACAAACGCGTGGTCGTCAGCAGGCAGGACCCACACGTTGCGGAACTTCACCGGGTTGTGGTGGTCTTGAAGAAACACCGGACCGGTCATCGTCTTCTTCTGCCGAGCCCAGATCTTCTTCAAGTACGGAGTCGTGCCAAAGCGGAACGGGTGGTACACCGACCTCGGTTCGCCAAAGGAAGCTTCATCCTGGACTTTCTTCCCGTTGAACCACACTGTCACAGTGCCTTTCTGAACGATCTTCCCCGACTCGTCCCGCCGTGGGGCCCGGTAGCGGATGTCGAAGACCTGCCAAACCCCTGGCTTCCGGCAGGCATTGACCAGAGGTTTGGAGAAGCCGTACACCGCTCCGGCGTCTTCCTGGGTGGGCTTCTTTTTGCCGTGGGAGTTGAGGATCTGCACCTCATAGTTGCCGTGGATGTACACACCGCTGTTGCCGGGCCCCTTTTCCGGGAGCATGAATTCGACGTGAATGTCGGCATCCCGAAAGTGAAGCTTGGAGACGATGTGATTCCTGTTGCCTTTGGGCGTCGAGACCATCACGCCGTCCTCCTCCGGCCAATCGGTCTTCTCCCCGGCCATGCTCAGGAAGGAGTGATTCCCTTGCTCGTCCAGCAGCACGATCGCCCCCTCGGGAGGCCGCACCGGCAGTTGGCTCTGGTCTGGTGGGAACTTGCCAACGACAGAAAGAATAACCAGCAGGAAGAGAAGACCAGAGGGCATTCGCTTGTCTCCATGAGAGGTTGCTTAATTGCTCGCAAAAGGGAATTGCTCGGCCTGTGCTCACCGTCGAGCGGTGAGGTCCAAGCGATAGCTTTTTTCCCCGGGAAACAGTACATGAACCTTTTGCTTCTTGCCGTGGATTGTGTTGAGAAACTGCACGCTGAATTCGCCAGTCTTGAGGGCCTCGAGTCGGTAGCCGTTCAGCTTCGGCGGATCCTTGGGCTCCCAGGACAAGACGATCATCACCGGAACACCCCCCTCCGAATCGGGGGCTGCATTGGGCCGTTCTTGAAAACGACACTGAAAGGCCGGTTCACTCACCACCGGGGGCTCGAAATGAAACCGCAAGGTGGTGGCCACCAGGTGTTTTGCTTTGGAGAGGAGAGCTTCACGTTGGGCTTTTGACATCCCCTTGAGCACGCGTTTTTTCAGGTAAGGCGCGTTGATCGGGTCGTCTGCAAAGCAACGAGGGTCCACGTCAACTTGAATCTTCACCGCGCCATCGGACTTGAAGTCACCCTGCACCGGAATCTCCGGGGGCGGATGCCCGACAGCCGAGAGCGGCAAGAGCGTCGCCAGAATGAACAACAGAAACCGCTTGAGGTCGTGCATCAGGTAATCCATCAGAAGCGTCATCGCAGAAAAGCTCGCCTCGAGCCTCAATCAAGAGACTCGAGGCGAAAGGGATCTTGTGGATGAGTCGCAGTTGACAAAGTTGACGATCAAAGCAGTCTCAAGACTGATTGGCCGTTGAGCCACCCAGTGCGACTGGGACTCTTGGGGACCGTTGTTGCTCTTCTGCAGAGAAAAGCTGTGTGTGATCTCAGTCAGGCCAACGATGCCCAAGGCGGGTGTTGCAACGTGTGGAGGGACTACTTGCCGGCCACGAGAGGGATCACGAAGTCGATTTTGCCGTGCTCGCTGACGACGGTGACATCTTTGCCCACCAAGCTATCGAGCTTCTTTCCTTCGGCGATCATGACCTTGGACTGCGGGGTCATCGTCAGCTTGGCGGTCTTGGCTTTCAATTCTTTTGGGTCGCTGCTGGTCTTGACCATGATGATCAAGGTCTTGGCCTGAGAGTCATACTTCTCAAGCTTTCCGGTGGTGGCGTTTTTCTTTCCACAGCCAGCCTCGGCAACAGGAGTGAACGTCAGGCCCAAGCCAATGACAGCGAGTGCGATTGCGAGACTTCTCATAGCATTCCACGGTTGACAGGAGGTACTCAACAAAGAAGAGAGAATTTTAGCCTACACGTCGGCAATTGGCTCTGCAAGCAGTGAGACCGACACTGAGCCTTCAGCCCTTCAGTTCAGATGGCTCACATTCGGCTGAATCTGGAGGTCGTCTTGGTCGGCCTGGCTGCGGCGTTCTACCGCCGAGGTGGCGACTTCTCCACGGAGAAACGATGCCGCCTCGAGAAGCGCAACAGCAGGCCAGCAGGCCGACGTCCTGAGAGAACTCTTGAAGATCACTGAAGCGCTCACTGAGGTCTCAGAGTCGCGGGTTGCAAATCTCGCATCAGCGAGGCTCCATGGTGGGGTCGATGTGGGGTTGTCTGAGGACCACCTGTATCCTCTGCGATGCTGGGTCAGAGTCAACTATCACGACACCAAGGCAAGTGCCAACTGTCAACTGCATCCCCTGCGGGATGTCTGCGGCGTGCAGCAGAGCCCACGCTTGCCTTGGGTGCTGGACGAAGACACCGTAAGACGTCACTCGGGCAACAACGCCGTCAAACTCCTGGCCGACCGCGTAGACATCGGGATCTCGCCAGGGATTGGCCTCAGGATGCAACTGGCGGATCGATCCACTGAAGCGTACCTCTCCGCGATCATCGGCTGCAACGTGAATCACTTGGCACCGCAATTCATCACCGAGTTGAGCATGCTGGCTTGGGTGGGAGACTCGCTGCCACGAGATCTCGGGGATCAAGATCACCCCCCGGACCCCTTCGCATGTCACATGCAAACCATACGTTTCCACCGCGGTGACCTTCACGGTGACAATCCGTCCGGTCATGATTGTCGGTTTGGGGCGTCCCAAGTAGTTCACAGCGGTTCCTGCTGTTGGCGGAATCCAGCAGTCTGGGCAAGCGTCGCGCCAAGTGGGCCGAGACAGCGATGAAACGATCCTCATCAACCAATGTCTCCTCCAGGATTGGCTGCTACAATCTCCGCTTGCAACCCCTCGTTGCCGGGCTTGGCCCTGCCAAGCGTTTCTCAACCGCGTGTTCCGATCCGATCATGGTCCTGATGACTCCGCAACGACATCTCCTTTTCGCTGCCGTCGCCCTCCTTCTTTTCTTGACAGGGGTCGCCCATGCAGACAAACCGAATTTCGTCCTCATCTTCACCGACGATCAGGGCTATGGTGACCTGAGTTGTTTTGGGTCCAAGACGATTCAGACGCCCAACGTCGATCGGCTGGCCAAGGAGGGTCGGAAATTCACCAGCTTCATGGTGGCCTCGCCGGTGTGCACACCCTCTCGGGCGGCCCTGTTGACCGGCTGCTATCCCAAGCGTGTGGGGATGCACCAACACGTCCTGTTCCCAGCCTCGAAGAAAGGGCTCAACCCGAAGGAACACACCCTGGCCGATCACCTGAAATCCGCGGGCTACGCCACCGCCTGCTTTGGCAAGTGGCATCTCGGGCATCACCCGGAGGTGCTTCCCACCTCCAACGGTTTTGATACGTACTTCGGGATTCCGTACTCGAACGACATGAACCACCCGGACAACAAAGGCAAGCCCAAGGGTGGACCGGATGGCATGGACATCCTGTGGAAGGATCCCGAGTCGACACTCACCAAATGGAAGACGCCTCTGTTCCAAGACGAGCAAATCGCCGAGCTTCCGGTCGACCAGAGGACCGTGACCAGACGCTACACCCAACAGGCCATCGATTTCATCAAGGCGCACCAAGATCAACCGTTCTTCGTCTACCTGCCGCATTCGATGCCGCACATTCCCCTGTACGTTCCCGACGACGTCCGCGACCCCGATCCGCAGAATGCCTACACCAATACCATCGAGCACATTGACGCCCAGGTGGGTCGCCTGCTCGATGTCGTCGATGAGTTGAAGCTCACCAAGAACACTTACGTCATCTACACAACGGATAATGGCCCCTGGCTGCCTTTCAAGCACCACGGTGGTTCCGCCGGTCCGCTGCGTGACGGCAAGGGAACCACGTTCGAAGGTGGGCAACGTGTGCCGTGTCTGATCCGCGGTCCCGGAATTCCCGCTGAAACGGTCTGCGATGAACTGACAGGAACGATCGACCTTTTGCCGACGATTGCCGCGATCCTTGGGAGGCCTCTTCCTGAAGGGAAGAAGATCGACGGCATGGACGTGTCCGGCCTTTGGACGGGAAGAGCGAAAAGATCACCCCGCAAAGAGTTCCTTTACTACACCTCGCGGGGCGACCTGGAAGGAATTCGCCAGCACAGCTGGAAGTTGCTGGTGAAAAAGCCACGAGCTCGTCGGAACAAGAGGCAGGCGTCGGGCGAGCGAAAGCCGCAAATCCTCCTCTTCGATCTCAGCAAAGATCTCGGCGAGCAGAACAACCTGGCAGAAAAACACCCCGAAATCGTCAGCCGGCTGCGGAAACGGATGCAGGAACTGGATGCCGAAATCACCGCCAACGCTCGCCCTCCCTGGAGAAAAGGCTGAGTGACCTCCTGAGGTTGAGGAACATCTTGGCTCATCCGGCACAGCGGAAAGGCTGGTCGATCGACAGCTGCCAGATCACTGGTCGTTCCGGCGACTTGCGCGTTTTGGACGAGAAAGATTTTCCTCAAGCGCAATAGTTGAACTGTCCCAGATCTGTTGAGGGCCTGACGGGTTGGGCCTCTGCCACAATCTGGGACAGTCGAGGTCAGGACCAAGGGATTATGCCAGGAACTGTTCGATCGGGCCCTTCTGGTCGATGCCGAACTTGTCCAGCCCCAAGTCGGGCGCGCCGAAGTGGTCGATCGGGTTGCCGTAGGCATTCAGCAGAGTTGTGTACCAGTTGCCGAGGGTCTTGTGTCCCTGTTGCCCGTAGTTGGGCAGGCGGATGTAGCGGCGACCGAGGTTGAGCCGGGCGTTCTCACCAGCCATCACGACAAACGGGTACTCCGTGCCATGGGCGTGGTGGGTCTCGCCGCCATCGGGGAAGTAGAAGATCATGGTGTTGTCGAACATCGTGCCGCCGGCTTCCGGCACGCTTTTCAGTCGAGTTACGATACGCTCCACCAGCGTCATGTGATGCTGACGGCAGCGTCTGCGGACTTCCTCGGCCGGGACACCGGCGATGGTTTTGCCGTGTCCCACATCGTGCATGTTGACAGTCGCGCCTTCGATGCCGGTGATTCCCGTGTAACGGTGCCCGAGTTCGTCAACTGTGAAGGCAACGACGTTGGTCAGCCCAGAGATCAACGCCCCTAACAGCACTTCGGTGTGCCCCAGCTGGCGCTGGAACGTGTTCACCTCACCATCGATGAATTTCGCATCCAGCTCGGGCACATGCTGCCGGATCCTCTCACCCATGGAGTCGATCTTTCGGTTCCGCTCGCGAATGGCCTCGACCGAATCGGCATAGCCCTGGATCTTAGACTTCTCCAGCCCCGCAAGTCCGTCGGCGGTCATCCCTTCATTCTTGGCGATAAACTCCATCAACTTTCGGTCCAGCTGATATTGAGTTTGGGCGGTCTTGTCGCTGGAGACCGACTTAAATAACTCTTCGACGGCAACCCGAGGTGAGCCAAACGCATAGTTGGGCTGCTGCGGACCCCGGGCAGAAAAACCGGTGGCGATTCCATCCAAGCTGCCCCGCGGATTGCCTCCGCCTAAAGGAAAACACGCCAGCTCAATGTGCTCTGCTGGAGAGGGAAAGAGTTTGGCCAGTTCGAAATCGACCGTCGCCCATTTGATCGAACTAAGTCGTTCGTTGGCCTTGAAGACGCCCAGCGAGGAACACCAGGAGTGATGGCCGGTGGTGCACATCTTGCCCGAGAGCCCCTGAAGGATCGTCAAATTGTCCACGTGATCGGCCAGCGGGCTCATCCAATCCGGCAGCTCGTGTCCGTCCAGATCCACTTCGAAGGCTTCCTTGCGATTCTCTTTCTGCAAGAGCGATTGACTAAAACTCGGCGGAACCATCACCTTCGGCCAGAGCCCGTTGCCGCGGTGCATAAAAATGAACCGCATTGGCGGTTTGTTCTGCGCTGCGGCGGCCAGCAGATGCGATGGGTTCATCAACGCCATAGCACCGGCACTGAAAAAGCCGGTCTTGAGAAAATCACGTCTGGTGGCCATATTCAGTCCTTGATTTCTTGGCGATATATGAAGGAATCGGAAGTCAGCAGCGAGAGAATCACAGCCTGAAAACTGCCGCCACTGTCCACGTAAGCCTGGTCGGCGTCGATCAGGGTTTGTGAGTCGGAGAGCATCTCGTTGCGTCCCAGATAAAAGCGGAACGCGTGGCGGATGATCGACTGGCGGACGCGTTCGGATTTTGCCAGACGGTCGATCAGATCCAGCGCGTCCTGAACCTCGCCGTCAAGAACCACCTCTCCCGTCCCAGACAGCGCACCAGTGGTGACCACTGGGGCAGTCGGGTAGACATCGAAGGTCGTCTTACCGTTGCCCGACTTGATGAGGTTGTCCGGGTGTTCCAGCACCTCTTCTGTGCGGTATCGGCCAAAGTCATCATACATTTCAAAGGGCAGGCCGATCGGATTCATGTGCTTGTGACATTTCCAACACTCAGCCGGTGCGGTGACGACCTCCACCCGTTGGCGGAAGGTTTTGTGAGGGTCATCGGGGACCTGAGCGTCCACGGTGATGGGCACATCGGGCACGCGACCAGCTAAGAGCTTCTCGCGGATCCATCGCCCACGGCGGATCGGGTCGGAATGGAAATTCGTCGAATGCGCAATCAGCCAGGCCGGATGGGTGAGGATTCCCTTGCGGTGTGCGATCTTGAAGGGTTGCTCAATCGGATAGTCCCAAAATGCCTGATCCTCGAGTTTGTCTTGATACTTGGTGGATTTCCAACTTCCGTATCTCCCAATGCTCGGTGTGGGAGGCAGGCCATAAAACGGCGCGTGATGGAAGGTATATCCATGGGCCCAGGGGACAGTCGTAAACGGGGTCCGCCCCTGGCCGAACGACTCCTGGAAGTAGTGCATGTAATTGACAAGCTCACCAGGTCGCGAGGCGTCTTTGACACGCATCCACTTTTTGGATTTGAGGAATTCCAGATTCTCCTGAAGAACCTTCTTCGGTTCGGTTTTCCAGTTTGTGTCTTTCAGCTTTTGGTAGACCTCTCGCCACTGTTGGATAATCTCCCGGCCGGTTTGATTGTCTTTGTCGTGGTAGACGAAGAACTCGTCGGAAGTCAGTAGGGTTTCAAAGACTTCCTTGTCTTTCTCCACATGCCAGGTGACGATGCGATCGGCCTCCAGGGTGAGCCAGCCAGGAGTCCCCTGGCTGCCACGCCCGGGGTTGCTGTATTTGCCGCCACTACGCGGACTATCCTTAAAAACCTTCAGCGCTGCCGGGTAGCCAAAGAACTCCCGGAAGAACCGCACGATTTTGGGGTGCGAGGTGACGTTGGACCGATAGTGCTTGCCGTTGAGCGTTGGGTCGATCTGCCCGCGGTAGTATTGCTGATCAGCCAGGAGACGCCGCACCTCTCGCTGGTAGTCTTGCCGGGTGACCAGGCGTCCTTCCTCGGCTGCCTGCAGGAGTTGGTTGTCCGGGCCGCGATCGCCCAGCGCGTAGGAAATCGCGTAAGCTGCCTCGCGGGGGGAAAGCTTTTTTCGGCCGGACTCGTCCGGCTCACCGGCACCGAATTCCAGACGGTACAAAAACTCAGATTCCAGTAACACCGCCACAAGCATCTGGCGAAGCCCCAGGCCATTGCCGCCAAGTTCAATCGCCGACCGCAGCAGTTCCACATGCTTGGCCAGTTCTGCCTCAGTCGGTTCACGCCGCAGCACGCAGTCGAACTGCTCTCTGATCGCGGCGACCAGCTGCTGTTGGTCCGGCATTCCCTCTTGAACGATGATCGTCCGAAACGCCTCGTAAGACTTGGGCAAACTTCGAGGAATCCAGCGATCCTTGGGATTCTGAAATCTCAACTTGCTCCGGTCGCCTCCTAGCTGCCGAGCGATCATCAGTTGCCGGTCGGCGATCCACCTCGCGTTTCCCAGCATGGCCAGCAGGTGACCCCCGTCGAGCTTCCCCGAGTCGTAGTAGCGGACGCCGGAATGTTCCGGCAATAAGAACGGATTGGTCACCCCGTAGAATTGGCCATGTTGTTTGCTCTGACGGTCACGCCCAGTCAGCTTGAACACATCCATGACGCGTTCGTGGAAGATTTGCGGGCTGACCAGCCATCGACGAGCTGGCGTGTAGGGTTTGTCGGTGATCTCACCACTGAACAACTTGCGATGATCGACATAGTTGCCATAACTCGGGTAACGCAACTTCTCATCCAGCTTAGATGCGTTGTGCTTGCGCAACTCCGACCGCAACCAGGTTGCAACCAAAGCCCTTTCGTCGTCACTCGGCTGGTCAGCATCCTCTGGAGGCATCAGGCCGAAGAAAAGTTGGTCCTGAGCCCGATTCAGCAATTCCAGACGAGCCTCAAGGCCAAGTGAGGCAAGATTATCCAAGCGAACATTTGCTTCGGCGGCGCCGGCTTGGTGGCAGTCGACACATCGGTTGGTGAGAACCGCCTGCACTTTGTCAGCAACGGACGGGCTCTGGGCCTGCACAACGGTTGTGCAAGCCAGGAAAACAGCCGCAAACGTCAAACTTCTCATAGAGGGCCCGCAGATGGGAACGTTGAGGACGATCAGTGTCCAACGGAGGATTTTTGGACCGTTATTGATGTTAGCGGGTCATGGATGCGAGACAGTCATTGATGCGAGACAGTCATGGGGGGGGGTAGGGAGTAATTCGATCGTCTTTGGGGCCAGCCTCAAGATAATCAAAATGGCTTCGATTCCGGAAGAAGCCACGAGAAAAACTTCCTGATTGGTTGCCACAGGCTCAGACGGGTTGCCGCACCGGGAGCCCTGAATAGCCGCAGCGTCCCTGGGAGAGTCTGCCGTCAGCTTCTCTCGCTGGCCTGCCTGAAGCTTCGTTGACCGGTTGCTTTTGTCACAATCTGAGCCAGAGCCTAGAACTGATTGACCGATGAGGGTGGGAAGTTTCGCTTGTTTCAGGTAGAGGGATTTGAGGATTGGCTTTCGGGAAGCGCCTGCCTTTCGATTCGACGAATCTGCCCGTTGCTCCCTGCCACAGCGATGCTGCCGTCGGAGGGGTGGACCTGAATCGCGTAAGCCCATCCGTCGATCGCCGGGAGATCCCCCAACAGCTTCAGTTCGTCGGCATCGACGAGGCGAAGGTGTCCATCACTGCAAGCCGCGGCAAGGCGTCGACCGTCGGGCAGCCAGGCCATGCTTAATGGTTCTGACTGCAGACGAATATAGCGGACCATTCGACCGATTGTCGGTTGCCAAAATCGAATGGTGCGATCGGAAGCACCAGAGGCGATCATCGGCAGTCCGCCTGGGGAGGGGCGGAGTGAGAGAGTCTGGACATCGCCGGTGTGCTGGTTCAGGCTGCGAACCAGTGTTCGGGATTTCAAGTCCCAGACCCGGACGGATCGGTCGACGCCCGTGCTGATGAACATTTGACTTTCTGGCAGCAGACAGACCGCATTCACACGACGTGAATGTCCTGTCAGCGTCGAGATGGCCTCACGCGTCTTGAGATCCCACAGGATGATCGTTCGATCGATACTGGCTGAAATCAGTCTCGACGGACCCACCCAGGCGACCGAACGCACAGAATCGTCATGATGACCATCAAGAGTTGCGACCAATTCTCCTTCAGGCCAAGAGACGAGCGAGACAAGGCCCTCCTCAGCGGGGGAGCCCCCGCCAACGGCAAGCAGCTTTTCATCGGGCGAAAAGGCAACAGCATGCAGGTTGGGAATGGAAAGTTTGATGGTCCGGGTGAGTTTCAGCTCCGGCCAAGCGAAAATGTGCAACCCAGATTGACTCACCGCCACGAGTGATTGGCCTTTGGGGGCAAAGGCAATCGCGGTGATCGGGGGCCGTGTTGCCGCCACCGACGGTGAGGCAAGCCCGGCAACGAGCAACAGGATCAGGCGGAGCAAGGCAGGAACCTCAGAGGTTGGAAATCACTTGAGCTCCATCGGGAGCAACGCGAACTGGTCGTCCGTCGCTGGTGTGCAGTTCAGTCGCTGGGTCGATACCAAGCAACGTCAAAATCGTGGCAGCGAGGTCTGACGGGGTGACCGGGCTCTGGTGAGGCAGTTCGCCGAGGGAGTCGCTGCTTCCGATGACCTGACCGCCGTTGACCCCGCCGCCTGCCATCGCAACGCTGAACACATTGGGCCAGTGATCGCGGCCACCTGCTGAGTTGATCTTGGGAGTCCGGCCGAACTCACCCATGACCACAACCAGCGTCTGATTGAGGAGGCCTCGCTCGGACAAGTCTTCGATCAGCGAGCTGAGCGCTCGGTCCAGTGACGGCAGATGAGCATTCCCGTCGGTGGGATAACGTTGCTTCAGCTGAACGATGTTCTGATGCGTATCCCACCCAGTACTGTGGACGGTGACAAACGGCACACCACGTTCGACAAGCCGCCGGGCCAGCAGACACCCCTGACCGATGCCGTTTCCACCTCCCTGGCCATAGCGGCTCCGGAGGTTGGCAGGCTCTTCTGATAAGTTGAAAGCTTGCTTGGCATCGGGCGAGGTCATCAAGTCGTAAGCTCGCTGCAGATCAGAATCGGCATCCGTCTGCGTCGCGGCGACAGCGTCTTGGGCTCGACTGAATCGGTCCAGGGTGGCCACAATCTGTCGACGGCGGTCGATTCGAGCGAGATCAAGCCCGTTGTGGAGGTCGAGATCGCGGACTCGAAAATCGCCACGCTTGGATCCACCGCCGACCGCGAAAGGCGCTGTTGCTGTGGGCAGATAACCGTTGCCGCTGACCGCCCCGGTGAAGCCGGGCACCGAGATGTAAGGCGGGAGAACCCCCCTTTGCCTTCGCATGTGCGCGACGGTCGCTCCGAAGGTCGGATACTCAAGTGCCTGCGAGGGCTTGTAGCCGGTCATCACATAGTGTGTGCCGAAGTTATGCTCGCCCAGCGGAGAGGTGACCGAACGGATAACCGCGAGTTTGTCCATCAGCTGCGAGGTCCGCTGCAGGCACTCGCTCAGGCGGATCCCCGAGACCTGGGTGGCAATAGTCTCTAGCGGACCACGAACCTCAGCCGGCGCATCGGGTTTGGGGTCGAAGGTTTCCAGATGGCTGGGGCCGCCATCCAGCCACACCAGAATGCACGACTTGGCCTTGGCGGCAAGCGGAGCGGCTCCCGCGTTGGCAGTTTGCATGCGAAAGAAGTCGCCCAAACCGAGCCCGAAGGCGGAAAGCCCACCAACACGGAGGAAGTTCCTGCGTGTCGGTCCCTTGCCGAGTTTTGTTGTTCTCATGGTCTTGCCTTCTGCGGCTCAGAAACGTTGTTCACCGAGGGCTCTGGTCGAAGACTTCTCAGGCAATCAAACAAAAAGCTCAATTCCTAATTCCCCTGAAAAGTCTTCGACGAAGCGGACACCTTGTATCCGGCAATCCGGCCTTCCGTTGGTCGCCCTGGGTCGAAAACTCCTCTGAAGGTCAGTCGGTGAACTCTTACTGTCTGTCCGAAAAGCACCGGAATCCACCTGGATCGTGTTGCACCATGACTTGGGCTCCACAACCTAGTGGATTGCCGGATGCTTTTCGGAGAGTCTCTTAGTGATTGGTCGCAAACTCCTGACTCATCAGCAGTCCCCAGATGAAATCTTCCAAAAAATCGCTAGAATCACTTGCTGAGGCAAGTTGCTGTTGCCAGTGTTGCTTCTCTGAGCCTGTGGGGTGGCGGCCGAGGGCGACCAGGTAAAATTCTTGGATGATCTCGATCGGCTTGCGTTGTGCATCGAGGAGCCGACGGAGCCGACTGCCTTCTGCGGCAATCCGAGCGTTCAACAACGGTCCGTTAAACAGATGCAACTTTTGAGAGAGGCCGCCAGCGGCTTGGGGCGAGCTTTCGCAGGAGTCGTCACGTGCACAACGTCCTAAAACCTCCAGCGTTCTCGACGGCGTTCTTGGATTGACCAACGCCACCGCTCGGGTGCCTTGAGGTTGGTCGCCGTACTTGCTGGCGACTCCCAACACGTCCGAGATGGCGTCGGCCAAGACCTCAGCTTCCAGCGGCCGCCGCAACGCGTGCGAGTAAAATCGGTCGTCGTGCTGATTCTGCTCGGTGGTGTTGGTGCTGCGAGCGTACGTCGTGCTCTGGGCGATCACACCGAGCGTGTGTCGGAGGCTGTAACCATTGGCGCGGAAATCGTCGGCTAACTTGTCCAGCAAAGCTGGATGAGTCGCCGGGTTGGTCGCTCGGAAATCGTCGGTCGGTTCGACAAGGCCTCGGCCCATCATCCGTTTCCACAAGCGATTGACGATCGCCTTGGCGAAGTACGGGTTCTGCGAGTCGGTGAGCCAGTCCGCCAACTGCCGCCGGGGGTCATCATCCTGGGAGAGGAACTGTTCACCCGGGATCCGGGCGATGGCTGGTTGGAGGGTGCGAGGATGAACGACGACACCCTGAGGGTTCACTTGGACAATTTGATCGTTTTCTACTTTGGCAAAGATGGCCGCCAGGCCATGGTAGTCATCCTGCGTCCAACGATCCAACGGATGATTGTGACAGTTCGCACATCGCAGCCGGCTTCCCATGAGGGACTCGCTGACAAACTCGGCCTGTTCGCGTGGACCTCTGGTTGTGCGGTAGAAGTTGGCCGGGCCGTTTTCATGAGTATCACCGGTGGCTGTCATCAGAGCCCGAGCGAGTTGTTGGTAACTGGCGTCGCGACGGATCATCCCGGCAAGCCATGTGTGGTACGTCTGGGCGGCCCGACGATCGCCACCTGGCGGCCGAATGCGCAGCAGTTTGGCCAGTTGCAGAGTCCAATACTCGGTGAACTCGTCCGACTTGAGCAACTCGTCGATCAAGTTTTGTCGCTTGTTGGCATCCTTGTCGGCCAGGAAGCTGCTCACCCGCTGCGGTGACGGCAATCGACCAGTCAAATCGAGGGTGATTCGCCGCAGAAAGGTCCCATCATCGATGGTCGGCGACGGCTGCAACCCTAGCGTTTCCAGAGATTCGAGAATCTCCTCGTCGATGAAGTTGCAGCGACGCTGATCAGTCAAATCGATCGTTGATTCGCTCAAGGGAACGATCAACTCGACTGGCAAGACCTCGCTCAGATGTCGTGCCACTACGATGTGGCGTCCTCGACGGAGGAGTTTGGCTTGTGCGGCCTCCGCGTCGATCTTCACCGCCGAGGAATCTTCCGCGGTGAAAACCGTCCATTTCGTGACGTCGCGTTTTGATCCATCGGAGTAAAAAGCGGTCGCGCGAAGCGATACCGGTTCGCCGAGGGCTTTGGCAACGTGCCTCCTGGGAGCAACCTCCAGGCGGGTCAGAACACGCGACGAGTCGTGCGGAGCTCCTTGGCCGATCCAGTCCAAAAGCAGTTGAGCACCTGGGCTTTCCCCAGCGAAAATCGTTCCACCTCCATGCTCAACTGTTTGGGTGGGCTTCAAAAGGATGAGACTCTCCTCGGGCCTGAAGAGATTGACACGCCGACCGCCCACTTGCTGAACGATGGCCTCATAGTCGGCTTTGGGGTTGCCGCCGTAGAGTGACAACTTGAATCCACCCCGCCCGATCGCCGCACCGTGACAGGCTCCAGCATTACATCCGTGTTTGGTCAAAACGGGAATCAGGTCGTTTCTGAAATCGACAAATTCCTCGCCAGCGGCCTGTGCTGCCAAGAACAAAGGGAGAGCGACGTAAGCAAGATAGCTAAAAGTATTCATTGTACTATTATTGCTAAACAAAGTCTGATCCCTTTTGAAGCATGGATTGGATTGGAGAGACCTCACTGGCGTTTGCCTGGGGATTGTTGCGGATCACCAAAGGCGGTGCGATAGAGTTCGGCGGCTTCTTCACGTGTGATTTTGCCAGCTTCGACCAACCTGCCAAGTCGTCTTTGAAGTGCCATCTGCCGCTTCGCCAGGTCGCTGTCGCGAGTTGTCGCTGGGTTGTCACGTCGCATGGCGGCCTCTTGGGCCGCGGCCTCGTTGAGCCATGAGGCAACGGTCTCCCGTTTCTCTCCCAGGACGGCAGCCACGGCACCGAGCACATGGGGATCGGGATAGAGCATCCCTTGCAGAAAGGTAAAATTGTGGGTGACCTTGCCGTCCTCGGCGATAAGGATGGTCATCGCCACGTTGCGATTCAAGCCGTAGGCACCAGGGCCATCGCGTCCGTCCTTCGACACGCCTAACTGCACGAAGTCGGGAACATACCGATCGATTTTCATAGCCTGTTGCGACAGCTTGGCTGGGTCATCGCCTAGAAATATGGTGGTATATCGCAACTGATTTCCGGATCTCTCGGCAATCTGAGCGACGACCCGAGCGAGGCCGACTAAGCCGCGTAGCCCCATACCACTGTCGTCCTGAAAGATGAGGATGTGGGGATTGTCCTTCGCATCAGTGACCGGATCGAATTGTCGATCCTTGAGGTTGCCGCGAACTCCGATGGCTGCGACCGCCGGCAGCTTCTCACCGGGTTGGGGACCGGAGAAGATTTTCTTCTCTGGGGTCTTCACAAACCCTGACGGATCCTTGACCTCAAGAGTCCGACGGTTGCGATATTGCCTCTTCCTGCGGTCTTGCCCTCGCGTGCGATCTCTCTCGTTCGCACCGGCCGTTTTGACTTGATCCTTGTTCTGGAGAGCCCGTTTCTTCTCGCTCTCCTGTTGCTCGATTGTGTTGGTCTGACGTTCCTGGAACCAACCGGCAAGTGTTGGCCGGTCCACGCCAATGGCCTCGGCGATCCCGCCGATCACATAAGGGTTGGGGTAGAGCATCGGCTGCTTCAGCGGAAAGTTGTGCAGGACCTTGCCGTCTTTGGCGACGATGATCGTCATCGGGATGTTCCGGTTGAGGCCGTAAGCCTCGGGACCCTCGCGGCGGTCGAGCGAGACGCCCATTTCGATCACGTTGTCGATCTCATGCAAAAAGTCGTATCGGAAGATGTTATTCAGGGTTGGGTCGTCAACCAAGAACGTTGTCCAAACATGCAAACCCTTTGGCGAATGATCGGCGATTTGCGCCAAGATTTTCCCGCATAGTGCAAGGCCCTTTTGGCCGACAACGGAATTGTCCTGGAAGATGAGCACCAGCGGTTTTCCATTGGCAAGTGCCAGTGGATCGATCTCTTTGCCTTTGTATTTGCCACGCAAGCCGGTCACCTTGAAAGTCGGCAACCGCTCGCCCGGCTGGGGACCTGAATAGACGATCCTTTCTTGTCCTTGCGAGAATTCGGCCGGATCTTTCACCTGGATTTCTGCACCGTAGTACTTTTTGCCACCTTGGGACTTCTGCCGGTCGCCTCCCTTCTTCATCCAGGTGATGACGTCTTGCTTGGTGGCACCACCGCTGTCAACTTTGTTGCGGATGTCTGGGCGATCTCGGAGCAACTGCTGGTACTTCTTTTCCCACTTGGCTGCTTCGGACGGGGGTACCTCGGCAACACCGGTGGAAACCAGCCAGGCCATAAAAATCAAGCAGATCGTCACTCGTGTCATTGGTCTTGATCCTCAAGCGGTGACGGCCAACGAGGGATTCGCAGGCCGCATTCGTTTGCCAGGGTAGCCAGGTGAATGGTTCCTGGCTGGTCTGAGCTTGCCCACAAACAGTCCGCTCTTCCATTCCCAGATCGGACCTCCCTTGGGAGAGTGCCTTGGCGTTGTTGGCTCTGCAAATGCTTGCCAACAACGCTTCCCGCCGGACAATTTGGGACTGACGTGGGCAGATGATTCCCTCCAACAAGTTCTCGATCTTACTGTGTCTGGCTGCCTCTTCGCTACTGAATCACTCAGGGGGTGAGCGGCAATGCAGCCTGACTCTTTGAGGGCGTTCTGCTGGTGAGGGTGAGCAGCGATCAGCGTTTTCCTTCCGGTTCAGCGGAGCCTGGCACTCTTGAGTGGCCTCAATCGGGCCGCGGCAGTCTTGGGATGTCTGTGATAACGCGTAGGCCCGTCAAGGAGTCTCGTGGGCGAGAAGAGATGGCGTTTACTGATTCCCTGAAAAGTCTTCGACGACGGCCTTGAGGAACGTCCGGCAATCCGGACTTCCGGTGGTGCCTCAGGCTGCCCCCAAGGGCAGACGGTCGCCCTTTGGTCGGAAACTTCTCCGAAGGTCAGTAATTGCGTGTTTTATTAGCACGGCATTTTTCAGGAATCGCCTTGGGCGTGGAGGAATCACCGCAAACTGCCCAAGACCTGTCCAATGAGCGACTTCGGGCTTCGTGCGAGCCCCAGAAAGCGGAGGTGCCGACCGACTGATCCCAGCGGAGGCCGGCAGCTCGCCGAGGGCCGTTGCCTCACTTGTCCACCAGAGGCTCGCACTTTTCTGAGGCTCACACCTTCGAGGAAAGAGTCATCGATGTTTGTTGCATTTGCCGGACAACCAGGTAGACTGATAGTCATTCTATGGGGGTGGCATGACTACCCCAGCCTTCCCTCATTGATGCCCCACACGTGAAACAACCTCATGTAACACAACCTCAGGTGACACAACCTCAGGTGACACAACCTTAGGTGACGCACTCCGGAACTCTCCCAAGGGCAAACCATGCGCTGGCTCTCGATGATTGTGGTGTTCGCTTTCAGCCCCTCGATGGCGTCTGCCGAGCTCCTTTTCCATCTCAAACTTGATGACGGACAAGCAGACCCCAACGCGACGATTGCGGTCGATTCGAGTCCCAACGGCAACGACGGGTTGTTGGAGGGATTCTCGTCGCCTCCACCCTGGACAACAGGGGTTGCCGGGGGAGCGCTGACCTTTACGAACTCTGGTGATCGCGTTCGTATCGGGAGTGTCGGCGCTGCGACACCGACCGGCGCGGATCCAAGAACGGTTGCGATGTGGATCAATCCCGACCTGATGGGAGACCGCAAGTTCTTCAGCTATGGGGCAGGGGGAGCCGGGAACTCGTTCGACTTCACTGTGGAATCCGTTGGCAGCACTGGTCCGAGCATTCGCTTTCGGCATGGCGGGGGCAACATGGCCTACCCGTTGGGCTTCGATCCCATCGACCAATGGATTCATGTGGCTGCGGTTGTTCCCGAGGGCGCAAGTCAAGTTCAGGATTTGGAGCTTTACATCAACGGCTCGTTGACCGCGTTCGACCCCGCCACGGCGAACAACCCAACTGCAGCGATGGGCTTTCCGCTGTCGGATATCTTCCTCGGCAGTCGATTCACCGGCGGCAATCCGTTCGTCGGGCAAATCGATGATGTGCAGTTCTACGATACCGCCTTGAATGCCGAGGACGTCGGGTTTCTGTTTGACAACCCCGGCCAGGCGCTGGGTGCTGCTCAGGTGATTCCCGAACCGGTCTCCTCGGCGATCTTCGGTCTCAGCGTGGCCGGCCTTCTGCTTGCGCGTCGCCGTCGCAGCAAGTAAGCCTTCATCGAAAAGCTCCAACATCCTTCGGCCAGCTGGTGTGAAGCCCAGGGGCCCCGAGAACCACCGACTCGCCTCGAAAGACTCGGCTGCATCAATTGCGGGCGAGTCTTTTCTTTGGGCGAGTTTTTTCTTTGGGCGAGTTTTTTCTTTGGGCAGGTCTTTCTTTGGCCCAGCTCCAAACGGCCGTTCTTTCCCCTTCCAGCACCGAGCGGCTGGCTTGATGGGCTTCTCTGATCCCCACTCAGGCAGCCGAAAGCCGCACCCTTGAGGCGGTGCATCAGCCAAGGTAACCGTTCACGGGGTTGAAGCGGGTTGTTGGCTGCTGCCGTTTCATTTGCT
>CAZYKP010000140.1:0-17911 GCA_964648025.1 uncultured Pirellulales bacterium | reverse complement strand
TTCAGGACGAGAAAGTCCATAGCAATCCGGTAATTTATTTACGCGGGGATCCTTACTTCGTCGGGAAGCCCGAGTGGGGGTTCGGGGTCTGGGCGCACAACCTGTACGCTCCCGGTGAAGAAGCTGCACTGCGAACAGCACTTCAGCAGCGAGGGTTCGCACCGGCTGTCGTAGACGCCATCGTTGCCCGTGGTGCAGCCGCAAACGTACCCGTTGCAGCAGGAAGCAGATGGGCAGCCCTGTGGCGCGATGACATCACCCACCGGGGGCTGGCTCATCTGCCGGACGATGCGGCTCGTTTGGCTCTGGTGGATCGAGTTGAAAAGAGAGAGTTCCCACGCACCGACCCGCTGACCAATACGGCTGTGGCTGCAAACCAGCACACGCTCATCGATCCGCGCGGTAACGTCGTGAACCTCTGGCGTGATCTCGGACAGCACAGCAACATCCCGACCCACAACGCGAACGTCGATTTGTGGATCAGGCGGATGCTCGAAACCGGGAGTTACACCGATCTTCACGTCAACCGCCAACTATCAGTCCTCGGCCCCAGTTTCAGTGGGGTCAGAGGGAAGCCGGACTTGTGGGGTGAGCGACGATTGACCGCCAACCAACAGCTTTCGATCATCGACATCGTAGAAGTGCTGCATCCCGCCCAAAGCGTGCAAATGAAGCTCTGGCAGAACCGCTTCACTTGGCCTGCTCTTCAGCGGACGGGGCGTGCCGGGGACTTGCTGGTCGTCGATAGTGGAATGGGCGGCGTACTCAGGCAGGCGTATCCTCAATCGGTCGGTGGCGTGGTTCAACCCGTACCGATTCCAGCAGTGAAGCCGCCGTTCTGATGCTCGAATCAGGAGTGGAAACGTGCATTTGCAACAGCTAATGCAGCGGGTCATCGACCACCCGCCGAGGTGTCTTCAGGGATACCGACTGATTACGAACACTCCCTCAGCCAAGTTAGTTGCTGAGGAGTTTTTCGGAAACGTAGCCGACTACTTCGGAGTCCAGCACGCTGGTGTCCCAGGCAATGTGATTGCATTTGAGTTGCATCACGCAAAGAGTGATGAGCCGCCCAAGTTGCTGGGGTACTATTTAGATGAGCGGTGGCCGCATTCTGGCGACCGAATATTCGTCAGTCCACTGTTCATTCGATGGGAGCCGTCTGGTGATGTGACACCGTTGTTCGATGGTGAACAGCATGGTTACAATCCAGAGAACGATCTCGGTCCTGCTCACTACCGTTCATCTGGGCCACTAGAGGAGTGGGCGTACTCTCAATCTTGCACCGGGGAGTACCGCTTGGTGGCTTGCGTATCCTACTCGCCCGAAATTGCAGATGATATGACGCCGGACGAGATTGATCGCTTCTCAGACTTCTTCGACATCTTCCTACTCGGGTTGCACAGCCTCAGTGACGGCAAAGTGCGGTTCGTTACACAGTTCAAATGCTCCTGACTGGATGAGTGATACCGACACCTTCCGTGCCGAGCAAAGTTACCCACGAGAGTCCAGCCCATGCGTTCGGCGTTCGGCTCCCGTGATCGGCATCGAGCGTACGAATGAAGCCCGGCAGCCGCACCCTTTGTTCGTTCGCTCGCAATGCTCGCCGAGATCGTCGCGGTCGATGGGCAGGCAGCACCGCACGGCGAGCAATCAAGCGAAGCCCGCCATGCTGCCAGCCGACGCCTTTGTTCGTTCGCTCGCTTTGCCCGCAGCAACCGCAGAGGCAGTGCCGAGGAGATGGTGGGCCAGAGTGAGCAGCAGCGAGGCCCGGCGTGTAGCGGGGACGGGGCGGCGAGTGATTGAAGCCCACCGCATCGTCACGACGCCATGCCTTGCTACCGCACAGCACCAGCTTCGCCATCGCACACAGCAAAGCATCAGCAAGGCACAGCGACGGCAAGGCTTGGCCCACGGCGTTGACGGAAGCGTGAACCACGTCCCCCGCCGCCGCCCCCGCTATGCAGGCAGGCCTCGCCTGCCACCGCCTTGCTGCTGCCATTGCCTTGCCTTCCCTTGCTTAGACCTCTGCCCCGCGACCGCCCCGGCGCTGTGCCAGCCGTTGCTTTTAGCCGCCTGCTCCTGTGCCTCGCACAGCGACTTCGTTTCGCCGAGCGAAGCGTGTGAACGAACAAAGCCTCTCCCCTTCCAGGCCAACTTGTATCCCGCCCGATCCGGCTCGCCGACGCCCTGCGTGCGAACGAACAAAGCCTTTGCAAATGGGCGTTGGCGACAAAGAGCAATGCGAGCGAACGAACAAAGTGGGAGGATAGTGGGAAGGCTTTGTTCGTTCAGCCAAGTCCGTTCCTTCCAGCACGTGTCGCAGAAGCCCATACCCAACAACTCGGCTGCGAAAAGTCTTGGCGGGACTCCTGCCCCGCCGAACGTCCCGCTACCTTTGCTCGTTTGCTTTGTTCAACGGACTCGCGCCTCGGACCCTGCAGGAGTTCTTGGCTCTGCCCCGCTGGGATCACGACCGAGTGCGTCGTCGGCTGGCCAGCATCATCCGAGAGTCCGGGTGACTTGGTGCTCTCGCGGCGAGATGACGACCCGATTGCTCCGGTGGAAGCTCGGCCGGTGGAGCGGCACTTTGTCCGCTGGCACGCCATCTGGGAGCTGAGCATTGCCGGGCGAGTGATCCGGACCTCCCCGGAGCATCCGTTTTGGGTGCGGGGATGAGGATGGGTACCAGCGGCTCGGTTGGAGGTCGGCCAGCAGGTGGCCACCGACTGCCAGGAGCTGTGGGTTTCGCTCCAGAGTGTCCATGAGACTGGCCGCTCTGAGGGGGTTTACAACGTCCTCGTTGCCGAACTGGCCACTTACTTCGTCGGGAAGCCGGAGTGGGGGTTCGGGCTCTGGGCGCATAATACGTACTACGAACGTTACGCAAGTTTGCAGGAAGTGGAGAACTTTTACATTTATGATGGATTCACCGTAACTCAGCAACATGGGATTCGTTTTGCACCGAAGGGTGCAGTCGATCCAAGCGACCTGGCGAAAACCAAACAACTTCGGGCAGAGAAGTACGGCTATAAGTTTGAAGTCGACCTTTCCGATGAGACTGTGGATGGTCTCAGAGACCTCGGAGTTGCAGAAGCTCCGGGTCACCACGGGTCGCTCCATATTGCCACAGAGGCTCAGCTTGACTATCTGAATGCTAATAAAGGAAAGGTTACTGTAACCAACGTAGCCAACGGACAGCCAGTCGGAGGAATTCCTGACCGCGCCGAGGGTGGGGCTTGGCTAGCTGGTGGACCTGGCGTGAGCCCAGACTACATTCATCATTCATCAGCAGGTGATTAAGGCTAACGAAGGCAATGCTGCGGCTGCGATGAACCTTGCTCGTATTCTGCACAACTTGAAATGGGGTCGCCCCCCGAACCTGAAGGTAGATTTGCCCAAAATTGAGTAACACTAGGTCGTAATTCAACACGGTGTTTGATAACGGTCTACTCTTTGCAGAAAACTTTATGAACGGCCTTACAGCTGAGACAAATTCAATTGCTCTTCTCAAGGTGATGCGGGATGCCACCCACGCTGGCTTACTGAATTGGAAAGAGGAAATCGGAAGCCGGTATCGTGCTGGCATCGGTTCACGCAGTTACGCTCTGCGCTGGCTCTATTGGTATAACGAACACGGAATTACCATTGATCGGCAGGGGCCGATCGTCTCAGCAGGCAGCATTGACATTCTGCTGTTTAATGGTACAGCCAGCCAACAAGAAGCACGTTTATTACTAGGAGCAATTGACGAGAAATGGGATTCCCACTACCTCCGAATCGCTGAGAGGTGCGTTTTCATGTTGCGCAACAACCACAATTTACCACCACTGCCAGATCTGAACGAGTTGCATCAGCAAGTGCTGACGACGTTGCTTGAAGCTACAGTGAGAGGTGCCATGGTCTGGCGGCAGGATGCTGACGATCAGAACCACTTCGCATCCACCCTTCACGGCAACCCCATCGCAATCAGGTTTTATCAACCCGCTGACAATGAAAGCCGCCCCCTTGACCGACTCGTCGCTCGTCTTTGTATTCCGGGGGCGACGTCCGACTTTGTCTGCGGGACCGAAGGATACTCGATGATCGAGCGTATTCTCGCGGAGGCAATTCCTGCATTCCGAGAGTTGATCATCACCCGTGACCAGGCTCTACGCACCGAGATTGATTTCCTGCAACAGCTGTTAAAAGAAAGCCATTACACGCGAAAACCATAGATATAAACCTCGATTCGCATGAATCCTAGCAAGCTGATATCCTCATCCCGCAGAACAACTCTTCGCAGTACGGCCATGTCACAACAGAGAATTATTGTTTTATCTCTCTCCTACGCCGGGGATCGCTTTGTGTTCTCTGGAATTGATGAATTGAATGTCGCATTAGGGGAAGGATGGCAGTTGTGTGAGGCACTTCAAGGCGAACTGATCCTTGCCCCGACAGGTCGCAGATGTGAGACCGGAGAAAAATTCACGCTCTCGGGTTGGGCAATCCCTTTGCGACTGTTGCGATGTACACCAACGGAGGAGACCTAGGAGGGGCTTACAATGCCCGGGAACTGCAGCTGTCAATGAACTCGAAGATTTCGGCAGTTTGCGAACCCAAACTTTTCCGCAGGTGGCAATTACTTAGGGGATCTCCTTTCTGGGTTGAGGGTCCGGTCATGGGTGGTTCGAGCACGTTACTGCAACTTGAGTGGTGTGTGAGCAACCCAACAGTCAGCCAACGCCTGACCCTCAGCGGGAATGTTCAACGACTCACCGTCAGAAAAATTCTTGGAGGACTTACTACTGAGTGCGGGATAACTTTTCATTGGTCGATGGATGCTGAAATCTCTGCCTCAGCTCCAGCACGCAAAGTGTTTGCATGGTTCGACGATCGAAGCATTTCCCCGTGATCAGTAGCAAACGGCCTACCGGCAGGCATTTGGACAGCCCAAGCCGTCGAAGACTTTTCTGCCTCTGAAGAATCGCCCTATCTGACCAACGAGGATGAAAACTTTCCCGACTGTCCTCGCATTCCTTCACATCTCCGCCTTGCCCTGCTCGCAACCGTCGAGGATGCTAAAGGCAGAAGAAAGCTGCTGCCGCTTTGTCACCTTTAGGTAAGCGGCTGACACAACGGTGAGAGCTTTCTGTAAATGAACTTACAGACAGCGGCGACTGATTGGCCGATGGTAGGTGTCCATTTTCAGCGTGCGGCCAGTTTTGGACGCCCCGTACAATCGAAACAGGCAGGCCTTCTGGCACGATCCGCGTCCGTGTAAAATCCGGAGCATGACCGAACAGGATTACCTCCGAGAACTCGCTGCCCGCGACCAGGTGATTGAACAGCAAGCTGCTCTGATTTCGCAGTGGGAGGCTGAGGTTCTGCGTCTCAAACAACTCCTCCACAATCAAAGGTGAATCCAAAGCTGCCAAAGCACCAGTTTTCAAGGGCGACTCCAGCACCACAAGCAACTCCCGAAAACAGAAGCGAGCCCAACGCAAGAAGCCACCTGGCCGACGTCCCAAGGACGCCAAACGCAGTCAAATCGGTCGGGAGGTTCAGGTCTATCCAGAAGGAGTTTCCCGTCGTCGGTGTGTGCCTGTTCGGGAGCAATTTGCTTGGCGGCTGATCGACGGCCAAGCGGTCTATGTCCGCTATCAGATCTACGACCTTCCTGAATCTGACAGTCCGCCCTTGCCTTTGGGGCTGCGAACCAGCCGAAGCGAATTCGGGCTGGAAATCCTGTTGGTGTTGGCTTTTCTGCACTACTGGATGGGTGTCTCCCTGGATCACACCATCCAGATTGTGGAGTTCTTCACTGGGCTGGCGCTGAGCAAATCGCAAGCTGACTCGTTGCTCAGACAGCTGGCAGAGGACTGGGAGGACGAGTATGAGACCATCTCGGAGTTGATCGCTGGGCAGATGTTGGTCTACGTCGACGAAACCGGTTGGAAAGTGGGCACGCAGTCCTGCTACACCTGGGTGTTCTCCACGGCGATGCATGTGTTGTTTCGTTGCGGAGTCAGTCGTGGCAAAGAGGAAGCGGAAACGGTGCTGGGAGAGGAGTTTTCCGGACGGGGAGTCAGCGACGACTACTCGGCTTATCGGACTCTGTTTTCCGACCATCAACTGTGTTGGGCGCATCTGTTACGCAAGGCCATCAAGTTGATGCTGCAACATCCCGAGCAATCCCAATACGCCAGGTTCCTGCGAGAGCTGTGCGGGATCTACCAACAGGCAGTTCGCTACCAGAACGATCGTCGGTTGAGTGTGAACCGTTGGGCGAAGGTCCTAGAACTCAAAGGCCAGATCCGGCAACTGTGCACGCGAGCTGGGAGCAGTGTGGACGGCAGCTGACCTGAGGACGAACAGACCTTTGTGAAACTGCAGAACGAACTGGTGGGCAACCTTGAGAAGCTGTTTGTCTTTGTGGAACACCCCGAGGTCGAAGCGACCAACAACCGCAGTGAACGGAATCTTCGACGAGAAGCGGAGGTCCGCAAGGGCGGGCGAACCAGCAAGAGTGAGAGTGGTGCCAACCGTCGGGGGATCATCATGACGGTGCTGGCCTCGCTGCGAACTCGTTTCGAGAAATTCACGTTGCAAGTGTTGGTGGGGGAAATCCAACGCTGGCTCCAGCGGGGGTACTCGCTTTTTGAGGCTGAGCTAGAACAGCTTCACGCGGCCAATCCTCCTCCTTTGCACCCCGCCGAAGCTTAGCCGCACGATCCGATCTCTTGTCTTTGCCTGGCAGGTCCTGATCCCTCAAGGTCCGTTGCCAACCGCTGCGCGAAAATGGACACTTACGTTTCCTTCTGATTGGGCAGTTGGGTTTTCGTTGAATTGGGGGATTCACGGTCCAACCGACAGCCAAAAGCCAAGGAAACCAGGCACGAGGTAGGGGGGCCTCTGGGGGGACCATCGCTTGTCTTGAAAAAGAATCACCCGGCAAGGAGCTTGCCCAGTCCCACCAGGGACGCCAACGCGGCCCCGGAACCTTGTCGGATCCAGCGAGGCCAATCGGCCGGGCAGTCGTGCAAGTTGGGTTGAATCCCCAGAAAAGCCAGCACCGCCAGAGTGACACCGGCGATGGTCCAGGGAATCTGGCCGCCTCCGACAAGCGGAAACCCTGGGAAGCCGGCAGCTCCGAGCGTCAGCTGAGGCAACACGATCAATCCCCATCCAGCGGCAACACACACCGCCACTGTCGCGGTGAGCGACCACTGCGGGCAGGCTCGGCGTAACTGGGCCAGAACGATCAAGGCCAAATGGGCAGCAAAGGCCAGTGTATAGGGCAGCAAGAAGGCACTAGCCATGTTCATGGCCTTGGCAAGAAACAACCAGGCCAACGGAACCGAAGCAACACACAGCACGGCATCGACGTTGTGGGCTCTGAGCCGATTGGCTCCTTCTGGGGACCAGGGCAACGCGTAAGCGATAAAAAGCACAAGCGGAGGCAGAAACCAAGCGAGACCGCCAAGGGTCCAAGCTAAGTAGCCGACCAGCACAGCACCCGGCAAACCGCTGCCGGTGAGCGTGGTCCTCTCTCGGTAGACGAACACAATTCCGGCGACGATACCTGTTGCCAGCAGTAGGCCTTGGAGTTGTGCTACGGATGCTTGCCAGTAGGATTGTAGGAGTAAGTAGCAGGCCAGTGGGACAATCAAGTTGTCCAACCCGCGCCAGGCAACTGCCTCAAACCACATCCCCATCAGACCCAAAAGCACAGCCAACAACAGCGTTTCGGCTCGGCCCAGCTCAGACCACAGGAGCAAGGGGATGTGAACGCTGAAGAAGGCCACTAAGAAGAACGCGAGTGAGCCTTCGACGCTCTTGTGACCATCGAGTGTCTGATAGTGCCAGATTCCGTAACGAATGCCGATGAGAGCTGCTGTGGCATCAGCAAGAGTCAGCACCAAGATCGAAATCCAGTATAACAGCCATCCCCAAGGATGATGCTCAGAGAGCACAAACAACAGACAGACACTGATGGGGAAGTAGACCTCGCCCCAACCGGCCCGGTCGACTCCTCCTAAAACGTCTCCGAGCCCTTTCTGCAAGAAGGAGATCAGCCGGATGCTCAAAAGAAGCGTCATGGCCGCTGCTGCCAACACCACCACCGGCCACCAATGAGAAAAGACCCAAGGGAATGTCAGGGTGACCGCCCCCATCAGGATATGCAGCAACTTGCGGCTCAGCTCAGGATGAATGTCGTAACGCCACTTCAAAAGCTTGAGGGCAGCCATCAATAGCAGCAACAGCAACAAAATCCCGATGATCCCCGCCCAGGGCTGCCAGGCTTCCGGGAGCGTCATCTGCAGATCTCCTCGATCACCAAGTCGCTGTAGAAGAATGCCTTATCCTGACGGTGCAATGCCTTGGCAGAGTCCTTCAACGGGAGCAGCCGACCTGCCAACGATTCTGGCCGACTCCTGGGGACCAGCATATTCCAGTAGACCAGTCGTCCCCCAGGCCGCCCACTGTTGGCTAGGCTCTCTAGCAATTCGCCAGAACTCTCCCAAGACATATACTCAAAAATGTCGCTCAAATTGAATCGGTGGAAAGACCGGGGCCCCTCTTGCTTGAGTCGATCTTCGACCGACTGGCAGGACCACTCCAGCCGATGGAGGTTTTCCCGGATCGTCTCAAAGTGCTCTGGTCGCAAAGCATAGGGTAACGCCGCCCCATGTCTCCCGGTCAGGATCCAGTGAACATAAGGGTTTTCAGCCGGATTGAGCCTGGTCAGTGCATCGCGAGTTCGCTGCAGGATCTTGTCGGCCACAGAACCTTCCACATACTGAAAGAAACTGGGGTCTCGACCAAGGCGCCCCATCACAAGTCGCGAGAAGAACAACCGGAACATCCACCGCCAGCGCCAGGTATCCCACTTCTGGGCATAGAATGCCTCTCGGACAGCCTGATCGCCACCGGCGAGAAGTTGCTGCACCGTTTTCTGCGAATGCACCCAGGGCAAAATCCACCTGCGAAACAACGCAAAATAGCCCTCGAACTTCCCAGCGCTTCCGATCCCACGGCGAATTTCATGAATATGATGATCCCAAAAATGCGAAGCTTCGGGATCAAGGGACGACCGGCATCGACGATAGAGATCTTCTCGGCGGTGGCCACTGTGAGCATTTGACCGCGAACCAATGAGCTCAAGCAGTTCTTCATGGCTGAGGTTGCGGTAAGCGGCCACTCGCAGGGCCAGGGCTGCCAACTGGGCCGAGCTCAAATCGACAGCCACCACGCGGGCAGGATCACGTGTCAGCAAAGCCAAAGAGTTATCCCCAGCTGAGGCGATGCTCAGGCAGCTTTCACCAGGCTGGACATCGAGGGCCTCGAGCAAGACATCAGCGTCTTCCCAACACTGGGCATAGCGAATCGAGGTAAATTTCGCTCGAGCCGCGACCTCGGTGGCCAGGCGACCGCCTGAGCGATT
This sequence comes from uncultured Pirellulales bacterium, assembly GCA_964648025.1. Classification (GTDB taxonomy): domain Bacteria; phylum Planctomycetota; class Planctomycetia; order Pirellulales; family Pb10988; genus CAZYKP01. Next base: position 8,484 of record CAZYKP010000140.1, on the reverse strand, counting down.
CATGATGCGTTTGCTCCCACAACTCGCCCCTGATTCGGCACGGCCGATCCGGAGGCCAAGCCGCTCAGCTTCCGGACGACTCCTGTGCTGCCATCCAACTCAATTCGTTCGCCGTCGGCCAGCCAGCGAGTCGCCCCGGGGAGCGAGACGACCGCAGGCAACCCCAACTCTCGTGAGACAATCGCCGAGTGCGAGAGCAAGCTCCCCCGCTCGACAACCAGCCCACTGGCCGAAGGCAGCAGCATGATCCAACCCGGATCAGTCCGTTGGGCAACCAATATCTCCCCGGCTTCTAACTGCACATCTCTTGGATCGGTCACCACCCGGACAGGTCCGCGGACAACACCAGGACAACATCCCTGCCCACGACGAAGGTCCTCCCCTTGGGGATCCTGTTGTTCTGTCTGTGAGAAACCAGAGTCTGTCTGACCAATCACCGGGCCACGGCCCCAAGGCACAGGTCCGGCGGTCGAAAACCGATCAGGTGGAGGTTCGGCTTGCCGATAACGGGCAAACTCAACTCGGCGAACAGCCACCAGCCCTCGAAGATCCAGGGTGGTCGCAGTCCCATCGAGGAACCCCAGCACCTCTTCTGTTTCGAGGTAGAACACATCCTGCGGATCGTCCAACTGACCCCCCGCTGACAGTCGGCGACCCAATTCCACAAACAGTCGCCGAACTCGCCCAAACAATCGTGTCCGCTCAAGACGCAGGTTCTCTCGATCGCGGACTCGCCGACGCGTGTTCTGTAACACCCAGTGGAAGATCCAGCGGCGCAGAGGTTGCCCCTGGAGTGCTTGTCTGACCTGTTGCTCGGCGGCCTCGCGGATGCTGTGGGCAGCTTGTGGGAGGCTTGAGTTGGCCAGGTCTTGCCGGGCCAAATGGCCGACCGACCGGAAGAACGGTAAGGGATCATCATGCAGAGTGGGACTCTCCAATTTGAGTTCCTCCAAACAACGATCGCCAAACCGCTGCAGGTAATCATAGTAAACCTGTCGAAACTCTGCCGCCAACGGAGTGTCCTCGGCGACCTGGCGGTTGATCTCTGCCGGGGAGCCCTCGCACAAGGCGTTTGTCAGTTGAGGGTCGCGGGATGCCATCTGGGCTAGCTGGCGGACCAGTCGGGCTGGTTCGGCACTGACCATTTGACCGACCCCACAAAGCAGATCGTTGTGCAAGGTTCCTTGGCAATCGCCGCACCAGTTTGTCGTCAGTTGCTTGAGTGTCCCAAAGAAGATCATCGCGAAGAAGTCGTTGACCAAAGGGGCATCCCAGCGGGTCAACAAACGCCTTTGGAGATTCCGATAGTGGCTGGCCAACTGGTCGGCCGAGGAGGTCTTCAACTGTGCCCCAGGAATAACGAGGGCATCATCCAGACGACGGAAAAATCGCTTGATGTTGGCCCCCAGCCGCCAGTGCTGCCAGATGAGTGCGAAAGTGCTGCCAGCCATTCGCAAGGCATCTTGAATCTTGGAACCCCAACCACTTTGGCCTAACTCAGCAACCACTTCTCCAGGCAGGCCTTCGCGGACGCCCATCATCTGCTCCATGAACTGCCGGTTGAACCGAAAGCCCGGCAGCAACGCCAGCACCCGGTACCAGTTAAGAAGGTTGTAATAGATCCGCCCTTGGATAAGCCCCAGCATCCCACGAAATACCCCCTGGTTTTGTTGCAGCATCGATTCAGGGACTCGCAGGATTTTGCAGAACTGGAGGTAGACATGCTGATAAACTTCCCGGGCGAAGGAGAAGGTCAGTGGGGTGGTCACCCCGTTGTAGCTCTCAGCGATGTTGCTATTATCCCACAGTCGCATCGTCCCTGAGGGCTCGGGGAGATTGACTAAGGTGGTGATCGGTCGAGACTGCAGCAGATACAGCTGCCCTTGTGCCAAAGTCCATTCGATGTCTTGAGGGCAACCAAACAGCTGGCTGGCCCGCTGGGCCAAATGTGCGACCTGCTGAACCTGAGAGTCGGTGATCGCTGGTTGTTCGATCAGCTCTGTCGGCACCGGTTGGTTGGCCAGCCCACCATCACCTCCTGGGCTAACGCGATCGGCTGAAATCTTACGGGCGATCTGCTGCCGAGTGATCTGACCGCTGGCATCAACGAGGAAGGTATCCGCCTCAGCTTCTCCTGAGACTAAGCCGGTGCCAAAACCGTACACCGCCGAGACAACCGCGACGTCTTGGCGACCACTGACCGGATCGGCTGAGAAAGCGACCCCTGAGGCCTCGGCGTGGACCATCCGTTGAATCAGCACCGCAGGAGGCTGTGGTCTGTCGGTGAGTCCATGCTCTTGGCGGTAAGCCATCACCCGTTCGGAAAAGCCCGACTGCCAAACTGCCAGGACCTTTTCGGGGACTTCGTGGTGAGCAACGTTGAGAAAGCTCTCCAATTGGCCGGCAAAGGAATGCTGCAGGCCATCCTCGTCGAGGGCAGAGGATCGAACAGCCACTGGTTGGCCTTTGGGGGCAAGCTGCTGCAAAGCGTTGTGCAATTCGGCGGCCACTTCCGGGTGAAGCGAGTCGGGGAGTTGGCCGTCGGTTAAGCTGGCCAGGCAGGCTTCCGGTCGAAGAACGAACCACCGCGGCACAGCAAGATCAGAGGCCGTCAGTTGGGCCAACGCTGCGGCTTTTCCACCAATGACCGAAGCAGTGTGGGGCTGGCTATCGTTGAGGATGTAACGCACAAAGCCCTCGGCGTGGAAGCATTCAGGGGTGACCAAAGCGTCTTGCGATCAGATCGGTTGTCCCTTGAGAGGACAACCTCAGCGGAACATAACACCGCAGCGTCAGAAAATCCGATATCTCCGATCCGGCGATGCCCTGATCCGACATTGTTGGTTGATCCTCAGAAATCGTCTGGGGCCATCCAAGACGCAACAGCCTGACGGTCAAGGCTATCGCGTTGTTGGAGTTCTCAACTGGCCCGAGTGTTCAACTGGCCCGAGTGTTCGACTGGCCCGAGTGTTCAACTGGCCCGAGTGTTCAACTGGCCCGAGTGTTCGCGTTGTCCGGGCTGCGGTCAGCCTTCGGCTGTCCCGAGTGGTCCGTTTCCTTCTGATTGGGCAGTTGGGTTTTCGTGGAATCGGGGGATTCACGTCCAACCGACTGCCAAAATCCAAGGAAACAAGGCAGAAGGTCAGACGGTCGACCTCGGTCGGGTATTTTTCTGTGCCTCACGAGGCCCCCACCAAGATTCTGGCCACCAGTGGGCCGAGGCCGAGGCTGCCGTACATCAGCAACGTCCATAACCCGGAGAGTTTCTCGATTTGGCGAGCGCGGGCGGTTGTTGGTTCTCGGAGAAAGCGTCCGACTGCCAAGCTGGCCAAGAGCACAGCCAGCATCAGAATCCCCGCCACAATCCGGGCATGCCCCAGTTGAGCAGCCGCGGCCAGGGCAAACCCTGCGGTCGCCAGCATCATCGCCAGCCAAACGGAACAAGCCGTCGTCCGGCCCCAGAGGGATGAATAAGTGGGGACTCCCGTCCGCTCGTCGACGGGGGCATAGATTTTCCGTCCGAGCTCGATGACGATTCCGTTGAAAAAGCTAGCGGTAATCAACCAGTGGAGACCCAAAGGAGGTTGGCCCCAGGTCGGCCACCAATCGCAAGCCGTGGCAAAGAGGTCGATCAGCGGCATGATCACCATGTGACTGATCAGATAGAGGGCTGGTCGAGCCTTGAGCCAATCACCCAAGAAGAACTCCTGACTCATCATCGCCAGGTAAGCCCAGACCGCCGCAAGCAGCAACACCAGCGAGAGGCTCAACCAAGCCGTGAGCAGCAACTGCAGCAGGGCTCCGATCGCAAAGAGCACCCCAAGTTCGCGGAGGGTGACCAGACCACGAGGGACAGGACGTTCGGGCCGGTACCGGCAATCGTCTTGAAAATCCTTGAACTCGTCGGCAATCCGCAGTTGTAAGAAGAACAGCAAGCAGCAGCAAAACCCGACTACAGCAGCGCCCCAAGAGGGGACACTAAACCGCTCCAGGGAGCTCTCGGCAGTCTGGTGAGTTCTTAGCAAAAAAGAGTAACTCAAAGCCGCATAGCTGAACATGGCGATCAAGAGGCCATGCGATAGCAGGGGAAACCGTTCTCGCTGGTAAATCCACCAGCGGTTTGCGTTCACAAGGGCTGCTCTCCGCTGAGGTGTTCTTGATGGTCGCTGGCCTGAGAGTCTTGGCTGTGGGAGTCTTGGCTGTGGGAGTCTTGGTTTTGAGTGGCTTGGTTTTGAGTGGCTTGGTTTTGCGCGCGAGGGCTGTGGGAGCCACGAGCCTGGCGACGGGCATAAACGCGATGAGCGCGACTGAAATTCCCGGAACAAAGGGCTCCGATGATCGACAACTCCCCTGCCAGGCAGAGTCCGGCGGCGACTTCGGCCAGCGCCTGAGCATGGCCGAGGCCGGCCAACCCGAGAATTTCCAGGCAGCCTCGCTGTGTGGGCAATTGGGTTCCTCCGCCGACGGTCCCCACCACGAGGTTTGGCAAAGTCACCGCGGCATAGAGTGACCCATCGTCCAGGAGTTCGAATCGAGTCACCCCGATGGCACTTTCGGCCACGCAGGCAGCATCTTGTCCGCAGGCAATGTAGAGGGCTGCCAAACCATTGGCATAATGTCCTTGCACGCCCAAGCTGCCGCTGAGCACGCCGCCTAGGGCCGACATCCTCCAGTAGTCTGTCATCACCTTGGGTGTGGTCGCAAGCCGTTGCTCGATCAACTCTGAGGAGATCTGGACCTCGGCAGAAACCTTCTTGCCTCGTCCTGAGAGAAAGGAGATGGCACAGGCTTTTTTATCGCCAGAGAGATTGGCTTCCACGAAATGGTACTGAGTTTTGACAGGGCTGGATTGGACGATGTACTGACAGATGGCTTCCGTTGCCATGGTCACCATGTTTTGTCCGGCGGCATCACCGGTGGTGAACTCAAAGTTCAGATACACATGGTTGCCTTCGACGGTCACACGCGTGTCAATCAGGCGGCCGTGACGGGTGGTCTCTGCCACTCGCTGCTTCAGCTGGTTGGTTTGGGAGAGCAGCCAAACGACGAACTCACCGACTTCGCGTAAGTTGGCAAAGGCAAAACCAGGAGCACGATCAAGGCCTTCGTTCAGCAGCACGGCGGTACATCCTCCGGCTGTGGTGATCAATCCCGCTCCCCGATGATAGGAGGCCACCAAGGCCCCTTCAGTTGTCGCCAAAGGAAGGTAGTAATCACCCTGAGCAAAGAGGCCGTTGACCCGCAGAGGTCCAGCCAACCCAATCGGCAGCCGTGCGGTTCCCAAATAGTTCTCGATGTTCCCCTCAGCACAGGAGGTCAACTTGACCGCAGCATCGTCGGCAATCGCTGCTTGGGCGGCCGCCAGATCGGCCCCTGTTGCCTCGATCAATTGTTGCCAACGTTTTGCAAGTGTTTCTGGCGTGGTACGAGCAGACACAGGGGCGATAGCAACGCTTGGCTCGGGCTTGGGTTCCAATCGCTGACGCAGTTGCCCGTGGTCGGCGTTGGCCAAGAGGCTCTGCAGATAAGGGCGAATGTGGCCTTCTGGGGTTGTCATTGCCAAAAGCACTCTGATAGGGAGAAGCACTTTGATAGGGAATGGCCTCCTGAAGAGGCTGCTAGGAGGTCTCTGAGGATCAACCTTCTCTCCTCAGACGAGTCTCGCGGATGAGTCGACTTGGGCCTGATCGGAAAAAGCCATGGGGAGATCCTTGAGCCAATTTCCCACAAATTGGGCCATCTCAGGCGACCATCGCTGGCTGCAACTGGGCCTTATTTCAATGATCAGACGCAACTCAATGACCATGAGTTGCCCGAATCGGCTCAGGCGGAGCACCCGTCCGAAACCAACCTTTGCGGAGAAAGCAGACCGTCGCATCCAACACCTCCTGGTAGTTCATCAACCAGGCATGCAAACCGCAAACTCGCATCCAATCTACCGCTCCGGGCAACCGAGTGCTCGAGAGCTCAACCATCCCATCATTGTCGCCAGGAATGCAAGGATTATAGCCTCGGTCTTTCCCTCGACCCCCTGCGATGATGCCAAACTCTCCCGGCAGCAGCGGTAGCGTTGATGCGTAGCTATCTGGCTTGGTCGTTAACTGCTGGCCCGCTGGACCATAGATCAGCCAATACAGGGGATTATTCCGAAACAAGTCGGCCAGGTGAGCCCCAAAGTGGGGTGGCCCCAACATCACGGAACGTCCAAGTTGCGGGAGTTGATAATGCTGGAAGTAGGCCCGAAGCACCAATCCGCCCATGCTGTGGGTCACAAAGTGAATTCGTCGGGCCCCAGCGAGGCTTTGCAGGCAACTGTGCAGATCTGCGGCAAACCATCCAATCGGCCGACGTGTGCTCGGGTAAGAGAAGCGGAACGGGTGATAGCCTTCTTGTTGCAACTGTCGTCGCATTCTTCGGAAACAATGCGATGTCCGGCAGATACCGTGAATTAGAACGACCACTTCCGCTGAGGGCCATGCTGAAAGCGAGGGTGTTTCTTTCCGTTGGACTTCTTGTTCAAGTCTTTGGTGGCACTCTGCCAGAGAGCCCCAGGCCAAGCGCCAATCGTGTTGATCTAACAATCGATAGTGGCTCGTCCACAGATTCCGCTGAATGCGATATCCCGGTGGGTGAAACCAAACATCCGACCAAAACTGAAGGCCCCCGAGGGTTTTCATGCACAAGTTCCATGGCATGGGATATCCCTCAGCCACCAGGGCGTTGGTTCTTCAGAGCTCAGCAAGAATCCTGAGATCTGCCGACTCACCCCTTGAAGATGCTGTCCACAATGATCTGTGTCCAGGTCTTTTGACCATCATTGGCCAAGATCACGCTACCAGGCGAGCGAACTGATGTCTTTGAGACACGCTCCGACCCCCAAAAGGTTGCCCGCTCGACGCCTTCGCCTTGCTGGGCCATACTTTGGAATCTCCCCAACTGGCAAATCATCCTCTGCCGGGAAGTGCTTGGCAGTGGAATCCTGGTGTGGAAGGCTGTTGGTGTGAAGCCGGTTGGTGAGAAGCCAGTTGGGCGTTGAGAAATCAGGGAAGTCAGAAGTGATGATCAAGCACGAAAGCTATGAAATGATCGCGTTGGTGCGATCGCTCAGGGGGGTGTGGAAATCGATGAGTCTCCAGCGTCATGCCGAAAATGAACTCCATTGATTTCACGGTGAGCAATGGGGGGTGGTCACTCCAGTCTGGCGGACTGGAAAAATGTCACACAAGAGAGCCATGTGTGTCACGACCTCAAGCAAGTTGCTCACCGATGGGGAACCGGGGCGTCGAGACGTCCGGGGATGGATCGTCAGTGCTGGATTTCAGTTCCAGAAAGGTTGCACAACAAGCTCGAACTGGCAGCTTGAAGGTTACAGGTTGAGACTATTGATGATGGTGCTGCCATTGGAGGTAAACAACGCACTGGCACCACTTCCGAGTGTGGTAATCGCGGCAACACAAACAACCACGACCAAAGCTAACATCAACGCATATTCAACCATGGTTGCGCCCTGATCACGACGGGCGAGCTTCCACAAATTGTTCAGCAGGTACCGGGTCATTGGGGTTAACTCCGACTCTGCGGGTTGACTCCGCTTCCGAGCAGATACTCAGTGCCCACAATGGGCAGTAGCCTATCCCCTCAGTGTGGCGATAAGCTTCTCGGAATGCAAGTTCACTTTCGCAGTTTTTCGAGGAAATTTCGTCTTTAAGAGGGACACGCACTTGGGAAAGCAATTGTTCTGACAATCCTGTTTGGTGCAGTTTTCCCAAATCGTTTGGGTCATTCCAACCCGTTTGAGTTGTTGATCACCCTCCCTCTTGCCCCTCCAATAACTCAAACGGGGCAGCGGTGTCAGCAGATCAAACGGACTTGCTCCATTGTTGCAGAAATGTCGACAATTTCCCGCAAAATCAACAAGATTTTGCGCCTTTGTTGGGTTGCGTTGGGGACGCTGACTGTGAATTGACCAGCAGATGTTGTGCCACGACACACACATTCTCGGGATCGGTCTTTGCAAGATCAACAGCAGCAATGACTTAGAGCCAGCACCTCCGACACCAAGCGGCTCACAAAATTCTCGTCCTGGGTCAACCCGGAGGTTCCCAGATGTTATCTGTAAACCCCAGCTTACAACCCAATCTGGCAGAGCCAGTCACCCCGTAAACTGTTCCTTACACTCAGACACCAGGACACTCAAACACCAGGACACTCAAACACCAGGACACTCAAACACCAGGACACTCAAACACCAGGACACTTAGGCACCAGTTTGAGCAGGATGGGCCGCCTGTGGAAGGGCTTCAAGGGTGCGGAAGGTGATCTCGAGGTTGACCCCTTCCTTTGGCAGCTCCTCTCTGGAGCTGAGCCTGGGCTGCTTGGATTGTGCCTAGTGGTCGGTTTCCTTCTGATTTGGCAGTTGGTTCTCGTGCAATCGGGGGATTCACGTCCAACCGACTGCCAAAATCAACCGACTGCCAAAATCAA
>CAZYKP010000139.1:0-18020 GCA_964648025.1 uncultured Pirellulales bacterium | reverse complement strand
CCCTAAACTGTCAGCCAAGTCGATTTAATCGCTATTAATCAACAGGCTGCTAGCTGGTAGGCAGCGTCGACGCCACTTTCGTAGCCACCGACAATGATGAAGTCGTCACCGTCAAGATCTGCATAGCTTGCGATCGTCGCGGTGTGTCGGCACAGTTGGCTGCCCACGAAACCGTTCAACCGTGGGTATTGGAATTCTCCGGCCGCCCAAATCACGTGCTTGGCCCGGAGGGTCTCGTCGGTCGTATCGACGCGAAAGTCATCCCCAACTTTGGTAACCCGCAAAACGTTGGTGTATTCGCGTACCGGCAACTCAAAGAATTGCGCGACGCTACGCAAGTGTGACGCGTACTGTTGGCCCGTCGGATGCTCGACCTCTAAACCGAACGCTGGTGAGACACCGATCGCGATCGAGTTCAAATCGAGCATTCCAATCGAGTTGGTTGGGAATGAGGGCGTGATGAAGCGAGTCTCGGCTGGCCATGAGGTAAACGACGCACCCACGGCGTGACGCTCGAGGACGAGAAAATTCTCAATCCCTGCATGCTTGAGGGCGATCGCAACCCCGACACCAGCGGCACCACCACCGACGACGACCACGTCGAAAGTTTTCGAGAGACCGAATGCAGAACCGATCACCGATAACACGCGAGTCATTGGCGGATCTCCTCAGACTCAATGTCTCCAGTTTCCAGTTCGATCGGCGGTAAAGGATCCTCCAAAGTCAACCAAGCATCGGGGCCCTGCACGAACTCGAGATCGGTCAACAGGCAGTGATCCAGGATTCTCTCGATGCGTTGCTGATCCAGTCCTTGCCCAATGAATACCAGTTCTTGGTGGCGATCCCCATGCTCGCCTGTCAGCCTGGACCGAATCGTGGCGAGCGCTTCTTCGTCGCTGGGCCAATCCTCCTTGGGAACGGCCGCCCACCAGTATCCAACCGGGTTCAGGCGAACCGAACAGCCCGCTTGCGACCAGTCGTATGCCCAGTCATTTCGCGATGCGATCCAGATCAACCCCTTGCTCCGAAGCACCCCTGCAAACAGTCCTTCATCCAGATCTTCATCGAGGACATCAGCCAAACGCTTCGGATGGAAGGGGCGGTCACGACGATAGACGAAGCTGGAGATCCCGTACTCTTCTGTCTCGGTTTGCTCCTGCCCTCTGGGCACAGACAGCCACTCTGGCATTTCTTCTGCCTCGGCCAACTGAAAACGGCCAGTGCCCAGAATTGCAGAGAGTGGAACGCGGCCTTCGGTCGCGCGCAACATCTCTGCATTCGGATTGAGTCGCCGAATAATCTGGTCCAGTTGTTCCAGTTCATGTGGCGTCACGAGATCGGTCTTGTTGATGATGATCACATCGGCGAACTCAACTTGGTCGACCAGCAAGTCGACAATGTTGCGATCATCTTCGTCGCTCAGGCCAATGCGTCGATCGGCCAGGTCATCCCACGAGCCAAAATCTTTCAAGAAGCTACCGGCATCGACGACCGTCACCATCGTGTCCAGTTCGGCCAGTTGCGACAGGCTCGCCCCTTGGTCATCTTCAAACGTGAAGGTTTCGGCTACGGGCATCGGCTCACTGATCCCCGTCGACTCGATCAGGAGGTAGTCAAACCTGCCTTCTCGAGCCAACCGACCGACTTCGACCAGCAGATCCTCGCGTAATGTGCAGCAGATGCAGCCGTTGGTCATTTCGACGAGTTGTTCTTCGGTTCGAGAAAGATCGGCGCCCCCAGCACGCACCAACGCCGCGTCAATGTTGACTTCGCTCATGTCATTGACGATTACGGCTACACGCAGTTGCTCACGGTTGGCCAAAACATGATTCAGCAGTGTCGTTTTGCCAGCGCCGAGGAAACCGCTGAGCACCGTGACCGGTAAGCGAGATCGACCCGCTGAAGCTTCTTCTGCGTGCATGGTGAACCCAATCGTTCGGTCAGTGGCGGTGAGGAGTCTTTCGAAAAGCAATCGGGTGGAGAGTGGCTCAGATCATCAATGGCCAGAGATTGGCAGACAACCGCCTGAGTACCCCCTGGGCCACTCCCCATATCCATCGAGCTAACAGAATGCAAATGCAATCAAATTGCAAGTGGAGTCTCGAGGAAATTCCGCTCCTTTGCCGCTGGTTTTGTTGAGACGGGCGACGGTTTCAGGGCACCTCGATGATCGGACTGCCTTCACCGATTCGGGCTCAACACGGGCGTTGGACGCACAGGCGGCGTCACCAATACTCGGTGACCTGCAGGCAATTCCTTGCTTGCCCGATCAGGCAACGCCGAGCGGTTGGAGGTCGCATTCCCCCACTGATTTGACATGTTGACGTGGCGTCGGTTGGCTGATCGACAACGTGTCAGCATCCACGTCGAGATCGCGTTTGGCTTCGGCAGGAGCACAGAAACGCTGACGTCGTCATGCACCGGAGGCGGCACGCCGAGAGGTCCGCGAGAGCGTTCTTACTTTTCTCCCGGAAGGCTCTTTTCGAGACTTGACTGTTGGTGAGCTCCAGAGCCGTCCGGCTTGTCATCAGGACGATACTGATTTGCTGGGTCTGCTGATTTCGTGGGCTTCGTCGGCGTGGACAACGAGATGACGGAATTCCAACAACGTCACGGAGAAGGTGGGGGATCTGCGGCCTCGGATCGACAAGTGGGTCGGACGGGAGACTGTCCCGCAGATGGCAACTGGCTGAGCGATAGCATTTGACTCGCCGTCCTCATGCACGAACCAAGTGGCCTCGGATTTCGGCGTGACGCGGAACGGCACGATCATCCATTGGCCGAACGGCATAAAGGAGAAACGCGGACTACGCGGCCAGTTGCAACTCATCGACGTTGACCAACCGTCCTGAAAGCAGCGGGGCTTCCCGCAGGTTGACCAAGAAATGCCACAACCGCTGCTTCGTTCAGGAGAACCGCCGTGTCCGTAACCGGCACATCGCTCCCCTCGACTCGGTGGTCTGTGAGATCAATGATCACCGCAAAGGTTGACGCTGCTTCCAAGAAGTCTTCAGCAACCACGACCAGCGCGGATTTGGGAGCCGAAAAACCATCGAGCCTCACTTCCACGCCTGCTGGATGCAGAGTGCCCGGCGACGATGCGTCAATGCGTTACTCGGGGCGTGGAACCAATCAACGCCCTCGTCCCCAGTGACCGTATCGGTGGGCCGGTCGTTCGATGCCCAAGCTAACCCTCGCCCGGTGCTTCCTCCAAGCGAGGTCAAGGTTTCGCGGTACTAGGCTGACCACAAACTGGAACAGCAATGGCAGATGCTGGTCGGCTGGTGGCATTACAAAGAGCATGCAAACCGCGATTCAAATGGGTCAGGACCCGCTTGATCTCGTCGAGACTGTCCCGGAGCTAGCCGGCAAAGGGTTGCCCGATCAGGCAACTGGAAATCAGGTCGGTCTGAAACGAAAGCAAGTCGCACATTATTCAGCGTCTTCGAGACATGCCCTGCGGACGCAGCCAGCAAGGAGCCGCCTGATGAAACGCCGCCTCTACTCCTGACCCTCGGAGAAGTTTTCGACCCTGGGCGACCAACGGCAGCCCGGATTGTCGGACGAAAGGCGCCCGCTTCGTCGAAGACTTTTCAGGGAATCAATAAGAAGAGACTGTTGCGGCTGTTATCGACCAGCTGAGGGAGTACCAATTCACCACAAATATAGGCTCCATGCTCACGCATGTGCGTCTGCAGAGCTGGTGGGTCTGGACCTGTTCGCTGGGGAAGTTGTTGCCGACAGGAACGACGAAAACCTAAGATTGATCTTGAACTCGTCTTCAGGCTATGTTAACATGCGCCAACCCCCGCTGACTTCCCGACCTGCGCCCCTCCACCCTATCTCCCCTTGAGATGTTCCCATGGTTACTACCAAATATCTTTACGCAGTCCAACTCATGATGATTTCCGCCGCCTTCGCGTTGGTGGGAGTGTCAACGACCCAGGCTTCGGTGATTTGGGACTTCACGTCAGAACCTCTCCAACCCGGAGACCCAGTGACAGGTTTCATCGAGCTAGACACCTCGTCACCGTCCTACGTCCCAGGCGGGGTAATCACCCCATCGGACTGGCTGTTCGTAGAGCCACTGACAGGAGCGGTTTTCACACCAGAGGACGTCCTCGGCGGTGGCGGATTTTCCTTGGAATTTGGGGCCACCACAGACCCTGACGACCTCGCAGGCATCGGTTTTCCTACGAGAGACACCACGGCGCCCGCCGGAGGTAACGTTGACCTGTTTCTCAGTGGCAACATGAATGGATCGCTGTTCGTCATCACTGATAACGAATATGAGCAAGGAACGTTCACTGTCCGTGAGACGCTCGTCCCCGAACCCGGCACTGCCGTTCTCGCCGGTTTGATGGGCATTGGATTGCTATCGGCTCGACGCCGAGTGCCTCTGGCGGCTTCTTCCTCTCGCACGTCTTGTTGAGCTGGGTGGTCACTGATCCGTCGAGCGTAGGGCCGAAGCGGCCGCCATCCGCACCTTGTGCGTCAAGCAGGCCAATACGCTCGACGTGTTCGTTCGTGCCGTCGAAGGTCACGCCCTCCGACAGTGGTCAACACAACGTTGCCGGAGGTGCGAATGTCAACGACAGTGTGCAGCAAGCAACTCTTGTCGCACGCAGCGAGCGTCAGCCCTGCGATCTCGTGCCGCAGTCAACCAAAGCGTGCCCGTTTCTTTGCACGCCACCGGCGGTATCCCCAGCCAATGCGATGAAATTGCCGTTGGGGTCCTTCGGTTGGATCATTCCCATGTGTCAGTCTTCAGAAACAAAGGGGTCGGCCACCGTTTAGGTGGCGGCCTCAGTTTCCGATCGTTGATTTGTGGGAGAATATGCACTTGCAAGAGGCATTGCAAGTCATTGTCAACGGTCGCCAAACGTAGTGTTTTCTGGCAGTGTTCCGCCACTCGGTCGCAACAAGCGGGAGGTCTCGTCGCGCGTTCTGATCAGGTTAAGTGGCAGGTCAGGCATCTTGGTCAGCGGCTTTTGCGCTGCCTCCTGCCTGGCAAACTCATCCGCAGCCAGTTGCACAATCATGGCTTTGGCCTTGGACCAATACGGTCATGGTCGATGTGCTGGGGCAGGAACTCCGCGATGCCTTGCTTGTTGGCGTCGATGCCGTTTGATTGGAGAAAGACTCGAATCTCCGCCAACTCTTGGTGGCTTGCCGCTTCGCGTCTTTGTGCCGCTTCGCTCAACTTAGCCTTGGCGAGAGTCGCGCCTACAGCGAACTGGAGCGGCAGGGTGGTAAGAATCCGACCCAAGGAAATCAAACGCCTTCGAGTTGGTCTTTCGTTGACAATTGTTCGATTCTCCAGAGATCGTGACCTTCACCGAGGACCTACTGGCAATCTCGGCGTTGACTACGGCCTTCTGTCTCGGTGAAGACCGACCGATGATTCGAGACTGATTCGATGCGTCGAGAAACGTGCCCAAGACGGGGTGGTTTTGCTGGGCGCATCACGCACGAGTCGATCGGACAAGCCGAGTGAGGAGCAGCTTGATCGCCGAAATCCGACCATGACACGAGGCCCGGTGGAGAGGGGTGTCCTCGCCGGCAGGCATGTTCGGATCAGCCCCGTGGTCGAGCAGGTGGCCGATCATTTCCAGATCTCCCGTCTCCGCCGCCTTCTGTAGGCAAATCATCGCGAGGATTCCGTTCGGATCGGCCCCGTCCTGCAAGGCCCGCTTGGCGCCCTTCGGATCCCCCGTCTCCCCCGGTTTCATGAGGCGCGGCTCCGGCGTGTTGCGAGAAACCAGAATCTCGACCTTGCCAGAGCCATACGGGAAAATAGTGCATGCGTGCTTCTCCTTGACACACCCCGTTAGCAACAGAGCCACGGCCGCTCAGTCGATAGAAGTTTGCTCCAGTTCATCCCAGCGCTGGTAGTAGTCCTCCAACTGCCGTTCTGCTTCCCTGAGCTGGCCTTGGGATTTGGCGATCGCATCCCCCGGCTGCTGGTAGAAGGACGGCTGGGCCATCTGGTGATGAAGGTCTGCGATATCCGTTTCGAGCTGCTCAATAAGTGCGGGCAATGCGTTTAACTCTTGCTGCTCTTTGTATTTCAGCTTGCGCTTGCCGCCACTGGTCGCCTCGGTTGCCACTGACCTCTGAGGTCGCTCGTCCTTGCTTTGTTTGGAATCCTGGCTGTCCGTTGCGCTTTGTCCTCGCGCGTTCCGTTGTCTGACCCAATCGTCGTATCCGCCGATGTACTCACGCACGCCCTCCGGTTCAAAAACGATTGTGCTTCCAACCACGTTGTTCAGGAACTCACGATCGTGGCTGACAACGAGGACCGTGCCGGCGTACTCCACCAGTCGCGATTCCAGCATCTCCAGCGTCTGGGAGTCAAGATCGTTGGTCGGCTCGTCAAGAACAATGACGTTGGCCGGCTTGGCGAAGAGTTTGGCGAGCAAGACGCGGTTCCGTTCGCCGCCCGAGAGAAACCGAACCGGCGTGCGGGCACGCTCTGGCGTAAACAGAAAGTGTTGCAGATAGCCGATGATGTGCTGCCGTTCTTCACCCGTGCCGACGCTGTCGTATCCATCGCCTACATTTTCTTGGACCGTGAGCTTCTCATCGAGCTGCTGGCGCAGCTGATCAAAATAGGCGATCTGCAAGTTCGTGCCGAGTCGTACCGTTCCCGACTGCGGAGCGAGTTGGCCCAGGAGAATTCGCAAAAGTGTTGTCTTGCCGACTCCGTTGGGGCCGACCACGCCGATCTTCTCGCCGCGCAAGATCGTTGCGGAAAAATCTCGCACGATCTCCTTGTCTCCGTAAGAGAACGATACACCCTCCACTTCGGCCACGATCGTGCCACTTCGTTGGCCTTGCTGGATTTCCAAACGCATTTGCCCAGGGGCGGTACGGCGTTCTGCTCGCTCGCGTCGCATCTCCATCAGCGCACGCACGCGGCCCATGTTTCGCGTGCGGCGAGCTTTGATGCCTTGGCGAATCCATGCCTCCTCGCCCGCGAGTCGTTTGTCGAACAGAGCGTTCTGCTTCTCTTCGGCCTCCAGCGCCGCTTCCTTGCGGGCCACAAAGGTATCGTAATCACATGACCAATCGAATATCTTCCCGCGATCGATCTCGAGGATCCGCCCAGCCAACTTGCGGAGAAACATACGGTCATGCGTGACGAACATCAGCGTGCCGCGAAAACCGGCCAAGAAGTTTTCCAACCACTGGATGGCCTCAATGTCAAGATGGTTTGTTGGTTCATCCAGTAGCAACAAACTTGGTTGCGAAACAATGGCTTGTGCCAACAGAACACGGCGTTTCATGCCGTTGGAAAGCACATCGAAGGGGGCTTCCGCCGACAGTTCCATCCGCGATAAGATCTGCTCAACCGCTTGATCCGATTTCCAGGCTTCCTGATGTGATGGGACGCCCTGGGCGATCACCTCGCCGACAGTGCCAGGCAGGTCGTTCGGAATGTCTTGCGGCAAGAAGGCCGTCGTTACTTCGGGGGCAAACACGACCTCGCCATGATCAGGTTCGACCTCGCCCATCAACAACCGCATCAGGGTCGTCTTCCCTGCTCCGTTTCGGCCAAGAAGACCGATCTTCTGCCCCGGCTCGATGCAGCAATTCACATGAGCCAGAAGTGGTGGGCCGCGAAAACCAATAGATAATTCGTTTAGCGTGACGATGGCCATACGCATAACCCGTGAGTTTGAATACCACGCTCGCAATTTCTATCCGCACCCAGAGAGATCTAAGGCAGCGTCGCATGAAGCGGATTCACGATCTATCTGGGCAAAACCAGAGGTGATTCTTTCGATACGAGACGGCAGGATCAAAAATTGCCGGTGGTGCCGAAATTGTCGACGATCACCGCGATCGTTGCCGAAGGTCCTGGTGGCGACGATGCGTAGCAAACACCCCTTCTTGGATGCCGCCAGCGTGAGACCAGCAGTACCAGCACCGGCGTCGCACTGGTCGACGACCTTGATCCGAATCGCACCGTGTTCCGATATCTTGATCGCCCTACAGTTGAGCGAACTCCCCGAAAGGGTGATGCGAATCCTGTGCGGGGGAGATTCGTGTACCATTCTCCCAATCCTCACACTCAAACGCCTTGAATTCCCGTCCGCCTTCGCTACTGTCTGAGTGGACTTCCCCAAGCGTGTGTGCCTCCGATCATCTCCTTTTTTTCTATGTGAGTGTTCCCTCCCTGACCAATCCGCAAAAGCTGAGATTCAACCACCGAGAGTCTCAACTGCACTTAAACCCAGTTTCCCACTTCTTTAGTTGTCAAAGTAGACGGTTATGAACAACCTCAGAGTCACGATCCTTTTCACTGCTTGCGTTCTCTGCCTGCTACCGGCGGATTTGTATGGTCAAAACCGTTTCTTCGATTCCGCGTCCAGCGGAACCACCTGGGACAACCAGACGACGGCCAACTGGGGCACCGTCAGCGGCGTTTACAATACCACCGTGTTCGGGTCCTACAACGATGGCCGATTTGAAGGAACCGGCGCCACGATCACCGTGAATGGTAGTGTGAACGTCAACGATGTCTCTTTCACCACCGATGGCTACATAATTCAGGACGGCAACCTCAATAAGGGGTCACCGAGCGGCGGTCCAGTCTTCAGCGTGTCTGGCGCCAACACCGCGACGATTAACTCCAGCATCTCGTCCACCTCAAACGGATTCCAGAAGCAGGGCACTGGAACGTTGGTCCTCGCCGGTGACGTCGATTGGCAAGGTACCGCTGACACAAACTCCAATCGATGGGTCAGGCTGGAAGCCGGAACGCTCCAAATTGCCGACGGCATGTCAGCCAACGACTCGTTTTTGGTGCTTGGCAACAACGGTTCTGACGCGAACCCTCAAACGTTCGCGCAGACCGGGGGCGAAATGACGCAAGCGGTGAACATTTTTGCAGGAAATAATGCGAACTCTGGTCTCAGTGTCCTTGATTTCAGCGGCGGCACGTTCACGCAGACCGGGGGGGAGACCATTCTTGCCACCCGTGAGGATACGACGATGAACGTCAGCGGCACCGCCGATGTCACCCTTGAACGGATTCGGGCGAACTTGATCAATGATGGAACCACCGCCACGGTGAATCTTTCTGGCGGCTCGCTGACCGTCCCCAGCCTGTCCAACGTGAGGCCGAACAGCACATTCGAGTTCAACTTCGATGGCGGGACACTCAAGACAAGTGCAAGCACCGAAGCGTTCATGCAAGGCCTGACAGTGGCCAACGTCAATAGCGGCGGCGCGGTGATTGACACCAACGGTTTTGACATCACCATCGCGCAAGATTTGCTCAACGGCGATGGCGACGGCGGTCTTACGAAACTCGGCGGCGGGACCCTTACGCTGACCGGTGCCAATACTTACACCGGCGATACAGACCTCCAGGCCGGCACACTGAGCATCAACAACGCCTACCTCGACGACTTTGCCGACGTTTACATGACCACTGGTGCGACCTTCGATCTGAACTTCAGCAGCATGGACACCATCGATGAACTGTTCTTCGACGGTGTGCCACAAGCCATCGGCACCTGGGGTAGCTTAGACTCTGCTGCGGAGAACAAGAGCGAATTTTTCACCGGGAGCGGCGTGCTGAACGTGACCGCGGCTGTCCCCGAACCCTCCACACTTGTCTTTGCCGTTCTCGGTCTCCTGGGCGGATTCGCCTCGGGACGACGCCGATAATGGATCCAGCGATCCATCGTGGCTTGAAGGTTGCGTTCATCCAGCCGCTGGGCGGAGACTGCTCTAAGGATCCGCGCGGAAATAAGTTGCCGTTTCTAACATGCCTACAGCCCATTTTTCCAGGCTTCTCTACGAGGCACTCGGCAATTTAATTTCGCGCGAGTCCTAACGGGTTCGTCACCTGCCCTTTGCATGTGCCGCCTTCTGGGTGACAAGCTCTGCCAAGCAATGCCATCGATCTCAACTTGTTCCATCTGTTCTGGGGCCTGCCTGTACGGGCCTTAATTTCTCAACAAGCCACTGCCGCACAAGTCGCTGATCTTCTTCTGTTTCAGCGGCATCCGCCCAACGTAACGCCTCAACCTGCAGCTGAGTCCACAATTCGAGGTTGTTGGCGGCATCCATTCCTTGAGGCGGCGACAGTATTGGCCTTAGGAAACTCTCACGGACGAGAGTTTGACCGCTTGCTTTGTGAAGGCGGTACAAGTGACGACGTTCGGCCATCGGGTTGAAGTGTCCACCCAAGAGAGGTCGTCAACCTTGCCCAGTCCGTCGAGCAAGTTGTCGCGGTGGGCCTTGTTCTTTGCTGCCGACCCACAAACTGCATAACACGTTAGACTTTCTGCGGTCTGCCGAGAGAATAGGTGGTTGTGATGCTACTCTCTCGACGTGGGCTTGGGGTCTGGCGCGAATAACTGAATCCGATGGTTGTTCGTATCTGAGACCTCTCGGGTTCCCGCTCCATCCAACACCGAGTCAGGTGTACTAACCCTGACAAACCGGCCGTGGCCGCTGTCTGGGCTACCGAAGGCGTACTGAACTTTTGATCGATCAAGGAAGCTGGGAAACAGCCATAGGTGGAACCGGAATGTAAATTTACACTTCAGAAGAAGACGACATCAATACGCTCGCCTACGCCGGAACGCGACGAACCCTCCTGCTCGGTGTATCCCACAATCTCAAACCACGCAGCCACATTTCTGGCTTGTTTCGTGGTTGTCGGTCGTCGAACCAACTCAAGAAAGCGGTCTCGCTGCAACAACATCGAACGACGAAAACCCTCGGCCTTTATCTTATCGCGATGCCAGTCGGAGAACAGCTGCTAGGTCCGATGATGCCAAGTAAGCTTCCCCAGCTTTTGTGGGCGCGGATTTAAGAGTGATTAGGATGAATCCAGGATGTGTTCACTATTTCGGGTGAAGGGTTGCTTTCGTCGGAGCCGGCCGGTCGCTCGCTGTGCACTCGCGTCAGCGAGCTTCGCGCCGACGGCCGGCGCAGACGGAGTGCAGCAGCTGCCTTTGTGGGAGAGGCCCGAAGAGAGCGGACCCTTGCGATTCCACTCTCGGCTACGGGTTCACCCACTCATTCTGCGGAAGAACCTTATGAATACGACGCTGGTAACAGTGACCGAACGCACTCGTGAAATCGGGACACGGCTCGCAATTGGAGCCCTTGAACGCGAGGTGCTGCTGCAATTCTTGGTCGAGGCTACCGTTCTCAGTGCTTTCGGGGGATTTGTAGGCATTGTCTTCGGGCTGACATCTGCCGCTGCTCTCGCAGCTTAGATGGAAATCCCCTACACGTTTGATGTGACGATCGTGGTTGCCGCATTTGTGTTTTCGGCGTTGGTGGGAGTGGTATTCGGGTGCTACCCAGCCATAAAGGCTGCGCGGCTTAACCCGATCGATGCCCTGCGACACGAGTGACAGCACCGTTTCTTTGATGAATTGCACTTTGTTGTCCCCGATTGCCTGATTCCTGACAACAGTTGTACGACCTTGGAAAGGTGTCCAGAAAATGGGCGATCGCATTGTCACTTGAGCTAAAGCCGGCAACACAGTTATGGAGAAAAGCAATGTCCGCCATGGAAAGAAGTCAACGAAGTATTCCCATGAGAGCTAGCAGCCTGTTGAAAAACCCCTGAGGCAAGAATATCCTGCGGGGGTCATTTTAAGCAGGAGGCGCGAGCATTTCGCCTGGTCGACGGGGTCAGCAACAGCAGGAGTTCTGGGTCCCCACAGAGGACCTTCCCAAGGCGGAAGGTCATGTCTTTTATCGGAAGCTGAACTTGGTGCTTTCCGAGGCGGGCTTCGACGGGTTCGTGGAGGAATTGTGCAAGCCGTTCTACGCCGACGGCGGCCGGCGGTCTATTCCGCCGGGCGTCTATTTCCGCATGCTGTTGGTTGGCTATTTTGAAGGAATCGGCTCGCAACGCGGAATCGCGTGGCGGTGCGGAGACAGTCTTTCGTTGCGGGACTTTCTTGGGATTCCGCTCTCGGAAGACCCACCGGATCATTCCAGCCTGACGCGGATTTGCGACCGGCTACCGCTGGAGGCCCATGCCGCGGTGTTTCAGTTCGTGCTGCAAGTCGCTGCCGAGAGGAAGCTGCTGAAGGGCAAGACGGTGGGCGTTGATGCCACGACGTTGGAAGCCAACGCGGCGATGAAGTCGATCGTTCGCCGTGACACGGGCGAAGACTGGTCTTTCCGACGGCGGGCATCGTGTCACGATGTCCGGGCAAAATCGTCGTGTCACATTTACCACAGATGGTTCACCAAATCGTGTGCAAAGTGAACGCGGTGCTGCCACGCTTCGGGCTAGACGTCAAGATGGAAAGCTGGTTGTGACGAGTCAGGCACAAAATGGCGTTCAGACAACGGTCTATGGTGTCTCGGAGTACGGGATGCGTCTCATCTTAGACATCAGTATTTCGGCCGGGAAGTTGAAAGAACCTGTTCCCTACAGAACCACTTACCATCGGGCGTCCAGATAGGCCCCGCTGAAGTTTCAGGATGGCTGGTCGCTCGGCAAGCCAGACTTGGTTGTTCAGATGAACGGCGTGTTCGACGTTCCGGCGGATGGTCCTGATATCTATCGTTCTTTTCTCTTTCCGCTAGATCTACCTGAAAACAAATGGGTGAAGGCAGTGGAGCTTCGGCCTCAAGCAAAGTCGGCCGTGCATCATGCCATTTTCTATTTGGACACCAAGCGTACTGCTCGGAAGATGGACGGCATGGATGGAAAGGTTAAAATATCGGGGATGGGTTTTCTCGGGAGCTTCCGCGAAGAACCCGAGGAAAACGGATTGCGCCGTGACATCCTTTCTGGTGTGGGAACACCTCTGAATCGATTTCAGGGCAGTCGCCAGGCCGAAGGGGACAACGCCTACCGGACGAGTCAACAACTTAGAGTCTATCCGACAAGTAGATTCTTATGATGTGTTTCTGTAACGGAAAGGAGGATCAGACGTTACAGGTCGAAGTCGACGCATCATCAGTCCAATCATACTGAGCCGAACGTGATTCTCGCTCGATAGAGTGGTCTACTCATAGTCACGCGAGTTTCGCCGCCAGCGCATGATCCATCCAAAGGTGCGCTCGATCACCCAACGGCGAGGTAAGATCTTGAATCCCTTGGCATCATCAGGACGACTTACGATCTCCAATTCCCATGAAATACTCTCATGATCGTCTAACCACATATACAATTCATAGTTATGGAATTTCGAATCTGCCCAAAGGAGCTTAAGCCTGGGTTGAAGATCTGATGTGAGCTGCTCAGCAATCTGTCTCGCGGCCCCCGCGTCATCCACTGATCCAGCGGTAACTGCGACAGCCAGTAGCAAACCAACGGTGTCCACGCCGATGTTTCGTTTGCGTCCGTTTTGCTTTGTTTTTCCGTCGAATCCGCGTTGTTCGCCGCCTTCGCTCGTGGGGACAGATTGGCTGTCAATACTGCCTGCTGACGGGTCTGGTTCACGTCGTTTAGCGGGATCCTCGCAAGTCTGCGTTTCAGTGCGAAGCTACTTGCGGAGTGCATCCACGATCAGTTGCCAAGTCCCGTCGTTTCCCCAGGCTTGAAAATAAGTGTAGACAGTGCTTTTGGGCAGCAAGCCGTGAGGAATCGTATCCCATTGGCAGCCAGTGCGTTCGATGTACAACAGCGTATTCATGACTTCGCGAAGATCCACCGTGCGAGGTCGCCCTCCGGGTTTGGAGGGGGGTAACAGAGGTTCGAGAACCTCCCACTGTTCGTCGGTTAAATCTGTACGGTAAAGTCTTCGAGGAGCGTCAGACATTGGGGCAATCTGCTCAGTGTTTCTTTGTACTCATTTTCATGACACAACTTAACATCATTCCTACTTTTCGGATAGACTCTTAGCCGTGCATTGGGCGGATACGTCCCCGGAGCGACGCCGAACCTCTTGCCGGGCGACTTGCCAATGTCCCTTCCCCAAGGCAGCGACATTGTGATGCAAACGCATTTCCATCCATCCGGCAAGCCTGCAAAGGAAAAGGCTGCGCTTGCTCTGTATTTCGCGGATCAACCGCCTTGGCAACCAATTGTTCCCATCATGGTTCCGCCAATGTTTGGGTTCGGGGCGAAACTCAGAATCCCCTTTAAAGAAAAGAACTACCGACTATCAGATCGATTCACGCTATCCGTCGACACGCAGGCTATCGGAGTGTCTGGGCATGCACATGACATTTGCCGAAAGATGAAGCTCACTGCCGGGCTACCAAATGGTACATCGATAGTCTTGTTGCACATCGATGATTGGGATCTGGATTGGCAGGACCAGTATATGTTCGAACAACCCGTTGATCTTCCCGCCGGCACTGTGCTGACTTCGGAATTGATCTTTGACAACTTGTCCGACAACTTCGAGAACCCGTTCGATCCTCCGCAAGAGATCCGCTGGGGGCGTGGGTCGAATGACGAGATGGGTAGCGTCAGGTTGATGACGGTTGCGACTAGGCGACAAGATAACGCAAGACTACAAGAATCCTTGCGGCAGTGCTTTGTGAAGTCGCTCGGAAATCGAAGCAGTTCAGACTTGATCGAAATGCTGATGCAACTCGACAACACCCGTGACGGAAAGCTACAGCGATCTGAGGCCCCGCCACGGCTTGACAGCGCGGTTTTTGGGTTTCTTGACGCAAACAAGGACGGTGCGCTCACAGTCGCAGAGCTCATGCCTGTGATCAAAATCCGCGACCGGTCCCAGGTGCGGGGGCGAAACAAGTTTGCTCCATCGCAGCGTTAGGCGTTGCAGTCGACGCAGATTGGTGTCGCTGCCCTCGATACTTACAAAGGTTCAGACTTATGATTCGCGTTACGCATCTTCTTTTTGTTGTTTCCCTCTTGGCCTCAGTCTCCGCCGATGTCTCTGGTAAAGACCCAAAGGGCGACTGGCAATTCACGGACATCGAAGGAAAACTCCACAAGCCGTTTGATGATTCGACGACGCGCGGAGTCGTCTTAGTCTTCGTATCGACGGACTGCCCGATTGCCAATTCGTACCAACCGTTGCTTCGTCGCCTGGATGAACAACACAAGGATAATGGAGTTCGGTTCTTCCAAGTGCATCCTCACTCGCAAACATCGGCTGAAGATGCGCGCAAGCATGCGTCGGAGTTTAGGATCATATCACCGATCCTGATTGACGCGGAGCAATCGCTGGCGAAGCGTGTAGGGGCAACGGTCACGCCAGAAGCATTCGTGTTCCTGCGAGGAGGAGATTCGCCAATCTACCAAGGACGAATCGACAATCGCTACGCTGGGTATGGCAAAAAACGCAAGGTCGCAACGTCCAATGACCTGGCGGATGTCTTGGATCGCCTGGTTGCCGGTCGCTCGCTCAAGCGATCAAAGACAGAGTCCATTGGGTGCCACATTACGTTCGAACAGGACGAAGCTGAAGCCGGCGGGAAGCAACCGACCAAGAGAATTGGCTACGAGATACTCCAGATCAAATCGGTGAATGAGATTATAGCTTGGGCATCGAAAGACATTACCCGCGAACAGTTTGACGCCCTCAAGCTGCCCTTGGGCTGGTTCAAGAATCAGCCTCGCGAGATCGAGATGGATGGCGCTAGATTTCTCAATTCGCCGGGGCGGAAGAAAGGTAGCTTCGTGAGGGCCGAGCACTTCGGACATAAGTGGGTTCACGTTGCGACCGTAAAATTCTTTGGAATAAAACGCCTCGATCCAAGAAGGCGACTGGTTGCGAGCACGGTCGTGAAAGCCCATGTGGTGAAGTTTGATAAAGGCAGGACCGTTACACTGCTCGTTTCGCCTGAGGGTAAGGTCTTTCCTCGGATCAGTCGGGATGCAAACAGAACCCGCGAAGAGCCAACGCTCCCGGAGAAGTGGCGATTGATCGAGCACAAACTTGCTCGTTCCATCGAGTTCAGGCTGCCCGCAAAAACGACAGTCATCAGGACGGACAATCAGGATTCGTTTCAGGGTCCTGTCGAGTTTAGCCTCAATAAATCACAACCCGAGCAGCCAACTCCATCGCGTGGCGACGGGCCTACCAAAGAAGCGACAACGGCAGAATCCGCTGAGCCCTCCTTTGGAACAAGAAACGATCAGCAATGGGCGCGGATGCGGTCCCTTTCACCGGATGAAGATCGCGAGTTCCTAATGGTCAATCTGATCAAATACCGTGCAAAGGCAAAGTACGCCGATGGACGGAAAACGGATTTGACGGGCGAACAAGCCAACTCGCTCTATGCGCCTATCAAGTTTATCGCCCAGATTGGAGGCAAAGTCGACTATATCGGACGGGTCAACGATCAGATGGGCAACATGAAGCCGCGATGGGACGAAGTCGGCATCGTTCGCTATCCGTCGCGAGCCAAGTTCTTCGAAATGGTGACCAATCCCGAGTTCCAAAAGCGTGCCGTACATAAGGACGCCGGCCTGAAAGTCTCGCAAGTGCTGCTGACCGAACCCGTGCCCTGGACTCTGTCGGGTGCGAAGCGAGTTGCCGACAAAGACGACGCGTTTAACTTGGCGCAGTTGTGTAAGTACCGAGAAGCCGCACTGTACACCGATGGGAGTGGAGTGAAACAAAAGCGGACGGGCAAGGAAGCGATGGACGCATTTGACGCCGCGACCGAAGGCCTCCTGCGGGAAGTCGGCGCGAAACGCGTGTTGAGAACGACGGTTGAAGGCGCGCTGATTGGCGATGGGCGAATATGGAGTGAGTTTCGCTTGCTGCACTTTACTAGTGAAGCAGCGTATACAGCCTACTCTGATGCTGTCCAAAAAATGCCGGATGCGATAAAGCATCGCGACGCCGCCATTGAGGATAGTTACCTGCTGAAAGTCGAAACCATGCCGCTCGCTAAACGGCTCGCAGTCACACTGGCCACTTCAGTCCTCGGGCAACAACGAACTCCATTGCGTGAGCAAGCTGCCAGCACGACTGAGGGCGTTCGGCCAGGTGTCCACAGGACGCCAGAGGCCCGATTTGCAGCTATCAAGGACTTCCCGTTCAAGACGCACTACATCGATATCGACGGTCTTCGCATGGCCTATGTCGACGAAGGTACGGATAAGAATGGGACATTCCTCCTTCTCCACGGCGAGCCCGTTTGGAGCTACATGTACCGAGGAGCGATTGCTGATTTGGCGGCAGCTGGCTACCGCGTGATCGCTCCCGACAACATCGGTTTCGGCCGCAGTGACAAGGTGATCGATGAAGACTGGTACACACTCGACAACCATGTCCGGACGTTAAAGCGTCTGGTGACGAAGCTGGATCTCCGTAACATCACGATCGTCGTCAATGATTGGGGTGGCCCGAACGGGTTAGTGATGGCCACCGAAATGCCAAATCGATTCGATCGTCTGGTCATCCTCAATACCTGGCTGCACTTTGATGGCTACACATATACGAAGGCGCTCCGCGACTGGAACAAACGCTCGCAGACAATGGACTTCACCAAGTTTTTCCTGTTCCCGTCAGCTATCCGCGCGCCGTTCGACAGTCCGGATGCCGTCGCAGGCGCGTTGAGGTGGCCGTGGATGCTTCCGTTCGCCGAGCCGGAGGCGGGGAACGCCGTTCGGCAAGAGTCTGCTTGGAACAACCTGGCTTCGTGGAACAAGCCGGCGCACGTCATTTTTGGCGACTCGGATCGGGTCTTTACCGAAAAGTGGGGCCGTCAGTTC
Organism: uncultured Pirellulales bacterium; assembly: GCA_964648025.1. Lineage (GTDB taxonomy): Bacteria > Planctomycetota > Planctomycetia > Pirellulales > Pb10988 > CAZYKP01. The sequence goes on along the minus strand of CAZYKP010000139.1, from coordinate 376 downwards.
GCGGCGCACATTCCCGGCGCGACCTTCACCAGCGTCAAAGGTGAGGGGCATCGGCCTCTATTGTTCACCGGACCCGCTGGAGGGCAATTTACCGGTAAACATCGAGGCGATGAGTTCGCAGAACTCGTTCTTCGATTGATCAGGGCCGAATGAGAGACTTTCAGGCGACGCAAAAGACTCGTCCGTTCATTGCACGTCGCCGTCTGATAACCTGGATTACGGGTCGCGCCAACTATGCGTTCAGATCAAGTCAAAGCCCACGGCTGGGAATGGTCAGTCGCTGTCGCCACCCACGGCGCCCGATGAATCGCCCGATACCATTCTGGACTTCCCCGGGAGTAGTGGGCGCTCAGTTAAGAGCGTAAACTGCTCGTGG
>CAZYKP010000138.1:0-18135 GCA_964648025.1 uncultured Pirellulales bacterium | reverse complement strand
CCTTGCACAGATCCCCGTTTGGAACAACTTCAGGGTGCGGAATGTGGGACTAGTACGATTGAGGCAAAGGATGGTTATGCCTACACGGCCCCGGTTGGTCGATATCGGTCGAACAATTTCGGCCTGTACGACACGCACGGCAACGTCTGGGAGTGGTGCCAGGACTGGTATCGTGAGGACTACCACTTGCTTCCCGGCACGGATCCCGTCAACCTACAGCAGGCCTCCCTCCGCGTGATCCGAGGCGGGAGCTGGGACGACACCCCGCGGATCGCGCGGTCGGCGTTCCGCGTCAGGAACACGCCGGAGCGCCGGTTCTTCTTCTTGGGCTTCCGGGTGGCTCGCAGGTCCAGTGAGTAAAAGCACCGTGGAGCCAAGCTAGCCAGCAGGTCTAGTCAGCAAGAGAGCGTAGTCAGGAGCGTAGGCCCCCGAGGCCGGTAGAGGCGGAGCCGTGCCTCGATGGTCCGTAGCTTTCCTGACGTAGCGGCACAGGCAGCGAGTAAGCTGGCCGAAGGGCCTGGGGATGCAAGGGGCGCAGCCCCTGCTCGCGCGAATGTATACAGGACAAGTGTTCAGAAATCAGATTGTAACACTTGACACGCTTGGAGGGCCAAGATGGCATTCCGGGTGTTTGTGATCACCATCCGTGATCCCGAGGCAGGTGAGCAGGCGTTGAACGCATTTCTGCGGAGTCATCGCGTGTTGGCGGTTAAGCAGCGGTGGGTCGAAGCAGGTGAGAATAGCTTCTGGACCTTCTGTGTTGATTTCGCGGAAAAGTCGGGGAAATCCCAACGCGAGCCAACAACGGCCAAAGTGGATTACAGGAAGATCCTCCCGCCGGAACAATTCGCTCAGTTCGCGAAACTTCGGGATCTTCGCAAGGCCATCGCCATCGAAGAAGGAGTGCCTCTGTACACCGTATTCACCAACGAGCAACTGGCCTCGATCGTGCAGTTGGGAGCAACCAGCCTGGCAGATCTTCAGCAAGTCGATGGTATGGGGGAAGTCTCCATAAACAAGTACGGTTCTCGACTCCTTAAAGTGCTGAAACCAGTCCAGACTCCCAAAACGCCATCAGAAAGCGAGCCGAAACAAGATGGTCCAACGAGTGGGGGGCCTGTTTGACCAGATTGGCACCTACGACAATCTTCGGCTGGCCGTCGCCAAAGCTCTGCTCGGCAAGCGGCACCGGCCCGATGCCCGAGCCTACGTCGCCCATTTGGATCGCAACCTTTCCCGCCTGGCGACTCAGCTCCAAGACGGCAGCCTTCCCTTGGGCCGTTCCCACCAGTTCGAGATCTTCGACCCCAAACGGCGAATGATCACCGCTCCCTGTTTCGAGGAGCGGGTGCTGCATCATGCGATTCTCAACATCTGCGAGCCTGTCTTTGAACGGGCGCTGATTGAGGACAGCTACGCCTGCCGACGGAACAAGGGTCGAGTCAAAGCCGTGCATCGCGCCGCCTTCTTCACCAGCCGTTTTCCTTACTGTCTGAAGATGGATATCCGCCGCTACTTTCCCACGATCGATCACCGGGTGTTGCGTCAGCGTCTGATACGTCTGTTCAAAGATTCCCGGTTGCTGCATTTGTTCAGCCGAATCATTGGCAGTCACGAGGACGCCCCCGGTTGCGGCCTGCCGATTGGGGCTCTGACCTCACAGCACTTCGCCAACCACCTGCTCTCGATTGTCGACCGAACGGTCAAGCACACGCTGCGACTGCGGGGCTACTGTCGCTACATGGATGATTTCGTGCTCTGGGCCGATGACCGCCGCAAGCTTGAGGATGGCCGGCAGTTGCTCCACGAGGTCGTGACCCACGAACTTCACCAGCAAATCAAACTCCCTGCTTCCGTTCGATCGACCACCAGCGGCGTGGACTGGCTGGGTTATCGCATCTTTCCTGACCGGATCACTGTCGGGAGGAGAGCCCGGCGACGGTTTCGCGCCAAACTGCGGGATCTCACCGAACAACACGACAGCGGCGTCATCTCCTCAGCCGAATTCCAGAAACGATCTCGCTCACTGGTGGCCTTCCTGCGAGTTGCTAGGGTGAAAAGTTGGAAATACCGCACTCGTGTGGTATCCTCCTTGGTGGTCGATGGCCAAGGGCCTCCAACCGCGTGAACCGAGGCGGAAGCTGGAACAACACCCCGCAGAACGCGCGGTCGGCGAACCGCAACAGGAACACGCCGGAGAACCGGAACAACAACTTGGGCTTCCGGGTGGCTCGCAGCTCCACAAGCGGGATGGATGTCCCGCGGTGCGACCCGGCCATCGTTCCTGCCCGATCAGCCTGAAGGCTGGGGCGAAACCAATCCCGCCGTCCGCCGGGGCTAGTAGGCATGGTGACCGAAAGCCCTGGCGGAGGCATTTGCAAAACGTGCCGACTTTTCCCGAGAGATTCGTCACGGGGGGACGTTCACCTGGTTAGGCACTGATCCGTCTGCCGTGACCCGTCGCCGTGACGCACTTTGTTATTAGTTTAACAGGGGGGGAATCCATGAGCGCCGTACCCGGATTTCTGAGATTCGCAGCCGCAGTCTTGGTGTTATTGACTGGGCTTGGTCCGCTTGCGGCCCAGGAGCCGGCCAAGGACCGAGGCAAGAAGTACGCCATCGTGGTAGGTGTTCAAACGTATATTCCACCATTCAGTCGCCTGCATTGTGCCAAGGACGACGCTCTGGCCCTGGGCAAACTCCTTGAAAGACTCGGCTTCGAGGTGATCTTTGTTCATGAAGATCATCGGAACCCCCGCTTTAAACCAAGCACCGCAGAAAGGATCCGCGTCCTCCTCAAGTATCGTTGCCAGGGGCTCACTAAAGCGGACACGTTGGTGGTGTTTCTGTCCGGGCATGGAATTCAGCTCAAAAGTGATCAGCCAAACCCAACCACCCGGGTGAAGGAGAGTTACTTCTGCCCGGAGGAAGCAGTCCCGGCCAAGCGGGATACGCTCCTGGCGCTGAGCGAAGTCTATGCGATTGTCGGCTCATGCAAGGCGGAACGGAAACTGTTGCTTGTGGATGCCTGCCGTGATGAGGTGGTTGCCGAGCGTGCGAAGTCGAGCACACCGGTAGAGTTGGATCCGATCGGGCTGGGCCGAGGGAGCAAGCCGAAGGGGACAGCGGTGCTGTTGAGTTGTGGTCCGAAGCAGAAGTCGTGGGAGGATCCCAAGAGTGAGAAGCGTCCGGAGGCATTAGGTCATGCCGTGTTCACACATTTTGTTTTGGAGTATCTGCGAGGACGGGCGGGACGAGGCTACTACCGGGGGGGCCGGGTTGAACTCAACGACTTGGTGCACTTTGTGCACCGAGAGACACGTGACTATGCGTTCAAGACGCTGGGGGAGAAACAGGAGCCGGAGCTGTTTGGGCGGACACAGAATTGGGAGTTGGCTTTGCTGAAGGCATCCCGGGATATTCCGGTTCCGCCGATACCAGATCCCGGGCCGCGCTCACCGATTCCCAACGGGCAGCCAGGGAAGTCGATCAAGACGAAGATCGGGTTGGAGTTGGTGTACATCAAACCAGGCCGGTTCAAGATGGGGTCGCCGAAAGGTGAGGCAGGTCGAGAGGATGATGAAGATCAAGTGGACGTGACCCTCACCAAAGGGTTCTATTTGGGTCTTACGGCAGTCACGCAAGGGCAGTATCAGGCTCTCACTGGGCGGAACCCGAGCTATTTCTGCCGGACTGGCGGAGGTGCCGGCCGAGTGAAAGGAGTGGATACAAGTGCTTTCCCCGTTGAGTACGTGAGTTGGTATGACGCGGTGGAGTACTGCAACTTGTTGAGTGAGAAGGAAGGGCTGCGACCATACTACGCGCTGAAGAATATGGAGAGGAGGGAGGATGGTTCGATTTCCTCAGCGGATGTGCAAGTTGTGGGAGGCGATGGCTACCGGTTGCCGACAGAGGCGGAGTGGGAGTATGCGTGTCGAGCTGGGACAACGACGCCATTCGCGTTTGGGAATGTCTTGGACAAGACGAACGCTAACGTGGAGTACGATGTTGGACGGCCGACCAAGGCGGGTAGTTATAAGCCGAACGCCTGGGGTCTGTATGATATGCACGGCAACGTGTGGGAGTGGTGCGAGGACTGGTTTCATAAAGAGCTGGCCGGTGGGCGCGACCCGGTGAACCACCAACAGGCCTCCGTCCGCGTGGTCCGGGGCGGGAGCTGGAACGACTCCCCGCAGGGCGCGCGGTCGGCGGACCGCGACGGGGACGCGCCGGGGTACCGGGTCAGCCGCTTGGGCTTCCGGGTGGCTCGCAGGTCCAGTGAGTAAAAGCACCGTGGAGCCAAGCGAGCCAGCAGGTCTAGCCAGCAGGAGAGCGGAGTCAGGAGCGTAGGCCCCCGAGGCCGATAGAGGCGGAGCCGTGCCGAGGTGGGCCGAAGCCTCCTGACGGAGCGGCACAGGCAGCGAGTAAGCTGGCCGAAGGGCCCGGGGATGCAAGGGGCGCAGCCCCTGCTCGCGTTATGTACCATTTGTCCAGAACTCTTTGAGACTGGGCTGTTTCTCAGCACCTGGCGAGAGGCCAGTTACGGCAAGTCTTTGTAGGCGGAGCAATTCTGGACTGTCCGCCGACTTTTTGCGGGAGATCCTTCGAAGATAGCGTTCTCCCCAATAGCCCGCTGCCAGCAATCCTGGCTGTGAAAATCCTTTCGGATGGAGAACGCCGATGCTGTTACGCTCTCTGATCGCACTGGTCGTTTGGACCACGGCGATCCCCTCTCAGGCTCAGGAGCCACCTCAAGACCTGCCTCCCAAGGAACCGCCTGAAGTTGGCCCGGCAGACCAGCAACTTGCCGCTGCCGGAGTTGGCATCCTCAAGAAGTTCTGCTACCGCTGTCACGGGGTCGAACGCAGCTATCCCGGCTTGGATGTCCTGAATCGGGACCTGATGCTCAAACCGAAGGTGGAGGACTCAGAACCCTTTCTGGTGCCCGGCCAACCCAACCAGAGTCGGATCTACAATGCTGTGGACACCGACGATTACATGCCTCCCGAGGGCCAGCCACAGCCCACTGCCGAGGAGATCGCCACCCTCCGCCGGTGGATCAAGGCCGGCGCACCCTTTCCCCGGCGTACGCCCGTCGGCCGGCCTTTTCGAGGTGAGGAGACAGTCCTGGCGATCATCGCCGCTGACTTGCAGCGACCGAACCTCACACCCCAAGAGCAGCGGCGAACACGGTATTTCTCGCTGCTGCACCTCTGGAATGATCCCCAAGTCTCCGAGGCCGAACTACGGCTGACCCGGGCTGCTGTCTCCAAGCTGATCAACAGCCTGTCGCAGGAAAGCCAGATCACACCCCCACGACTGGTCGATCGGGATGGTCTCGTCATGGCGGTTGATCTCGCAGACTACGGCTGGAATGACCGGGAGCAGTGGCGACTGCTGGAGAAGGCCTATCCGTATGGCCTGCGGGCCAACACGCGTTTCACAGCGCAGGTCTTTCGGCTCACCAATCACCACCTTCCCTACCTGCGCGCCGACTGGTTTGTTCACCGGGCGAGCCGTGGCGACCTCTACCACGACCTGATGCTGATGCCCTCGAATGCCAAGCGGCTGGAGCGAGAGCTGGGGGTGGATATTGCCAAGAACTTTCAGACCAACCGTCTGGCCCGGGCTGCTTTCCAGGCGTCGGGCGTCTCACGCCAAAACCGGCTGGTGGAGCGGCATGCTGGGAAATACGGCGCCTACTGGAAAAGCTATGACTTCCCGCCGGGCGGCCAGCGATCGGACCTGACGCGGTTCCCACTGGGACCTGTCTTTGAGGACCGGCCGCTAGCGGGTGCCTTTGAACATGCGGGAGGAGAGGTCATCTATGCTCTGCCCAACGGTTTGCACGGTTACCTGCTGGTTGATGGTGAGGACGTGCGGATTGATGCCGGTCCCACGGAGATCGTCGAGGACCGCCAGGCCTTCTCCGGGTCGGGCACGATCGTCAACGCAGTGTCGTGTATGGGCTGTCACAAGCAAGGGATGATCTCATTTGAGGATACTGTGCGTCAGGTGTTCGAGAGGCAACGGGGCAAACCGAGTGCTGCCAAGGTGTTGGAATTGTATCCACCAGCTAAAAAGATGAATAAGCTGGTGCAGCGGGATCGGCGAGACTATCTCCGGGCCCTCGAAGAAGCCTGCGAGCCGTTTTTGAAGGTTGCAAAGCAGGCTAACGCTGAGGTGACTTTTTTTCCCGAGCCCGTGACGCAAGTTTCGGTCCGCTACGACCGCAAGGTGTCGTTGGAGACAGCAGCTGCGGAACTGGGATTGGAAGATCCCAAGCAACTGCGAGCGGTCGCCAGGCTGCCGAGCTTCCGAAGCACGGGTCTGGCACCGCTCGCGCAGGGCCAGCGGATCGACCGGGCCACCTGGGAACAGAATTATCACGAGATTGTCCGGGAGATGGGGCTGGGTGTGCCGTTCTTGGAGAAGTAAGCGTTTGGAAATCACCAAGAACAGTGTTTGATAACCCTCTATATTTTCCGGAGAGACAACTATGAGGATCCCTGACAGGTTCTTCTTCAAGGCATTCTTAGCAGCCCTCCTGGTGGGAGGAGTTGGGCAACCGGGCCTGGCAGCAGATCCGCCGGATGTGGGCACAAGGCGCGTGGAGGCAGCCGCTGAGGTGATTGCCAAGGCCATCAAGAAAACCCTCAGCGAAAAGAACCGACCCCTCACTGTTGGCCTCGGGCAGTTCTCGGGAACTCCGATACTGGGGAACATCAGCGTCCAGGGCTTTGGCAAGCACCTGAAGCAGGCCCTGGAGCGGATTGATGTCAAGGTCACACGTCGGGCAGGCGTTATTGTCTCCGGTCAGGTGACCACCGTTGAAACAGAGGGCAATCCCGGTCTCCGGGTCGTCGTTGATCTCAAGACCGCTGACTTGAAGTCTTTGGGGAGCTTTGGCCAGACGATCGCTGGTGCCAGCCCATTGGCGATGGCGGGCGTCAACTTCGATCTTCCGGCGGAACCAAAACCAGGGCAGACGCCTGCCGAACTCGACCAGGAGCGGAAGGACACCCTCCGCGACGAGGTGAAAGACCCCAAACCCCAAGTTGAGGGTGGTGCCGGAAAGGACAAGGGGACCGTTCGCCCCGCCCCGGACAGCCGGTTTGGGATGCAGATTCTCGTTCGTCGGGGCCAACGTCTGGAAGCCCAAGTGCCTGAGGTGGACGAAGGGCTGGTCTATGTTGAACTGTTCCGTGGTGAGGAATTCTCGGTCAGGTTGACCAACGACTCCAAGTTCGAGGCGGCGGTGTTGCTCACACTGGATGGCGTGTCGATGTTTGCAACGGCGGAGGACGGCACCGACCCAAGCAGCATGGTCATCGTGAAGCCGGACAAGCACGTTGACGTCCCCGGCTGGTTCATCACCAAGAAGCGCGTTCAAGCGTTCAAAGTCATTGGTTTTCCGGAGAGCGTGGCTGCTGATTTGGGCCAGCCTCAGTCGGAGGCCGGTGTGGTCACGGCGTTATTTCACCCTTGTTGGGATCCAGCGGACCCTCCTCCGTTCCCCGGGGCCAAAGGGGGCTCTGGAATTGGTCGAGGACGAGAACTCGACGGGGACTTCAGGAAAGTGCGACGTGAGATTGGCAAGCCGTTGGCAGCGATTAGTATCCGGTACGAGCGTTGATGTTCCGGTCCGGTTTCTTCCATGAGGAGCCAGAAGCAATGAAACTGTACTGTCGATCGCTGATGACGGCACTGCTGATTTTCGTGACTTGGCTTGCGCCACCGGCAGCCCACGCCAAGAAGTACGCCGTGGTGATCGGTGTTCAGAGCTACAACCCCGAGCACTTCACCAGCCTGCGATGTGCGAAAGACGACGCAATCGCACTCGGAAAGGTCCTGGCTGACCTTGGCTTTGCGGTTCTGGCGGTGCATGAGGACCAGCGGAACCCGACGTTTCGCCCCAGTAATGCCGAGAAGATCCGGCGTGTCCTCAAGGCTCGATGTAAACACTTGGAGGCCGGGGACACACTGGTGGTTTTTCTTTCGGGGCATGGCATTCAGCTCAAGAGCGACAAACCCAAAGCAGCCACACAAGTCAAAGAGAGCTACTTCTGCCCTGAGGATGCTGTTCCCGCAAAGCGCGAAACGCTGCTGCCGCTAAGTGAAGTCTATGCCATCGTGGATGGATGCGGTGCTGGTCGGAAGTTGCTGCTGGTGGATGCCTGTCGCAATGAGGTTGTGGCCCAAGGAGACAGAGCGGGCACACCCGTGGAATTGGATCCCATCGGATTGGGGCGTGGGAACAAGCCAACACAGACCGCGCTGCTGTTGAGCTGTGGGCCGGATCAAAAGTCCTGGGAGGACCCCAAGACACCTCAGTGGCCCAAGGGGTTGGGGCATGGAGTGTTCGCAGCCTTTGTGATGAAGTACCTGCGTGGAGAAGCTGGCAAAAGCTACTACCGCCAGGGTGGCTTGACGCTCTACGACATGGTGAACTTCGTGCGGAAGGAAACCTACGATTACACACTGACGGTCCTGGGCAAAGGGGAGCAGTATCCAGACTTTTTTGTGAAACCTGAGGATTGGCAGCTCGCGTCGCTGAAGGCCTTCCGGGATATTCCGGTTCGTCCGATCCCAGATCCCGGGCCACCGATTCCCAACGGGCAGCCAGGGAAGTCGATCAAGACGAAGATCGGGTTGGAGTTGGTGTACATCAAACCAGGCCGGTTCAAGATGGGGTCGCCGAAAGGTGAGGCAGGTCGAGAGGATGATGAAGATCAAGTGGACGTGACCCTCACCAAAGGGTTCTATTTGGGTCTTACGGCAGTCACGCAAGGGCAGTATCAGGCTCTCACTGGGCGGAACCCGAGCTATTTCTGCCGGACTGGCGGAGGTGCCGGCCGAGTGAAAGGAGTGGATACAAGTGCTTTCCCCGTTGAGTACGTGAGTTGGTATGACGCGGTGGAGTACTGCAACTTGTTGAGTGAGAAGGAAGGGCTGCGACCATACTACGCGCTGAAGAATATGGAGAGGAGGGAGGATGGTTCGATTTCCTCAGCGGATGTGCAAGTTGTGGGAGGCGATGGCTACCGGTTGCCGACAGAGGCGGAGTGGGAGTATGCGTGTCGAGCTGGGACAACGACGCCATTCGCGTTTGGGAATGTCTTGGACAAGACGAACGCTAACGTGGAGTACGATGTTGGACGGCCGACCAAGGCGGGTAGTTATAAGCCGAACGCCTGGGGTCTGTATGATATGCACGGCAACGTGTGGGAGTGGTGCGAGGACTGGTATCACGCAAAACTGCTTGGTGGCCGTGACCCGGTGAACCACGAACAGGCCTCCGACCGCGTGCGCCGTGGCGGAAGCTGGAGCAACTCCCCGCGGTTCGCGCGGTCGGCGGGCCGCCACAGGGACGCGCCGGAGGACCGGAGCTTCTTCTTGGGCTTCCGGGTGGCTCGCAGGTCCAGTGAGTAAAAGCACCGTGGAGCCAAGCGAGCCAGCAGGTCTAGCCAGCAGGAGAGCGGAGTCAGGAGCGTAGGCCCCCGAGGCCGATAGAGGCGGAGCCGTGCCGAGGTGGGCCGAAGCCTCCTGACGTAGCGGCACAGGCAGCGAGTAAGCTGGCCGATGGGCCTGGGGATGCAAGGGGCTGCGCCCCTTGCTCGCGCTACGCTGAGCTGTTGTCATGCATTCAATCGCCACAATCCAATCGTTCCGCATGATCCGATGCCCATTCCTATTCTCGACATTCCTGACAAACCGGCGGAACTTGCCACGTGGATCGAGCAGCAACTTGTTGGCTTGCACCTCGGTCGGGTCATTGCGGAACTGACGATTGTTCATGAACCTGAGCCAACTTCGCGCCCTGGCTTGGAACATCTCCTGGGGCCCCACCAGACCAACGTGCTCAGCGATGGCCTGAAAGTCCTGCCCGCTGAGACTCTCGGCACCCTATTAACTCACCCGGAACTGTTGAGCGAGCTGCAACAGCTCGTGCTCTCCTCAGGCAGTGAGTACTGGGAAAATCTTCAGGCCAAGAACCCGGAGGTTGCTGCCTGGGTCCGTTCGCACCCCTTGACCTTCGGCCCCGAGGGACCAGTCATCAGCCGCGGTCAACCCTCCGGCTCCGAGGCTGTCGAGCGACGAGGAGACCTCCAACCCCACCAGCGACGCCGCGGGCTCTGGACGGTGGCTGCGGCGTCGGCCATCACCGCGGTGGCTGCTGCAGCCCTGATCGCTGTCTGGCTGGGGCGTGCAGAAGTTGAGGCACCTCAGCAGCCGGATGGCCCAGCGGTGGCTGAGAAACCAGCACCCTGGGGCTGGAACAAGCCGGATGCCTTCGCTGGCCAAGACCGGCAGGAAATCCTCCAGCACTTGGAAGATGGGGCTGCCGAGTGGTCCAACAAGACTCCCACCAACGCGGACCAACTCTCACGGCGGCTGACCGCCTTTCGGAAGGGATGCAAACGGTTGGAAGAAGCGGAGTTGCCTCTTTCCGACCAAGAACGGGGCTGGCTGCGGAGTCGCTGCCGAGGATGGGGGGCCACTGCAGAATCTCTGATTGCTGATCTTGAGCAGGGTCGGCCCCTTTCGGAGGTTCAGGGCGATGCCGACAAGCTCATGATGGACATCCGTAAGGCACTTCAGGTCCGTCGTGAGGACACCCCCACATAACATGGAATCCCTTCCATTGGATTGACAGATCCCAGTCTCGCGAACACACTTCTCGGCATGACTGCTCAATCTGATCTTCCCTCCGATGATGAACTGGTGGCTCAAGCTGCCCGGGACCAGCAGGCGTTTGCGCAGTTGTACGCCCGGCATGCGGGGGCTGTGGCAGCATGTGTCTACGGGAAGATTTGGTCGAAGGAGACTGCTGAGGACTTGATTCAGGACATTTGGAAACGAGTCTGGAATCGGCTCAGCAGCTACCAACCACAACCAGGAGCAAGCTTTCGCAGTTGGCTGATGACCTTGGCCAACAATTTGATCCGAGACCATCAGCGTTGTGAGGGACGCCGACAACAGCGCGTGCATGTTGGCCCGCTCGGCGATCAGGACCCGCCAGCAGATGCCGAGGAGGTGAGCGGGGAAGAACCCCCCGAGTTGACTGCGTTGCGGAGGTGTCTCGAAAAGCTGTCCTCAAACCAACGTAAGGTTGTCGAGGTTTGGTTGGCAGGACGGAGCTACAAAGATGCGTATCCTGACCCGGCTCAGCAGAAAAAAGCCTATCAAACGATGCACCGGGCGAAAGAAGCCCTGAGGCAGTGCATCAAGCGCCGGCTGTCTGCGTGAAGGATGCGCCTGGGAGGCCTGAGTTCGGTCGACTGCTGATAGCAAAAAAGACGTGGGCCTGACATGCTCGGAGCAAGGTCCACGTCTCAACCTCCTGACCCCGCACTGAACCGACTCGGCTCAGTGCTTCAGTCAGGTAGGATGACTTTGTTTGATGACGGAGCGGGCCGGCCACCAAACGCGGTCACGAAGTTTCTCCAGGAACTTTCGCCATGGAAATGAGAGGTGACTCAGGTGATGTCGCCGCAGGCTCAACCCAAAGGGGATGACTGGTCCTCGTGCGCGAACCGTCCCTTGCCGTTGCGACGTTGGCGTCGGCTGTGATGACCGTTGCTGTGCCCGTTGGTCCTGGCAACGTGACCGTTGTTCTCCGGAGCCTGGTGGTCCTGGGCACCTGGTCGTCAGTCCCGTGAAGGCTGACAAGCGGCACTGACAGGCCAGATACCCTCAGCCAAACCGAAACAGTGCGTAAGCGTTTCGCACGCCCGCGTCCTCGCAATTCACTGCCGGTGGGATGCGGGCATTGCTTCAGCATGTGTTGCGAGATGTGAGACCGACACAGCAAACTCCCCATTAACGCAAGCCTTGCTCGGTCATCTGGAAACGAAGTTTCCGGATCACCCGAGTCAACCGGTGGCTGACCCCCGAAGCCGAAGTGAGTCCCACAACCTCGGCAACTTCTCGGAGACACTTCCCTCCTCCGAACCGTGTTTCCAATAACAGCTGATCCTGGTGATCGAGGAGTTCGATCGCCTCCCGCAGCAATGCCCGTTCCTCGTTGATCGCCGCCTGGCTTGCAGGATCCGACTCCGAGCCCGGCAATGTGTCGAGAGTCACGCCACTTTGGATGTATTGTCTTTGCCGATCACGATGCCGCCGGATGTCGAGACAGCGGAAACTCAGATCCCTCCACGCCCAGCCGAGCCAGCTGCACTCTGGGTCAAACTGAATACAAATGTCAGGGCGGCTGAGCCGATCAGAGGTTACCCCAAGGGCATCGGCGACGTCGGCGTCATCATCAAGGATCCTGCTGGCCCGCCACGTGAGGATGGCGAGATACCGTATCCAGAGAACCCAGAAGGCCTCGCGGTCGCCTTGTCGGTAGCGATCCAGGAGGTCTCTGGGTGGCGAGTCCTGGCAGTTGGAGGCCCGCCCGCCCTCGCTGGAAACCGGGCGAGCGTGGCCGTTAGTCGGGCGAGAGTTGTCCATGGTGGAAACTCCACAGAGGGCAGTCTGGGTGGGATTCAGTGCTCAATGTGGTCCGCGAGAGCATCGAGCACCGACTGATGAATGAGCGACCGGGCGACAGCAGCCGCGGCCTGAGTCCAAGCTGCTCAGAGTCCCTGCAGCGCGAGACGAACGTGTTCCCCAAAGAGGCCAGGCCCCAACGGGATGAGTCGGGGCCTGGTCTCGGGAAAAACTCCCAAGGTTCACCAACTCAGCGCGAGGGCCGTCGCCGACAACAGCACCAGCAAGAGCCCAACGGCGATCGCAATCCATCGTCGACGGACTGGCCGTGATCGTGTCCGCGGTTCTGCTTGGGGAGTGGTCTCCGGCCACTCGTAGGCAACGACGTACTGGTCCGGCGCGGACTTGATGAACGTCTTAACCCGGACCGCTGGTCCAACACGCTCGATGTTGACTGGTTGCCGTTCCTCCACCAGCGTTTCGGGCTGCTCTGAAGTCTCTTGTGCCCCCTTGGGGTCCGAGGGGTGGTCAACCTCGCAGAAGGGGTCGGGGTTGGGTGTTGTCCTGCTTGCGGGGTTGATGGTGCTTGAGGCGAGAAACGTTGAGGGTTCGGAGTTGTGTGCCATTGGTGATCTCCGTCTTTGAGGTGCTCTGTCGATCCTGCGTTGGGTCAGTCGTCCTTGCACCAGAAGAAAGTCAGCTGGCGGAGGGTCAGTTGATGTCTTGTTTGAGAAAAGTCTGAAATTCTTTGCTGAGGATGGGAGACCTGGATTGAGACGCCAGATCTCATGCAGGGTGCGGCCGTGTCACGAAGATTGATCATCGCAATGAGCCAGCGGCTTCTTGCACCGGTGGCTGAAACAGGGGTGCAATCCGCGCATATTCTGCGCGCAGTTTCTGGGCAGCATGGGGGTTGGCAGTCATGTGGACGGCCACGACCTGCTGAGCAAACTGAATGGCCTCACGCAGCAACGGGCCACCAACCAATCGCTCCGGCTGACCCATCAGGAAGCAAATCGTGCCGACCAAGGTGTCGCCGCAGCCCACCGATCGGACGCAGCCGTCGGGTGAGGGCGGCAGCGAAATGGGATCCACTGTGTAGCGCTCCCCGCTGATTCGATCGGCGACGAAGATCGGGCCCGGGCCGGTGGTCATGAGCAGATGTTCGCTGCTCGGCACCAGGTCAGCGTATTCGTCAAAGAGGGACTTCAGATTGCCGCAGTCGTGGCCGACCTTGGCGGCTGCCTCGTCGCTGTTGCAGATCATCAGGTGGGCCGGCAGATCCGCCAGGTGCGGAAGATGAGCTTCCCCGGGCACCAGTCCGGCGTAGCACCCATGCTTCCGAGCCATCTTCAGCAACGCCCGGCAGCGGGGAACGTGAGTGTGCCGTGTGAGAAAGGCTTTGCTCTGATGGATCATCCCACGGAGCCTCCGGATGTAGCGGGGGGTTGCGTCCACATCGGGCTGGATTTCGCGGGTCAGGCGTTCGATGAGGCGGTTGCCGTGAGGGTCTTGGATGACCAGCGACCGATTTGTTCGCTTGCCCTCCACCGGTGTCAGCCCGGTCGGCTCCAGGTGGAGGGAGCGCACGGCCCGCAGGACTTGGTCCTGATCGAGCTGCCCCATCAAACCGAAACAGGAGAGACGGGCGTTTGGGTCGAACAGCCGAACAGCCTGGCAGGCCAGGAGCCCGAGTCCGCCCGGCCGTCCGGTGTCGCAGCGGAGGCGATTGACCCGGGCGTTCCCAAGGGGTGCATCGATGAATTCCGAGTCGTCCAGAGCCAAAGAGCCTTCAGCCAGCAGGTCGACTGTCTTTCCGGGAAGCAGCAGGGTTTGCAGCATGGTGGGGTGCCTTTCTGATTGAGGTTGCCCTCGACGTGTTCGGACCTCAAACACGTCCTGGGCCCTTCGATTTCGGAAAGGCATCTCGGCGCCGTCGGAGAGATGAAAAATCCCTGTGGGGAGAGAGTATCCCCTGTGTGGGCTGGAGCAGAGAAAGTTACCCTGCCGCTGGCTGTTTGGTATTGGGACCCTGGCAGGTGACGACAGACAGCGCAGGTGGCATGGTAGAAGGCTGAACCAGGCACGCAGGATTTCCGTCATGGCAACACCCACACCAAGGCCCCCGTTCATCTGGACCCAACGTCTCTGGCGGCTGGTTTGTCCGCCCAGGCATCAGTTGGCCTGCCTGCGCCCTGAGCAGCTCTGGGCCTTACCGCGAGATGGCGATGATGAGGAGAACATCCGACCCATTGAGATCCACGGTGTCCCCGAGGGCGAGTGCTACTGGGAGCGAGTCACCGATCGTCCGGCGTTCCTGGGAGATCTCGACAAGAAGCGCTTGTGCCTGACTGTGGATGCTGGCGTGGGCAAGACGACGGCACTGAAGCAGACGCAATACCTGCGGCAGTCAGGATCCAACGCGGGGCTGGCGATGTGGATCGATTTCGCCGAACTGCCGACTCTTGTGGAGTGGTTTCTCGATTGCGGAAATCCTGACCCTACGTTGGTGAAGCTGTTCAAGACCGAGGCTAGGCGCCCTCAACTGAGCACGGGCTTGGTCCGTGCGCTGTTGACTCGGCGAGTACGCCAGGGCGGTTTGAGCTTGTTGGTTGATGCCCTGGATCAGTCCCGGGCGATGGATCATCCCGTCAAATCCTGTCTTGCGTTGCGTGAATTTTTGAAGCGCTATCCGGAGGTCCACTGCGTGATCACCGGTCGACCGTTTGCGATCCGGCGATATTGGCACGAATTGTTTGCCTCGGAGCGAAGCGGAGGCGCAACGCGTTGAAGCAAGTGGAAGGAGTTTGGATCATTCAGCATGAAGCGAGTTAAGCAGCCGCCGACAGGGTTCAGGGCCGCGGTCGTTCACTCGCCAGCCGCAAGACGCCTATCGCTACAAAGAAACCAAAACTTGTTCTAAACAAATCTGAATTTAGCTGCGATGCAGGTGCCGTTCTGAGGTTGAAGGATGAGATCAGCACGTTGAATGCCGCCTCGGATGGGTGGGAACGCAGCTAGCGAGCTATTGCTGGTTATGGCTAAGCTATTGCTGGTCCTTCGCAAGGGTTTCGGGAAACAGGCTGTGTTCAGCAAACCGGGACAGCACCGTCGTCAAACCAAGGGTGAGATATGGCCCCACCAGCGTTACGAGCGGCGATCAATAGGTTGACCGCTGAAGCCGACCCGCCTGCTCGGGCGAGCTTTGAACAGCTTGAACATCTTTTGACGGACCGGTCTCAGCCATTGCCGCTCCGCCGGGGCTGTGCCCGAGCGCTGTTGCGTCACGGTGCTCAAGGCGTCAACGCGCTGCTCGCTTGCCTCCAGGATCCCAGCCAATCCCGCCAACTTCGCCGACACTGTGCAAGGGTGCTTGCAGGCGTGCCTGATCCTCCCGTGGTCGCAGTTCTGGCGAAAGTTGCGGGGAACTCGGAAATCCCTCGGGCGGTGCGGGGTGGGTGCGGCGCCGCCTTGGCGACTCCACACGGCTTGCAGGCCTTCGTCGGACTGCTTGGTGGAGAGGAGGTCGGCAGCTTTGTGAAGTGGGAATGTGCTCGGGCAGCAACTCCATTCCAGAACGATCCCAATGCGACCGACGAACTTGCCCGCGCCCTAGCAGACCTGCTTCAAGCCAACGGAACGTTGACCCGGGTGCGCCACGAATGTGGTCTGGCGCTGGGCCGAATTGGTGGACAGCTGGCACTTGAGACACTTCTCCAAGAAGTCAACCAGCCGGCCAACGTCACTCGGCAGCAATCGGCGGCCCGCGGGCTGGGGATGCTCAGGGAAAACACCGCACGGGACTGCCTGATCAGCTGGCTCCAGCACCGAGAGGCCAATGCCAATTTGAGGCAAGTCTGCGCCGAGAGCATCGGTGCATATAACGGTCAAGAGTCTTTGACAGCGCTGACAGGGACACTTCACGACGAGAATTCCTCGGAGGAGCTTCGCCTGGCTTGTGTTCGCGGGCTCGGTAGGATCCCAGGTGAACAATCCTTTCAGCAACTTTTCGGACTCCTGCAGAACGACCAGGAATCGGATGACATCCGGTGCGCTGCGGTTGGGTCCCTCGACCGGAACCCTGCATCTCTCGCTGCCTTCGTTGAGGTATTGCAGAACGTGAATTCGCCAGTGTCGTTGAGGGTCGTCTGTGCTCGGGCTCTGGGCGACATTGGCGGGGATCATGCACGAGACACCTTGATCGGTCTGCTGAACGATGAGACCAATCAAATGTCCCTGCGCACCACCTGTGCCCAGAGTCTCTCGGCCATCGGCGATCCACAGTCACGAGCTGCCTTGGAGGGACAGTTGGCAGCCGCCAACGAGGATCTGCAGGTTGCGTGTATTGAGGGCTTGTTCCCGGTCCCTCAGGAGGACGCCGTACTGCGTGGGCGTCTGGAGCTGCTGATCAACGATCCTGATAACCCGCGGAGTGTCCGCAACTCATGCGCGACAACCCTGGGATTATGCAGTGATGAGGAGATTCTCATCAACCGGATTGAGGTGTTTCTTGCCAATCAATTCGCCAGCGAAGCGAACGGTAGGCCAGCCGGATGTTTGCGGAGGTTGCTGCACTTCTTGGAGTTAACCGACCAAGAGATCAATCACTGGCTGTGGGAAACGACTGCCGGGGAAATTCACTCGCTCGCATGGTACCTAGCGGCTCTGCTAATCCATGAGGCCTGCGACTGCCCCGATTCTGGTAGTCATTCGCGTCGGGACTACTACGAGCTGAAGTGCATCCGATGCGGACTTGAGCATTCGCTGCACCGATACTCTGAGTCGGGGCTGGACGCTGGACTCTTTCTGTGGCGAGCAGTGATGGGTCAGGAGGACCCACTTCAACAACCTAGAGGCTATGTAGACGCGATGCTATTCCCACTGCTCTCCCCATGCGGCCGGCAGCTGTATTGGGATGCTGGGGCTCAGCGAATCCGAGTTGCCGAGGGCCCAGTACCCTGACGCGAGTTTGGCGGAGCCTGATCCCTGTCACCAGAGACTCAATCAAGAACCGTCGCGCCGACGGAAGGAGACAAGAAATGACAACCTCAGCTGCTACCAACTTGCGTCAGATCTTGGAGGAGGTTGCCACGAACCTCAGCGTTGTTCCCGGGCAAGTATCCCAATACTGTTGGGATAATGTATTCATCATGGTTGGCCCCCAAGATCGCCTGAACGATCCGAAGCAGCACTTGGTCACGTTAGGATGGGGTGTGCCACCCAAGTCGGAGGTGCAAGGTCTCGCTTGCGGGCTGTTGTCCTCTGACGGCTCAGAAATTGTCTCCGCCCACCGCACAGATCGGCGGGGCCAGTTTTCGGTTGAGTTGGAGAGCGGCGAGTATCGCTTGCGATTTGTTCCCGAGGTTTGTACTCAACAAGATGCGGATATCCTGGTTGAACTCGGCGACGAAGCTGCAATCGAAACGCTGGAGGATCATCTTGAGGATGAGCACACAGACAGCGAGTTGAAGGAGCACATTCGAGATTGCTTGACCAAGCATCCTGTCCTCGACGATTCGGGTGCGGACCTTCCAGCACCACTGATTTTGTCACCAAGCGCTGCCGGAGCAACCATGGCTCGGGACAAGGGGCCCTTCATCGCCGATCAGCGGATGCTGCTCTTGACGGAGCATGAGGACCCCAAGCCCTTCCTCAGCGCCGACTACTTCAGGTCACAACGGGACGAGGGGCAAGACG
>CAZYKP010000137.1:0-18255 GCA_964648025.1 uncultured Pirellulales bacterium | reverse complement strand
AAGAGGGCCAACTGGTCAAGGCGAAACTCATTCTGTTGGAACTCGGCAAGCAGCGGTTTGGCAGTCAGCCGTCGTTGCAAGAGCAAGCAAGTCCACGACTTTCCGCAAGACACGCTCTTTGCTGGATGGTTCACCGAGAGGAACTTTCCCTTCGGAGAGAGTTCGCGGGGAAATGGGTGCTCCCCTGAAAAACCCCACCGGCCAGTTGACCGATGGGGCGTGTTGCATGTGGAAATCAGAATCGCTCTGCGATCATCGAAGGGATTATCTGACAAACGTGGGAGTCCAGTGGGGGATCTGTCCTCGCGATGATCTTATTTGCGTCGACGAGATCCTAGACCCAGACCAACAGCACCCAAGCCGAGCAGGGCCAGGCTGGATGGCTCGGGGATGACCGGCCCAGCGGAGGAGGTCAAGGTCAGCGGGAGCAAATCCGCGCTGCCGTCGTTGTCGGTCCCGCCTGCGCGGTCGAAGACCAACGAGGCAACCAGCAAACGGGTGCCGCTCGGCAGCAAACCTGCGTTCTCATCAGGCAGCAGAGTGGTGAGGTTGTTTCGATCGGCAGCGGAGAAGCCGCCGATGGAGGCGGTGCCCATCTCATTTCCGAGCTCATCTTGGATTGAGAAACCTCCAAACCAGCCGGAGGTCTCGTATTCAATCAGCCCGGCATCAATCTGAGCAGCCAGCTCGGTTAAATCGAACGACTGCACCAAAGTCGCCAAGCCGGTCTGGCCGCCGACAAAGAATTGGTCTCCACCACCAGGGACTGTGCCAACCGGTGGCACAAGGGACGCACCATAGTCAACAACAGTTGCATTGACAGAAGAACCCGGCCCGGCCTTAGTCCACCCGTCGATCAACAGATTGGAGGCAAAGCTGCCCCCGCCGGCGCCCTCTTCTGCACTCGGGTTGGCCAGTAAGTTGTTATCCAAAAGACTGCCAGCTGAGGGCGAGGTGGGCATCCCAATCCCATCGGCATCGGGGCTATTCCAAGCAGCGATCTCAGTTGGGCTGAGCACGCGGTCCTCAAAATATACGCTGCTGATGGCTCCGGAGGTGGTTTCGTTGTTGTTGTCAGTCAACAACAGGGTGGTCGGGCCGGTGAAGAGAGAGAAACGACCATCCAAGCCGCTGATGCCAGTTGTGCCAACTAGCGAACCATCGATGTATTTGGTCATGGTGCCAGTTGTCGTATCTACGGTGAGCGCCACGCGGTGCCAGGCCCCAGCAGAAACCTGGCCGTCGTAGTCGCCACTGATCCCAATCCCGCCGTCGCTTCTGCGAAAGAAATCTCCGTCATTGGAATTGGTAGCATTGGTTTGGAGAAGACCTGCGAAGCTTGGTCCGGCATCCAACAGCACATCGTAACCGAAGGTATACTGATTGACGAATGATCCGCCGCCGTTGCCGGAGGTATTGACCTCAAGCGCCAGGCCCTGATTGGGAGCAAAGGCGGGGAACTGCATCACTTGGGCATCTCCGCCAGGCAAGGCGGACAGACCCAGGCCGCTGGCAGTCCCGAAATTGACGGTCGAAGAGGTCGTGCTGCCATTGAAGAAATCCAGAGTGGCAGGACCAAAGCTGCCACTGAGGTCGCCAGCGAAACCGAACTGGCTGGGTTGAGCCTAAGCCCAAGCCGGCACGCACAGTACCAAAAACGCCGAAAGCCACAGGGTTTTGGGGCTACGCATGGGAGGTCTCCTCAAGAATGGGGGTTGCCAAAAGGTCCTTGCGGTCTGGTTTCTGAAAACCAACCAAAACCGCACAGCCGAATCCGGGAAGCAACAATGGAGGCCCAAAGCAGAGGTGGAACCGAGCCCACCAATCTGAGCGACCAGTCACTGGCAGGGCAAACCGGCTGCTAAGGAGTCAGTCAGCTAGACAGCCAGCGGCGATGGACCCTGGGGTGAATTGGGGAATGATGCCAAACACATCGCTGGCATGAAGGTCGAGGCGCATTCGCGGCAAACAAGTGGTGGGGGATTATTCAGGACGCTACCAGCAAACCATGACAGCACCAACCGCCTGTTCTATTATTTCATCAAAATTTTATAGTATTCACCTCCGCTGTTGTGATCAACAAGTCGCAAACACAAGTGAGACAAGTTATCAAGCAAAGAAAAGTTAAAGGAATATATGGGTTGCTTAAAAATTTCATTACCGGTATTGGACTTGTTCTGGAGAATCGGAGGAGGTTGAGTCGGGCGTCGATTCTGTCAGACCAGTCTGGTTGTGGGTCTTGATGCGGGAGGTCGTTTGACACGAGGCTGGCAACAGTTAGACTGAACTGGGTTCGGCTTTTGAATCTTCTGGCGGGTTGCCACAACATCCAAGCGACTTGTCAAGAAGTTCAGGTATCTTCCACCGAAGCCCTTTTTCCCACGAGATGGGCCAGCCATCTTGTCGGCAGCCGCTTCGGTGCCCACAGTTCTGCAGAATCCCCGTGGCTGACCAATCTGTCTGCAACCGGCACCGCCGGAACAGATATCACCGATCAGCCCTTATTTAGCCACATGCGGCTTGACGAGGTGCTCTCCAATGCTGTTGGCTTTTGGCTTTGGCCCGATGGAGATGATGATCATCGGTGGCATCGCCCTGCTGCTTTTTGGCCACCGGTTGCCGGGGGCAATGCGATCCTTGGGACGAGGCATCCTGGAGTTCAAAAAGGGCGTCGAAGGCGCGGATGAGGAGTCCGATTCGACGGCCCAAGTTGAACAAAGCAAAAAGGAAAGCCAAGCCTCAAGTTAGTGTTGCCGCGAGATTGTTTTCCTGCAGAGGAAGGCTCTATCGAGCGTTTGGTCCGTTGGATCACGACGGTTGCGTTGGCTTCAGGTGCTGCAGAAATCGAACTTAGGCAAGCCGTAAAGGGAAATTCATCAACGACCGGGTTGTCGCCGTTCCCGCGACAGCCCATAGACCTTCGGCTGGCACCATTCCCTAGAGAGCTTCCAAAGTGTCTCTCTGGTCAAATCCCGTTGACTGCTCCCGCACGATGTTCAGACGGTTTAAGCGGACCTCACAACTTCTGACAAGCAGTTGACCAATCTTGCCACCCTTGGAGAGGCGACGTTAGCCTGTCTTGGGGGGAGGATCTGCGGAGCCAGTTTGCGACGCCGGCAACGATCCATCATGCGGTTGGGTCTCAGGGGAAACGGAATGGAAACTGTTCTGTTAAGGAACAGATCGTGACCGGTTTTGAATGCGTTGCATCGGGGGCTTGGCTTTCAGAAGCTATCCGGTGGCGGGTGTTTGGTTTTGGCTTGGGACCGACTGAAGCGGTTGTCGTAGGACTGGTCGCCTTGCTGCTCTTTGGCCATCGGGTCCCCTCGATGATGCGGAGTCTTGGACTTGGGTTGAACGAGTTTCGTCGAGGACTGAGCGAACAGAGTTTCATTCCCGAGGCCTCCACAACCACAGGCAGGGAGGACGGAACTGACCAGTCTGAAGCTCAACCCACAAAGAGCCAGGGGGGACATGTTGAGAACTCTCACACAACACGAGAGAATCAGCTCCGTGATGGGGAGGTGAACTAATGAATCATACAAGCTTATTGTTGGGATTTGGGCTGGGTCCGTGGGAGATTGCTATTCTCGGCATGGTGGGGGTGTTGCTCTTTGGCAAACGACTTCCCGAGGTCGGGCGATCGCTGGGCCGCAGCTGGATCGAGTTTCAACGCGGGCTTCATGGTTTCAAGGACGAGATGAACGCCACAGTCAACTCGGCCAGTGTCAGCTCCACCCCCAGCAGATCCAGCTTCCATGAGATCGACGATCGGGACGAGTCCACCGCTCCCAAGTTTGACCCGCCCAAGTTTGATCCACCCAAGGCCGAACCCAAAGCAGAATCTCGCGATGAATCGGTTCCAGCTTAAGGCCTGACTGCTGGTCTGGTGAGCTGTGCAGCTCAGTGCTAGACTTGCTGAAGTTTGAGAGATGGAACATCTCTCAAACTTCTTTTCTCCGGAGTCTCTTGAGGGCGACTAGCTCAGCTGGCTAGAGCGCTACGTTCACACCGTAGAGGTCACAGGTTCGAGTCCTGTGTCGCCCACTATAAACCCAATCAGGGCAAGAGGTTACGGCGGGTCGATTTGACCCCGAGACGAGTTCTAATTCCTGACCCTTTTATTGACCCTCGTTTCCCCAGTGAACCGCCCAGGATCGTGACCACACTTTCTACAGAACTGGTAGGCTATTGGCTGGCCGGCGACCCTGTCGGGCAGGCCATTGGGCACGCCAAAGGGAAAATGTGGCAATATCGAGGTCAACTCTGGAACGTGGAAGTCGATTCGCCTGGCATCACCTTCGTCGCTGGTCGAAAGGTTTCTCTCGTCAGAGTCAGGCTGGACCGCCGGTTTCCAAACGGCGAAAGAGTCTCTGGGCAGATGAGTGATGCCCTCAGCCAGCTTGCCTACGTCGATCCCGCCCAATGTGAAGCCGAACGGGATCGAGTTGCCAACGGGCTGGCCGATAATTCCGGGGCTGGCGAGTGAAGAGTCATAGTCGGGCACGGGCGTTCGTCGAATCTCGTGAATAAACGCCACGATTTCCAGGTCGTGCCTCCGCTCTCCTGGTAAGGATATAGTGCAGAGTAATACCTATTCCTATTCTCTCGTAGAACCAGGAGTAAGTCTCACACTCCTGAGTAAACGCCAGAATCTCCTGCCTATCGTGCCGAAAGCTCGGCTCTCGTGAACAAACGCCACGATTGCAGTCGAGAGCATCAGTCCGCCGAACCTTCGGTCACTCGACCACCCCCAGCCAGGACGAACCTCAGCCATTTCGGGAAGGCTCCGACCCGGTAAGGCAATTCGCTGGTCTTGGCCGATCGAGAAGAAAAAGTTGTAGGTTCTTCCAGGAAGGCGAGTCGCCTGAGTGTGGCGGAAGAACTCGGGCAGAACTGGAAAGTTTAGTTGAACGCTGGCCAAGCAAGCAGCAAGGGCCAGATGTGAGCAACTGGTTTATCTCAGAAAACCACCTGGCTATTTCTCCATCGCCAGCTTATTGCCCCGTCGCTGTAAATGGCCGGAAGAAAAACTCCACGCCTTGTCCCGTCTTCATCTTCGACGCACCACGATCGATCATCCAGATACTGCTCGGGAAACGGTGGGTCAGTGTCATAGTTGTCTTCGTTCGTAATGAACTGCCACATATTCAATAGCGGCGTCGCTCTGTCGTTAGGCTGAAAGGACGCCCACACCTCTGGACCATCTTGGCCGATGTTGTCAACAGTACCGACCACCTCGTCGCAAAACAGTAGTTTCATAGCCATCACCACGGACCTAAAAATTGGTTTCGATGAATCTCGAAGGAATAATGCTCCTTATCAAGATTTCGTTCTCTTGCTGAGTGAAGTTCAATGCTCGTGTCCGAAAGTTGTTCGCTGGCTCCCTCATCAACGCTTCGACGATCTGTTCCTGGTAGTGAATACTCACGCCACGTAATTCCCCGGCGTTGATTGCCTTCTCAAGTTCCTTCAGCTTGACGCCAATTTCGTTGCCGTGCTGAGGCGACCATGCAACCGCTCTCGCTTCAGTCTGACTGAAGCTGGTGAACGGACTGTTGACTTTCCTTCCACGACGATAGGAGCCGAGGATGTGTCCGCGATGGTAACTTCACGACCATTGTAAACGCCTACCGGATTGGCAGGCACCAAGTCGCCACCTGCGTTGATGTGCGACTTTGGGCCTTTCGGACTGGTGGGCGAATATGGAAAGTCATCCCCACGAAACGCTCCGACCTTCGCCGGTTGAGGGATTCCACAGCTGCCGGGACCGGTAACGCCGTTATGCACCAAAGCGGCGTTGCCTGCTGTGCCAACGAAATAGGTGTGGAACTGCTCGACTTCGATGTTGTACAGGTCGATCCGACCGGGTTGCGGCGGGTTCTGCTTGTCGACGGCTACTCGATCTCTGCGACTATCAGGCCGGTTAGGAAGCTGTCGAAGTCTCTGGCGACAAATTCAAGATTCTCGTCCGAATCCCGAGAGCCACCGTGTGAGTCCCACCAGTAGACGTTGCCAATGTCGTTTCCCGCCAAGGACAAGCAAAACTCCCCACCCGGCGATGACGCAATAGGCAATATGCGAATAGGCAGTCTATCGCCAAAGCCTCTCTTCCGTTCGAGTAAGTCGTAAGAATCACCTGGCTTTATGCCGTAGAACACTTCCACTGAGGACTCGACCTCGTTCGGGTCGTCTGCATTGGTGTAACAGACATCACCTCCCCCGGCAGTGATACCATATTTCTGAAGGAATTGCCGATAATCGGTCGGCAGCGGATAAGCGAGCTGCTGCTCTAGTAAAAGCAATGACTCCTCGTTCATGAGATAAGGTTCTTCATCCACATAGTAGAACTCAATTCTACTCATGACTTCATCGTATTTGTTTTCCATGGCCTCTCCGCTAGCTGGGCTTACGACGCGGCAGTGGTGGGACAAAGTCACGGTCTCTCAATGTGCGTCCGCCCAAATGGGAAACGAAGTCGTTCAAACCCCGATGGACGAGTTGCATAGTTGTCTTGTCATTCATGTGATGCCAAGTGAGGCGATTCTGAGTTCTCCATCGCTTGACGTTAGCTTTTGTCCATGTCCCACCAGCCGGATGAGAAACAGTAGACTTGTTGAGTTGATCGGCAAACCATTGGTCGGCTTTAGCAAAGTCCCGATCTGTGCGAGTCCTTAGTGAAGCATTAGCGTCTACATCAAGCGTTATCCTGGTTTGGCCACGAACTCCTCCATGCGTTCGGACCCAGGGACTGAAATCCGGTTCTCCGTTGCGAAATACCACACTGACGGACTCGGGCACGTTTCCGCCTGGCCCTGCGACGGCACGCCGAACCCGCATGTCAGTTGATATCCAAGTCCCGTTGCCAGGATCGCCGACCCACCTTCCACCATTGCCTTCCACGGGCAAGCGGCTGTAGAGTAATCGTCGTACCTCTCCCTCTGCGCCGTCGACCTTCGCTGGAAGCGGAATTCCACACCCTTCAGGACCAGGCACGCCATTATGCACGAAAGCGGCATTGCCTGCCGTGCCGACGAAGTAGGTGTGGAACTGCTCGACCTCGATGTTGTACAGGTCGATCCGGCCGGGTTGAGGCGGGCCGATGTAATCGACGGCAATCGTCCGGCCGTATTCGCTCCGAAGCCGCTCTCCGGGCAACAGGTCGCCAGCATCGACCCACTCGTTCCGATTGACCGACCAGAACGGGTGAGCGGACGTCGTGCGAACCTTCTCGCCGCCGAAGACCAACTCCATCGTCATGAAGCCGGTCCGCTTGATCGTCCCGATCACCCGGCCGTTGAAGTTGCCGTTTTGGTCGGGCACATCGGACGGCGGCTGCCAGACCTTCGGGGCTTCGACCTCCGTAATGGTGGCGATCTGGCCGTCTTCGAGGACGAACCGCATCCCCGGTTCCAGACCCTCGACCGGCAGGACGTAGCCGCTGGCGAGCAGCACCATCCGCCCGATCTCGAAGGCATAGTGGACGGTCGCTTCACCGAACGGCTCAACAAAGCTGTAGTCCACGCCGACCCTGGTGACGGCTCGCATCCGGGGCAAAGCCTGGCGGGTCTTTCGAGGCGGCGGCAGAAGGGCCACGCCTTCTCCGTAAACACCTCGGGGCTGCACCAGGCCGTCGTCGGTCGAGCCGGCTCGATCCCGATGCCCACAGCACCGCTTATATTTCTTGCCGCTGCCACAGGGGCAAGGGTCGTTCCGACCCGGCCGTTTGTCCACCATGATGCCCTCGGGGAATCGAGGCCCTTGGCTGCCGTCACAATCGGCACAACCGTCAGCCTGAGTCAACCATACTGGGCCGGCTGAACGTCCCCCACCAGTTTGGGGAGAAATAGTCTTCCTTCTCCCTGAACGCCGTGCTTTTGCTCTTGGGCCAACTCGGCATTTCGACTCTCCGCCCAGAAGCCGGAGGCTCTATGGCTCCCTTTTTTCGGGAGGTGTTGCGTCCTCAGTGAAGCCCTGCCAAACCCGAGTCAGTTGTTCGCCGAGCCACCGAATGGCATTGTCGAACTGTTCCTCATACGGACGGACATAGTGTTTCTCGGCGATGGTCCTGGGAGCGTGACCGAGGAAGTGTTGAGCGTATCGACTATGCTCCCGGTGCTGGCCGAGACGGCTGGCGGCTGTCTTCCGGAGTAGCTTCAGAGGCCGTCGGTCGGCCTTGGCGATCTTCAAGCTTTCGAGAAACCGTGCGTAGGCCCGACCGATCACGTCAGTCTTGCTGTAGCCGCCCTCGCTGGTTCCGTCTCGCCAAAGCTGCTGACCTTTCGTGCTGGTGCGCCCAGTCCGGGTGCTTGCTCCGGTGCTTCTTCAACAGTTCGAACGTCTCAGGCCAGAGCAGGTAGGAGACTTCCGTGACACTCCGCAATTCAGCCTTCTAAGGAATTCAGCCCCTCGAGCATCATGGCCAAAAACGGAAGCAGAAAGCCAGGTCCAAAAATAATGCAGAGTCTCCTAAAATCCCCGATCTCGGGGCAACTGAAGGCAATGCCAATACCGACAACTGTACCCAGCAGGCTCAAAGCCGCAATGTGGCAACCAGAGTCAGAGGAAAACCGATCGATCCACAGCGCTAGGGTCGCTCCACCTCCCGCGCCAAACAACAGGTTGAACCCTGACTGCAAACTCCAGCGGAGTTCTGCCCAATTCTGTAGCATCAGCGCAACGGCGAGGACGAAGCCAACAACCGCACCGAGGATAGTAAGACACAGTGCCCGTTTTCGTGTGCGGCGTTGGTCGCGAAGGATTTGCTCATCCCGCTGTTTCTCGCGATTTGTAGACAGTTCACCGGGGAGCAGGACTTTCTCCCCGTAGCGCGGCAACTGATCTAATGATCCAATTTGTTCGGATGCTCGGACCAACAACCCAAAACGATCGTTCCCCACTACCACAACCGGGCAATCGGGGTCAATCAAGTCGCCATCGGATCGAGCGTCATGGCGAACCCCCGCAATGAGAACTTTTCCACTGGGCTTCAAGGGCCCCACCGATTGGCCGCAGTCGCCAATGCGAATTGACATCGTGTTACCAAATTGGAGCGAGCGGTTGCGATTCGGAATTTGTCAAATTCGAATTCCAGGCCACGTAAAGATACTCTCCTACATCAACCTATCCAAGGGATCCAAAGCCAGCTTTCATTTGTTGGGTCTTCACCCAAATCTGTGGTTAGAACTGCGGGTCAGAGGCGTGCGTGTGCAGCCTCGGCTCAGGCTCGACCAAAGGGACGCCCCTAACGCCTTCACCATCGCTCCGGCCTCTGAAAGTCAGTGTAGGCCGAAGCGACGGTGAAGGGGAAAGGGGCTCGCGGGAATCCCCTGTGTGAACAGAGAATGCATTCCAGGCGAGATCCAGCGATGATTGGGTTTGCAGGATGCTATCCGGTGTAGACAGTTGCTGATTGCGGCCAAGTGAGCCTGTAAAGCTGGACGTCTGGCTTTCCGTCTCCATCCCAGTCCGCTCGGCCCCAGTCCGCTCGGCCCCAGTCCGCTCGGCCCCAGTCCGCTCGGCTGAGGCTGTGCCCCAGGCCAGCGACCATTGCGAGTCCATTAATCCGAACTTCTGCGCGAATTGTGGGCCGTTTTCATCGTAACTAGCTGACAATCAACGGGTTACGCAGATTTATCAACTGCAAGATTGTAGCCAAGAAAATTTAAAAACCTGCTTGCGCATTCTGATGTCCTGCTTTAGAATGCAGGTATGTCTAGCAGAACAGGCCCCGTCCACGTAGCCACAATCCACCGCAAGGTCGGCGAGAAGGTGTACACCTCCCACCTTCTCCGCCGAACGTATCGCGAAGGTGGCAAAGTCAAGCATCAAACCCTCGGGAACATCTCTCACCTCCCCGGGGACTTAATCGAAGTCATCCGCCGACGACTCGCCGGAGATACTCCCTCTGGCCAATGGGACGTTGTCCGCAACTTGCCACACGGTCACGTGGCTGCTGTCTTGGGGCTTCTCCGCGATATCGGTTTGGAGACCACCCTCGCTTCCCGAGACTGCCAGGAGCGTCTCTTAGTCGTGGCCATGATTGTGGCTCGAATCATCTCTCCTCAGTCCAAGTTAGCTACTGCCCGCGATCTGGACTCCCAAGATTCTGCCACCACCAGCTTGGCATGGGAATTAGGATTAGAACGCATCAACGAACACCACCTCTACGCCGCCCTGGATTGGTTACAACAACGCCAAACACGCATCGAAAACAAACTCGCAAAGAAGCATCTTCAAGATGGCACGTTGCTGCTCTACGACGTGAGTAGTAGCTACTATACAGGGCAAGAAAGTTCTCTAGTCCAGTTTGGTTATAACCGTGATGGGAAGAAGCGATTCCCACAAATCGTGTATGGGCTTCTTTGTAACGCCCAAGGTTGTCCAATTGCGATTGAAGTCTTCGCGGGCAATACAGCCGACCCGAATACATTGGAAAGCCAAGTCAACAAAGTCATCAAGCGGTTTGGCGTGAAGCGTACGGCCTTAGTCGGAGATCGAGGCATGATTACCACTAAGCGGATCAATGAGACGCTCCGCGAGGTGGATGGCTTGGATTGGATCAGTGCTCTCCGAGCAGACAACATCAAAAAACTAGCCGAACAACAGATTCTTCAAACGTCGTTGTTTGACCAACGCAACCCCGCCGAGATCAGTTCTCCCGACTTTCCAGGTGAGCGGTTAATCGTCTGCCGCAATCCCCTCTTGGCAGCCGAACGTGCTCGCAAACGAGGGGAATTGCTGCGAGGCACAGAAGAGAAACTGGATGAGGTTGTGGAGGCCACTCGACGGGAGCGGAACCCACTACGCGGAGAAGCTGCCATTGGGGTGCGAATTGGAAAAGTGATCAACAAGTACAAAGTTGGGAAGCACTTTCAACTTGAGGTCGGTGAGGAATGTTTTTCCTATCGTCGAGATGAAGCGAAGATTGCAGCCGAATCCGCGCTGGATGGTTTCTACGTCATCCGAACCTCGGTAGCCAAAGAAGAACTGGGCGCGGAGGAGGCAGTGCGGGCGTACAAGAGTTTATCCCAGGTGGAGCGAGGCTTTCGTTGTCTGAAAACAGTTGGTCTCAACGTTCGCCCAATTCACCATCGAAAAAAAGAACGTATCAAGGGGCATGTGTTTCTGTGTATGCTGGCGTACTATGTGGAGTGGCACATGCGTCAACGCTTGGCTCCAGTGTTATTCGATGATCAAGACAAGAAGGAAGCGAACGCGGGGTCGTCTCCGGTACAGCCAGCTCAACGATCACAGTCAGCTCGACGTAAAGACGGCGGCAAACGGACGCCTGAGGGCTACTCAGTGCAGAGCTTTCGAAGTTTGTTGGCGTACCTGGGGACCCTCTGTAAGAACCGCCTTCGGCTTCGGGACCACCCTGACGTTGAATCTGAGACCATCACCTTACCTACCCCCTATCAGAAGCACATCTTTAAACTTCTTGGGCTTCCAATTCCAGGCTAATTTTTTTGCTAGCCCACTCGATTGTAGCCAGACTCGCGCATTTCTCGTTGCATCTATCCCTATGTCAGAAAACAGGTTACGGTCATAGACCCGTCAGAAGTTCGGCTTAAGAACGAGGGAACGCCGTCGGACCTTTCACGGATGTTCAACCCGATTCTTCAACCCGGTCATGGGATGAGTTTTACAACAGGGTTGCTCAAGCCCGGGCACCGCTGCGCGAGGGCAGAACCGTGATCCAGGTCGCCGACTCGGACCGCTCACGAACGAAAGCGTCCCCAGCTTTATTTTGATTCGGTCATGGACCGCACGTCGCGCACGGACTTGAGCTCAGCATTGCGGATCCGATCAATCAGAGACTGGAGGCGAATCGGCGTGAAGTGTGAT
Organism: uncultured Pirellulales bacterium; assembly: GCA_964648025.1. Lineage (GTDB taxonomy): Bacteria > Planctomycetota > Planctomycetia > Pirellulales > Pb10988 > CAZYKP01. The sequence goes on along the minus strand of CAZYKP010000137.1, from coordinate 6,408 downwards.
CGGAATTGGGCATCTGGCCGAGCCTCCGCGGCGGTCCACGAAAACGATTCGACGCCAGTTTTCCTGTGATAGCGGAGCAATTGCTCAGGGAAAGAACACTGAGTGCATTCCAATCGAAGACTCTTGCCAAATGTCTCACCGACGATGAAAGGTCGTTCATCGGACGGAAGGGATAATTCGAACAATGAACTGGGTGAGAGAAACTGAGTGTTATCAGCAGTAATTTTGGCGGAGACGTGTTCCAGCGGCCAATCCGATTGCAGCAAAAAGAGGTGCTTGCCCACGAAGCAGCTTTCCGTGGCTTTGATGTTGAGATCGATGTGCCCTTCGAAAGCGAAGTTCGCTCGGGCCGCGATGATGGATGCATTCACCTCCAGCGATTGAGCGCGACTGGCGCGAAGTGAAAAGGCGGTTTCCTGAGCCACAACAACAGTCGAGTCGAGAGACAACTCGGACTCGTTCCCGATGAAAAAGGTGGACCGCTCGGAGCAGGTCACGATCGAATCGACCAAATGAAAACTTCCGCCCTCACAGTAGATGGGCGCTTCTTCTGCTCGTGCGCGTTTGGTGTCTTGTAATTGGATTCCGAGCAGCATGAAGGAGCCGTTTTCGATGAGGACCGACGGCGAATCCTGAAAGAAATCAAGCTCCACGATCGCGCGGTTTTCAGGCTCTGATTCGACGCGGACCGACCGGCCAACGATCTGGACCGGGGAACTCAATCGGAACACCCGTCCGGGAGCCAGCCTCAACTGGAGGGGGCCCGGTCGTTGGAGTGCTTCGAGGAGTTCTTGCGATGTGTCGACTTGAAGGGATCCAATTTCGGAGTCGCCGTTGGTGGCCCGTGAGGGCTCCTCGGACTCGGAAACCACAGTCTGCGAGTTCTTTGTGTCATGAGTCGTTGAGTCGACGGCTGACACGACAACCGAATCGGTCACCGCAATTCGATGACCTCGGAATGGATGAAGCCCGAGAAATCCGACGATCAAACCGAGAACCAACAAGAATCCGGCAATGGCAATCCATGAGGTCGGGACGCTTCGTGATACACCAACGGAGGCTAAGCGCGACTCTTCGGTGTTCCGCGAAGCCGACCAGGTGATCCTGGAGACTTCGTGGTAAAGATCGTGCGCCGATTGAATGCGATCTTCCGGGCGTTTCTGTAAGAGTCGCTCGACGATATCCGCGAAATGACCAGGGATCGTCCCGTTGAGTCGATCGACTCGTTCAACCGCACGGTTCCGAACTGAGTCGAGCGTCTTGATCAAGGATGGCGACTCGAAGGGACGGCGTCCGACGCACAGGAGGAACAGCACGCTGCCCAGGCTGAAGAGATCGCTTCTCGCATCGACAGGCTGGGCGCTTGCTTGTTCCGGCGATGTGAAATCGGGTGTCCCGGCCATGAGACCGCTTCGTGTCAACGAGACATCGTTGACAGTGGAAGCCAGCCCAAAATCCGCAATCTTGACACGTTTGGAGTGCGCGTCGAGCATCAGATTCGAAGGCTTGATGTCGCGGTGAATGACTCCCTTTTCATGCGCAGCGGCGAGTCCGAGTGCCATCTGTCTTACGAAATTCAGGATGTCCTGGAACGGAATGTTCGTGGTCCTGTTGAGTTGGTCCGCAACGGAAGGGCCGTGGATCAACTCCATCACAAGATACGGGAGCCCGCGGATCTGATCGACCGCGTGGACCGTGACAACATTGTCATGGTTGATCTTGGCCGCTGACCTGGCCTCGCGGAGAAATCTCTCCGAGGCTGCCACATCCGCCAAAAGTCCGGGCGACATCAACTTAATCGCAACAGATCGCTGGAGTTTGGTGTCCATGGCTTCAAACACCAATCCCATACCTCCGCGCCCGATGAACCGCATCAGCTCAAATTCACGCAACGTCCCAATGCCACATTCACTCGGGCCGAGCCAGGGGACGACATCCGCGTAAGGGGTGAGTCTCGAGGCCTCGGCGTCACGGGGCCTCTCGGATCGCAGTTCTGCAAGCGTGCTCTCAAAAGCTCGCAACTTGATCTTCGATTCGTCGAAAGATGAACGTCGCAGCTCTGAGCGAAGTTGCTCGTTCTCCAGCTCAACAAGCCGTTGTTGACAGGAAGCACAGTTGTCGAGGTGGCTCACGAGGAGGGCTTCTTGTTGCGCTGAGACCTTTCCGTCGATCATTCGAACAAGCCATTGGAGCTTTGGGCAATCGGGCAGGCGATTCATGGCTATCGAGTGACTCCCTTAAGTTGCCCCTTCAGATCACTGACTGGAGTCATTCCAGAGAGTCATCAATGGTTGCGACCTTTTCTTGAAGTCGTTTCATGACTCGGGAACGGGCGATGTAAACGGCACCCACCGACATCCCCAAAGACTCGGCGACGAGTTTGGGGTCTTTATTTTCGATGGCAGTTTTCACAAAGGCAAGCCAAGTGTTCTCGGCGAAGTCTTTGCGGACCTGATCCAGTGCCCAATCGAGAAGGTGCTGGCGGTAGTCGGACTCCCAAAGCGACTCCTCTTCCTGAACCGGAATTTGATTTAGGGAAAGAGCGACCGCAGAATCGCCACTGCCAACAGCTTGCCGCGCGTTCCTCTTTAGCAAATTTGCAGTGGATTGACTAGCAATAAGAAAGAGCCATGACCGAAATCGCCCGAGTGAGGGGTCGTACTCGAACTTGGAGATGTGTTGTGAGACGCGTTGCAGGGCGTCTTGAGCCATATCGGAAGCGTCAGCTTCCTGCAGCCCTTTCTTGACTCCGAACCGAAAAAGGAGTGGACCGTAGATCTCGACGAACCGCTCCCACGCGGCATGATCTTCGCCATCCCGGATTCGAAGCAGCAGGCTTTGGCGTGTCGTGTGTGTCATCGCTTGGTCTCGCCGTTTTTCTCTTCTTCCGTCTTGCCGACAGCCCAAGGCTCTTGAAAGGCGCGTTCTCTTTGAGATCGATCTGTGAGGCGTTCCGCGGTTGGGAAACCGAACATTCGGACAACGACAAGGTGCAACGTTCGTGAGTCCTGAACGAACCGAGTCCTTCACGAAAAGCGAGCAGAGGCGGGTTGCGAGATCAGAGGATGTGGATTTGTTGGGAGGATGGCTCAGGATCCTGGACCGAGCGGAAGCCCGCCTCAGTGTCACCATTATGCAGCAGTGCGTTCGCTCGAGACAGAGCAAACGGAATTTTCTCGGCGAATGCCCAACCTCCCACCTGGGGTTGCTGTCCAAGCCGCAACAAGGCGTGACCTGGAAATTTGGATAGACCCTGTTGGGGGGGTGGGAATGAAGGATTCGGTTTGATCTGGATCGGCACCGCGTCATCGGCCAATCCGACCCTCATCAAAAATCTTCAAAGCAAGTGAAAGGTCTGAGTCGGAGCTTTCTTACTTGAGGTAGCCAGTCGGATTCTGAAGAGAGTCCCTGGGCAGCCTGTTCCGGTTCAAAAAGTCTCGATTATTGCTTTGAGAGCACAACCATGCTTTTGCGACCACTGTCTCCACGAGCATCAAGGAAAGAAAGCCAAACCTGCAAGTTGTCGGTTGAGCAACTGGAAACTCGACAGCTCTTGGCTGCCGATGCCATGATGCCGATGGATCCAGTCACAACGGGTGAGCAAGCTCACGTTGCGATGGGCATGAATGGCCATTCCTCAATGACCATGTCTTCTCACTGTGGCCATCACAACCCCGCCGTGATGGCGCTGGTCACCGATGCCCAAGCAACGCATGTCGCTGTCACGTCGGGCAACTGGTCTGATCCTTCGACCTGGAGAAACGGGGCCATCCCAAACGAAGGTGCTCGCGTTCTTGTCGGGACTGGTCTCTCCGTGACGGTCGACCGCGTGGTCGGCGAAGAGTTCAAGTCAATCCGTGTCGATGGTACGTTGCGATTTGCGACCGACGTCAATACACAGCTCCAGGTTGATACGCTGGTCAGCACCTGCAACGGCCGACTGGAAATTGGCACCGCAGCGAATCCTGTTGCCTCCCATGTCACCGCCAAGCTGATCTTCGCGGACGACGGCGCGATTGATCGGACTTGGGATCCGACACTGATCAGCCGTGGGGCGATTTTGATGGGTCGCACGGAAATGGTCGGGGCTCAGACAACCGACCGAGTCACTCTTGCGACTCAGCCAGCCCAGGGAGCGACGTCCCTGGAATTGACGACCACACCAACGAATTGGAAAAGGGGTGATCGAATCGTGATCACCGGAACGCAGGGTGCCACCAGCGATGAGGTTCGCACGATCTCTTCGATCAACGGCACGACCGTTGAACTGGATCGACCACTCGACCAAGATCACATCGCGCCAAAAGCAGGACTCAACGTTTACGTCGCCAACACAACGCGAAACGTCGAAGTTCGATCGGAGAATTCCCAAACTGACCGACGCGGACACATCATGTTTGCTCATACCAATAACGTCACGATCGACAATGTCGGCTTTTACCAGTTGGGACGCACAGACAAGTCTCAGGATGTCAATGACTTGTCATTTAGCTTCCAAAGAAATCAGGTGGGAAATAGCGGTCAGGCACCGATCCACTACAGCGTGACGAGCAACAGCGAAGCCACGAATGTTCGCGGAAGGTATGTGCTGCACTTTCACCGTGGCGGCGTCAACCCAACTTCCCAAGCGGCCACCGTCCGTGGCAGTGTGGTCGATGGTAGCCCGGGGTGGGGATTTGTCAATCACTCCAGCCACGTGAATTTTTCCAAGAACATTGCCTACGGAGTTTGGGGTTCTGCCTACTACACCGAAGTCGGAGACGAAATCGGCTCGTTCGATAACAACATCGCGATTCGAACAGTCAGCCCCATTCCTGTGACGGATTCAGAGGATGGAGGGGTCCGGCTCGAAGCCGGGCTTGACAACCAACAGTTTGGAGTCACCGGTGACGGTTTTTGGCTTTCGGGGAATCTGGTCAGCGTGACGAATAATGTGTCTTCCGGTAACTCGGGACACGGGATGATTTTTTGGAATGACGGGTTGGTCGAAGCAGACAAGGGGCGAGGCACAGTCCAAACATCCAACATTCCAAACGGTCACCTGATTCCCAATCGGACCTCGATTCCGGTTTGGTGGGCTCCACTGGCAGCAGTCTCCAATAACGAAATCTCAGGATCGACCATGGGGTTGGTCGTTCGTTACATGCATTCTGACACTTACTTGGGCGACGGCGGAAGTGCCTTCCATGCGGCACCACCCCAGGCCTACATCGACACGCTGAGGCCAACCTTCGACGGTCTGAAGATCTGGGGGAGTCGCAATGGCATCAACGTCAACTACTCCGAGCGAATCTCCATCAAGAATGCTGAAATCGTCGGAATTGGCGCGCAATACCGTTACTTCGCCAACAACGTGAACACAGGTGTTGGCCTCGATATGGGCAACAGCGTCACGCGTGGTCCAGGTCGTCTGGAAAACATTTCCATCGAAGGGTTTAAGATGGGGATGCTTGCTCCGAGGGGTGATCAATGGGTGATGGAAAACTTCACCCTGAAGAACACCACGGATATGCTCATTGAAGAACCACGCGCAGCGGCCAGAACTCTCACCATGTCCAACATCAACTTCGGGAGCCTTGATGGAACCGCAGTCGCCGGCGACGCTGCCAGCCGAAAGAACATTCAGTTCCAGCAAGGTGATTTTGGGAGTGGCGTTGGACAGCCCTTCTTCTTCCTGTTACCTGATCAAATCACGCTTGATGGGCAACAAATCTACTGGAACAGTCAAGCCGCCAACTACATCCCGCTCAACGAAGTGCCCAACGGAAACCCGCAGTTTCAGATTCCGCAAGAATACGTTGGCAAGACAAACCAACAGCTCCAAGACATGTACGGCATGTCATTCGGTGGCAACTTGATTCCCGCGGGAGCACAACAAGTTTCCTGGGTTCATGGTGGCGTCGTGGGATCGTTGTCTCCTGCGAATACAAACTATCCACTGCTCTACGATACAACGGCTGCAGGCGAGCTTCCTGCCGCCCTTCCAGGCGGACCCGTTCCTGAGCTGACCGGCAACTTCCTTGAGATTTCCAACGGGGACACCGTGATCCTGACTCAAGGAAACTTGAACACAACCGACACGGACACTGCTTTCGCCGGTTTGACGTATGCGGTATCCCAGGTTCAGAACGGAATGTTCGTGCATCGCCGTTCGCCAACGTTGGCGATCACCAGCTTTACCCATGCCGAACTTCTCGCCGGGGTCATTCGATTTGTGCACGATGGCAGCGGCATCGCTCCGGATTATCGCGTTTCCGTCAGCGACGGCACAACCACAACGCAATCGTCCGTGCCAACGATCGTTTTCAACAATGAAGTCACAGAGAATAACCCGTCTGATCCCAGTCGCCCCAGTGAACCTACTGAACCCAGTGAGCCTACTGAGCCCGGTGAACCTACTGAACCCAG
>CAZYKP010000136.1:0-18332 GCA_964648025.1 uncultured Pirellulales bacterium | reverse complement strand
CTATTCTTCTCTTCTCTAGCTCCGCATTCTTTCCGCAAACGTTCCGCTTCCCATGTGGAAGACTTGCGGAACAAATGCGGAAGACTTGCGGAGGACTTGCGGAACAAATGCGGAAGACCTGCGGAAGACTTGCGGAGGACTTGCGGAACACCTGACCGTCCCCGGGATGTCGGGGGTCTGGTCGGATCACCCGGTCGAGTCTGTCCAGGCCTGGGTGGGGAACGCTCGGTATCAATCGGGCGACAGTCGGTTTGCAGGCTGTCTTCACTGCAATTTGCCAACGCCCCCGTAAATCGGCTTCAGTAACACCGGCAGCAGAACGAGATTGCCAAAGAGCCCGCCCAGCATCGCCCCACTCGTTAAGGCCCCAAAATAGAGCGTGGGCACAAAGTTGCTGAGCATCAATCCCAAAAACCCAGCGATCAACGCAAGGCTCGAAAAAACAATCCCCAGCCCAACGCTTTGGTGAGCCTCGCTGACAGCGCCCGCATAGCCTAAACCCGTCTTCATGGCATATCGCAGCCGGAAAATGTAGTGTATCGAGCTATCGACTGATAGGCCCAAGGAAACCGCGGCGATCATCACGGTGCCCATGTTGACGCGGTAGCCGAGGTGTCCCATCAAACCGAGCACCACGAAGATGGGCAACACATTGGGCACCAGAGCGACAAGAGAGACCAAAGGGTTGCGAAAAATCCAGGTGACCGTCAGAGCGATTCCAGCACCGGCTAACAGAAAAGTCCACCGCTGGTCGTACAACAGGTTATCAATCAGCGCCGCCAGGAGCACAAAGAAACCGGTCACTTTCCCTTGCGGAAATTCCTGAGCGGTGAGATCTTTGACTTGCCGAATGATCGACTGCTTGTTCTCTGTCGACTGTTGTTCCCGTGCTCGGAGCATGATGCGATAGTAACGCCGGCTCTCCTCCGGGTCCGAGCCGATCAACGCCTCAGCCAGAGGAGGCATCTGTTCGGCAAACCGGCGATACCGTTGCTCGGGAGGAAGATTCTTCAACAGACGAACAACTGTGATCACAGGGTCTGACCAGAGAAATTTGGGCTCTTTGGCAAGCTGGTCGGCTGCTTGTTGGGTTGCATCCAGGACATCGACCAGACTGACGACTTTGGTCAGGCCGGCAGTGGAGCCGGCCCCCTGCGGGACCTGCACCTCCTGCTGGAGTTGACGCTGGAAGTTGCGAATCCGCTCAAAGAACTCTTCGGTGAACCTCTGTGGCGCCGGAATGTAGATATCCCAGACTCCTGCACCACCAAGCCGCTGCTCGACAAACTGGTAGGACCGGACGATCGGGGTACCCTCTCGAAAATTTTTCGTGAAATCCGTTTCGACGGTGAGGTGTCGGTAGCCTGCTCCACAAAGCCCCACAACAAGAAAGCCGGTCAGCGCCCAGATCCATGGCCTTCGGTCCAGGCTGTTGGCCAATTGTTGCAGCGAGCGTCCCAGTCGCTGTTCACCCCAGAGCGGTCGCTGGGGAGCGTGCGAGTGACCAACCAGCGCCAGCCCGGGGACCCAAAGCGTCACCGAGAGCACGGTGATCAATGCCCCCAAAGCCATCATCAACCCAAAACTCTGGATTGGCCCGACCCGGCTGATTGTCAGCGAACCGAACCCAATGGCGTCGGTCACACAGGCCCAGAGAATCGGAGCGGCTAACCAAGCCCCGGCCAACAACAAAGCTCCAGCCGGGGAATGCGGAGTATGATCGCTCTCCAAGCCGGTGCGAAATTCCCGGAATCGCACAATCAAGTGCACAACCGTCGCAATGCCAATGACCGTCACAATCGCAGTGAGCATGCTGCTGACCATGCTCAACTGGAAACCGCCCAGCGATAATGCTGCACGGGTCCATAACCGCGTTCCCTGCACCACTGCCAAGGGAACCAGCACCCAGCGAAGACTACGAAAAAACAGCAAGATGATGATTGACAGCAAGATCGTGGTGCTCCACCCCAGCAAATGCCCATCTTGCTCGATGTAGCGAAAGCCATCGGTGACCATCACCGGCTCACCGGCCACCTCGGCTTGCGGATCACTCTTTTTGGCAATCTGCCGGATCGCCTCGAGAGTTTGCTCTTGGGAAACGATGTCCGGTTGCTGGTCGCCCTGAGAAGACCTTTCCCGGTCTTCAGACGAATCCCGGTCAGCAGAAAAATCCCCGGTGGCAGAAAAATCCCCGGTGGCAGAAAAATCCCCGGTGGCAGAAAAATTCTGGTGGGACGCTTCCTCTCCCTCTGCCTGAAGAAAACACAGCAGACCGGCCGTTTGATTGTCTTCCCCGAGGACCAATCCCTGAAACAACCCCTCCAATGGCCTGGCGCCCGGCTGTCCCAGATAGGCGGCTAGAGGATGGTCCAAGTAGGTAATGACATCCTCAACGCCGTGCAACTCTTGGAGGGACTGTTTCAGTTGGCTGAGTTGCTCTCGGCTGTCCTTTTGGAACGGCTCAGGCTCGGGAAAGGCAACCAGCACGACCTCGTCGCCCCCAAAGGTGCGTTTCAGTTGCTCAAAGGGAGACAGAATCGGGTCGCCTGGGGCGAACATGTGCTCAATGGAGCGATCAAAGGTCAGCTGGCCGGCAGGCACCCAGGCCAGCGCCGAGAGTAGGACCGCAAGGGCCAAGGCGCCATACCGCCAGCGAATCAGCCACTGAGCCAACCGTTCCGAGAACCGAGGGGGCGAGGTCATCCTGTTGTGCCGATTGAGCCAGTGAGCCAAGTTAGCCAGAAGTTCACGCAAAGCGGCTGTGTCGCCAACGCCGTCATGATAGGAGAGCTGGCTGCTGTGTCGAGAAGAGTCTTCCTGGGGTCTCCCAAGACCCTGGTGCCCCTGCTGTTGCTCGCCGGGCTGATCCGACTGGCTCCGCTGGCCGGGCTGGGCCATCGGTTGCAGGACGATCCAGATGCCTATGTGGAGTTCGCTCGGACCTGGATTCAGACCGGTATTTACGGATCCAGCCAGCTGGCTCCCCCACAGCTGGCTCCCCCACAGCTGGCTCTTGGGGGGCTGGCTGCCTCAGACAAACACCCTGACAGAGAGCCTGCCGCTGACGAAAAACCTGCCGCTGACGAAAAACCTGCCGCTGACGAAAAACCTGCAGGTGCCAGAGAGCCGGTGCCCTCGGCCTATCGGCCGCCCTTGTATCCCCTTCTGCTGTTGCCTGGGCTCTGGTGGGGACAGGTGGCCAGTTGGGCCGCCGGACTCCACCTCGTCTTGGGGCTGGTCACCGTATTCTGGACCTACCGGTTGGGTTTGGCCTGCAGCAATCACCCGTTTGTCGGCATCGTGGCCGGGGGTTTGGTGGCGGTCGATCCGATCTTGCTGGCCCAGTCGGCCGAGGTGATGACCGAGACACTGGCGACGGCCTTGGCAGTGCTCGGCTGGTGGCTGACGATTCGCTGCGAGCCGGGCCGGTGGACGGTCGGAGATGCTGCCTCCGCTGGGGTCGTCTGGGGGTTGGCTGCACTCTGTCGTCCGAGCTTTCTCCCGGTGCTGGGCGTGATCTGGTTCTGCCTGGCTGTCAGGATCTGGAGGCCGGCGGGTTACCAGCGGTCTGGTCGAGGATTCCTTCTGGCAGGAGTCTGCCTGTTGGCAATTGGGCTCTCGCTCAGCCCCTGGATCGTTCGCAACACACTGGTGCTGGGCCATCCGGTCGCCGGAACGACTCACGGTGGCTACACACTGCACTTAGCCAATAACGCTGAGTATTACGACTTTGTGCTTCATGGGAACTGGAATCGTCCCTGGGATTCCGCCAACTTTGATCGACGCTATCGTAGGCGTCGTGATGAGGCGTATGAGCAGTTGTTGGCCAAGGGGGAGATTCGTCGCTGGGAGTTGATCACCGACAAGCAAGAATACCAGCTGGCCAGAACAGCGATGAGGGCCAATCCCTCGGCAGCCCTGCTGGCTGCCGGGCATCGTCTGTTGAAGTTCTGGCGTCCGCTTCCTCACCAACGCCATGCCAACGAGAGCATACGCCGCGGTGTGCTGCGTTGGCTGATTGGAGGATGGTATGTGGCAGAATTGTCCTTCGCCCTTGTGGGAATCATCACTCTGGGAGGAAACCTTTTTCGTCGACCTTGGTGGCCCGGTCTCGTCCTGCTGCTAGGATTTTCCCTGATCCATACGGTCTACTGGAGCGACTTGCGGATGCGAAGTGTGGTCATGCCGGTGGTGGCATTACTTGCCGCAACAGGGCTGGTTGCGATCACCCAATATTTCAACCAAATGATGAGGCTGGCATGTTCTCGAGGCGTCTGAGTTGATTGATCTGAACTCGATCGCCGCTATTGGCTCACGCTGGTTGGGTGCCGGATGGCCTTCGGGGGCTCGTTAACGGCAGCTGCGCCGGCCAAGGCGTTCAGCCAATGAGATTCGCTCAGGAGCAGAATCAAACCCCAGGCAGACCCAAACCCCAGGCAGACCCAAACCCCAGGCAGACCCAAACCCCAGGCGGGCACGACCTCGGATGGGACGATCAGCCCTCAGGTGTCTGGGTTTTGTTCGTCGGGCCTCATCACCCGGGTTTCCCACCCGTCGTACTTCCCACCGAGTTCCTGGGCCTTCTCGGCAAGTGCGATGGTGTGCGAGGTGAGATCGTTCAGGACCATAGTTCCGATGTGGGACAAAAGGACCGCAAAGCGATCCTCGCGCTGCTCGACTTCCTCTCGCAGCTGAAAACCGGCGTCTTGGGCCCAGCTGGCAAACAGGCTCGCGGCCTCCACCGATTCAAAATAGGCCCAGTGATCAATCTCGCGTGGCTGCCGGACATCGTCGCCATGCTGCCGCAGCACCTCCATCACCCGCAGATCCCTGATCATCTGCCATTCCGCAAAGGTGGGGTAAAGAAAGTCCCAGTATTGTGAATGTCCGGGATCCTCACAGAGGCGAGTTTGGAACTGATATCCGGATTCCTGAGAAAGCTGGGCTACATACTCCTGCCAAGCTTGGGCAGCCCCGTTGATGTAGATCAAGAAGTGTCGCTGGCCGTTGACGGTAATCCGCCCAACGTACCAATCGTTGCGACTTTGGGCAAAGGCCTCTAATTGGTCCTCAATATCGCTGACGGCCTCAAATTCCTCTTGAGTGGGCAGCCCGTCGGCATGAGGAGCTTGATAAATCAGTGCCAGCTTGTAAAGCGTTTCCGGAGCTTGATCAAGCGTTTCGCCGATCGAAACATTGACAAACATAAACGCTTGATGGTCACCCATCGGGCAAGGATAAAACACCCATTCGTCGCTCATTGCCAAGAACTCCAGCTTCGGCAAGAAAGAAAAAACGACCGAAAAACTCGGCCATTCGCAGCAGCACAATAATATCAGGGCGATCCGTGGTGGATGTGTTGCCACTGATGGGCTCAGGTGTGACCCCCTTTGGTCTGTCTCCGGCGGAGTCTTCAGCCTCAGGGGTGAAATTGTACTCCAGTTCAGTGGTCGGAGGCCACCACTGTGATGCCCGAGCCGCGACACCGGAACTGCTTGCTGGAGGCCGACCTCGACTGTTTGAGATGGTGGCCAAACTCCCACCCCTCGGACACTCAACAGGTCCATACGCCGATATCGTGGTGGGCAACGGCCACAGCTGGGACGGTCACCCTTCTGAGGCTGAAGAACATCTTGGCTCGTTCGGCACAGCCGAAAGGCTGGTCGATCAACAGCTGCCAAATCACTAGGCTCTGTCTCAAAACGCCAATCTGGCTTCGGGCGGCTGCATCGACGAATCTCCTATGAGATACGTCTGAGTAGGGGATTCGCCTGCTTCGCCCTGCTGGCCAGCGACTCACCCATCTCGCCCTTTGGCCGACCAGCGTGTTTTGAGCCAGTGCCTAGTCCTTCCGACGGCTTGCGTGTTTTGGCCGGGCAAGAATTGTTCAAAGGCAGCAATCGGGAAGAGCGGGGGCTGCTGGGGTTTTGGCGGCGGCTTGTGTGTGCGTCTCTGGGGAAGATAATACGCCGGAGGGCTGAGCGTTCAGCCGCCTCCGTGCTTCCCCACATCTTTGCCTACGGGACACAAGTGATGAGAGCAACACAATTTGCCTGCTGCCTGGTGCTTCTGGGAGCGTTCTCTGCTGTCGGACATGCCGCCGATTGGGGCCTGAAGGAGGGAACGCCCGACTTCAAATCCGTTGGGCCGCTGGCCTTTGGACCCGACGGCGTACTGCTGATCGGCGACCCCCAAGCCGCTGCTGTCTTTGCCATCGACACCGGCGATTCCTCCGGCGACCCTTCCCAAAGCAGCGTCAACGTCAAGGGACTCAACGCCAAAGCCGCCGAGCTGCTGGGCGTGGAAACAGCCCAGATCAAGGTCAACGACTTAGCGGTCAACCCGTTAAGCGGGAACGTCTACCTCTCCCTGACCGCAGGTGACTCCCCGGCTCTCTTGCGGGTCGGGCCAGGCGGTGAAGTCAGCCAAGTTTCGTTGGCCAAGATCCCATTCGCGAGGGTGACTTTGCCGGATGCTCCTGAGGATCGGGTCACCGGTGAGGGACGCCGTCGTCGTAACAAGCGCAACTATTGCATTACTGATTTGGCGTTCTTTGAGGGCAAAATCCTGGTTTCGGGCTTGAGCAATGCCGAGGCGCCTTCGACCATCCGTGAGCTTGCCTTCCCGTTGATTGAAGCGGACCAGGGCACCAGTGTGGAGATTTTTCACGGGGCTCATGGTCGCTTCGAAGACAGCGCCCCGATTCAGACCTTCTTGCCCTTCATCATCGACGGGCAGCCCAACTTGTTGGCAGGTTATGTCTGCACCCCGCTTGTCAAATTCCCGGTCAAGCAATTGGGCCAAGGCAACAAAGTCCGGGGCACAACTGTTGCTGAGCTGGGCAACCGCAACCGGCCTCTGGATATGATCGTCTACGAAAAAGACGGCAAGAATTTTCTGCTGATGGCCAACAGCGCTCGGGGCGTGATGAAGATCAGCACTGATAAGATTGAGCGGGAGGAGGGCATCACCGAGAGAATTCGTGGGACCGCTGGCCAACCTTATGAGACCATTGAAGAGCTTCAAGGGGTTGTGCAATTGGATCGTTTGAATGACAAACACGCTGTGATCTTGGTCCAAACCAACAGCAGCCAAGATCTGCAGACCATTCCGCTGCCCTAAGGTCTCCTGATCTTTCGCTTCTCAGAGACCCTTCGAACGCCATCCGGCAATCCACTCTGTTGTGGAGTCAACAGCGTGGTGCAACACGATCCAGGTGGATTCTGGTGCTTTTTGGACAGACTGATCAGAGCCATGGATGGCTCTTGCTCAGGCACCTTCCGTAGACGCAACCAACCAGCCCACGGTGAACCAGAGCGTCTCGTCGTAGGGTCCGTTGCTCATCTCCACGGATCCTCAACAAGCCCGCATACCTTTGGATTTTGTCGAAGAGGCCCCGACTGCTGTTGGGAAAATTCTTGCTCCTCCAAAAAGCTGGAACAGCACAACAACACCTGCTTTTGCAGCCTTTCCACAGACCGGACCAGTGGTCCATCCAGGAAGATTTGTCGGATGGGATAGCAGACCCATTGTGTTGGAAATGCGTCATGCCATCGGACAATCTCTCCTTGACAATCTACGACTGACCTTCGGAGAAGGATTCGACCCAGGGTTTGCCGGACAAAAGGTGTCTGCCTCGTCGAAGACTTTTCGGGGAATCAGTAGGCAGGATTTTTCCCAACCTTAACAGGGGCTGTCAGCCCAGCAGCGATCGACGGGTTGTTGGACCGAAACCGTCGTGAGCGTCTGCGTCACTCGCGATACGGCTGGTTCCGTTGGTAAAGCTCCGATCGCTGTCGGTACTTCGCGACTGCCGCGGTGTCCCCACGCTTGCGAGCCAGAGCCTCCGCCGCGGTGATCGTCTGGATGGCCTTCTCAAATTGGCCCGCCTCGGCATAGGCCGCCGCCAGTGTGTCCAGGATCTGCGGTTGTCGGTATGCGGTTCCCTTGGCCAACCGCTCTGCCCACAGAACTGCCTCCGACCCGTTTCGCAAACGCGAGTTCTGATGCGTCGAGAGAATCCATGCCAGATTGTTGGCCGCCTTGGGAACAAAGGGCTTCAGCTTCAGAGCGCTTCTGTACGAATCAACCGCCCCTGCCACATCACCCAAGCCCAGCCGGGCGGTGGCCAAATCGACATGAGCAATCGGGTTCTCTGGCGCCTGCTGGAGAACCACCTCCAACTGGCTGGCTGCTTCAGCAAATTGCTTCTGGAGGATGTAGGCCAAGCCCAACTTCCGACGAATGCCCAAGTCGCCCGGATTGATCCGCAGCGCTTCGCGAAACTGCCCGGCCGCCTCGGCGACTCGGCGGCCTTGCCAGAGCAACTGACCCAACTCCGCTCGGGTCCGAAAGTCGTCAGGGTTGGCTTGCACGGCTTGCCCCAGGGCTTCCTCCGCGTCCCTGCTGCGTCCTTGCTCTTTGAGTAACAACGCGATCACATAATGCAGATCGCTGATCTCGACAGAGCGTGCAGAACTGTTCGGCGAAGCGGCAACAAAGTCCGAATAGTCTTGCAAGTAGGCAATCGCACGGTCCACGCGGGCGTGGTCGACCAACTGCGAGGAAACCAACAACGGACTCAGCCGAGGCGGCGGGGCCAGCCAACGCCCGGGCAACGGGACCGCCGCCTGGGCCAGTTCCGCAGCCGAGGCGTCCAGCAGTTCGACGTCAGCGATCAATTGCTTCACCGAGACTGGACCCTTGTAGACGACTGCTACTTGGCCATCCCTGTCCAACAAAAAACTGGTGGGCAAGGGCAGACGTTGCCAACGATCTAAGAGGGATTGCTGGAAGAGATCCAGATCCTCTACCAAATCTCCCGAGGCTTCTCCCCACTCAAAAGCAAATCCCAGTTGCTGCAACACCGCTGGCGGGTCGGCCTCTGAAGGAGTTTCTCCAAGCTGATCCGTGTTCAAGGCCAAGACACGCAGACCATGTTGGCGGAACTGAGTTTCCGCCTGCGACCAGTGAGCAAGCTCCCCCAAACAGGGTTGGCACCATGTCGCCCAGAGATTGATCAACAGCGGACCCTTTCCGAATGAACGCTTGGTCCGTTTCTGGGCATCGAGATATTGTCCCGAGGGCAACGGCAACCGTGAATTCAGAACGACCCGCGCTGAGTCGGTCGGCGGCGGCATTTGAGGATCTGAGGGGACTAAGCGGATCCCACTTGGACCGTTTCGCTCTGCGGGAGGCGACCACCGCTGGGCAACCCCCGACCCCTGGACGATCACATAATGCTGATTGGGCCGAATCTGGTGGAAAGTCTCGGCAGGACCTCCCGGCCAGCGAACCGTGAGGGACTCCACTGGATTCTCACCCAGGCCGAAGTGAATCCACTTGCTGGATTGTGTGAGAAATCCTTCACCTGCGTGCAGTGTTTTGATGAGCCGTCGAGTATTGCTTCCCGCCAAGTTCAGTTCCAGACGGGCGCCGATGGCATCTCGGTTGGTGGAACGGCCGTTTCCGCGGAGTCGGAACGATACAAAGCCTGCCTGGCCAGACCAATCGTTGCGGAGAAAGCGAACTCGGGGGGCTGTCCGGTTGGTCACCCAAACGTCCAAGTCACCATCAAAATCCCAGTCGCCAACAGCTAACCCTCGTCCGTCGTCGGCAAGGTCAAACCCTGTCACTGCGGACACAGTCGCGAAGTCACCCGAGCCGCAATTGAGGAAGGCACAATGCCGCTCGTGGCCGCTGAAGGAGCGATCTTCGTGCAGCAAGCGGTTGAGGGCTTTCCAACCCTGCAGATAACGATCAGTGTTGTTGGTCTTGGAGGCATTCAGGGGCGATTGCGACACGACCTGTCGCCAGTAGACACTTCACAAGTCGTCTGGATCAGAGGCGGTGATAAACCCATTGGCCACCAGCAGGTCCTCCAGACCGTCGTTGTTCAGGTCGGCAAACTGCGAGCCCCACGCCCAACGGCCCATCGTCACCTCCGCCTGTTGGCTGACATCCTCAAACCGTTTGCCTTCTCGGTTGGCAAAGAGGGAGTTGCCCCGCGCGTGACGACGGAACTGATCCTTGACGAGGTCGTCGGACGAAGTTTTGAATTGGCGTTGATAGGTAATCCGATTGCCAGCCCCGGAGAACATATTGCTGACATACACATCCATCCAGCCGTCCAGATTGTAGTCGGCGAAACTGACGGACATGCCCGCGGCCATATCCTCCACCCCGACCTCGGCAGCGACATCGCGGAATCGCCCTTGGTCGTTACGGTACAGATTGTTGCGGCCAAAATCGTTGGCCACATACAAGTCCAGATCGCCATCGTTATCGTAGTCTTCCCAAGAAGCGGCATAACTAAAGCGCGTATTATTCTCATCCAAACCGACCTCGGCGACGACATTGTGGAACTGCCAGGGTCCATCCTGACGCAGGAGCATATTGGCCGCCCCGTTATTGGCATCGTGAAACGGGATCGGTGTGGCCATAGCCCCGCCCCGCCGGACCTCGGGGGTGGTGTGGTAAGCGCAGAGATAGAGATCCAGGTCGCCATCGCTGTCAAAATCCGCGGAGGCCATCGAAAACGTCTGCCCGGTCGTCTCCAGAGATTGTTGGAGAGTGAAACGCCCTTGGCCGTCGTTGCTCATCAACGCCAGCTGCCAAGCATGGGCGACGACCAAATCTTGATCGCCGTCGTTATCCAGGTCGACCAAGAGGGCTGCGGCGGTCGGATCCAGCCAATCGACCCCACTTTCGGCCGAGCGATCTCGGAGAGTTCCGTCGGGTTGTTGCATCAGCAGTCGGTTGGGCAGACCTGCTTCAAAGCACAAGTAGAGGTCATCCAAATCGTCGCCGTTGACATCGCCCACGGCCAACCCATGGTTGCCGGTGACCGTCAACCCCAACGTCCGCACCAGCCGCGCCCGCCAATGGTCCACCCCGTAGACCAACTGATCCTGCCAACAGGGCAGCTCGGCCAACAGCGACTCCGTACAGTCGGCAAATTGCTTCCTCCCTTGGGCCGCTGGCGAAGGGTTCCGGCCCACGACCCGCTCGAAGTCGTGCACACGGAGATTCCGGAGCCGCGGTGGGTCATCCTCGAGATTCCACAGGCACTCCCAGGTGGCATTGATCTCTAGCTGACCCTCTTCAGTCGTTCCGCTGAGATGAAAGAAGGCCTCAGTGCGGTGGCTTGGCTGCGAGGTCTTTCTTGGCTCAAAGGGTTCGACACGGAAGAGTTTGAATTTGACGTAAGGGGTTCCTGTGATCGAGGAGAGGATTGTTTTCAGGGCGTCGGCGAGTTCTTCAGCCCCGCCCAAGGTCTCCTGCTTTGCACCGCGGAGCTGGTCAGGGCGGTTGGCGCGTTGGACCAGCAGAGCGTCGCGATCGAACCGCGTCTGCAGAGCTGCTGGCTGGAGACGCCCGCACTGAAACCCTTCTGCAAGCACCTGTTTGAGTTTTTCACTTGAAAGCGGTTTCTGCGTGCAAATCTTGGCGATCCGCTTGAGCTGCTTGTTGATCTGCTCGCTCAACGCCTCGCTTTGCCAGCCATCACGAGTCGGATCGATGCGGGCGTAGGCATCGGCCAACGGAGCGATCAATTGAGCAGGGCCAGCGGCAGGAACGGACGGTAACTGGCCGCCGGTCAAATTGAGCTGGTCGGAAGCGGTTTCGCGTTGTTCCTGATTGGCATCCCCAGGAGCATTTGGTTGGCTGGAGAACGTCCACCAGCAGGCGCTGCCGACCAGAACAACTGCGAAGGTCAGGAAGCCCCACAGACGCCAGGAAAAGTTGAAGCCGAGATTTTTCGCTGGGGCGATGGTCGCTGTTGGTTCGGGAGCTTTGTTGTTGGGGCGAGATTGGGGCTTGAGTTTCTTTCGTCGAGGCATCCGCGAAACCTCCTGCCACCTGGAAGCGTTTTCGGACGATTGGAGATTCGCCAGAACCCTGTTCCGCTTGCATCAAGGGTCTTGCTCCATCTCAGGCGAATCGGCTTGATCGGAAACTGTTCTACTGCTGTTGGGGAAAACTCTTGATCGTCCAAAACGCTGGATAGGCACAACCGCTGAGTTCGCAGCCTTTCCACCAACCGGACGAGCCAAGATTATCCCCAACCTCAGAATGTCTCAATAATCGGACTGCCCCAGCTATGGCCGTTGCCCACCACGATGTTGGTGATGGGCCTGTTGAGGCCCCTCCAGGTTGGACCTCGACCACCATCTGGAACAGTCAAGATAACGATGCGGTCGTTGTGTGTCGCTCACTTGTTGAGCGGTTGAAGATCGAGGACGGAAGTTTTCTGGTTTGATCTTTGCGCCGACGGGCGGTGTCGGAGGAGAGGGGAAGAGACAGGGCGAGCAACAAAGAAAGCCGCCAAGAGAAATTCCCGGCGGCCTCGAACAAGAGCAAGAGCAGGACGCGATAGGGCTTAGGCTCGACGATTTCGCCGACTGACAGCAAAGAGGCCCAAGCCGGCCAGGAGCAGTGCACTGGCGGGTTCGGGAATCACTTGGCTGCTGGTCAAGTCACCCAGCGAGCGGCCAGCCCGACCGCTGTCGTGGATCGCCATGATTTCATCTTGGGTCAGAGGTCGGCCCCAGATGGCAGTGTCTTCGATAAGGCCTTCCCACTCACGACCCTGAGCGTCTGGGTTTTCGCCGATCATCAAAGGTTGATCGTTATCGGCAACATTGGTGCTATTGCCGCCGCTGGCGACGAGCATGCCGTCCACCCAGAGTTCGTTGAGGGGACCGGCGCCACCGTAGTGGACCGCGGCGATATGGTGCCACTCGCCATCGTTGATGCTTCCACCAGCAGCAGGAGTGTCACCACCACCGCCGGCGTTGAAGGCCAAGTTCTGCTCGCTGCCGCGGCGGTGCAGGCGGAATTCGCTGCCTTCCCCTTTGGCGATCAGGGCCTGCCAAGTGGTGTCGAAGGCGCCGACTTGAGTCCAAGTCGAGATCGAGAACCCGTTGCCAGCAGCGCCGAAATCGTACAGGGACTCGTTGTTAACTTGGATGTGCTCGCTCCCTCCGTCCAGTTCGACAGCGGAGCCGAACAAACCGGGGACAAAGGTTTCGGAGGTGTCGCCCACATAGGTGCCGTTACCAGCTCCCACGGAATCAGCCAGCGTGTCGTCCCAGTTCCAGTAAGAAACCAGGCCGTCGGCCAGCTCGGCAGAGGCAGGAGTGGTGAATCCAAAGAAGGGAGCGCATGCCATGACGGCAAGAAAACAGAATCGTTGCATCGGGAACCTCGGAGCTGGTGAACAGGATGTCGAATGGTTTGAGGGAAGACAGTTTGGGAGTTGTTGCACCGGCAGCCTGCCAGGTGGTCACACAGGAACCGTCGGTCGCAAAAACTTGAGTCTATTGGGTTGAGACAAGGTCAAGTAAGGTTGACCAAGTGTTGGGGTGCATTTTTGTCGCGGCGGGGCAACAAATGACCAATAATGTAACAGATGCGCAAAAATTGTGTGAAGTTCAAGCAAATTTCTGCAGTAGCCCGAAGAAAATTGCACTCCCGTCTTTCTGGGGGGGGCTTGAGAGACGTTGCAGTCGTTTGGTCTTTGGGCCACGAAATCGGTATGCCTTGGCCGTGTTGGGCAGTTCTGAGGTTGCCCTTGGCCTGCTGGCATTGCGTCACGGTGGGTTCGGAGTTTGGGGGAATGCACGCCCGAGGCACCTCAAGGGTGATCGTTGACGAACTGGTGGGAGGTTGGGGGTCAGAAGCAGGCTAGCACCTGGCGATGCTGGCTCGCTGTGGGTCTTGGCGGTTCTGCTGAGAAGAGCCTCGAACGACCTTGGCAAATCCAGATCGGAGGAAAGCTTCGACGCATCGAGATTCGCAAGGTCAGGTCTTCTTGAGGATGCGGTGGATGAGCCCTCCGGAGCTGCCGTTGCTTGCGGCGATCGCCCGCTCAAACTCAGAGTTGGACTGGAGATCGGACTCGCCTGCGGCAACTGGCTGAAGGACCCTCCCTAAATGCCTGCGCGGTCTTTCTTCACAAAAAGCTTAACTAGTATCAACTTAGCTATTGTGCTGAACTTGCCCTCGGAAAATCTTGCTCGGCCAAACCACGCGAGCCACCGGAACGATCAGTAATCTGGCAGCTGTTGATGGACCAGCCTTTCCGCGGTGCCGGATGAGTCAAGAAGTTCCTCAACCTGAGTCATCGACAGTCAGGGCGGCCGGTTGACTGACCTTTTCTGCTCCAGGAGGCTTAGCTGCTCGCATGGCTCGGACCGAGAGAGCCAGCACCGTCGAAGACCCGTTGCGCCGCTGCGGATCAGCCATCAAGCCTGGCTCCCAATGCGATTGCGAAGCGAACGCTGTTGTTCGGCCCTGATCGACTGGTTGTGGAAGCTCTTGCTACGAGACAATAGATATGTGGCGGTCGTTTTCCAAACCGCTCCCTTCCTCAGTCGGTATCCACTCGGACGTTCTCGCCTGCCTCCCGATGGGGTTCGTTCTCCGGTTCGTCGCGGAGCCACAAGGTCGTCATCGTGGTCAGCAAGATCGGCAAGGCCACTGCGAAGGCCAAGGCCGCCGGAAGCCACTGGTGCTCTTCGGCGAACTGGCCGAACGCCGAGTAGGCCAAGGCAATTCCCAGATGGCTGAGCAAGACTGGTGGGAGGAACCGCCGCCAGGTCATCTGTGTGGCCCCCAACAACAGCACGCTTGATTCGGCCAACACCGGCACCGCGCGTGTCAACACAAGCACCACGTCGCCGTAGCGTCTGGACATCGCGTCCATGCGGTCGAGGTCTTCCTGTCGGCAGAACCACAACGCCAGGGGTCGGCCCCACCACCTCGCCAGGGCAAATCCGACTGCTGCGCCCAGGCTTAGCCCCACGAACGAGGCCAGCGTGCCACCGAGGGTCCCCAGCTGCCATCCCCCGAAGGTATTGACCACGCTGGAGGGAATCGGCAGAAAGATGTCCACAGTGAGCAGCCCCACCACCGCGGCGGCCGAGGCCGCGATTCCCGGCCCGGATTCGCTCCATTGAGTGATCCAAGTTTCCATCTGCTCACCGAAGAACAAAAATGGCACAACCGGAATCAGCATCACCCCGGCCATCAGACCGGAGGTACGCAATAAACTCTGCATCAAACACTCGGCTTCGCGAAAAAACAGCCTCTGATGGGCAAGTCATGACCGTTGGCTGGCCAGAGCACTCAAAGGACGAGAGCAAGATTGGCATGAGGTCGGCCGGGCCAGATCAACCGCTGGGCCAGATCAACCGCTGGGCCAGAGCAACCGCTGGGCCAGATCAACCGCTGGGCCAGATCAACCGCCGGAAGTTTTCTTTTGTCGGAGTTTTTGCGGTGCTTCTGGAGGGGCCTTCTTCGAGTTTGACCGAAATTGCCATAGGAGCAAGGGAATCCTCAGCGATGATTGCTGTTTGTCGGGCAGCTCGAACTTCTCGCCCTGCATCTTCTGAAAATGGGTTCGCTGATGATCGGCCAGCCGCTTGAGCATCTTCGCGTGAATGTCCTGGCGGTGTTCCGCCAGCTTTTTCGGGATTTCCTCTTGAGTGCTCTTTCCTTCGGCGAACTGTTCGTCGATCGTCAGCCGCCAGCGAAGCAACCAGAAAACCAACGCAACACCCCCAAGGCAATCCCCGAGTCACGATTCCTCGGAAACCTACTGACCTTGGGAGACGTTTCCGACCCAGTGATGACCTCAAGGGGGCAGCCTGAGGCTGAGCGGAAGCGCGGATTGCCGGACGAGAGGTGCCGGCTTCGTCGAAGGCTGTTCAGGGAATCAGGAAATCCTCGTAAGACAGGTGTGCTTGTGGCCACTCGCCAACTTACTCTCTGCAAGCCGGGCGAAGGGCCCATGGTTGCCGTCGTCGGTGATGTCTATCGCTTCCTCGCCACCGGCGATCAGACCAATGGCGCCTATGCGATGTGGGAGGCCATTGTTCCTCCAGGAAGCGGTCCGCCTCCACATACTCACAGCCGGGAGGAAGAGAGCTTTTTGGTGTTGGAAGGAGAAATCACCTTCGAGGTCAACAGCCGGCAGATCGTGGCCCCGGCTGGAACGTTCGCCAATATGCCTGTCGGCAGTCTGCATCGCTTCAAAAATGAATCCCAGCAGACCGCCCGGATGCTCATCTCGATCGCGCCGGCCGGCCTGGAAAAGATGTTCTTAGACGTCGGCCGTCCCATCGCTTTTGGTGATCCTGCCCCTCCTCCCTCCCAAGAGGACATCGAAAAACTGCTCGCTGTTGCCCCCACCTATGGTCTCACCATTGAAGTTCCCCGCCCGAGCGAGGATCAGGTACATGGAGCGAGTGAGTGATTCTCAGCATGTTTTGGCAGCAAGCAGTGTCTTTGTTGTGATCCAGATCTCTGCCGGGAACGCCCCCCTGGCAGTGCTGTGACCACCTTGTCGCTCGACAACCCCATCGGTCAGGTACCCAACCCTTGGGGCAGCAACGTCGGCCCAGCGGAGCCCCAGTCCGCCGCCGCCGATGCTGAGACCGAACTCCAGGGCCGTCCAGCCGGGTTGGCTGGTGTAGCGGGCGAAGACGTTAATCTGAAGGCTTGTGGCTCAATGACAAGAACGCCGTGATCGGGCTATCGAAGATGAACCCCTTGCCGAGAGATTCAGCGGTCAACAAGAGCTTGAGCAAAAAGCCCAAGCCGCCGCCGTCAGGCGTGACGACATTCAAGCCGTGGAAGCCTGCTGAACCGGCGAAGCTGCAACCGTTCAAACCGGCACAGCCTGCGAAGATCGTGATGCAGAAGCCGAAGTCATGGAGAAACAGCTACCGAACCTAACAGGCAGTCCGCTCGCCGCTTCAAGAACGCATCTGCACCCAGATCAATGTCGCCGGAGGCGTAACACTCGATAATCGCTTCCGTTTCAGACTGCCAATCCAGAATTGCGTAAACCACAGCCGTTTGGGTTGAACCCGACTCGATCAGTCCAGGCATCAACAGACCTGCCGGAATTCGTGCTGGTAGGCTTGGACTCACCAGCATCGCCAAATCATCGTCGCTAGACGAAACCAATTTCATTCGGCGTTCGTATTCCTGAACTTCCGGCAACAAGTCCATACGACCGGACTTCAACTTCGTGAAAAGTTCCATGCGTTCGCACTTGGTCGGATGCACGGACAGGAACTGCGGCAGCACGATCCCACTCAAGTCGTCGTCTGTAACGACGAACGCCTTGTTCTGAGCAAGGCCCGCGTGGATTCTCGCAAACGTGTCGAGAGATTCGTATGCTGGGTCATCTCCATAGACTATGGCAGGCCCAAGAGGAATTCCAGTTGTTTCGCAACTTTGGGGAGGAAGCGTTACGGTCGTCGAATTCCCATTAGAGAATGACAGCAACCAATTTTCCGGCCAATCCCAATCTCCTTCCGAAGACGAACTGCAATTGATGCACTTCAAGTGCCACTGACCTTTAAAACTAACCTTTTTGTAGGCGAAGAGCAGTTCCGGTTGGTTCATTTGCTTACCTCGGTACAAATCCAAGATGTCCAAATAGTATATCGGCTTGCTTTTCCCAGCGATCGCGAACGTCTACAGGGAGCCTTCTCGGTGTTCCCCAGTATCCGTCATGAACCGCTTGTCGGAAGTGCACAAGTTCTTCGACTACGTCTTGTATTTCATGACCATCGTAGAGCCGGATGGTTCTTGTCCGATAATTCATATTGCCAAGCATCTGGTAGGTAACACCATCAATCACTTCTGTCGGGGCGGGGCCGGCGTTTCGTATGATAGTGCCGCCTGACTCTTCAAACAGCCTGATGTTACGAGCGATGTAGTCGTCAACCGTGTCCTGAACAATCCGGTTTGGGATGTTCATTCGCCTCATGCTTGCACTATTGACAACGTCGTCTACCAGTCCCACTCCACTCCTTGGGGCAACATCTGCGAGTTTAGATGCGGACGCAACACTTCGACGTCTCCATGCTGCCGAAGCGAGGTCCCGGACGCCATGGACACCACCAAACAGACTGACCCCCAATCGAATATTGTCCGTTGTTCCTTGGTCGCCCGTAAGGCGGTCAATCTGCTCGCTCAGAACACTGCGGTTCCAACGTCCAGTAAAAACGGCTCCCAGATCCTGGACTATTCCATCTATACTATCTACGACGGCCACTCCCCCCGCAACGACCCCTAGCGTGCTCACTCCGGCCGTTGGAACTTCGCCAACCAGGCTGACTCCCATCATGGAAAGCCCACCGACGCCTTCGAGGACATGCAATCCCAGCCAAGGAACGGCGATCGCACGGTTCCACATTGTTGACGGATTTTGTATATCGACCCATGTGTTCCAAGCGTTTTCCTGATCGTAGCCTGCCTTAGGATCCCCGCGTAAATAAGTTACCGTTTTCTTGCATTCGTTCTGGGCTGGA
>CAZYKP010000135.1:0-18684 GCA_964648025.1 uncultured Pirellulales bacterium | reverse complement strand
GAAGCAAATTCTCAACGCCATCCCATCCTAAATTTAAATGCGTTTACCCTGCTGGTCAAGGTGTTCTTGATCGACGCCAAAAACGGCGACAAGGGATATTGGGCCACCAGCGACCTTGAGATGACAGAATTGCAACGATTGCAAGGAGCTGAAATGAGCTGGAGTATTGAGGAGTATCATCGGGGTATCAAGCAGTACACCAACATTGAACGGTGTCAAGCTCGACGAGGGATCGCCCAGCGCAACCACCTCGGCTTAAGTCTTCGTGCTTTCCTTCGCTTGGAATCCGCTTGTTTCGCTACTGGAATTAGTTGGTTTCAGGCCGTAACCGACATCACTCGTGTTGCTGTACGCAACTTCATGGCAAATCCTTGGCTACGCCACACTCCTTCAACTGCGTAACTCCTAAATAATTGATGAAAAACTCGCTGGCATGGTTGCAAACCAGTCGCCAGAGAAGTACAATCTGGGCAATTTGGGGAAACACGCCTGAGCATTGACAAAAGGCCATGATGGGCAGGACCGCTTTACGACGCACTAAACTATTCACTTGTACCAGCATCCTACTCGCGATGCTACTCGGCAGGTTCAGTACTGCAGCACAACCGTCCATCTTGATTCGCGTCGAGAGAGCACAAACGCGAGTCGACTTGGTCACCAACACCTCTGTCCAACTGCGCGACGGGCAACAAGGATTGATCATCTGGGCGGACGGAGAGCGGGAGCGGTGGCAACTCTTTACCACGCGTTGGTCGAGGCCTCGCAAGGACTCCCCGTCGTCGTTTGAGCTCGACCTTGCGTCAATCAGTCGCGGCGCAAACCAGCATTCGGCAAGCGTCGTCGGCCTCGGACAGTTGACAACGGTGCTTCCTCAACTTCGTCCGCCAGATGTTCTCCGCGGCGTGGGCAGCATCGTCACTCCGTACAATAACGCAGCGATCCTGAATCCAAAAGTGACTATCCGCCGTGATCGAGGCGACGGCAAGGAGAAGCTTCCCGCAGTTGAAGCCGTTATCCTTCGAGGCACACACGAAGTGGTCACGATCCCGATAGCGGCGGGAAAGTCTGCTGTCCGTTGGGAGGAGATTCCGGAACTGCCAGCGGAATTGAAAGACGGTTTACCAGCAGGCAATTACCGGCTTCGTATGCCCACGCCAACGGGCGTCAAGGACGCTCGATTCGTCGTGCGGGCAGCCAAGAATTTTGACAAACTTCTCAACAATGAGCAAAAGCTTCGGGAATTGCTTGAAGACGTCAACCATCCGCTTTACGCGCAAGTGGCAGTCGAGCGACTACTCGATCAAGATACGCCGTATTTGTGCGACGCATTCGACCTGCTGGAGTCGTTGCCAAAAAAGAGGCACACGTTGCGTTTGGTAGCGCTTCGAAAGCACGTCCTTGACCGGCTCGAAGATCCTGGCCGGGAACCGGAACTGCCCCTTTATCCAGGTGGATTTACGGGCGACAAGTTGATCGACAAAGTGCGATCGCTTATTGCGGATGGACAATGGGAGCGCGCGCTCGAGGAGTTGGACGAAGCCGAGTACGATGACACGCCGGTTGGGGAACGTAGAGAAGGTCTCGCCCAACTTTACCGGGGAGTGATTCTCAGTGAGGCGGGGCCGGGAAAGGAAGATGAGGCGAAATACGCATTCATCGAGTCAATCAAACTCCTCGGCGGGCTTCCGAACTCAAAAGCTGACCTTTTCCGCGCCCACAACAACTACGCAAACTTCATGCTTGGACGCGTATACGATCGGCTGCACAACCACACTCTCCAGATGGCTGCTGGTGTCAACCTGCCGCTACTCACAGCTTTGCAGAACTGGACTGAAGCAAAGCAGCACTACGATGCCGCGTTGAAACTTGCTTCAACTTCAGCTCAGAAAGGGGACGTGCGAGTCAACTTGGCGCGGCAATATGCTCTACTTTCGGACCTTCTGCGAACGCTCGCAGATCCCGCAGATCCAAAGCGACAATTTCAATCTGCGGAAAAGATTGCCAGCAGCACAGCGGAAACACTCGCCCACGAAGCGTTGAAAGAGCGGAATGCAGGCGGTCCATTCGTCTACGCCGTTGCCGAAGAACTGATTGCTCAGCTTAGGTTTCGGGATGGCGACATTCCAAAAGCAGAGCTCTATGCGACTCGCGCGCTTGCCCGCTACGTCGACCACGGAGCGTTGTCTGGCGTTGTGAGCGTTCAACGGCTACTTGGACTTCTGGAGAGCGAGTCGAGCAATGCAGTATCGGCCATAAAACATTTGGAAATCAGCGAACGATTGAGCGAGATCTTGCGACTACGCTATCCTTCGGATCGAAGTGGAATGTCATTAGCGGGCTTCCTCTCACGCCGCGTCTATGTCAGCCAAAAGATCGTTGAATTGCTGGTCAATGCGGGAAAAGCCAAGGAAGCCCTCGATCATGTCGAATTAGCAAAGGCTCGGAGTTTCTCCGATCTACTGCACGTTCTCGATACAAGATCATTCGATCCACCTCTTGTCTCAGCCTCAAAGGCACTATTGAATTGGCCGCAGAAGACGGTTGTCATTGAGTATTTCATCACCGCGGAACGCTGCTGGGTATTTGTTGTATCCGCAAGCGGAGTAAAGGCAGTCACGCTTAAGGCACCTGATGGCCAAGACGTTACTCCAAGAGCACTGCTTACAGCTGTTCGTTCGGCGCGACAGATGCTAAACGACTACAAGAGGTGCTGGCAGGACGAGGCATTCACAAGACGGTTTGACGATTCCTGGCAGAATCAGCTTCACGAACTTTATCAGACTCTCATGCCCAAGGAGGTCCGAACACAGTTAGAGGGCACCGAGCATGTCGTCATTGTGCCTCACCACATTCTCCACTACCTGCCATTCTCTGCCTTGGTTACACGCTTAGACGAGAGTGCGGGAGCTAACCGGATGGCCCGCCCCAGTTTCTTGTTGGACGAACCTTTTGCGGTGTCTTATGCGCCGTCGTTGTCCAGCTGGCGTGTACTCGCCGACAAGAAGATGCTGCCTCTTCGCCGTATCGGCGTTGTGGCTGACACGCGACCGGAGGCGAATCTGCGTGAAGTGGCCACCGAAGTCCAAGCGATTAGAGATTCGTTTGGAGACAAAGTTAAAGTCGTTCACAAGGGAAGCGAGGCAACGGTGGAAAACGCCATGCGAGTTCTTGGTGAGTGCGACATGACGTTTTTTGGTTGTCACGGCCAGAACGATTGGGACTCTCCACTCAACGGACATTTGCTCTTGAGTGACAGAAACCTGACCGCCTATGCGCTGCTCGACAAGAGGATTTCCTCGCAAGTCGTCGTCCTGAGCGCTTGCCATTCCGGTCTAGCTGATCGCTCACCACTGCCCGGTGACGATCTTTTTGGCCTTGAGCGTGTCCTACTTAGTCGGGGAACCAACTGCGTGGTGTCTGGCAGTTGGCTAGTCGATGACCTTCGGGGAGCGCGGATTACTAGCGCGCTCATGAGCAACCTTGCCAAGGGCATGGCCGCCGATCATGCGCTTGCAAACGGCCAGCGCTCTGTACTTGAGCGCTATCGCTCCTCCAGAGACGAACGCCTGCGATTCTTCTCACACCCACATTTCTGGGCAGTCTTTAAGTTGAGCGGTGTTTACCATGCGCCCGCCTCCGCCGAGCCTGCCACCACAGAAGGCACGAAAGCGGACGCCCCAGAACAAACGAAACCCACTCCAGGGTCGGGAACGGATTAGGCCTTTGTTCGTCACCAACGAAAAGGAATTCCTCGAAATTCTCACCACGAAACGAGAGTTCAATGATGCTTCGAACCTGCCTCGCATTCACTCAACACTCGGGCCTCGTGCTTGTTTGCACGATTTTCGCAGCCACCATTCAGGCGCAAGAGACGCCCAAAAACCCGTCTCCACCAGAGAACTCTAGTCCGTCAGAAGCTATTCAAGATGCGTCCGATTCCCCTCCGCTAGGTCGAACTACCGACGGTGAAGCACGCACATTCGATGCCCAGCCCAAGTCTTCAGCGATTCCTCGTGGGGATGATGTTGGCGAGGTTGCCGACGAGTACTCGTCCTTGGATCGCGGGCAATCAAAGAACAGCGAGGAGAGCAACGCCGAACACCAAGAGGACTCGTTTGAAACCCCAACAGCTGAAAGTATGGCGGCGATTGACCCGTCATTCAAAAAGTTTGTTGATCTTAGCCGTCTGCAAAGGGCTATGGAAGACCTGGACGCTGCGACTTTGCTAGACATTGCGCTTGCGTTAGCCGATGGCGAAAAAACACTGCATCGAACACACCACTCTGGGATCACAGCTGACTCGATGATCTCAAAAATATCAAATCTAGCCCTACGCACACGTGACGAAGTTACTGTCCAGCGGTTAGCACTAGCAGCAAAGTCGAAAAAGGAATGGCAGCGAATAATCGAAAACGCCACTGAATTCGCGTCCGCAAGTCGCAGTCCTTCGCCACAAGTCTCGCTAGACCAAGTATCTGCGGAGTATCTTGAGATCGCGCAGAAAATCAATCGCTCGGTTCGCGAGGCGTATTTGACAAATGACCGAGACATGCTTCAGGACTGTAAGAATGAACTCAAGCAGTTGGCGACGGTGTCCGCTGAGTTGAAGGCTCCACTTATCAAACAAGTCGATTCAGCAATGAAGGCCGTCCCTGAAGAAGCGGATATAACGTCCCTTGTCCTTCGCGAGTTCGGATCCGCAAGTCGAGCTCTCCCAAGACCCGGTGATCGACGAACACGAACAGCGTTCTACCTTAGTGTACGTTGTGGGAACACCGGTTCCGACAGCGATACAGCGACCTACCAGCCCGATCCGGGATGGGTAATCCTGGATTTTAAACGACACGAGACGTCGAAATACGGAATCGCCTCATCAAGTATCAGTTATGTGCAAGCGAACTCTCGGCTTGTAACGTCTTCTGAATTGCACACCTATTACAGAGAGGCGATCGATGGTTACTACCAAGAAGGAATGGATAGGTACGCTGCTGCTATCAAGGAGGAGCGAAATAATGCGATGCAATATCGCTCCCAATTCGCGAGTTCTCATCGTGCGTTAGTCGGTAAGGCCCGGGCTCGTGGGAAAGGTCCTACTCAAGGAGGCTCTAGTGGGAACTGGACAGTTACGACGAAGGAGATGTATATCGGAAGCAGTAGTGGAATCAGGGCACGGCGGGACCAATTACTTACACGTCTTGGCTCAGCCTTTCGTTTCCGAAACAACTCCAACAAGCCGATTCGACTAGCTTTGCGATACCGCAAACCCAATGGCAACTGGATTACTGACGGCTGGTGGTCGTTTGGGCCGGGGGAAAGTTCTTACTTGGCTACTTCTGGAAATCGAATACGCACCAAGAACAACACATTCTACTACTACGCTAAATCGACGGTGGATAATTGGCATTGGTCTGGGAATGAAAACAGAGATTTTCGGGGTGAGAGGCTACCGATGGAAAAGAAGTCGGTTCAACCATCTAGTGGTGTGATTACATTTGGGATTCGTTGAATGCCCAGGTGGGGAAGTTGTAGGAATCTCCCCCGGCGTATGGGCTGAACGGGTGAATCACGTGCAGAGCCGAAAGTTTCGGCGGCCCGACAATCTCAATTCGTCGAAAATCTTGGCTATGTGCGGACCGATTGCACGGCCGCCGCGACGCCTTCGCTTCACGCGAAAAACGCATGCGGGCCGTCGCGTTAATGCGGAGCCATGACCTTGATGGCGACCACGCGGTCCAATGCTGGATCAACCGAATACGTGAGATGGCACCACGCGCCGAAGATCGAAACGACCGGTAACGTCCTGAATTGTGCGCAGATTTGCGCGACAGCCCTCAAGTTGGTAGGAAGGTTTGTGCAACGAAAACCCAACCTACCAACGAGAGAGGACTGCCATGAGCACTGTACCGGGAGAACCGGGAGGGGAAAAGTTAGCAGGCGTGATCAAGATCGAGGAGGGTCAGATTCGGTCTCACGTGGACGAGGTCGTTCGTCAGTCTGTGGAGGAGACCTTGAACGGGCTTCTTGAGGCTGAGGCCGAGCAGCTCATTGGAGCGAGCCGCTACCAACGCAGCCCTGACCGGATGGATACCCGAGCTGGGCACTACTCACGGAAGCTGCAGACCAAGGCCGGCCAGGTCGATCTGAAGGTTCCTCGTCTGCGGAGGCTGCCCTTCGAGACCCAGATCATCCAACGCTACCAACGTCGAGAGTCCAGTATCGAAGAAGCCTTGATGGAGATGTACCTGGCCGGTGTATCGGTCCGCCGCGTGGAGGATATCACCGAAGCCTTGTGGTGAACGCGGGTCAGTCCAAGCACTGTAAGTGAGCTGAACCAGAAGCTCTACCAGACCATCGGGACCTGGCGTAATCGACCGATTGAAGGCGATCATCCCTACGTGTTTCTGGACGGGATCTGGCTGAAGCGGAGTTGGGGAGGTGAGGTCAAGAATGTTGCTGTGCTGGTGGCCATTGGCGTGCGGGAGGACGGTCACCGAGAGATTCTGGGAGTGGCTGAAGGCATGAAGGAGGATACCGAGAGTTGGAAGACCTTCCTGCGTCACCTGAAGCAGCGAGGCTTGTCTGGTGTGAGACTGGTGACCTCCGACAAGTGCTTGGGTCTGGTGGAGGCACTGGGAGACTTCTTCAGCGATGCAGCCTGGCAACGTTGTGTGGTCCACTTCTATCGCAATGTGCTTTCGGTGGTCCCACAGGGCAAGCGGAAAGAGGTGGCGGCAATGCTCAAGGCGATTCACGCTCAAGAGGATATCAGCGCCGCTGAGGAGAAAGCCCGAGTCGTGGTGGAGAAGCTTTGCACGCTGAAACTGGGTCAAGCGGCGCAGGCGGTGGAGCAAGGGATCCAGGAGAAACTCAGCTACATGCGGTTTCCTCGAGAGCACTGGACGAAGATTCGAACCAACAACGGTCTGGAACGGATCATGCGAGAGATTCGTCGGCGGACTCGTGTGGTGGGAGCGTTCCCCGACGGTCGCTCAGCGTTGATGCTCGTCGCGGCCAGGTTAAGGCATATCGCAGGGACCAAGTGGGGGCAGCGTCGGTACCTGGACATGCAGCGGCTGAGAGAGTTGGATCAGGAACCAGTGAAGCGGGAGGCGTCTTGAGAAGCGAGTCCCGGGACCTTCGCTCAGGCTCGACAAAAGGGGTCCGCCCCATCCCGCCTTTCGCCCTCACATCGGCCCAAGGCGAGTCGTGGGCGAGGCCGATGCTTTGAAGTTGCGCGTTTGCATTACTTGCTCAGGCGGCAGACCGGTATTCCGGGGGCGTTGCGGCTTTCAGCAGTCGATTCACTGCGGCGATGCCTCCTGAGGTTTTTAACCGAGCTGAGAGGTACTGCAGCTCCCGCCCAGAACACTCTTGGCGGACGGCTTCACAGAGCCCGTGCAGGCGCTGACGTTCCCACCACTGGCGAGTCTCTCGGCTCAGGCGCCGGTCAGACATGCGTCTGGCTCGCTGGTCTTCAAGGAACAGAACGGTTGTCACTGCCGTCTCAACCCAAGCCTCCACTGGCCGGAAGCGTTGAAATCGGTACTGAGAAAAACCCAGCGTCGACTTCAGTTCCTTAAAAAACAACTCAATCTGCCAACGCAACGAGTACAAATCCAACATCTCACGAACACTCAGGTCTCTCGCGTTACTCATCAGGATCTTCACATCATCGGGCGTCGCTGTTTTCATTTCTGGTTTCAGTGTCGAAAAAACGAGTTGCACCTTTCCAACTCTGTGCACCTCTCGTTTCTCCTGATGGGCGTAGTACACCCGCGGTTTCTGTTTCGGCCCCACTCGCCACTGAGACAGACGCCGATACTTGGCGTACGGACCTACAGAGGGGCGAAGCCTGATCTTCTTCAACGACAGCTCGGTCCAATCCTTCAGACGCGAACGCACTCGTTCTCGTTGTCCCTTGCGACCTGCATAGACTCGCTCTGGGTTGATCGGAACAATCCAGGTGTAACCGCATTCTTGGCGAGCTTCGCGAACGACTTGGGCGTCATAGGCAGTGTCGGCCAAAACCACCACATCCTCACCGTCGGGAAGAGGCAACTGGCGGATCAACTCCGCGGCAGCCTGCGCAGTGACTCTATGTTGGAGTTTGTATTGATCGGCGTGCTCTTGGGTGTAATGAGGGATCTGGAATGGAATCCGAGAACCAGTGGGGGTGATCAGCAGGCCAAAGGTAAAACTGTGAACGGTCTTGGGTGTGACCTTTTTCTGGTTGTAACGTCGGCCCTTGCGAGGGCGAGGTTTACGATTGCCGGTGCTATAGGTGTTCTGAGTCTTTTGGCCCGCTTGGCTAACCATGGTCGCGTCTAGGATCAACAGGAACCGACCTGGCTGTTTGGTTTTGTTCAGCAGAGCCCTTCTCAAGGCGGCGTTGTAGTCTTGCCGCTGCCATCGGGGACGGGCCAAAAAGCGAGTGAGTTGGCCGCGGCAGATAGATTCGGAGGCGATGACCCCCGCAGCAGCCGAACACGACATACGTCCTCGATGCATGATGAAGGAGAGAACCATCCGCAGGACCATTTGGCGTGCGAAATCGTTCAAGCAGGTGAGAGCAAGAAACCTCTTGAGCGACGCAGCCGATTGGGACACGATGATCATTGCGGGTCCATCCTGTGCCTGGAGAAAATGCACTAATCTGGTCATGGGTTGGACCCGCTTTCCCATGCAAGTGCAATTTTCACCACCCCACCCTGAAACGCGCAACTTCAAAGGGCCGATGCGAGGGCGAAGGCGGAAGGGGCTCAGCGGAACCTATGTGAAGAGATTACTGCCAACTTGAGGGCCAAGCCAAAAAACGAATTTGCGCAACTTGACGGACACCACGTTGAACGCACCGACCACGACGGTGACCAGGGCAACGTTTCCATCACCTTCCGACCGACTGGCATTCAGTCATTGGCGGCGGAACTTGTTGAGGATCGCGTGGCGTGAATCAAGGGCTGACGATCAACCGCTCGTTCCATGTCCGTGGAGGGCGGCAGAGTCGGAAGGAGGTGCGAGAAGGGCAGGCTTCTCCGGTACCCAAAGGGCGTATCCCGAGGCTATCCCGCCTGATGGCGCTGGCCATCCGATTCGATCAGTTGATTCGGGAGGGCAAGGTAGCTGACCAGGTGGAACTGGCTCGAGTTGGCCATGTCAGCCGTGGAGCCGATTGAACACGTGGCGATCTAATTGTCGTCCCTCGGGACTTGATGTGCTCGGACACAGTCGCAGGAGTGCAGGGTTATCGATCCGCGTAGAGTGGTCTTGGCAACCTGATCCTAGCAGGATTGATCGTTGTCGTCCCGTTGGGAGTTGTCTTGGCCGTCGTCATCCCCGCACTCTAACCAATGGTGATCTAGAGTTGCCGAAAGCAGCTCGCCGACTGTGGGCCAGTGTGTGAGCAGCTCATGCCGAGCAAAGGTTCTCGGCTGAGAAATGAACCTCGAACAATCGGTCCCGGTATGCTGCTTCGACAGCCTCGGCCCAAAGTCCGCTATCGCACATTCGCTGCCAGAGCGCAATGGCCGTGCAAAGACGCAGTTCCGGATGGTTCCCAAACGAGTACATGTCCTCCGCTACCTCTCGCTTGAGCCACTGTTCCAGCCAAGCCGCTGCTCCAGTTAAAGACGCTTCCAGCCGACTCCGCAGGTCCCCAGTCCAGAGCACGTTGGGGATCGTCAATGCATCGGCCTCTGGCCCGGCAGTTATGCCCAACAGTTCGGGCTTAAAGCGAAGGATTTCGTACTCGTCGCGGCGGAACGCTGGCAGTTCGTGGTAATAGAGGTCAAGGCCTTCCCGACCACTGAGTCGGCTTGGGTGCTGCCAAGCGACAAAGAAGAGACGGTGGACCATCCATGCGTGTTCAAGAACAGCAGACACGTCATCTGGCGCGAACGGCGTTGTTGGCCGGCCAGTGCGAAGGTCATCGCGTACCTTCTCCAACGTGGCCTCTTGAAACACCAGCCGGTTCTTCGGATTTCGGCTCAGCCAAATCAAGTAGCCCTCTGCGATCTTCGGATCGGACAAGCACATGTAGCCGCCGTCTGCCGCACCACGACCAAGCAACAACGTTGCGCGGTCTGCGGTGATCGACGTCACATCCGGTAGTGCAGAGGCGTCTGATACTCTCTCGGGCGACATGTCCCTGCGACGGATGTACTCAAGGCGGAATTTGTCCTTAACGTCATAGCGGTAGAAGCGAAAACGGCCTCCCGACTCGCGACTCCTTGGACCAACGCCGTACGCTTCCCCGGTGCCCACGCCGATGTAGATCGGCTTGCAAACGAATCGACCATTGTGCAGGCCAGCAAGATAGATCAGATGAATCTTTTCTCGGTCGTCCATGTTGTCCGGCGTAACCCCAGAGGGAAGCTCGAACAGTTCCGTGTTGATGATCGCCGTATCTTGCCAGCCATCAGGAACGGCGACTTCCTTCGATACGACGTTCTCCCTGCGCAGACAAACTTGAACTGTCGTGAACGCATACCCAGCCTCGGCCACGCCGTTTTCACGGAACGCGTCGAGCACTTTCGGCGAGATCACTTGAAATTGGAATACCGCATCGTTGCCGCGATGGGCGCGTTCCGTCGGGCCAATCACGAACCCTTGTTCGAATAGCGCCGACCACAAAGCTGGGACGGCGGCCGAACTAAGTGTTCCTTCCTCCAGCGACGTGATCCAGTTTACAAGCTCAGGTGAGTCTTGAAGTTGCGCTTCGCGGTCACGCACGTACTCGCCAAACGGTGTCCCGGCAGTTTCGGCGGCATCCAACGTTCGCTGCCGAAACGCCTGGATCGAAGCCTCGGTAAATAGATCTTCTACTCGCATAATAGGCAAACTGGATCACCCCACCTCTCTTTGTCAAGTTACCCGACTTCCTCGAAGCCTGGACCAATGAGCGCCAAAACCTCGGCGCCCTGGTGAACGCGCACGGGAGTTCCTGCGAGTTGCCTGCAACTACCCAGCGTTCAACCAGCCCTTCCCAGCATGGTAAAGTAAATTGGACCTGAGCTGTTAACCTGTCGGTCCTTGTCGCCGAGAGAGCGCGAGAGTTTCGGAGAGAATTGATCCCCGGACAGACCGACGGCGACGATCCCAGCGCTCTCACCTCCCACCGAGAGACACTCCCACCGGCAGCCCCAGATCGCCAAATGCTTCTATTCCAGCGGTAAAACGAACAAGACGCCCAAGCGAAGTTCGCCTCGGCGTCTTGAGTTAACCAGCAGGTCAGCGGATTCCGCTGAGAAAAGAAAGGCTCCCCGGCTGGGACTCGAACCTCAGACCCAACGGTTAACACCGCTAGCTGATGCAACGCTCATTTCTGGATGCGAAAGTCACCTCCTAAACGTCCGCAATACCTCTGATAGGAAGCGTGCGCGTGACAAGGAGTCAGTCTCAGTGGAACACGTCTGGCCCATCTCCGA
Organism: uncultured Pirellulales bacterium; assembly: GCA_964648025.1. Classification (GTDB taxonomy): domain Bacteria; phylum Planctomycetota; class Planctomycetia; order Pirellulales; family Pb10988; genus CAZYKP01. The sequence goes on along the minus strand of CAZYKP010000135.1, from coordinate 7,261 downwards.
AGCATCGCCTGCGATCAAATGGTAATCCGCTCTACGATGTTCCGTGTCACCCTCTGTTTCCGCCGGTCGTAGAGGCGCGTTGTGCGAGGGTCGGCATGCCCTGCCGAGTACTGAACCTCGGCAAGCGGAACCCCATGCTCCAGCAAATTGGTCAAGGTTGCTACCCGTAGCGAATGAGGGCAAAGCCGAGACGGCAGTCCAGCATCCCGCATGCGGCGTTTCACCATCCGCCCCATGTCACCAGCGGTCATCCCGTTCCGCTTGAATAGTTTCGTCCTGCGAACCGTCGTGCGAAAGAGGGGAGATTGGCTGTCGTCTTCTGCTACCCCCGCCGCCGCGCAGTACTCAAACAAGTGTTCCTGCAAATCGTGCCTCACTGGAATCTCCCGCGACTTACCTCCCTTCTCGGTGAATCGCAGGCAGTACTGATTTCCGGCATCGTACAAGTCACCGCGACAGAGTCTGGCAACGGCACCAACACGAGCGGCCGTGTAAATCAGGACGGCAATGATCGCCCGATCTCGCAGGCCGACTGCGTGTGAAGTGTCGATACTCGTGAGCAGTCGTCGCGCATGCTCAACGCTCATTTCGGGAGTCTTTCCCTCGACGACGACAAGTCGCTCGCCTCGGACCGTGGCTGCCGGGTTGAGTACGACCACGTGTCGGGTGACCAGTGAGTCGAAGAAGTGCCGCAACGCGGCCAGTTGCACTTTCTTGGTGCCAACGGCAAGTTCCAGCAAATCCAAGTAGCGCCCCACATCTCGAGGTGTGATCTGGTGGAGTCTCAACCCACGGGTTTCGCACCAACTGAGAAATTCGCGCACCGCGCGGTGATACGACCGCCGTGTGTGTTCGTTGCGGAGCGTCCCGTAAAAGAACTCATCCCAGGCAAACCAGGCCGCGTTACCTGCGTCTTGCACAATGGCAGGTCGATCGGCATTATCCGCTGCCCATGATGGGCACGTCGCCACACCGAGTCGATGCTGAGTTGACGAACAATGATTGTTCCGATCTGACATTCGTTCGGTCAACAGGAGATTACTCCGATCGACCGTAGTATTGTCATGTTTGTCATTGCTATCCATCACAGCACAAACACTCGCATCGCCATTCATGCGTTTCCATGGCACACCCGGCAGATGTCATTGTTTTCTGACACGATTAACATACCCCCCATCTCACGCCTGATTACGTCTTTAATCAATCACTACTTGCCATCCCATGGCAAGCGAATTCTTTCCTGCACTCGCGGCGATCACCAGACGCCACGAAGGGCACCCGGAGATACCGCGTCTTGGGCGTGACATTCTTGTCTGGTGACTGATGGAAAAGTTTTGGAGATCTGGTGACCCGTCACCTTGAGACGCGCCAGATCACAAGGCACAGATACACTCCGAGGATCCAACGAGACACGTCGGGAAAGCAAATCAACAGGAAACCGACCAGCAGGAAAGGTGCAGGTGAATACATTATTGAATCGATCGTGCGCGTCTGCATGACGCTGGTGCACGCCGGAGCGTCCCACAAAGTTGGAAAAGGCCGGCGGTGCCCTTACGGTGAACAAACCGCATTGAAAAACGCCGGCCAAGAGTGCAGCTACTCGAACAGCATCCCCTGCGAATCGGTTTGGGGAGTCTTTCACGAAGCCGGGCCACGTCGGCCGGTTTCATGTCATTGAGTTCCCAGTTCTCAGCGCAGGGGTCAAGCGGCATACTCTGCAACACAAACGGCGGAGGCAACTCGGCGGGGTTTCACAACTGGTGGTTGCGCCACTGAATTTCGTCCGTGAGTGCCCGGTCAATTGCTCGATTGCCTCCCGCAAATCGGACTGATCGGCATCCGCGCAGGTCATTACTCGGCACCGTTCTGCTCGAAGATCCAGCTATGCGCCATGTCGACGACCTTGGCCACCAAGGGCAAGTCATCGCGCCCAAAGCTGGTGGAGTCCTTCCACTGATCTTCATCCTTGTAGAGCCGGCTGACGGTGACGTTGTGCCGGGAGCCGTTTTGGGTCGCGTTTTCCCAAATCGCCGCCTTGATGCGGCCCAGACGCACCTCGTGAACCGGTCGGTTTTTCGTCGCTGTGGACATTGCAATTCTCCAAGAACAAAGGGGCCTCGTCATCAGCCCCAGGGACAAGAAACAGTTCACCAATCCTCGGTTTCGGCGATCACGTAACGGCAAACCGCCTCCGCAATCACCCGATTGAAAGCCTCTTCAAACGTTCGACGGGGCTGCGTTTGGGGCGAGAAGCCCTGGCGCTTCAGCCAGTCCACCAGGGCTTCCGCGGCCTCGGCCGCCGTTTCCCGGTCGCCTTGCTCCCAGGCGTCGAGCAAGTCGTTCCACGTCGTTTGTGGATCCATGCGCATCTCCTTCCAGAAGCAGGTGGAGATACGGTCAGGCTGCCAGCGACAGCAGAGCTCCGATCTTGTGATCCAGCTCCGCCCGGTCGGCGACGTAGACCACCTGCTGGCTGAGCCGGGTCAGCGCGTCGACCACCGAGAAGATGGTCAACTCGCCCTGCTTCTGCGCAATCTCGAGGGCTTTCTGGCCCAGGGAGCGGGTGATGCCGTGCTTGGCCAACGCCCGTAGCGCTTCGTCGGCATCCTCGCCCAACCGAGTTTCGAGGGCCTTGCGCATCATTCCTGCAAAGCCGTCCCGTCGGGCGTCCCGTTTGGCCACCAGCGTTTCAATCCGCCGGCGGATCTCATTGAGTCCGTCCGCGACATTGGCCGTGTGCTTACGGGTGAACTCGACCACCTCGATGGCATCCCACACGATGTGGTTTTGACACAGTCGCTGAAACCAGAAGGTCTGGATGCCCAGCGACCGTCGACCAACTTCGCTATTCCAGACGAAAAATCCCGGGGCGAAGGCTTCACCGCCGATCTCCGTCCAGCCTGAGGGATCGATCAGAAAGGCAAACAGATCTTGCTCACCGCAATACATCCCCGTGTGGTCACCCGTCGATGCCTTCAAAGGCGGACAGAAGTCGGAGGCGAACTCACCCACGACCTCCAGCAAGTCCGCGTTCCACAGCCGGGTGTACTGCGTGCCGTGCAAGGAACGCAGGTCACTCTCGCCTGTGGTGAGAAACTGCATCGGCTTGTCACCGGATTGCGGCAGTGTCTCCCGGAACACCTGACTGGCCGTCTCTCCGGAGAGACGGTTGACCGTCGTTTTGCCTACACCGGCAATCCCGCAGAGCTGGCTGAAGGACCAGTCATTGAGCGCGAACGCACCGTCGTCGCCCAAGGTCGCGATGACCTTTCCCGCGTCGGATTCAATCCGGACGCGGCCTGGCGGGTGCCACCGGTCGCACGATTCCTCCCGGACCTGGCGGCAGTGAGCCGTCAGCTCCTCCAGCGAAGGAAAACACTCATCAGGGCTTCTGCGAAACAACTCCTGGTGGGCTCTGTCGAGCGTCCTCATGGGAATACCTCCCCTGTGAAACGAAGAAGGGTCACAAAACCGAACAGGAGACTGCTGACCCGGAGCAATCTCCCACTCGGCTTGTGCCGCACGGCAGGGAAGGTGTGTCTTGTAGCTTGCTTACAACCTTTTGATTTGCACCACCGGCCTCTCGGAGGCAGCAGGGACGGTGAGTTCCCACCTTCCTTCAAGAGGCGCGAAAGACAACTACTCGGAATGTTGGAAACTATTGATGCTCGGAAAAGTTTCCGACGGAGCAGAGGCGAAAAGTCTTTGCTGTCCGGGCTTCCGTTGGTCGCCCTCAGTCGGAAACTTTGCTGAGCCTCAGTAGTGAAAGAACTGCAGTTGAGTGGACCAGGGAGTTTCCCTACCACGGGACAGCAGGTTTGTCACCTTTTTGACTCACAACAGATTTGTCTCTGAGTGGTGAGGCTTCGTCGTCCTCTCATCCGTCGGGGCTCACCCCCAGGCCGAAGGCCTCCCGGCCCCGACGGATGAGAGGCCAGAAGCCGAGCCTTCAGCGAGATCTAGGTTCGCCCTGTCCGTGACCGTTCCGGGCGCCGGCCCCACTCTGTGGCAAGAGGCTTTGTTGTTCGGATTCCCGAGCGGGCTCGTCGCCCGGACCCTGGTGCGGCACTTGTCACCCATCACCGTACGCCCCTGGAGCGAAAGTTAACTGGCCGAAAACACTTGCTCCTGGGGTTCATCCGGGCAGACAGTCCCGACTTCAGCAGCGAGGGACTGGAGCAGGAACAGGGCTTCTTGGCGCTGTCTGCATGCGACAAGCTGCTCGACGCTGGTGGCAATCGAATCTTGCACAACAGCCCAGAAACAGACTTCCTGAGCCCAGGGCGTCCGGTACGCCCGGCGCTTGAGAAAGCGAATCACATGAGGGCCTTCGGGGTAGAAGGACTCGATTCCGTGCTGCGAAGCGATACCGACGTAGGACTTGAGCATGCTCCTTGAGTACCACGGCTGACTCGCTGAAGTAAAGCGAGGGACCGCCGAGTCCACTGACATTGGGGTTCGGAGCTGTCGCATCAGGCTCTGGCGGTCCGTATCATGAACTTGGGGGAATGCCGAACTCAGCAGCGCCGGGGAATGACGAGTCATGGGACGAAAGGCACGCCAGAGCCGACCGCAGTTGGTTTACGTTCTTGCCGACAACAGCGGCTCCATGGCCGGACCGAAGGCAGACGCGGCAACGGCCGGCATTCGAGAAATGCTCTTGAGATGCCAGACCACGGGACCGCGTGGCCCGGAACGTTCCTATTTTCGGCTGGTACTGATTCGATTCGGGTCGACGGCGGCCGTGGACCCGGGTTGCAACATGACACCGGTCCGAAAGATCGATGCCGACAGCATCAGTATCGTCGGCGACGGTGGAGTCACGGATATGACCGCGGCGCTCCAGCTGGCCTACGGCAGCTTGCAGTCCTACATGACCGACCTTCAAACGCACGCTGAGCGGGAGGAGCATCCCTTGCCGCTGGTGCTGCTGTTTTCGGATGGGTTCCACAATGGTCCTGGGGATCCAGCTCGGGTGGCGCAGCAGATCAAGTCGTTCGCGCTCGGTGGGGACTCGGTGACCATTGCTGCAGCCGGGGTGGCAACGGACGCCTCGGACAAACCCGACGAGAAGCTGCTCCGGAAGATTGCCTCCCCAGACTGCTACGTCCACATTGAACGCGTGCAAGCCCTCAGTGAGTTTCTCGCTGAGGTGGGCAGCTCTGGTGCCTCGTCTCCCGCCGAGGTAGCTCAGATTGTCGAGCGTCTCGAACGGCAGCCGTCCCAGGAAGAGTGATGAACACGATGGGAAACACCGGCGGTCTCGCGGAATCACGAGTCAACGAGCTCGTGGAAGGATTCCGGGGACGACTGGAATCCTGCGGGACTGTGTGTGTGGCATCCGGTGAGCTGCACTGGTCGGGTGGTCGCCTTTCGATTCACACCGATTTCGGACCTCAGGGCCAGGACAAAGATACCAACCAGGATTTCGTCCTGGGCTGGGTCGCCCAAGGGTCCTCGGGTATTCCATGGGCGGTTGCCCTCGCCGATGGGGTCTCGTCCTCGTTTCAAGCGGAGTTTGGGGCCAGGATTGCCTGCTGGGCTGCTCTGGCGGCACTGGTGACAGGCTCGGACGATTTTCAGCGCCAGTCTCGGCGATCTCTGGATGCTGCGGGGGATGCGATCGGCGGACTCTTCGAGGAGTTGACAGCGGACCCCGAGCGTTTTCGTCCGCAGGGGGAGTTTTCGTCGACCTGGAAGTACACCCTTCGGGAAGGTCTGCTGTTGCAGACCACACTCAGTTTGGCCTGGATGGAAGCGGGCGTTCTCAACCTTGTGATCGTCGGGGACGGGGGTGCCGCCTTGTTCGGGTTTGGTGACGAGGAGGCGCCCAGATTTCTGGGAGGAGCCAGCGCACAAACGCAACGGGTTCATGCCCTGGGCCCGTTGAACCGACATGTGTCAGCTTTTGACTATGGTGGTCGGGTCGACGTTGAGGGGACCGGGCTGATCGCGTTGTTCACGGACGGCATTGCCCGAGGCATTGGTGCGGACGGGGCACCGTTGATGAGAAGTGCCCCGATGGCTTCCCCGACCTCGCGTGACATCATAGCCCGGCTGATCAACGAGCGCCCGAGGGAGTTCGAAGACAACCTGACGCTGGCGCTGATTGAGTGCGCTTGAGCCAACCCTGAGGTACACGGCGGAATGCCCATAGTGCAGGCGAGTCCGAGCGTCAGCCAACTGCAGGCCCGAGACCTGGCCGGCAAGAGCTGGCAACTCCACGGCGAGCAGCTCCGGTTCGCTGACTACGATCCGGGTGAACCCGGTCAGCCGCCTTGGAAAACGGGTTCGGAGGGGATTGCTTATCCGCTGTATGGCTCGGAGGGAACTCCGCGAGCGTACGTCAAATTCTTTGACGCGCTGCGGGTGACCACCCGGCGCGTGGAACGGACGAAGTGGCTGATCGGGCAGCAGATCGGCTCCTGGGCTCCGGAACTGGCAGGGGCGCCTGCGTCCTTGGTCGAGACCCACAATGACGGGCCGCCACTCGGGATCTCCTTTGAGTTTGCGTGTTCGTTCGCTCAGGCTGTCCCGGGACGAACGTGGCTCGAAGTGAAACTGGATGTGGCCGACGGGCAGGTGCAACTCGATGATCCGTTGCGGATGCGCTGTGTGCGCAATCTCCTTAGCGGCTTGGTGCATCTGGAGCAGCGCGACATCGTGCACGGGGACCTATCTCCCAATAACATCATTGTGGATGTCAAGGCGCACGACAACGAGCCATCGCTCTACCTGATCGACTTCGATGGATTCGTGGCGCCCGCCGCGGGGCAGGACCTCTACCGCTTGCCAGTCGCTGACGGCGGAACGTACGGCACGAAAGGGTATTGCCCGCCCGACCTGGAACAGAGGGCGGCGACCAACGATCGTGGGATCGCTCCCTATTCGGATCGGTACGCCCGGGATATGTTGCTGCTGGAACTCCTGTGTTTCGACGATGGCTGTGACTTCGAGGCACCCGTGAGCGAGTGGCCGGGAGATCCCGTGCGGGTTGGGTTCCAGCGAGTCTCACTTCCCGAAGAATTTGCGTACCTGGGACACCCTGACGTTTTTACGATGCCAGAGGGTGATCGGCCGTCGACAGCGAGCCTGGCCAAGGCTTTTCAGATCACAATTCCGCCCCGGGTGAAGCAGAGTCCGCATTGGGGAGTCGGTGCCCATGCATTCATGAGTCCGAACCCGCCTTCATTCGCATCTCCAGCCGTACCTCAGACGCATCTGCTGGCCACCGCAACCCATCTGTTGTGGTTGTGTTGTG
>CAZYKP010000134.1:0-19251 GCA_964648025.1 uncultured Pirellulales bacterium | reverse complement strand
ACGTTCGAGGCAGGCACGTTCGAGGCAGGCTCGTTCGCCCGCGACGCTACAAGACCGTTCTGACAATCAAAACTATCCAGCAGGTCTCGACTCCAGATTAGTTCCTTATGCTTCAAGCAGGCATCGTCGGCTTACCCAACGTCGGCAAGAGCACGCTGTTTAACGCCTTGACGCGAACACGCAAAGCCGAGTCGGCCAACTACCCTTTTTGCACCATTGAGCCAAACGTCGGTGTGGTGGAGGTGCCGGACGACCGCCTGGCACCGCTGGCAGAAATCGCCAAAACGACCACGATCATTCCCGCGGCGATTGAGTTTGTGGATATTGCCGGGCTTGTCGAAGGGGCCTCCAAGGGAGAAGGATTAGGCAACAAGTTTTTAGCGAATATCCGTGAGGTGGATGCCCTTGTGCATGTGGTACGGTGTTTTGAGGATGATGATGTCATCCACAACATGGGCAGCGTCGATCCGATCCGCGACATTGAGGTGATCAACACCGAGCTGATCTTGGCTGACCTGGAGTCCGCCGAAAACCAATTGCAGAAATGGGCCAAGAAGGCCCGCATTGGCGATGCCGAGGCCAAAAGTCAGGTCAGTTTGTTGGAGAAGATCGTCGCTCACACCAACGAGGCGAAGCCGGTTTTGACTATGGACGCCTCTGAGGATCAGCGGCAGGCGATTCAGGCGTTCAACCTGTTGACCACCAAAAAAGTGCTGTATGCCTGCAACGTCGCTGAGGCAGATCTGGCCGACGCGCAGAACAATGCTTTTGTCCAACGAGTCGCCGCTTGGGCTGCCGAGCACCACAACGCTGGCTATTGCGCCATCTGTGCTCGCATCGAAGAAGAACTCGGAGAGTTGGAGTCAGAAGAGGCCGACGACTACCTGAAAAGCCTCGGTGTGACCGACAGCGGTGTGACTCAATTAATCCGGGAGGCCTACCGGCTACTCGGTCTGGCAAGCTACTTTACAGCCGGGGAAAAAGAGGTCAGAGCCTGGACTTTTCGGGTGGGCATGAAGGCCCCGGAATGTGCTGGTGTGATTCACACAGATTTTGAGAAGAAGTTCATCAAAGCCGAAGTGGTCTCCTACGACGACCTGATGGTAGCTGGCTCCACGGTGGCTGCTCGCAGTGCTGGGAAGTACCGGCTGGAAGGAAAGGATTATGAGTTCCAGGACGGAGACGTGGCCCTGTTCAAACATGGACAGTAAGCGTGTTCTGCCGCCGCTGTTTGGGGACTGGCTTGGCCTCTGACCGGTGGTCTGAAAACTTGGTCTATGCTGGGGACCGATTTTCTGTGCGGAGAGTTCGGCTACAGGTATCCTTGCAAACCGCGTTCTTTCAAGTCGTCAAGAAGCTTTTTGACAGATTGTTCATCGCTGCGTCGAGCCACGAGAGTTGCGTCTTGCGTGACCACGATGATCAGGTCTTCAGCTCCCAGTGTGGTGACCAGGTGACCTTGGGGGGCGACGATAACATTCTGGCGGCTGTTGCGGCCCAGGTGGTCTCCGACAACCACATTGCCGGTCTGGTCGGCAGGCAGCACACGTTCTAGTGCCAGCCAACTGCCCACATCATCCCACTGGAAAGGCGCTTCGACCATGTAGACCAGCCCAGCCTTTCCAGCAGCTTCCATCACACCGTGGTCGATGGAAATCTTCTCAAGAGCCTGAAACTCTCGAAAAAACACCTCCTGTTGCTCAGACGTTCCCCAGGCCGCAGCGATCCGCTCTGCTGCTGCTGAAAGGCTGGGAAGACACCCTCGGACCTGTTGGAGAATCGTCGCCGCCTGCCAGCAGAATATTCCGCTATTCCAGTAGTAGTCACCCGAAGCGACATATTCCTGGGCCTTCGTCAATTCCGGCTTCTCGTGAAAACTATCCAAGCGGTAGATCGAGATGCCCTCGCTTTCCGCGGCCTTGCTGGCGCGTTTCAGATAGCCATATCCTGTAGACGGCCAGGCTGGTGGGATTCCGAAGGTCACCAGGGCCTTGGGGTTCTCCTCCAGCAGGGATTGGGCAGCTCGCAGGGCGGCCTGGAATCTCTCGACCGGCTGGATCAAGTGGTCGGCCGCCAGCACCACCATCTGGGCTTGGGGATCTTTTTGGGCCAGCACGGCAGCGGCGACCCCGATGCAAGCGGCAGTGTCCCGCCCCATGGGTTCGCCGATGATCTGGTCAGCCGAGAGAGTGGGAAGTTGCTCAGAGGTCTTGGCGACTTGCTGCGTGTTGGTCATCACCAACACCCTCTCGGCCGGGATGAATCCCTCCAGTCGATCCATCGTCTGCTGCAATAAACTGCGATCCCCGAAAAAGGTGAGAAACTGTTTGGGCAGCGCCTGCCGACTGAGCGGCCAAAATCGAGTGCCACTGCCGCCAGCCATGATCAAGGCGTGAAGCATGAGAGCAGATTGTCTGTCGAGCGGATTGTGTGTGGGAAGTGCGGGAAGACGTTTGGTTCAACCCAACTGCCTGCGAACCGTGCTCTGAAGGCTTTTTCCCTGAAGGCTTTTCTTCAGGACTTTGTTTTTTAGGACGTTTATTGAGGATTTGTTGCCGAGCAACCTTGTCCTCAAACCAGCTGTTTCTTGGATGTGTTGTTTGGTGTGTTGGTTGGCTCTTTTGGAGATTTGGGGGTGTTTGCATGCGGTCCGACCAGTGGTGAAGGGATACTCCCCTGGCAACAACCCGTCAAGTGGAGGCAAAGGTTCTGGGGTTTTGGTGTGAGAGCCTCAAGAAAGCGTGGGTAGCATGGTCGAGTTTGGCAACGGTCCTTGGCGAACTGCCAAGATCAGCCGGTTGGTGCCTCCGGTGAACCCCTGAGGTAGACTCTGCCTGCAGGGACCGGCGGGCTGAACACCTCCTCTTCTCACGCTCGCAGGTTTTTTGCTGGTTCTTCTCTGGCTGGAACTGGGTTTGGTGGAGTCCGGTCAGAGAGCCAATCCGGCTGAGAGAGCCCTGGGACAAAGCGTCGCAAAACCTTCCAGGGAAACGAAGAACTGTTCCCAACGGCCAAGCTTGCACTCGAAAACAACCTACTCGAAAACAACCTACTCGAAAACAACCTACTCGAAAACAACATGCCAGAACTGGCCAGGGTTCGTGCACGGTCAACGGGAAACGCTGCTGTGGTGGGTGGATCACTTCAGCCTGGCATTGCCCTCATTGACAGTGCAAGCAGAAGCGGTAATCTGAGCGATGGGTCAAGATCCCCTCAGTCACTGTGCGTCGTCGATTCCTAGGGACTCGGTTTCGACGATCGCTTCCCAAGACAAGGTGCTTGTAAGACTGCATCATACAACAATCAAGCGGGGACTTGGCAAACTGACGGTTGGACTGGAGGCGTACGGAATCGCTGGCAAACTGATCGCACCACATTCTCCAACTCGTTGCTGGCTTGGCAAAATGGTTGAACCAAACAAGCGATCGATCAGAAGAAGCGATCGACCAGAAGAAGCGATCGACCAGAAGAAGCGATCGACCAAAACAAGCCAGTGACGAATAGTCCTTTGGGTGCAGACACAAACTGCCATGAAGTCGTCAGGGGCCCAGAGACCTCACAGGGGCAATTCTCAATAGAGCAACGTGCGTTTGCCTGTTGCCCACATGTTAGGACAATTCTGCGGAAACAATCCAAGACTGGCCCGCAATCGGCGAAATCGTTTTACCTGCCCTGCTGACCTGCCTGCAACGAGTAGACTGATGGCCAAACAACTCAGTAGTCGAAGGAGTCTTTCCGACGCTGGCTCCGAAAAGCGAAAGCCGTTAAAGCCAACCACACCTGAAGGCCGCACTCGAGGCTCCTCAGAAGGGAAGACTCGTCCGATACGGGAGACAGTCCGCAGAACGGCACCGACTCGAACTCAAGCAGCGACAGCGGCAGAGGCCACCCCGGCGGAACCAGCTTGGACACCGAGTGTCGTCGACTTGGCAATTGCCGGGCTGCTGTTGCTGGCCACCGGCTTCATGCTCTTTGGCACTGACTTCTCTGCGCTTGTGGAAGCTTGGATCCGCGAGGAAGACTACTCGCACGGATTTTTGGTCATTCCCATGGCGCTGGTGCTGCTGTGGATGCGACGCGACTCCTTCCCCGAGGCGAGTCAAGCTCCAGCCTGGTTCGGCCTTATCTTGCTGGGGGCGGCCTTGATGCTTCGTTTTGCCGGGCACATGTTGTTTTTGGGGCCGCTGCTTGGCTGGGGGATGGTTTTGTGGATCGCTGGCTCGGTTTGGCTTCTCTGTGGGCTACGGATTTTTCTCTGGGCGCTGCCAGGGATTGTCTTCCTGCTTTTCATGGTTCCGTTGCCATTCCGGGCTGAGCAGTTGCTCGCGACGCCTTTACGAAGTATCGCCACCTCGGTGAGCACGTACATTTTGCAAGTCTTCGGGCAGCCGGCTGTTGCCGAGGGCAATATCATCCGGATCGGAGATAACGAGCTTGAGGTCGCACAAGCCTGCAGTGGACTACGCATGTTGGTCAGTATCGCTGCGGTGACTTACATCGTCGGGGCCATCGTCCAGCGAGCTTGGTGGGAAAAGGCCTTGTTGGCACTGTGCATTCTCCCAGTAGCCATTCTTGCCAACAGTCTGCGGATCGCCTCCACCGGTTTTGCCTATCAATTCATGGATGGCGAGACAGCCCGCCATTACACTCACGACATCGCTGGCTACCTGACGATTCCGCTTGCCGGCTTGATCCTCATCGGTTTGGTCACTTACTGGACCAATTTGGTGATGCCCGTTGCCCAAGTCAAAGAACAAGAACTGATCAAACAGCAGGCTCGACGGGCCGAAGCAGCCAGTTAATCGCTGTTTAACCGCTGTGGGCAGAACGCAGAACCACCAAAACATCAGCGGACATCGGTTTGGGAAAAAATACCAGAGACCATAAGTTGCCAAGCTTGAACTCGGTCACAACAGGGCTTTCCAGCCCTGGACGAAAAGCATAGCGAAACTGTGCTGAACTCCCACTCAATCGCGACTCAGAACAGGCCTGAACTCGGAGTCCCCTGGTTCAGGCTGAAGTCGAACGAAACGGACTTGAGCAAAACTCTCAAAGAGTCCCTGAAAGTCAACAACAACCGCTGTTGTGGTCGCCGCCAAACCCCCACATTCGGTTCCCCCACTTGGCGGCTGAGGTTTTGGCCCGAATCCGGGACAGTCAAATCGGGATTCTCAGGATAAGTTGACAGCACATCAGCACTTTCGTGCTGGGTGTTGGTCAGCGTTGAGATCGTCTACGATGGCTTAAGACGGTTTGGGAAAGCAAAACCGGAGTGATCCGTTTTCCACAACTCATGCACACCGATTTCGGCCCCGCCCGGAAGCGACATTTTCCCAGGTGATTAGGTTGATGGACTCAAACCAACATCCCCACCATCCTGACCGGGGACAAGCCGGCAATCCACAAATGTCGCCCTCCTATTTTTACCCAGGGGGTCCGGCCCAGCAGCCGTATTATCCCTATTTGCCTCCCCCGTCGCCGACCTCTGCGGGCTATCACCCAAATTCTGGGTATCCCCAGATGCCCGGTGGAATGGGACCAGGTGGAATGGGACCAGGTGGAATGGGACCAGGTGGAATGGGCCAAGGTCCGATGGGTACGGGCCAGATGATGGCTGGTGGCCAATTGGCGCCTGCCCATATGGCATCGGCTTACATGGCACCAGGGCAATTGGTCCCAGCCCAGATGATGCCCCCTGCCCCGATGATGGGGGCGATGATGCCAGCGATGCCGCAGGTTGGGGGTCCTCCGAGTCCGGAGGCTGTTCGGGGAGGCGGCTCACCGATTTCGGTGGCCATGGTGTTGTATGTTCTCCGCAAGCGGTGGAAGCTTTCCCTGCTTCTGGGGAGTGTGTTGTCGGTGATCGTTGCTTCGTTTATTTGGTCTGGCTTCAAGCAGACCTACCGTGCGGAGGCCTGGATCAAGATTCAGGCGGAAGTGGAGGAGATCATTGGGAAGCTGCCTCCGGCGAAGGCGGGCAACTTTGTTCAGACACAGATTGAGTTGATCCGCAGTCCGCTTGTCTTGGGTCAGGTGTTGATGACCCCCGAGGTCGCCAAGCTGAAGTCGGTGCAAAAGAAATCCGACCCGAAGTCCTGGCTGCGGTCGAATTTGAAGATCGGGCGAGTCGGTGGCTCGGAGCTCTTCCGAGTCGAGTTTGTCTCCAAGAGCCCGGAGACGGCCAAAACCATTGTGGACGCCATTGTGGAGGAATACTTGGCCGTCCAGACCAACCAGGCTGAGGTGCAGACTCACAAGATCCTCAAATTACTTGAGACCGAACGAGCTCGGCAGAAGGCCGAGGTGTTGCGGTTGGACAAAAGGATCCAAGACTTATCTCGAGTCAGGGCCAACAAAAGCAGCGCTGTCACCGCTGGGCCCGACGGATCGTTGGATGTGACCTTGGGTCCTCAGGTGAACATGCTCCGCACGGAGCTCATCAACCTGCGGATCAACAAAAAGATGCTGCGATTGAACATGGAGACAATGCCGGACCTTGATCCGGATGCCCAGCTGACCGACCTCACCTTGGAAAGAGCAGTCCAGCAACAGCCTCGGGTGATTGAACTCCGCAGCAAGATCAACGCCAGATACCAATACCTCGAATCCCAATCAGAGCGACCCACTTGGCGAAAGGGGACGAAGCAACACGAAGATTTCGCTAAGCGGACAGAAGAGTTGGAGAATGAACTGGTCGAGCTCAGAAAGGACGTCGCCGAGCAGATCGCCAAAGAAGCGAAGGTCAACATGGAAAACGTGTACGATGACCGCAAGGCGAAGATGCAGAGCACCCTTCATGAGATGGAGCTTCGAGAAGAGCAGTTAATCAATGCCTTGGCTGAGGAGCAGAAGAAGGTCCAAGAACAATCTGACCTGGAACACGAAATCGCCAGCCTCAATGGGGAATTGTCCCGTGCTCGAGAGGTTGAGACGGCCATCAGCAGCCGAATCTTTTGGATGCGTGTGGAGCGTCTTCCCCAAGAGCGTCCCAGCCAGGTTCAGTTGTTGCAGGCAGCAGAGCTGCCGACTGAGCCACAGGAAGAATGGCCGATGAGCAAGATCCTCATGGGCAGCGGGGCTGTGTTCTTTCTCCCGCTGCTGTGTTTTGGGGCCTTGGAGTTCTTGGTCCGCCGAGTTTACGACGCCAAGAACTTAGAAGCTCATACTCAGTTGCCTACAATCGCTGAGGTGACCACCATTCCCACACAACCCCTTGTGCCCAGCTTTGGGGGCACCAAGAGGTATGAGCTTCAACAGGCGATGTTCAATGAGAGTATTGAGGTGCTTCGAAGCGCCTTGCAGGTGGCCGATGAGGTCGGTTCGCGTCAGGTCTTGATGGTCGCCAGTAGCGTCAAGGGAGAGGGCAAGACCAGCTTGGCAAGCTACCTGTCGGTGAGCTGGTCCCGGGGAGCCAACGAGACGGTGCTGATTATCGACGCCGACATCCGCAGCCCCGACGTCCACAACCGCTTCGACTTAGAGAAGCAGCCTGGGCTGAGCGATGTGCTGACAGGCAAGGTTGACCTGGACGATGCGATCGTCCACTGGGATGACCGCTTGTACGTGCTGCCCGCTGGCGAGTTGGAGGGAAGCGCCCCGGAGCTGCTGACGCGTCGGCGGTTTGCCGATTTGCTCGATCGGCTGCGGGAGAAGTTTCAGAGGATCATCGTTGATACGCCACCGGTGTTGGCTGCCGCTGAGGCCCTCCATGTTGCCAAAGCCGTCGATGGTGTTGTCTTTGTCTCCCGATCTGAGTACACCCGAGCTGACCAAATCAAACGCGCCTGCCGTCGTCTCGCCCACGCAGGCATCTTTCCGCTCGGGGCTGTCCTCAATGGCACCCGATGCTCAACCTACAGCTTCAGCTACGGCAGCTACTACGGCTCCTACGGCGGGTATGCCGTCTACGGAGACGGCCCTGGATCTCCTGAGGAGGAAGTGGAGGAGTTCCTCGACGAGCCTTCCAGCCTTGATGCTTACGAGGACGAACAAGCCGAAAGCAGCGCGGTCTTGGACGCAGAAACCTCCGTCAGCTCGATGGGCGGCTACCTCCATACGACAACCTTTGACCATCCGTTGCCCTTTGAACTGCAAGAGTCGACCTTTCCAGAAGACCTCCGACCGAAGAGCTCACGAAGCAAGAGTTCACGAAAGCCCAATCGATCAGAAGGTCACGATCACCTGCACAACACCACCGCTGAGCACACCAAGCCCCGGGAACTGGTCAACGCAGTTTATCCCGAAGATCTTGCACCTTCTCCAACAGCTTCCGTAGCTGCCCAGCCAGTTGCTCACCAGCCAGTTGCTCACCAGCCAGTTGCTCACCAGCCAGTTGCTCACCAGCCTGCCGTTGAGCAGTCGGGTCTTCAGCAGAGGCGTGTGCAGGAGAACGTCGCTGACGATGTTTGTGACGTTCACTATGAGGAAGACATCCATGAGGCGACTGGTGCGACGACCTACGAGCAGGCGATGCCCGAGGAATTGCTCCATGCCACCTTTCCGGAAGATCCTGGCTCGGACCACTTAGGTCAGACGAGTTTCGAAGAGGCTAAGCCTCCCGAGTTGCAAGAGGCTGCCGAAGCCGAGGGGCCAGATGCTCCGGAGTCCGAAGGGGCTCAACCGAGCTATGACAACCCGACACACTCTCAGTCAACTGGCTCCGACGCAGGACAATCAACTGTTGCAACTACAGACGCAGTTCACCTGAGCCAGCCAGAGAAACAGGATCTCAAAGAAGAATTCCCCGACCTCGGTTCTGACGCGGATTGGGATGACTTCGCAGACGACGAGGATCAGTCGTCGTTGGATATTTCCTTCAATGACTTCTGGAGTTCCTTGCGTCAGCGACCCACCGGGAAGCACCTCAAGGGCGGCTCGCAAGATCCCAACGGATCTCAGGACGACCCAGCCTCCTGATGACCTCCCAGGGACCTTCGCCGGAGGTCGCTCAACGAGAAACTGCCCTCCCGAGTCAAGCTGTGGCCAGACTTTCTGCCACAGCAAGGCAACCAGCAAGTAAACACCGTGCAGCCAGACGCTCTGAAACCAGACTGCCAACGATCATCGGGCAAGAGCCCAAAGCCACAGCTGCACACCGGTGACAACGAGGTGTCGCAGGACAAGCAGGGCTGCCCACGCCAAAAACGCCTCCCAGAAAGGGTCTGCCGATCAGGGCTTATCTCCAGGAGCCCCCTGACAACGGCCTGCCCCCGACCTGTCCCAAACGCCCATCACCCAAGAGCCGTTGTGGCTCTGGAGGGTCTGTGGAAGCAAGAAGGGTCTGTGTGAGCAACTCGGGCCTTCGCAAGAATCATCCAAGTTGAACCACCGCCGAGCCAACACTTAGGAATCCCGAACGTAAGCAACACTGGGGGCGTGCTTGGTGGTTGAGGGGCAACAGTCTTCCTAACCACCTTGGGATGCACAGCCGGCAAGAAAAAAGCCCACGAATACCCCCTTCGTGGCTGTCTGCCGGTGGCGATCAAGTGGAGGGGCGAGTACCCTACCCAAAGATTGTTGGGCAGCCAACGAACAGAACGATGGATGGCTCCCCTGCTGCGTGTCGGCTCGTTTCTGAAACCGTCATGAAGCCGCCGAGCACAACATTGAGCTTGCTGGCACCATGAACCTTGCTGGCAGCATTGAGCTTGCTGGCAGAATTGAGCTTGCTGGAATTGAGCTTGCTGGAATTGAGTTTTGGCAAACGAGCTTTTCCGGCCAGCGGAAATCAGCTCAGCCAACCTGCCACAATCGAAGAACTATCCACAATCATCTGTCGCTATCGGGGAGCGAGAAACTGCACGTTCCCCAAACGGCGACAGACCAACTCAAGGCCGAATTCCGTCAATGAGGCAATCGTGACTCCATTGGGCCATCATTGATTGCCTTGGCAACGACTTGACCCAGCCGTCAACTCTTCGACCTCACACAATTTGGCAGCTTCGAACTCGACATCGCTGACCCCTGGCAAGCCGGCGGCTGTCAAGCCGGCGCCAGAAGTCTGACCGCACCCTGATAGCGACCATGAGCATCGAGACGAAACCAACTTCTCGCCGGTCTTTACAACCGACTGGTGCCCCAAATCGGACGAAAAAACCAACCCGACGAGGGACTGCCTCGGAGACCAGCAGACCTCAGCGAGGTCCTGTGCAGTCCTACGTCGTCAATATTCGCTTGCTGATCATCACCGTGGTGGTCCTGGTGGTGGCAGTGCCCTCGGTGTACTTCTGGCACGGTTTCCAGGTCCAGGTAAACGCCCAGTCCTTGAAGGAACGAGCCAAAAGGCTCGCCGACGAGGCCAAAGAACTGCCTGATGACACTGAGGAAGAGAAGGAGGCCCGGCAGGAGAAGTTTCAAGAAGCTGCTGACTGGTACCACCGCTATATCAGGCTTCGCAGCGGAGACCCAGACGCGATTGTCCAGCGTGCCGAGACCTATTACGAGTCGGCCAACACGTTGGTCCGCAGACGGCAAGCAGCCGACCACCTGGAGACAGCTGTCTCGGTGACATCCGGAACCAAGAGCGTTGAACTGGCCGGACGCTTAGCCAAGCTGAGATTTGAGCTGCGGCAATACGACGCGGCCAAGCGAGCCGCCGAGAAGGTCCTCAAGGATGATCCGTCCAACGCGGATGCCTTAGCGGTGCGTGCGAAATCGAAATACAACGACGAAATCGACGAAGCCTCCGGGAAAAGCACAGAAATCGAGGACGCCGCCGCCAAGGAGATTGAGGAGTTCCTTGAGGAAGCGATCGTCGCCAACCCACACGATCGGGACTTGTACGCCAAGTTGGTGGACCTTTACCGGGAGCGGATGCGGATTCGCAATCCTGGCAAAGCGGACGCCAAGATGCGGGAGATGCTGGCCGCTTTGGAAGATCCCCAAAACCCAGCCTCTCGGGAGGAGCGAGCCCTCGGTCACCTTCAGGTGTACCAGTACCGCCAATACTACAAGCTGGGCAATGCCGATGCGATTTTGCAGAAAGCCCTGGAGATCGATCCGGAAAACGTGGCTGTGTTGCTGACGCGTGGTGCGGACCTGATTGCCAAGGAGCAGTTCGATGCCTCCGAGAAAGTGCTCAACAAAGTCATCGAGTTGGACCCCAAACAGCCTGCGGGCTATCTGATGCTTGCCTCGGTGCTGCAGAATCGCAAGAGGACCGATCAGGCGATTGCCAGGCTCGAGGACGGGATCGAGCAAGCTTCCGAATCCCTGCTGTTGAACTTCCAGCTGACTGGCTTGCTATTGGATCAAAATCGGCTGGACAAGGCCGAGACATCTCTGAAATCGACCAAGCGAGCCATCAACAAAGCCGCCCTGTACGCCAGTCCGAACGTCCGCACCCGGCTCAACCACACCGGCGACGCCTTGCAGGCTCGCTTGTGGATCCTGCAGAACAAGCCCCACAAGGCCATCCCAGTTCTGCGGACGGTGACCTCCTCCAATCCCATTACCGGACCAGATGCCAAAGACCCGATCCGCTGGAACTTGCTGTTGGGGCAAGCCTACCGCCAAGCTGGCCAATGGGACCAGGCGATTGCAGCCTACTCGAAGATCACCAAAGTCGACAAATCCAACCGACAGGCACGCGTCGGTTTGGCACTGGCTTACTCCAACTCCGGGCGTCTCGAGGAGGCTGCCAAAGAGTATGAGCGGCTGACCCTTGATGAAGACATCCCCAATGATGTCTGGGTCCTGGTCGCCCGAGAACGCTTCAAGAAAGTCGAAGCCCGACCGACCGAAGATGGTTGGAAAGACATGGAGGATGTGCTGCAAAAGGCTCGCGAGAAGTTGCCGAACAACTCTCAAATCGCCTTGCTGGATGCTCAAACACAGGCAGCACGGGGCCGAATCCCCGAAGCGGTCAAAGCCCTGGATGAGATCCTGGCCAAGCCCAACGACCCCGGCCGGCTGGCCGTGCTGGCCTCGGCTGTGCTGTTTTACGACGAATGGGAGCAACCCGCCAAAGCACAGAAGTGTCTGGATGAACTGAAGTCCACAGAGGGACTTAACCCCCAGTTGATCACACAGTTGGAAATCGATCTGCTCAATCAACAGGGTAAGCGAGAGCAAGCCCTTGAAAAGATGCTCGCCTTGGCCGAGCAAGTCGACGAATCCAAACAGCGAGACCAACTGCTCTGGGAAGCTGCTTTACGAGAACTCGCCAGCGGAAAAGTTGACCAGGGACGCAACCGGATTCGGGAGTTGGCCCAGCAGAATCCGGAAACGCCTCGTTACCAGATGGCTTTGGCCGAACTTGCCCTTCGAGCGGAGGACTACAAGCAAGTGGCCGTTCACGAGAAGAACTTGGAGAAGATCGAAGGATCAGGCGGATCCACCTGGCGTCTTTTCCGCATTTTGAGGCTGCTTGGTGAGATTCCTGAAGGCTTGCCGGTCAAGGAGGTTGTCAAGGATTCACGCTTTAACGAGGCCAAGTCGCTCAGTGAGTCTTTAAAGCTCGCACGTCCAAGCTGGTCGATGACCTATCTTGTTGAAGGACAAATCGAAGAACGCCGGGGCAACGATGACGAGGCGCTCAAGCGATACGTCGAAGCTGTCCAAGAGGGCGGAAACGAGCTGATCTACGATGCCTTGATCGCGTTGCTATATCGCAAGAACCGCATGACCGAGGCCGCTCAGATTCTGGCCAACGCACCGACGAACGCCAAGAAAAGCCCGGCATTGGCCTTGATGGTCCCAGACATCCTCGTGCGGACCGGACAGGTCCACAAAGCTGTGGATATCGCCCGAACCGGCGTGAAGTTGCGGCCCAACAGTCCCATCAACCATATCTGGCTTGGCCAGGCCTTGACCCTGTCGATGGAACGCAAGGCCAGTCTGCCTGAGGCCGAGAAGCTCCGCTACGAGGCCGAGGGCGCTTTCCAGAGGGCCGTCGATCTGATTCCCGATGACATCCGTGCCCACGCTGCCCAGCTGTGGTTTTACAACCGGACCAACCAACCGAAACGCGCCCAGCAAGCCCTTCAGCGGATGGAGGGTCTGGGAGAAGACAGCTTCACGCGTTATCTGTCCTTGGCCAACGCTGCGGTGTTGATGAATGACCCTGCGGGAGCCGAGGAGTATCTCCGCAAGGCCAAGGACGAGGCAGATATCGTCGAGGGGGGCACAGGCGACGGAACCAAGCGGCTGGCCGCCCGGCAGCAGTTGGTTCAGCTGCTGTTGCCTCGCAAGCCCAAAAAGGCCGTGCCGATTTTGGCAGAGATGGCCGCCATCGACCCAAAGAACAAGTGGGTCAAGCGAACTCAGGCGGTGCTGCAGACCAACCTGGCCCGCGAAGCCAACAAAGATGGGAAGGCTAATCTGGGAGGCTTGATCGAGAATCTCATTCCGACCTCGGGGGTCACAACCGACGAGGACGACAAGCGACTGAAGGTGTATTTGTTGGCCAAGGAGGACACCAAAGGGTCTCGGCAGAAGGCCATCGAGGAGCTCAAGTCGCTGGTCAGACGACCGCGTCCCAAGCCAACCGACCGGCTGTTGCTGGCAAGATTTTATGAACTCAACGACCAAATTGAGGAGGCCGACGAGGAGTTCCAAAAGGTTGTCACCCCACGAGCTCGGGACGAGCAGGAAACACCGTCTTCTTACTTGGTTGCCTACATTCAGTTTTTGCTCCGGGTTGCCGGCGATAAAGAACGCCCTGCGGAACTGAGGAATTCTATGGCAGAAAAGGCCAAAGGGGTCATCGGGCGGCTTGCCCTCAGCGAGCCAGACAGCCCCCGGGTCATCTTCCTGCAGTGCAAGGCCAGCGAGGCACAAACCGGCGACACATCAATGGTGGTCGACCGCATTCGGCTTTACGAAGCTAGCCAGCTGGACAAAGCGGGGACCTCTCGGGCCAAGGGCCGAGTTCTCTCGGTGATTGCTCAGTTGTTTCGTGCCTTCGACTTAACCGATCAAGTTCAGGCCACACTGGAAAAGATGGCCAATCGGGGTTACGGCGATCGGCCCTATGCACCGTTGGCACTTTGGCTTGGCCGGCAGGGCGAACATGCCAAAGCCGTGCAGTTGTGCCTGGATAAGTACAACGCGAATCCTGACACCCCAGGAGCGATCTTGCTGTGCAGTGTGCTCACACAAGCCGCCGGGATCACCGAAAAACGATACCCCGAGGCCGAAAAGGCTCTTGAAAAACAAGTCAATGCTGACAGCGACAATGCCCGTCTGCTCTTTGACGTTGCCACGATGTACTACATGCAAGGACGTAATCAGGAAGCCGAAGAGAAGTACCGACGCTTGCAGCGAGCCATGCCCGGAAATGTGCTAGCTTTGAACAACTTGGCTCTGCTGGTTAGTGAAGATGTTTCTCGCAAACAAGAGTCCCTGGAATTGATCGAAGCGGCAGTCCGGCTCGCGCGGGACTCCCAGCAGATTCTGGACTCCAAAGTGCTCGTGTTGCTCAATGTGGGTCGCCCGCAAGAAGCCCGAGATCTGATGAAGGAAGTGATTATTGAGTCCAAAAAGGTGCCAGCGGGCTTCTACCTTCACTTGGCCACGGCTCATCTGCGTTGCGGAGAGAGAGAAGAGGCCGAGAAGGCGGTGAAAGACGGCCAGGAGGCCGGGTTGCAACGCGAGTTGCTCACCCCCAGAGAACGGTCCATGTTGGAGGAACTTGAGAACGAGTTCGGTGAGATCCTCGCGAAGGGACCATCCCAGAGCGATGAGGAACCTGAGCTGCTCAACCTGCCGACGCAACGAGCCGCGCCAGTCAGGCCTACAAAGCGGTCTGCCTCCGGGAACTCCTCCAGAAGCTCCTCCACAAGAGCTCCATCCAGGCGTCCCTCGACCAGGTTGAGTCCACCGCCGCTCTCTCCGCCTCGCTGAGAGTCTGTCCAAAAGAGTGGCGAAAGCACAACCGCCGTTGGAGAACGGGTCTTGGTGCAACGAACACTCGTTGTGCCAGGACACTGTGTTCGGGCAGTCACTGAGAGGACAAAACTCGAGCAGGCGAGCAACTCAGGCCCAGTGAACTTGGCTCAGTGAACTTGGCTCAGTGAACTGAGCCTGTTGGCTTATTCTGGCAGAAGCAGGCAAGCCCTTTCTCACAAGGCTGATTTGGTCACCAAAAGAACGAGCGTTTTGAAACACCCAGATCCTAGCTCACTGAGATCCTAGCTCACTGAGAGCCTAGCTCACCGAGATCCTAGCTCACTGAGACCCATGGCAACTACCCTTGGTAAATTGAAGGGCTGAACATGAACAACCGACGAGGATTCTATCTTGCCCTGGGCGTCGTGCTCTTGACGACCATCACCACGGAATTTATCTACGGCAATTTTGGCAAGCTCGTTTATCAGCAAAAAGCTGAGCTGAAGAAAGCCGGTGTCAAGCTCCAAGACCTTCCCAAGTCGTTTGGCCGCTGGGAGTGGATTGAGGACAAACCGTTTGAGCGTGATGTGCTCTCAGTGCTTCAGTGCACTCGAGACCGGCACATCAATCGCCTTTATGAGAATAAGGATTCTGGCCAAACGATCACTGTGGCGCTGATTGTTGGCCCGCCGGGGCCGATGGTGTCTCACGTGCCTGAGATTTGCTTCTCCAGTCGGAACTTCGAATTGCAGGGCGATTCCACCACCGAGGATATCGAAATCGAGATTCCTGACGGTGACTCAACAACAAGCCAAACCCACCAGTTCCGCACCGCCCAGTTTAAGGACAAGAACGTTGATGGACAGAGGCTGATCTGCTACTACGCCTGGACTCGCGGAGGAGACTGGGTGGCGCCTGACAACGCTCGAACGAACTTCTCCCTCAATAGCGAGTTGTATCTGTATAAGATCCAAGTTGTCGCCACCGAACAGAGCGAAGCCGAAAGCAAGGAGACTGCTGAGCAGACCCGACTGTTTCTGAAGGATTTTCTCCCGATGATTCAACCGCGGTTGTTCAGCGGTGACGAGGCCACCCAGGAGTGACTCTCTGGCCTCGTGACTCTCTGGCCTCGTGACTCTCTGGGCCCGTGACTCTCTGGGCCCGTGACTCTCTGGGCCTTTCTGGCGGCCAGACTGCAACTGACCCAACTTGACCAAACTGGGAATGCTTACTCGAGGTTTTCGGGGCTGAAAGTCTTAGCAGCAATCCCCTCGCCACAAGCAGCTGTCAGCTCGGGCCTGCCGAATCTTCGGCAGGCCCGAAGCGTTGGTTTGAGCCCATTGTTCCCAGCACTGCCCCCAAGGACGTTTCCTCCAGGAAGTTGCTCTGACTGAGCGTTAGCTTCTGAGGGCGTCCCCGCAACCCTCCAGGGGTTCTTGGACTGACTGGCCGCGATCCCAGCTCGCTCTCCATGCTGGCGAGTACCTGAAACCGGCAGGCGTTCACAGAAAGCCACCCAGGACGTTACCGACAAACATTCAGACCACTGCAAAGGCTTTCCTGACTTCCTTTGCAGCCCACACTGGGGTACCCCCTCAACCCTCCGTCTCTCCGATCCTCGCTCTCAAAGCGGCTTTCCATCGGTCCCGACCGACCCTGGTCTGCCCGTCGCTCAAAGGATTGCGCCTGAGCAAGTCGTTGCTCTGGGGGCTTTGAACGCTGCTGAAGATCACCGCAGGTTGGAACTGCAAAAGCTGAGCCAGAGTGCGACAGTCTGGCACTGGTGATTCGGTCTTGACAGACAGTCGTCCGCTGACTCCGCTAAAAGAACTTGCCGATCAACCCCTCCCTGCCAGCGCAACAGCTGATCCAACAATGATCTCTCCCGAGAACTCCCTCGGCCCTCCAGCCTCAACAGGTGCTGATGACTCAAGGCCCAATCAGAGCCCAGTTGAGCCTTCGAGATCTTTGACTGAAGAGACAGCAGCCGAGCAAGCAGACCTCGAGCAATTAAATTCCGGGCAATTAAATTCCGGGCAATTCGATTCCGGGCAATTCGATTCCGGGCAATTCGATTCCGGGCAATTCGACTCCGGGCAAACAGCAGGTGACCGATCAACCTCGCAGATTCTGAACGCCTTCACAGTGGATGTGGAGGATTATTTTCAGGTCCAGGCCTTCGAGGCGGACGTCCCTCGCAGTAGCTGGGGTGATTATGAGAGCCGGGTGGTCGCCAACACTCGTCAGTTGCTGGAGTTGGCCGCTCGGCACGGCGTTGAAGGGACGTTCTTTGTGATGGGATGGGTTGCCCAGCGGTTCCCCGAGTTAGTCCGGGAAATTCACTCAGCTGGGCACGAGATTGGCAGTCACAGCTATTGGCACCGGCTCGTTTATACTCTCAGCCCTGAGGAATTTCGCTCGGACCTCCGCCAATCGATTGACGTGTTGCAAGAGTTGACCGGAACAAAGGTGGATTGTTTCCGGGCAGCGAGCTTTTCGATTACCAACAAGAGCCTCTGGGCGTTGGACGTCTTGGCCGAAGAAGGGATCAATTTCGATAGCAGCATTTTTCCTATTTACCATGACCGGTATGGCATCGTAGGCTCCCCACGCGGTCCGTACCGTCTGCAACTCTCTGCTGGAGAGCTGACTGAGTTTCCTGCTTCAACCGTTCGCCTGGCGGGCGTCAACTGGCCGGTGGCGGGGGGCGGCTACTTCAGACTCTGGCCGCGGTGGTTGACCAGTCAAACGCTTCGAGGCATCAATCGCCAGGGGCAGCCGTTTGTCTTTTACATTCACCCTTGGGAGGTTGACTCGGATCAACCCCGGATGCGAGCAGGCGGATGGAAAAGTCGATTGCGGCACTATCTGAATTTGAAGACGACCGCGCGAAAGCTTGACCAGCTTCTCGCTCGGCATCGATTCGGGACATTCACCGAAACCCTTCTCCAATGCTCTCATCTTCCCAAAGTGACCATTGACTCAGCAACCAACCATTTTCGGGTTGCCGAAGACCGCGAATCAGAACATCTTCCCTCGACATCCTGAGGATTCGATTTCACTACTGAACTTCGGAGAAGTTTTCGACCCAGGGCTTTCCGTCTGCCCTTGTTTGTGATGACCTCAAGGGGGCAGCCTGAGGCACCACCGGAAGCCCGGATTGCCGAACGAAACGCCCCGCTTCGTCGAAGACTTTTCAGGGAATCACTAGTACCCTGTTTCCTATGATTTTGGCAGTCGGTTGGACGTGAATCCCCCGATTCCTCGAGAACCAACTGCCCAATCAGCAGGAAACCGACCACTAGGTCATCTTCATCGAAGCTTCTTGGAACCGTGAGGAAGTCAGGCTCAGCCAGTCATGAGAAGGGGTGATCCCCCTGGAAAACCGCTTCCGGTCTTGACAGACCCACCCTTCACAGAAGAAGCACCAGCACACAAGCCCTAAGAAATTTGAACACTGAGAAATCTGAACACTGAGAAATCTGAACACTGGTCCAGAGGAAAACTGGGGCTGAACCATCAAGTGGCTTTGGGGTCTGATTGTCAAGAATGGAAGCTGCTAGGCGAACAGATCATGAACCAAAGTTGGCCAGAAACTCGCGGGAACAGAGACATCCTCGGTGGTGTGCTCAGTTGAGTCGCCCCATCAACGGCCTGTCCTTCCAAGGCAGCCTGGCGAGAAGGCGTGACTCCACCAAAGCCTCAGATCCTGGGCCTCACATCGTCCTGGGATATGGGACACATTGAAGGACCGAGCCCAACAATGGGGAAAACGTTGGCTATTCGAAAACTTTTTTCACCCGTGGCTAGAAGGGCTTATGCACGGTGGAGTCCCCTCGGTGTCTCTGAACCTCAGCAGGCATCTGATCAGGACAAAGCGTGCTATCAGATTGTCCCTGCAGGAGTTAGGGATGCCGCCGGGGACTTTTTGGCCGAGCCGCCCGAAGGAAACGCGCATCGACGGTTTCACCCCGCTGCCGGAGATGGAGCCACCACACCAGAATTTCACGCAAATTCTGCTTGGTTTCTCGGCTCGATTGCGGTACAAAATTACCAAGCCAGTGCAGGGAAGCACCCCTCGTCAGGAACGACGACAACTATTCTCCCTCCTAACAATCCGCTGCCGAGCGAGAGCGGCCAGCGGCCCCCCTGGAACGAGGAACGTGAGACTATGAGCAACCTGACCTATCGGCTTCCCAATGCACCCAGTCTGATAGCTCAAGGTGATTACACTAAGCGATCACTGTTAGAGTCGGCGATCACCTACGGCGGAGAGAGTGTCTCGCCAGCTGAATACAGCAGTAGCACTTGGTTGGATCGAACTTTGGCTTCGGTCCTGTTGGTTCCTGCCTTGCCGATCATCGGGCTGTTGATTCTTCTGGTCCGACTGACCAGCCGCGGTCCTGGCATTTACAAGCAAGT
>CAZYKP010000133.1:0-19345 GCA_964648025.1 uncultured Pirellulales bacterium | reverse complement strand
CGGAGAAGTTTTCGACCCAGGGCTTTCTGTCTGCCCTTGTTTGTGATGACCTCAACGGGGCAGCCTGAGGCACCACAGCAAGCCCGGATTGCCGAACGAAACGCCCTGCTTCGTCGAAGACTTTTCAGGGAATCAGTAAGAGCCGGGATTGTTCTAAGATGGCACGCCGCCAGAGAGCACGACGCGAGCGACCACGACGCAAGCCTCTGATTGAACCGGCCACAAGCGCCGTTGGCGACATCGTGTTCAATCTGATTATCTTCTTTCTTGTTTGTGCCTCTACGGACCCCGACAGCGGAAAGCGTCAAGAACTGCCGCGAAGTGAGAGTCAGCAGCAACAACAGCCAAGCAAAAATATTGAAGTTGCCCTCGGAAAAGAGACCGCTTCAGTCAACGGGGTTCCCACGCGACTGGCCGACTTTCGGGCGCGAATCCAACAAGCATTGGCCAATCAACACCGACCAGAAGATCGTATCGTGGTGGTCAAAAGTAGCCCACAGACTCAATATGAGTTCTGGATCCAAATCACTCAACTGATTGACCAGGCAGGTGGTGTGGTCACCCTCCAGTTAGAAGAAGATCAGCAGGTTCTTGTTCGCTAGCTGAGTTTTGCTCCCTGGCTCCTATGAAGATCGCACGTCGCAAACCGCAGGCCAACGTGCCCACCACCGCCGTTGGGGACGTGGTATTCAACTTGTTGATCTTCTTTTTGGTGTTGATGGCCTCTCAGATGACGCCGTCCTTGAAATGGGAGCCTGCCGAGGGTGAGCAATTGGAGAAGTTCGCAGCCACTCCGGCCAACGTCTCGATCGACTCAGACGGACGGATCTTCTTCAACAGCGAGAAGACAAGCACCGATCGGCTACCACAACAACTCTCCGCCACCCTGGAGGGCCTGCCGGCCGGAAAGCGTACCGTCTTACTCAGAGTCCACAAATCCACGGAGTCGACGATTTTTGAACCAGTGATCGAGGCCATCGGCCAAGCCGGGGGCAACTTGGTTCACGTGCTTGAGCAGGAGACCAACAGATGAGCTCCTCCAAAACCACCAACGCTTTGTGCTTTCGCGAACACCCGCAGCCCAACCCGCAACCATGAGCCCATCCGAGAATTCCCAGAATCGACCTGAGGAGACAGCCGCAGCGGCTGCCGAGTTGCAGCGATTTCTCGACGAGAACCGAGGGCGAAGCCCTGCCGAGGTGCTCGGTCCTGCCGCCGAGAGTCACCTCCTGCAGGGAATTCTCCTGGCGACAGCCGGAGCTTTTTTCCTCTTGGCGGTCTTCACCGTCGGCCCCTGGCTGCTGGTGGGAACGATGCCCCGGGAGATCATCGCTGAGCAGGAACAGGCTCCCGCCAGCCCAACGGGAGATGAGCCTCAGCCGGAGGAGGCCGAACCGACTACGGATCCCGATGTCGCCAGCACTCCAGCGGTCGAGCAGGGCGATGACAAGCTCGGCATGAGCGAAGTTCTCGATCCCGCTGCTGCCGCCAACCCCTTGGACCAGCGGTTTGATGATCTTTTGGGTGAGCTTGAGCCCGAGTGATCGCGAATCAAGGACGCCGGGCTTTTCAACCCGCGAGCGATCCTCGCCGCAGCTGGTACGATCAACACAACCAAGCTTCCACAGTTTCTCGGACTTCAAAGCACAACCACCCTTTGTAGTTTGTTGACCGCTGCCTCTGGAACTGACGCTCCTGTGACTGATGCTGCTGTGACTGATGCTGCTGGCACCAACCTCGACCCGACCGACGCGTACCTCAGCGAGACCAGTTCGGCTGAGCCTTGCATGACACGTGGTAGCGAATCTGATCCAGGAACTTCAAGAGGTCGCCGAGCCCTCCTGTTAACCGGGGGCTGTTTTATTTGGGGAGCATTCCTCTACCTCTGGATGGCTTCCAGTCGCCTTTGGCTGATTCCGCCGTGGGTTTTGGGCTGGCTTCAGTTGCTCGCTCTCGCTGCCCCGATCATCGTGGTCGGCAGGATGCTCTGGGCAGGCGTGGCGCGGTCACCAGTTGGCAGGGCGTTTCACGGCAGCTCGCTGTTTGTGTTTCTATGGGCTTGGGCGGTCTTTACGGCGGATTGGTTGGGATGGGATCTCACCCGGGTGTGGCTGGCCCGTGTGGGGACGGCTGTGGGGTTTGTCGTGGGTTTATGCTGGACGGTTTGGGGAGTCGATGGCATGGCCTGGAGAATTGCCAGAGGCCGCCAGGATCGGCAGAACCAAGAGCGTAGCGGGCAGGTGAATGCGGATTCAGACCCCCCCCACCAGTCGAACTCAGACCTGCTCGCCTTGACCTCCCTTGGCGAGCTTCCGGCGAAGTCGACCTTTTGGAACCCCTTTGATGTGGAGGCTTGGTACTACGGAAGGGCCAAGAGGCTCAATCAGTCCTTAACAGCCCTGGTGAGTTACAGCTTGCTCTTTTTCTTGGTATTCCTGATCTTGACCAACCTCCAGGGCTGTGCCGAAGTCTACGAGCTGCCAGCTGGTGGGGGTGAACAACAGCAGGTTGTTCAACAGGTGCAGATTCAAAAGGTCAAGAAGAAGAAATTTGTCATCAACCCCTTTAGTTCCATCATCTTCAACCCGCCGCCTCTGGAAGAAGTGCAACTTCAGCTTGAGGAGGTCACCAAGCACCTGTATCAACCAGGCTACGGGCAAGGTGAGGGCAGCGGCTTCGCCGGCCCTCAGGGTGGTAAGGTTGATTTCGTCCGCCTGGAATACGCCGGAGGAAACTGGAACAATCGGGTCGAGGCCGATTTGAATATGCTTCAGCAATACGGAGTCCGACTCTCGCATACCGTTGCCAAGTTACCCAAAACCCGCACCATCTCACAAATCGGGCGTATCGCCAGCAAAGTCCCTCCTGTCGTGTATCTCAACGGCAGCAAAGGAATGACAATCTCCAAAAGGGAGGTCAAATTCTTGCGGGAGTACCTAGTCGATAAGCATGGGATGATTTTCGCAGATGCCAGCAGCAAACAGTTCGATAGCGTCTTTCGATCTCTGATGACCAAAGTGCTTCCCAAAATTCGGCCGGTGCCAATCCCGCTCGATGATAAGATCCACCAGATCCCCTTTCAGGTCCCCTTTGTCGCTTACGTGACTCCTCACGGCGGCAAAGAAGCCCTCGGCTGGAAGATCGACGGCCGCTGGGTGGTGTATTATCACCCAGGAGACATCGGAGACGCTTGGATGGATGACCATGCCGGAGTTTCCGCCGATGTCTGGGAGGCCTGCTTCCGCATCGGCACCAACGTCCTTTTCTACGCTTACGCTGAACATGCCAAATGGAGAGAGGCACAAGGCCTATGAACTTTCTCACCCGCTTTCATCAAACGCTGCCTCTGGCTTTCCAATCGCCCCTCCTGCTTGTTGCCGCAGTCCTTGTGCTTTGTCAGGCCAGTGAATCCCCCTCGGCAGAACTGGACCAAGTCAGCAAGCAGCGATACGCCAAGCTGCGGGAGACAGAACGGTATCAGTTCGATATCGCGAACCGCTACTACGCCAAACGGGATTGGAACGTGGCCATGGCGGAATACGAGAAGTTCCTGCGTCTGTACGAACGCTGTGACTTGGCCTCGTTTGTCCAGTTGCGGTGGAGCCACTGCTTGGTCGAACAGAAAAAGCTCAACACAGCTATCCGAGACGGCTACCAGGCGGTGATCGACTACTGGCCGGATTCCCCCGAGGCAGTGGCAGCTCAATATTACATCGGCTGGACCTACCAGCGGATGGGCGATATCCGCAAGGCGAAAAAAGCCTATGCTCAGCTGATTAGCGATCAGCCGAAGCATTTCGCCTCTCTGCTGGCTCGGGACAAACTCAAAGATCTGGCTAAGCAAGATGAGGACACCGATCGCTGGCTGGCGTTTGTGCAAGAGCTGGCCTTTGAGGTCGAGCCTGATGGACGCAGCGGAAAGTGCTACCAAGCGGCCAGAGAGCTGGCTTCCTACCAGTTCTACCAAGGAGAATTTGCCCGCGGGCAGCAGGCGATTGAGCGTTCCCTGCAGATCTATCAGCATCCTGAGCAACTGGCTTATCGTATTTATGAGATGATCCGCTCGCCGATCCGCCATCTCACCAATGTCCCGAAGACCACCAAACAAGGCCTCCAGTTGGCGGACAAGGCCATCTCCCTCATCGACCAGGCGAAACCCCTAGATCCGGAGAAGAAGAAAACAGCCAAGGAAATGACCTTCTGGATTGCCGAGCTTCACCGCTGTGCACAGCGGGACCGCCGCGAGCTGGAACTCTACGAGCAGATGCTCCAGGAGTTCGGGACTGCCGATGATATCCTCAGCCGAATCGCCGGTTGGTTCAAAGATCACAAGCAACGCGATCAAGCCCGGCGGACCTACGCGCGGTTTGAGGACGAAATCGAGGGACAACGGCAGATCGCTTGGATGTGGCGGGAAGAAGGTCAGCATCCCAAAGCGATCGCCATCTACCGTGAGTTGGTCACCACCGACGCAGACCGCTTGCAGGAATATCAATATGCCATCGGCGACTGCCTCCGTGAGAGCAACAAGCTGACCGAGGCGATCACCCAGTATCAGGCCATCGATGACTTTCCCAACAAGCTTTGGCGGGTCAGCGATTGCCAGTGGACCCAGAAGAATTTCCCAGAAGTCCGCAATCTGTGCTCGCAAATCATGACCGCCGGACGCAGCCCTAGCGAATCAGCCAAAGCGCTCTACACAATTGGCCGAGCCTATGAGGAAGAAGGCAAAACCAAGCCGGCTATTGAGACGTTTCAAAAGGTCTGCAAGCTGTTTCCCCAGACCAGCGAAGCCAGCACGGCCCACAGTCGATTGCAAGATAAGTACAAGATCACTATCACCTTGGGTGGGGTGGCTGAGAAGGACTGACCCAGCAGGATGATCACCCCGAGCATTCATCTCGCTTGCACTCAGGCGGATTTCGACATCGCCGCTTGCTTGATCCAGCAATATGCTCACAGCCTCCCTTTTTCCTTGGAATTTCAGGGGCTGACCGACGAGCTTGCCCATCTCGGTGAAATCTACGGGCCCCCTCGGGGCCAGCTTCTCCTTGCGACTCTTGGGGACCGTCCCGTTGGCTGCGTCGGTATCCGTCCTTTGGGTGAGCACATCTGTGAGATGAAACGCCTCTTTGTGCAAGCCCCGGCTCGCGGTCAGGGGATTGGGCGACAGCTTGCTCTGGCGTCTCTGCAGGCCGCGGCGAGACTTGGGTATCGGCAAATGCGACTTGACACGGTGCGTTGGATAGCCGCTGCCAATCGGTTGTACGCCTCACTGGGATTCGAGCCGATTGACCCCTACAACGACAATCCGCAAGCCGACGCGATGTATTTTGAGCGGCGCTTATGAACCCCTGTTGACAGGTTGCCAACACCAAAGAGCAACACTCAACGAGTTGATCCCTATCTCGACTGTTCCAGATTGTGGCAGAGGCCCAACCTGTCGGGTCCTCGACATTTCCATGCAACAACACATTGGTGGGCGAGGGCCCCATCTGGGACAGTTCAACTATTGAGGTTCGGAAAAATCTTGGCTCGTCCGGCTTCTGGAAAAGCTGCCAACTCAGTGGCGATGCTGCCGATGCAGTGTTGTGCACGAGCAAAAATCTTCCCCAGCAGCAGTAGGTCTGAGGGCTTTCCAAATTCCCAGTTGCTCCTCCCGGGGCCGACTGCCTAGACTGTGTCGTAGGAGTGTTCGTCGAGTTTTGATCTCCTCTGGCGTTGCTGTCCGCTGCACACCGGTCGAAGTGAGCGATCCCCATCAGAAACCAGCGACATCGCAAACCACCGACGGCATCCTGAATTCCGCAGGGCGAGATGTTCCGGCCTTCCCAACTGACCATCGTCCTGACCCTTGCTGTGATCGCCTTGACGGTGATGACACCGCCGAGGATCTGTTTGTGCCATGTCGGCCATCTCAACCCCCCCTTGAGCACGGCGTCATCTCACCGAACAGCTTCACCCATCCAGACGACACAAGAACTTTCCCAGTCGGTGTCAGTTGATCGTGCTGATCGCGTGGCTTGCCAATCACCGTCAACGACCTGCTGTTGCTGCAAGGCTTCTTCTTCCAAATCAGCGACGGAAAGGCCTCCGCCCGTCCCACCGCTTCACCCGAGCCCAGTAGAGCTGGCCAACGCTCCGATCACCGGACCCGGCTGTTGTGGGAACAACCCCAATTCTTCCGAGGCCCAGGGTGCGTGTGGCTGCTGTCTGGAGGGAGAACTGCCTGAAGCCGCAATCGGTCTTGCGAGAATCCTTGACAATTCGCTTGTTGCTGGACGGGTATCTCCTTCGCTCAGCCTGTTGGCTCAAATCCGCCAGCTGGCCGTCCCTGACCTCCCCCCAATTCATCCTCGCCCAGGACCCCGTCTGCACCTTTGGGTGTGCGTGTGGACCCTTTGAGCCGACGTGCTCCAGTCTCCTGACTCTCCTTTCAGGAGCCTCCCCGACATGGGGAAACTCCGCTTTCTTCATGCAAAACCTCGGACCCTGTCTCGGGCGACTGACTGCCCGAGGTCAGCGTGCCTGAGTTGGTTGCTGTCACTCCGAGTGTGACTGCGGACTTCGTTCCCAAGAAGTCCGGCGACCTTCCGTTTTACCTTGAGTTGTCAACTTGCTGCACCAATTGGTCAGCAAGTATGGAAATCGCTCTTGTTCGTAATTTTTTTGACTAAGGAGTTTTCTGATGAGTGCTCGTCTTGTGTTTGCTGCAGCTTTGTTGGCCTTGGCATCTGGATCGAGTCTGACGGCTCAGGCTGAGGATCGGTCCAAGGAGGTGAACCTGAAGGGTGTTCAATGCCCCGTCTCAGGTCGGGCCGCTCAGGGTGGCGAAACGGTCTCCTACATGGGCAAGACTGTTTACTTCTGCTGCCCCGGCTGCCCAGGCGCTTTCAAGAAGAACCCTGCGAAGTTCGCAGCCAAGGCGAAGATGCAGTTCTTGGAGACCAAGCAGATGATTCAAGTCGCTTGCCCAGTCTCAGGCCGGGCGATTGATGAGTCCACTGCTGTTGAGTTTGGGGCGACCAAGATTGCCTTCTGCTGCCCGAACTGCCAGAAGAAGTTTGCAGGCGCTGATGAGGCCGGCAAACTCAAGATCGTCATGGCGAAGTTCGACAAAACGTTCACGCCACAGACGCTTTGCCCACTGAGCGGGAAACCGATCGAAGCCGATGTGTCCGTCAAGCACGAGGGCAAGATGGTCTACTTTTGTTGCCCGGGGTGTGTCGCTGGCTTCCAAGCAAAGCCTGAGAAGTACGTCGGCAAGTTACCGCAGTTTGCCCAGGCCAAAGAAAAGGCCGAGAAGTAGTTGTCACTGAGTGGGAAGATGCCTCAGGCAACGTCCCGCATCACTCGCAACCGTAAGAAGCGCCCTGGCACAAGGCTGTCTTGTGCCAGGGCGTCGTTCTTATCAGGGCGGCTTTCTTGTCAGGGCGGCTTTCTTGTCAGGGCGGCTGTCCTTCAGGCGGATCTGTTTCACCGTCTGGCTGATCCCGGGCGATTTCCGTTAGAAACCCAACCCTTTGGTTTTGGTTCGCAGCCGAGCGAGGTGCATATCGGCAGTGATAAAGAGGGTGCTGCCGTCCTCGCCCCAACCGACGTTGGCGGTGGGGACCCCGGTGTCGATCACGCCCAGGAGTTTTCCTTGGGGACTGAAGATGAGAACCCCTCCGGGGCCGGTGGCCCAAAGGTTGCCCTTCACGTCCACCTTGAGCCCGTCGGGCAGGCCTTTCTTGCCTGCGCGGACTCGGTCGGTTGCATCATAAAACACGCGGCCTGGGCCAAGTGTGCCGTCTTCCTTGACGGGGAAGGCTCTCCAGAGGGCGGCCTTGGGATCGCTTTGGGCCACATAGAGAGTTTTCTCATCGGGGCTGAATGCAATCCCATTGGGACGGGTCATCACATCGGTCAGCAGGGTGACCTTGCCATCGGTGGAGAGGCGATACACACCGAAATGGCCGATTTCCCGGGCAGGATCGTTTTCTCGCTGGACCAGGCCGTAAGGCGGATCGGTAAAGTACAAATCACCATTGCTCTTGAAGACAAGATCGTTGGGGCTGTTGAACCGCTTTCCCTTCCACGTGCTGGCCAGAGTTGTAAAGCCTCCGTCTTTTCTGACCTGCACCACCCGTCGATCACCGTGCTGACAAAGGACCAGCCGCCCTTGGCTGTCGCGGGTCTGACCATTGCTGCCCGGCTCACCCCCACGGGGTTTCTTGCCGGTGTAACCGCTGGGCTCCAAGAAGACACTCAGCCCTTGGCCTTCCTTCCAGCGATACGCTTTGTTAGCGGGCACATCACTGAAGGTGACGAACTTGCCTTGCTTGCTCCAGCAGGGCCCCTCTGACCAGTCAAATCCAGTGGCCAGCTTGTGCAACTTGGCGTCTGCGGCAACCAGTTGATCCAACTTCGGGTCCAACCGTTCAATCGTCCCAAACGTCTCAATCTGCTCCAGAGCATGCGGGTTCTCACCCGGAACGTTCGGCCCCCAGGCCCACACCCCTGTGGCGGAGACGACCAAGAGGACTGCCCCGGCCAGACCGGTGACTAAAACAGCGAGGCAGTACGAAGACCTTGTTCCACTTCTTTGATTGACGACCATCGGCGTATCTCACACGTTCCAGGAAGAATTCGGTATGGTGGTTTGGACTGCCTCGGGGCCGGCTCAACCACCAAAGTGAGAGGACAGCTTGCCCTGAAGCGGCAGCCCAAACAAGAAGGTTCACGCGAGTTTGCCTGCAGACTGGCTGGACCAACCGGATACTCCAGCCACTGAGATACTCAGGCAACCAGGACACACAGGCAACCAGGATACTCAGGCAACCAGGACACACAGGCAACCCGGGATACTCAAGCCAAGTGAGTGGGTGCCAAGAAGTTTTGGGGTGGGAGGCGATCATGGATTCAGCAGCGCCCGAGGGGGATGTGAAAAAGCGTTTTCGTGGGTCTTTGCTGGGGGTGGCCTGTGGAGACGCCCTCGGTGGGCTTTTTGAAGCACAAGATCCCGAGTGGTTGGCGCGGAGATTTTCTGGACCTGAGGAGCCTGTGTTGCGGCCCCCGGTCTCGCAACTGTGGTATACCGACGACACCCAAATGACCCTGAGCGTGGCTGAGACGTTGGCCGAGCACGGGAAAATCGTGGAAAGTTATCTGTGTCAACGTTTTTGTGAACATTACATGCCTAACCGCGGGTACGGACGCGGCGCCCGGCGTGTGTTGGAGGCGATGTGCCAAGGGGAAGACTACCGACGTGTGGCCGAACGAATCTTCCCAGGTGGTTCGTATGGGAATGGAGCAGCCATGCGTGTGGCGCCGGTGGGCTTGGTGTTCCGCCACGACTTGCCCAGACTGTGGGCCGAGGCAGCTGCCAGCGCTCGACCGACGCATGTGCACCCCTTGGGCATCCAGGGGGCCCAACTGCTCGCTTTGGCGGTTGCTTGGTGTGCCACAGCCAAGACTTGGAATCCAGACGACCTGTTTGCACGGCTGCTGGAGGCCGCCACCGAGCCAGAGTACCGCCAACGTCTTCAACAGGCTGCCCAAGTTCGATCGGTTGATGAGCTTCCGCAACTGGGCAATGGAATCGCTGCCTTAGAGAGCGTGATCACAGCGATCGCGTGTTTCGCCCTGTCGTATTCGAGTTATACCCTTTGTATCGGCAGAGCTATCTTGTTGGGGGGAGACACGGATACCATCGCTGCCATGGCGGGAGGGCTATCTGGGGCTTATTTGGGAGAGCAGGCCATCCCTGTCTCCTTGCTGGATCGGCTTGAGGATCTGCCGGACTCGCCGGTTGGACGCTCCTACATCGCGGCGCTTGCTGATCGTTTAGCCGCTGGCTCTTGAGCTGCTGCTTCTGGCACTGTGGAAAGGCTGCCGGGTGAGTGACTGTTGCAGTGGTTTGCTCGTTGGGTCCAGGCAAGAATTTTCCGCAGCCGGAGCCGCCAGGCAAAGGGGAGGCCCTCATGTCATGGATCGGCTGAGAGGGATTAGTCCAACGAACGAGATTTCGTTGTGTCATGCTTGACAGCAGAGCAACGGAGTTCTGCTGTGGAAGGTTTTCTTTGACGATGGCATGGAGATTGGCTGAGGATCGGCGAAACTGCACAGTAGATGCTACAATCGCTGACAGCGTTGACCCAAAGCCAAACCGCCGATCAGCGAGGTTCCAAGCGAACCCAAAAGTCACACCATCTGAGCGCCCCAACAGCTGACTTTCCTCAACCAAGGCAGAGACTACAGTGACGAGATGTTACAAGAGAACGTTGGGCCTGCTGGTGTCTGCTCTCTGGTTGGCCTCCGGGATCGGAGGGCCGGCCCCCAACTTCACCGGCTCCAACTTCACCGGCTCCAACTTCACCGGCTCTAACTTCACCGGCTCCGACTTCACTGAGTTCGACTCACGCAGCCCAGACTTGCCGGGTTGGGACTTGCCGGGTTGGGACTTGCCGGGTTGGGACTTGGTTCAGTCTGGCTTCACCTCGGTGGCCAAGGCGGGGGCACCTTCGCAACCCTGGTATCGCAAAGCCCCTGCCTGGAAGCATCAAGGTGGAAGGGTTCTTCGCGTTTCGACGGCAGGTCAGTTGGCGAAGGCAGCGGAATCTGCTCGGCCGGGGACAACGATTCTGCTGGCCGATGGTCGCTACTTACTCAAGGGAACTTTGGTCCTACGGGCCTCCAATCTTACGCTGTGCAGTGCTTCGGGTGATCGCGACCGAGTCATCTTGCAGGGAGCCAATCCCAAGCTCAAGGAGTTGATTTTTCTGGCCGGAGATGGAATCACCCTCGCGAGTCTGACGGTCGAAAACGCCGTGTACAACGCGGTGATGATTGCCAGCCTTCAAGGTGCCAAGCGTATCACACTCTACGATTGTGTGTTTCATAATTGCTGGCAGCGGGCGGTCAAGAGCCCGTTGGTTCCAGAGAACCAGCAGGCCAAGGTCCCCATCGCGTGCAAGATTCAGTACTGCTTGTTCTATAACGATCGTGCCAAGCAATATGGAGACGACCCCAGCGATACCAGCAAGACGTTCCGGGGAAACTACGTCGGTGGGATCGATATCAAGAATGCCCAGTCTTGGATCATTTCGGATA
This sequence comes from uncultured Pirellulales bacterium, assembly GCA_964648025.1. Lineage (GTDB taxonomy): Bacteria > Planctomycetota > Planctomycetia > Pirellulales > Pb10988 > CAZYKP01. The sequence continues at coordinate 8,251 of CAZYKP010000133.1, read as the reverse complement.
ATGTGTTTCTAGGCATCCAAGGCCGCACCCGTGCCGGCCGCGGGGCGATCTTCCTGTGGGATAACTGTTATGATTGTGTTGTGCAACGCAATGTTATTACTGATTGCGATGTAGGCATTGCTTTAGGGAATCCGTCTAGTAAGCGAGATTGGCCTAATGCGGTGAAGTGTATCGTACGCAATAACTTCCTCACCCGCACGCCTGAAACGGGAATCTTGGCTTGCCGAACCCATCGATGCCAAATTCTCAACAACACCATTCACGACCCCAAGAGCCGTTTTCGGCGGCTGATTTTTGTCCAAGAGCAAAATACTGAGTTGGAAATCGCCCACAATCTGCTCAGTGGTCCCCCAGTGCAAGTGGACAGCAAGGATCGGATCAACCAACGCAACAACTTCGTCGCCAAGGATCTGACTGCCGCGTTTTTTGATGCCGCCACAGGAGATCTTCACCTCCGTGGCAGGGTCCTCGGGGTGGTCAACGCTGCAGGTCGGTCCACGTCGGTCACAGACGATATTGATGGTCAGCCCCGCAAAGATCAACCTGATATCGGTGCCGATGAGCTCGGGCGTCCGAGCGACTCCGCCCGTCCTTCAGTGGCGGCGACTGTCCCATCTGCGAGGACTCCGCGTCCTCCCGAGACGGCCGGGCCAGCCAGGTCAACCGGTTCCTCCCGGGCTGCTGGCCGTTTGCCGAGCCCTGAACCCAGGTGGGCTCGGTCCATGAGAGCTGTGCACCGAAGGTTTCAGGGTCGGTCGGGACAGGTCGCTCAGTTTGGCGATTCGATGACCTCCAGCAACGATTTTTGGGTGCCAACAGCCTCGGTGAGTTTGGCCAAGTACCTCAGCGATGATGGACTTCCTCGACTGCCGGCATCCGGGAAACGCTGGCGGGATGTGATTTTGGGGCAAACCGACAAAGGAGCACGATTTGGCAATGCCGAGGGATGGAAGATCCGCGATCTCCTTTCCGTTGCTGACACGGTGCTGGAGGATCGCCAACCCGAGGTTGCCTTGATCATGATCGGGACTGCTGATGTCAGCGACGGGCGTCTGCCTCGCGGCTTTGCTCGTGATTTGGATGCACTGGTGCGGAAATGCCTCAAAGCCGGCTGTGTGCCCATTCTCAACACGATCCCTCCGCGACGAGGGAGAGAGCTGCCGGTACTCTATGTGAACAAGGTGATCCGCGATGCTGCCTTACGGCTGAGGGTTCCGTTGGTCGACTATTACGCCCAGATCGTCCGCAGACGTCCGTCCAAGAGCTGGCATGAAACCTTAATCGATTCCGATGGCTCGCCATCGGCAGGTCGCATCGACGATTTTCGTTCAGCCAATCTCAAAAAGAGCGGGCAGGCGTTGCGGACTTGGTCCAACTTTTTGGTCTATCGACAAGTGTACTTTTATGTGCTGCACCGTCCGGAGTAACCCCGACGCCTGCCTGAGCCTTGGAATCGTTTCCGACTGCAGGCGACCAACGGAATCCCACAAGGCCCAAGCGCAAGTCACGGGGCGGAAACCGCGCTTGGTCCGTCGAGAAACTCTTCAGCAACCCATGATCGCCACTCCACTTCCTGGTTGATTTCTGCTGAGAGATCCTCACCCTTGCAGAAGCGTCTCTCTGGCGGGGATTCCGCAAACACCAGCCTCGCATGGGACAGTCTGAGTTTCCTGGCGGCAGCACCCAGAGCAATGCTCATCTCGGAGACGTTCGAGACGTTTGACGCTTGGCTCATCTCACGGTTAGCTCATCTCACGGTTAGCTCATCTCACGGTTAGCTCATCTCACGGTTAGCTCATCTACGCCAACCAAGGTCGCATCACCGCAGAGCAGGAGAAGGGCCTGTTGGATAATGTGGCCAGCGGCGTCGGATTCTTGCCAGTTCACTGTTCTTCGTATTGTTTTCTCAACAGCCCCAAGTATGGGGAATTGTTGATTCCCTGGAACAATCTCGACCAAGATGCAAAGATTCGCCAGTAAAAGTACTTAGCAAAAAATCGATTTTCTGCTGAGTTAAGGGAAAATCTTAGCTCGTCTGCTTGGTAAAAAGGCTACGCAACCAGCGTTTCTTGTGCCGTTTTAGCGTTTTGGAAAAGCTAGAGTTCTCCCCAAGAGCAGTAGGTCAGAAGCTGACTCACTTGATGGAGTTAGCGGGAGGCTTTTTGATCGGCTGAGATGGAGGGGTGGGCAGGGGTTCGCGGACTGGCTCGCGAATGAGATAGCCGAGCAACCGCAGTCTTAACAGTTCCCGGAGAGATGAGTTGTTGGCTTGGACGAACGCCCTTGGTGTGTTGCGTGGGACTGACGAAGCGGTCATCGAAGGCAAGTCTCTCTGAGAGGCAAGCTTCAGTGCCTGTTCTTGAATAGCAACCGCCTCATCGAACTGGCCTTGCTCGGCATACGCAGCGGCCAAGGCCCCCAAGAGACGCGGGTTTCCCCAATCCGTGAGCTGGCAGGCTCGTTCCGCAGCCGCGACAGCCGCCTGCCCGTCGCGAAGTTCCTCCTTCTCGACGCTGGCCCAAAGCCAGGCACACCGTCCCAGCAGCTGCGCATTGTCCTGAGCCCACGAAGCCGCCAGATGAAAATCCTCAGTCGCATCACTCAGTCGGTCTTGCCAGGCGTAAATGATCCCTCGTGAGAAAGCAGCTCGAGCTAACAGGGAGCGACTCTGTCCGCTCAGCGTTTGCTCCGGAGGATCCGCCGCTGGAACGGATCCTTCGCGTTGGGTTGTTAAGGAAGCTTCAGCAAGATGGGTCGTTCCCTCCAAAATCACGGACAGATCAGTGGCAGCTCCTTGGAGATCTCCGTTGCGGCGGCGTAGCTGTGCCCGATCGAAGTAGACTTCGTCATCAACGTCCTGGCCGCGGGCTTGAAGCCGGTTGACGATTTGGCTGAGATCCGCCAGCGAACCCGCGGTGTCCCCCAAATGCTCTCGAGCGGTTGCTCGGAGTCGATAGGCTGGGATGAGCTCTGGGTTTCGCTTCAACGCGCTGGTACAGTCCCTGATGACCTGCTTGAGTCTTCTCCGAGTCAGATCACCCTGCGGATTGCTCAGCAGATTCGTCCCTGCCGGCGGAGTTCTCCGCCATTGCTCCAGCAACTCAGATAAAGAGTCCAGGAAATCCTCGCGAGCCCCTGCTCTGTCCTTGACTTGCCCATTGGACTCCTGTGTCGCCGAAGGGCGGAGACGGGTTTGCTGACGCCAGTCCTTTTGAAACTGGGAGAGGTCCCGTTGGACTTGGACGAATGCGGCAGTCACCCCAATGACAACGACCACCCCGAGAGCCTGAGCAACACGCCGGCGAGTACGATGGTCTTGAGTCTGCAGCCCTCGGGCCGCTTCCCTGGACGAGCGTCTGGAAGATGCCGGACCTTCGCGGTTCGTCCCGCCTTGTGGCCATCGACTCTCTGTCTGAGAGGTTCCAGTTGGCCTCGCGATTCCAGCCGGCTGAGATCTCCCCGCAATCGAGTCCGCTTGGACTGGCTTCTGCGAAGTCTCAGGACCTTCGGGGATCTGGGAGGGATTGAGATCCTGCGGAACACTGGGTTGATCTGGAACGCCGGTCATACACATCTGCCAATCAGTGGGATCGATGACGGACAACCTGATCACTGAACCAGAATGTCGACCCCGGGAAGTTTCGCTCGTAACCAGTCCACTCGCTGAGGGCCAAAACGGGCGTCGATCTCGAGGGATTGCAGGTGGTGAAGGCCTCGGAGGCGAATAAGCCCGCGGTGCGTGACCCGAGTCCGGGCGACGCACAAGTGTTTGAGCGTGTACAACTTCAGCACATGTTTCAAATCACGATCCGAGAGCGGAGTCCCAGCAAGATCCAATTTCTGCAGATTTTGGCAAGCAGTCAGGGCTCGCAGTTGTGGTCCTCGGACAGAAGTTCCCGCTAACCGGATCGATTCCAGCCGAGGAAGCCCAGCAAGCTGAGCCAGAGTTTTTCCGCGGACCTCCGTCGCGCCCAATTGTATCGTTCGTAAGCGGGGTGCCAGCAGCAAGTGGGCCAAATGCTCGTCCGCCACTGAGGTTCCCTCCAACGAGAGTCTCTCCAACGCAGGTAGACCCTGCAACACGTGCAGTCCCTCTCCGGAAATCCGTGAATGACTCAGATCCAAGGACTGCAGTTGAGACAGCTTGTGCAAACTTAGCAAATCTTGGTCGACGACGTCCGACCGGGCCAGCACGAGTTCCTCCAACTCCGGAAAGTGCTGGATCTTTTCAAGGGTTTGCTTGTTGACTCCGCGGCCGGTCAGTTCCAATCTCTTGACTTCGGGCAACCCAGCAGCGACGTCCAAGCATTGGTGGAGTTGATCCAAGGCATGGCGGTTGCGGACATTCAGGCTGATGCGAATTGGCGTGGCCTTGGAGAGAGACCACCAGGGATGGCAAACAACAAAGCCCCCAGCTTCCTCAAGGTAGTGCACCCGCCATTGGTAGTCCCAGCGGCGTGCAATCTCTCCACCAAGGATGCCAGCGGCCAGGGAGAGGACCAGTAAGCTTCTCAACGACCAGGTCGGACGCAACCAATGAGGCCGCCGCAGTTGCCACCACCTCAGACCGTTGGCAGGGACGAAGACAAGCTTGTGGTGAAACGCACAGCGGCCCAGATCAGCGGTTGCTTCCGGAGGTCTGTGTGCTCGACCAAAGCAGTCTGCTGTCGGCTGGGTGTTTTTTGGGGTGACCAACTCAGAGTTTGGGTCATCCCTTCCGACGAGGGTCGTTGGCGGCGTGGCGGCAAATGTCTCGTCGTTTGAAGACGTCAGCATTGTTGGGATGCTCCCGAAGATCAACGCACTTTCCCCATCCAGGTTTCTCCGTTGTCAGGCCATCTGGAGTGGCCGTGGAGCTAGCGCGGTTCAGGCGGCTGTCTCACCTGATAATTGACTTGATAAAAAATGTATTAGCAAGCAAGAGTTGAGGATCCTGGTCCCTCCTCAACTTGCTGCCCCTAGCTTTTATGGTGATTGCCAATGATTCCTTGCGGTCATCCTAAGGTCGGTCCGTTGTGTCCATGAAAAACTGCCGACCACGAATTCTCTGTCAGCCCCTCTTTGAGACCCGGCTCAGTACGACAACAAGGCGGCCAGAAAAAGTCTGCTCGACTGGAGAACGAGGGCAGCAACCAACACTTGATGGAAACCAGCACTTCGGCGGAATCCACGCTCAATCCGTCGGGACCCTTTTAGGAATCGATCAAACCTGCCAGTCCGTCTCTCAGCTTTCAACAATATCCAGAGGCCTGGGTTCTGGGAGAACCGGGGTGCACGGGGCCATCTTGGTCGATCTCGTCCCATCCATAGATGTTGATGGGTGTTCTACTACCACGCTACTGGGATAGGATTCCAGTGGCAAGGGGGGACTGCTCTAGGGAGACACTTCAGGCACGGGGAACCAGTTTAGGAGGGATTGTCTCGAAAATACCTGCGACCCCTGCAAACGCTTACCGACGAAAGAGATTGGCTGCAGCAACTTGACCGCGGCCAGGAATATGTGTACAAGAGTTCATAGAACGACACTTGTTCATAGGTCTTCCGGAGGCAACTCCTCGATTCACAGTTGGAGACGACTTCTTCTGTGAGTCTGAGTTGTCCCAAGAAGTCGCTTCCGTGAACCACCTGAGCAAACACACCGATGGCTGAAACAATCACCTGTGCTCCTTCTTCCCTACCGGGTCCGGAGCTTGCCCAACCTCCTATTGTTCTTCCTGAAGAAGGCCCGACGACGGGTTCCTGCGAGACTGTTGGCCCTACAAAAGCTCGGGAATCGCTCGATCATCGAGGTTCGCCAGAGGCCCCCGACCCACCAAAGGCGATCAATGCGGATGAGCAAGTAGGTTCTTTGCGAGCCGCTGACCAGTCAGGGAGAGCCACCTCGAGGGACTCAACGGCCGATGGACCCAGCCAATCGGACCATCCTGCCTCCAGGCTGACAGAAATGGGAGGGCTGCCCGAACAGGAGCAGTTCCATCAGAGGGAGCTTCAGCAACTGAAAAGTGGCCAAATTGCTCGTCAACGAGCCGGCGGTCGGCAAGCCCTCGTTGCTTGGGCAATCGACGTGCTGGCCTTGGCGCCCGGTTACTTGCTGTGGCGGGATCTGAGCCCGAGTGAGTGGCGAGCCATCCGACTTCAACAACAGAACTCACCGCGTGAGGTCACCTTGCCAGGCCGTCCTCCGGCGTTGTTGCCGGCCTTGCCAGTGGAAGAACCCACACTCCAGCCCTCAACATCCCAGGACACTGCCAGGGCCGAACCGGTCACCGCCAGCGTACAGCCGCCCCAAGATGAATCTCTCGCTAACACCCAGGTGTGTCCTTTCGTAGAATCGGCCGCGGTGTCTGTGGTCATCGTCAGTGCCTGACTTTCTGCCAATAGGGAAGCAAGGATGTCTCGTTCCTCAGCTCTGACGGAGGACTTCTCTTCGACGACGGAATCCGGCAACCATGGTCCACCCAAGGGATGTTTGTTGCGTTGGATTCGAGCAACGAGTGAGGGTTGAGGGGTGTCAGCGCCGATGGTGCACAAAGCGGGCGGAGCAGACAGCGGCCGACCTCCTCAGCGGCCAAACTCCACGGTTGCCAAGGCAACCAGCAGCCGGCTCGCAACACCGCAAAGGTCTGCACCTCACGGATTTCCGGTCATTGAGGTTGGTCCTCTGGGGCGAAGGGGTGTCCCAGGAGCTTGGAGAACCCGTTGAGGACTGGCCAATCGGCTGCATGAGAAGCAGTAGCCTTTCACTTGGAAAATTGACCCAAGTTTGCCACCTTGGCCGAAATCCCTGAGGTGCGGGATTTCTCCACTTCGATCAACCAAAAAAAACTCTCCAAAACTGCAGAGAGGCTGCCCGCCGGTCTCCACAGCTTGGCAAGCGGGCATCCCACCAAACCCAAGGTGAAATCATGCAATCGGCAGTTGACCGCTTCAGCAACAAGCTCCTGCATGCCACTACTGCTGTATTGTTGGCGGGATTGGCCACCTGGAGTGCTTTCGCCGGCCATGCCCCCCAGAATGATGGGTTTGGGTCACCTCGTGAGAGAAGCACAGCAGGCTTCGCTTCGGGTGAGGAACCAACCGAGCCATCGGCTGAGCAAGGTCCGCGACTGGCCCAAGCGACAACGACGAGGTATCAGATCGGCGTGATCGTCCGATCGGGCGGTGGGCCCTGCCGTGGCTTATCGGGGACCGCTCCGGTCCCCTTGGAGTGGCCCGAGCAGAAGATCAGAATCCTTGAGGAGGACGTAACTCCGGGGGTCCGTGCAGGCTTCCGGCAAATCTCGCCAACGGTCAAGCAACTTGTCGTGAAGATCCCCTTTTTGGCTGCCGGGGAGGAGGCTCGGGCGCTTGTCACCTTTGAAATCCAACGCTACTCTCTCGATCCACCAGCCGATCCTCAAGCATTACAAATGCCCAAGAAACTGCCAAGCAACCTACGCAAGTACCTCGGCAGCAGCCCCGGGATTGAGAGCACACATCGGACCATCCGCACCCACGCCCGTGAGATCACTCAAGGCAGAGAAACCGCGTGGGAGCAAGTGGAAGCGATCTACGACTGGACCCGAGAGAAAGTCAGATATCGCAACGGCCCTTTCAAGGGAGCCCTGGCGGCCCTCAGAGCAGGCGAGGGAGATTGTGAGGAGCTGAGCAGTCTTTTCATCGCTCTTTGTCGAGCGAATAAGATCCCGGCTCGCACGGTCTGGGTGCCTGGCCACTGCTACCCTGAGTTCTACTTGGAGGACGAATCTGGGAGTGGCCATTGGATCCCGTGCCAAGCCGCGGGGGACCGAGAGTTTGGAGGCATCTCCGAGGGCAAACCCATCCTCCAAAAAGGCGACAACTTCCGAGTTCCAGAGAAGCGCAAGACCCAGCGGTATGTCGCCGAAACGCTCACCGGGAAAGGTGGCCGGCCCCAAGTTGAGTTCGTCCGTCGGCGGGTTGATTAGTCCAAACCACGCAGTTGATGAGGGTACTTGGTGAGATTGGCAAGACTGTTTGCCCTGTGATATCCTCAGGTTTCTGAAAGATCACTTCTACGGACTGTCCCAGATGTGGCGCCGGCCACCAAGACCTTGCTGTCAGGTCGTCCGTTGGCACCAAGAAGTGGGAGATCGGCCACAAGCTGGAACAGTCAAGTTATCAAGGATCGCTCATCAAGGATCGCTCATCAAGGATCTCCCTGGATGGACAACCAAGCTGGTGTGAGCGTCTCGAAAGTGGGTGGAAAATGTGGTCGAGTGAGGGGAGGTGA
>CAZYKP010000132.1:0-19381 GCA_964648025.1 uncultured Pirellulales bacterium | reverse complement strand
AGCCCGGTGAACCTACTGAACCCAGTGAACCTACCGAACCCGGTGAACCTACTGAGCCCGGTGAACCTACTGAACCCAGTGAACCTACCGAACCCGGTGAACCTACTGAGCCCGGTGAACCTACTGAACCCAGTGAACCTACCGAACCCGGTGAACCTACTGAACCCGGTGACCCAAGTGTTGAATTGCCTTCTGATCTCATGTTGGTCGATGAAGCGACTCTCGTGAGCTACATCGATGCGACGTTCCATGATTTTCGACTCGAACATGGCCTCGAATTCCCGATCGAGCAGCTCTCTGTCGAAGCGATTCGCGATCTGGCCCGAGGAGTTGATTTACCCCCGGAGGAGGTATTCTTCCTGGAGGCTCGTGCGGAGTTCTTGTTGAGCGCCGAACTCGATGCATCGGATTCAGCCGTCCTCGATTCCATATTTGAAGATCTCGGAGCAGAAGATCTCGAATTCATTGTGCTGGAAGCCCTCTCCATCATGGAGTCGGCTTTCCATCACGGCAGATCCGGACACAGTTCATGAAATCCCTTAGTCGGAATCGGATGGCGAGTGTTGACTTGCCTCCGCTGTCAACGATTCGATTGAACTGTCTCGGCATGACCCCTCGGCTTACTCAACCAAGCACGAGGAGTCATGCTGAGTTTCCTCGAACACTTTGGTACACAATACGTTTTGGTTGTCCACTTGCATCCCATTTCGTGAATCGCTTCTCGCCTCAGATACGATTACATGCATCAGTTCATGAAGACATATCACTCGAAATATCTCTTCCGTAACGCACCAGCAACGCGGAATGTCATCGGATTGCCAAAGCTCATCGCCGCAAAGCTGATCGCAGCGATGTCCCTGATCTCTGTCGCGATTTCAATGGCACAGGAGCAGGACGGAAGCTCCGAAGCCAAACAGGATTCGGGCCGGCTCAAAGCAATGGCGTTCGAGGACTTGCCTGAAACAGTACGCACAAAGGCGCGTTTGGAGTTTCCTGACCAACGTCTCATGGCTGTCGAAAGGAGCAAAGAAGGCGGCCGAATCACTTACCATGTGATGTTTGAGGTCGACGGTCGGGAAGCAGGATTGAGGATGGATCCGCAGGGAAGGATCTTGGATCGATGGCACTTCCAAGAGGGCGTCGTTGAGGAAACGAAGATTCGACCGACCTTGTCAAACATCAAGTATGGGCCGCACGATCGCAATGTCCTGGACCTCTGGCAAGCGAAATCGCGTCGGCCAACACCACTGTTGGTTTGCATTCACGGTGGGGGATTCATGGACGGGGATAAGACTGGCTTTCACAGTGAGCTTGAGCTTCTTCAGCCCATGCTTCAGGCTGGCATTTCCGTGGCCGCCATCAACTATCGTCTTACACGCGGCGGAAAGAATGCCTATCCCGTCCCGATGCTGGACGGTGCTCGCGCTGTTCAGTATCTCAGACACCATGCCGGCAAATACAACCTCAATGGCAATAGGTTTGGCGCCATTGGCGGGTCGGCTGGAGGGTGCATGCTGATGTGGGTTGGGTTTCATGCTGATTTCTCACAACCGCATCATGAAGATCCTGTTCTTCGAGAGTCCTCACGGCTTCAGGTCTTGGCTGCCCACGCTGGCCAATCCTGCCTGCATCTCCCGACGCTGGAAAAGTGGTTTGGCGTCGCGTCGCTGACCGAACACCCAGCCTATCGGCCTCTGTTTGGGCTTACGGCAGATGACGACTTCGAAAGCACCGATCGCTTGGACGCTGCCATGAGAGATGCGTCACCGATCACACACCTGAGTGCCGATGATCCTCCTATCTATCTCACGTTTGCTGAAGATCAACCCGTTGACGAGGAGTCGCCACCGAATCTCTGGGTTCATCACCCAATGATGGGAAAAAAGCTCAAGGAGTCCATGGATGCGCTCGGGATCGAATGTCACGTTGAGTACGATGGAGGCGAACCGATCCCCGCATACTCATCGCAAGTCGATTTCCTGGTTCGAAAACTGACGACACCAGAGCCAACTACATCTTCAAAATAGGCCTCCTGCGCTTCCAACGTACCGGTCCGGCCCCCCCAAGCAGCCCTTCCAAAACTGAGAGCGCATGATTCGAGTTCCAGATCACTGATGATCGTCTCGATCTTGAGGGGCGATTTGCCGAAGTGGCCATCTTCAACATCCACTCGTGATTCAGCGAGGAGGTGGCCCTTGGGGTCATCGGTGCTGACGGCGGATTCGTGCAGCTGGCCAACGGCATCGCTCCTGTCGGCTCGGCTGAGCTGCAGGAACAGTTTTCCTCGACCATCCTCCTCGGGCCTTAACTCCTTCAGCAAAGGAGTGAGATCAATTCCGACTTCGATCGGAGTGTCATCACCTGGGCGTACCAGGGGAACGTGGCCGGCGTGCCCCCGGCCGAGTCATGGCCAGCCGTTGAATGCTTCCGGGGCGAACTCGTGCCGGGGGGCGGCAGCGTCCTTGTCACTTGCAATCCCAATGGTCATTCGCAGATCCGTGCGGTCGTCGCCTGTCTCGGCCACTCCCTCACATCCAAAACAGCGATGCGTTCCGAGAAGCCGACTTGGTCCATTCGAGGCTGGGTCGGCTTGGTCCATTCTTGTCAGAAGTCAGGGGCATCCCCCTGCACAACTCTTGGCGAACTTCGGGGAGGTATCGAGCTAGCGTCACCGGAAGTTCTGCCAATCCCGGACAACGACCGCTGCGCAGTACGTGATCCTTCCGAATCCCGCTTGAGGCCGTCGCCGCCCAGCGGGTGCTGGATGATTCAGCGACGAACTGGCTGCCGGTCTTGGTTGACGTTGGTGTGAACTTCTGTATCCTAAAGAAACCGAGCAGTCGTTCAGCAGGCAACACCTTTCCCAACTCTCAAGAGACTGCAGAGGTCCTTGCTCGCTGATGACGATCCAACCGGGAGTACTTTCCAAGCAGACCATGTGATATGACGATCGAGCAACTCCGCAACGTTCATCAGGCAATACCCTTCCGGCCGTTTTCCATTCACCTGGCCGACGGGCGCGTGTTCCAGGTTCTGCACAGAGAGTTTCTCTCGCATTCACCCTCAGGGCGAACAGTCGTCGTCCATCAAGCCGATGAAGGCTTCAGTGTCTTGGACTTGCTCCTGGTCACTGAGCTGGAGATTCACGCCTCGTCGTCTGACACCGAAGCCACGTGAATGGCGGCCGCTTGCAAGTGCGTCACCAGATTCCGGTGGGGCCATGCTCCAAAGTAGGGCAGCGCCGCTTCCACGAATCCTGGAACCGCTTCATCTACGGATAGAAAAGCTCACTGTGCGTTTTCTGAATAGACGGCATGATACGGTGCGAGCTGTTTGGAGATCTTCGCGGCGATTTCATTAATATTGACGTGAGGCAGATCTGTTGCTCGGAATTCTTGGTTGATTTCGGAGAGATCGCAGTCGTAAATCGTCTGCAGCCAGATCAGCCCATGGAGAATCGCGGCCAGCTCACTTGGGTGCCCGAGTTGATCTTTGAGAATCGAGAGATGCCGATTCCTCATTCCCTCTCTTCGATCCGGGTGTGCTACATACTTGGCACCAGGCAACTTGCCTTCATTGAGTCGCCGGATCAACTCATAGGTTCCTAGACCATAAGGGCAGTAAACGATCTTGTTGCTGGGGTACTTCTTTCTGAGTGTGACAATCTGGTTCTCGTAGATTTTCTTAGAAATCGACTCCGCATTGTCGATCTGGCTTTGCGACACTTGAGGAAGTCCCTTTTCCCAGGGTACGGCCACCATGAATGTCGTTCTGGGGTTCTTGGAGATGGCGTAATCAAACCACTTGCTATACGCGTCGACCGAGCTGTTTTCATCCTCATAATACGTCAGTACAAGCAGCTCGATTTTTCTGCTATCAAGAACCGCCTGACCAGTATCCGATTCTGCCCCCCTCTCATGTCACAGAGATTGCCTGGGGATCCGCTTCTCGCGGATGATGAGATCAGATAGGTCGTATGGTTCACGACCTCGCTGTTGGGAATTTGAGCGAGCAGCTGCTCGGCGGCAGGCCTGAAAAAGCTGTGACCCATGAACAAGCTGTTATACCCTTGGATCTTCTTCCCTTGCGGGACGTTTTGCCCGGAAACGGTTCTGGGCTTCGGCGGGTCATGGGACTTCTTAGCGCCTGCCTTCCCAGTTTTTCTCGCCTACCGCTAGGCGATGGCCTCGGCCTGGGCGAGGACGCCATCAGTGTTTGCGTCCGCCTCGGGAAAACGTTCAAATAGCCTTTGTAGCTGTTCGTTGCTCTCCGAAGATTGACCCTCGGGTGGCAAGCTGTCGCCCATCGGGCTTCCCTTCTTCGGATGTCCGATTTCCGGAAATCGTCTACGTATGGCCTTCTGGTATTTTGCTGGCAAGCCAGGAGCGGCTTTCTTGAGTTCCTCGAGTGTGATCTTGCCATCCCGATTCACATCAGCTTGTGGTACCTTGCTTAATAATACTCGCTGTATGCTCTCTGGAATTTCCGCATTGGGCGTCTCGACGGAAATGGCATTCGTGAAGATGAAGGCTGCGACGATGCAGGTGAGATCGATTCGGAGAACCATGACTGATGAACCTTCCGGGCAGTTGAGGCGATTGCAATGCTCAAAGCAGTAAGGTCTCGGGCTGGATTTGTCGGTCGCAGCCGAACAGCCTTCTGCTGCAGCGACTCCTAAACCGACGTGCCCTTCGAGAACTTTTCTGATGGTCAGTCAATCAACACCGCACCGAAACAAGAGCTGCGGAAAATGGCAGATGGTCGCTTTTGCTTGTTGAAGGACCTTTCCCACAAACGGGGAGGCTGACGGGGATTCGCAGAAGGCCCTCCCGACCCGTTTCCATCGCTCCGGTGTGTGATCCACGCGGCCGGGAATCGCACAGGTGCCCTCGGTCCCACAGAACCAACGGCACCACAACAAGCCATTAAAAACATGAATTCGCTTAGCATGAACTTTTCGCGCTGATTGACGCTAACCCCGAGGACGATGGACCAAAAGGTAAGATTCGCGACCCCTCCAAGAGGTCAGGGCAAACAACTTTCTGCGGGCGGGATCCGTTGTGGTCGCCAACACCTGGGCCTCAACGGGAACCAGGTACTCGACCAAAATCAGCACTCATCATCGGGGTTCATCGATGCTTCGTTCGTCATTGTGGATCGTTCAGACGGTTGTTGTCTTTCTCTGCGCGTTGGCCGTCGGTGCAGTCTCGGAAGCCGCTGAACCATCAGCGGCGGACATCGCGCAGATCGAGGAGCTTGAAGCGTGGCTGAACACCATTTTGGAGGAGAAGCTGAAAGACGCGGCGGTGGTCAAGGTCTGGACGGGGGTTTGGGATCAATTCGGCAGTCGAAAAAGCAAACGCGTGCCGCGGATTGCTTACGGGATTCTCTTAGCCGAAACGGAAGAGACTTTTCGCATCTTCGATCTCGATTCGCTCCAGAAGCGTTCCTTTGTCAAATCCGAGAACACGAAACAACCTTACCAACGCGTCGGCTACGAGGCGGCGACCGTTGCGCAGGCGAAGAAAGCCGTTCTGGCCCATGAGAACGGCGCCTTTGGTCCTGGGGCCTTCGGCCCGGATGCGTTGATTTCTCCGGCGTCACGGACCTTGATCGCCTGTCTGGCTCACCGTGCGGGCCAAACGGACGAGGCCGTCCGCCTCATTCAAGGAATTCCCCGGCCGCGAGGGAACAACCAGCAACCGGCGACCCTGAAGCAATTGGTCGGTGACGATCTGAGCGAGGCCTGGATGCGCTGGTGTGTGGCTGGCTTTGCCGACCCCAAAATCACCTACCGGGAGCTGATTCAGCGATGCCGTTTGATCACGAGGCATCTCCCGTTCAACGAGGACGCCAAACGGGCGAAAGGAATCGTGTCAACTCTGGTCAACATGATTCGAGAAGACGAGGCCTACCGCAAACAGCTGAACGACCGCAAGCAAAGCGGCGTCCAACCCACCCAAGAGCAACGCATTGCGGACCTGATTTTCCAGCTGCGTGGCCAAAACGGGGATCAGTCCTGCGTCATCTCCGATCAGAACGGTCGCCGATGGTTTTTGGACTTCTATGTTGCTCGCGGCGACTTTTTCTTCGATGCTCGGGGCCAAGACAGCCCGGCCCATCAATTAGTCAAAATCGGTGATCCCGCCATCCCGCAGTTGATCGCAGCGCTGGACGACGACCGGTTTACTCGGACCCTCGACGACGAAGACACCGTGCTCCGGGTCGGCGATTGTGCGGCGAGCATCATTTCCCACATTGCTGGGAGGCGTTTTGATCATCTCAGTCCAAACGGTGGGCCGATGGCCAAAGATGGCCAGGGACGCAGGACGAAAGACGCCATCCAAACGTGGTGGGACGAGTATGTGAAGAAAGGTCGCCGGCAAATGTTGATCGAAGGAACAGCACGCGGTGACAGCGAGTCCCTGTACCAGCTGGACCGGTTGATCGACGAGTTCCCTGAGGCCAGCCTGCAGCCATTGATCACTGGGGCAACCAACACCAATCTGACCGAGGTCTATTCCACCTACATTCGTCAACTCGGGACAAAGAAGGATGAACGATCATTAGCGTTTCTCAACTCAGAATTTGAGAAACAGGCAGGGCACCGGTTTCGCACCATGCTGGCGGTGCAACTCATGATCCGAGGGGAGAAAAACGTCGTTGCCCGTATGATGACCGAGTGGGAACGTCTGGTCAACAAGAGCAGTGAAAAGAAGGGTCAACGTTTGTTCGGCGGTAACTCGCTCGGCGGTAACTCGCTCGGTGGTGGCGCGTTCGGTGGTGGCGCGTTCGGCGGTAACGCGTTCGGTGGCAGTCCGTTAGGGCCAGGTCCGTTCGAGGGCGGGCGCAGTTCCCTCAACCCAGCAGAATCGATGGTGGGGTTCCTCATGGCAACTGAGGATCCCGCTACCGTCAACGCACTCGCCAAGCAGTTCAGCCGATTGGCCGTTGCGGATCGGCTGTCGCTGCTCAAGACCATGGTCGTCAGCAAAAGAACCATTCCGAAACCACTGCGCTACAAAAGCGGTGAATCCAGTGAGTTCGACGCTGCGGTCGAACGGTTTCTCCACCGCGCGCTCAACGACACCGAACGCAGGACAGGCTTGCGATTGAGCCTCGGCGGCTACAAATTTGAAGATCCTCGAATTTGCGACTTCGCCGCCTACGCCCTGGCACAACGTTGGCCCGCCCGATACCAGTATTTGCGCCAGTCAACGGCCGAGCAACGAGAAGCCCATCGCCAAAAGCTGCTCCGAGAATGGCAGCCTCGCGAGTTGGGACGCCCGGCGAAGACTCCCCGCTGAAGCTGTTGCCTAAGCCCACGGATGCCTCCGCGGTCCTGCTCTTCTGTCGGCGCTTTTCGCTGTCCCGCCTATCAACGACGGCACGGAGGTCGTCTCAGTGTTTTTCGGGTAGACTGGTCGGCGATCAGTCAGCCGTGCCCCCGTTACGATGGGAACGCTCTAGTTCGAAGAACAACAGAAGAGTAAGAACACGAAGTGATGAGAACGAATTCGATAGCAGTCGTGAGTGGGGTGTTGATCGCCCTGACGATCGGAACTCCAGGTGTCTGGGCCCGACAGCCGAGCCGCAAGCTCGAGTTAGCCGTCCCGTTGACACACAACATGATCCTGCAACGACAAACGCAGGCGCCGGTGTGGGGTTTCGACGCCCCCGGCAGCAAAATCACCGTCGAATTCGCCGGTCAGAAGAAGGTCGCCGTCGCCGATCCATTAGGCGACTGGATGGTCAAGCTAGATCCACTGAGCCCATCACGCCAAGAACGCCGCTTGAAAGTCACCAACGATCGGGGAGAGTCGATCACCCTCAATGGTGTGCTGGTTGGTGAGGTCTGGTTCTCGTCCGGTCAATCGAACATGGTGTGGACGGCCGGTCGCAGCATGTGCAGCGGAATCGCTCGAGAAATCGCCAGCTCACAGAACGATATTCCCATCCGCGAGATCAGTATCGACACGGTCTCTGCTCTGTATCCCCAAAAGACCGCCACATCGGAGGATGGCTGGAAGACCCACAAAAGCGCCGGCAACTTCTCCGCTCTGTCGTTGTCTTTCGCCTGGGAACTTTACAAAGAGCTGGACATGCCCATTGGTATTCTGTTAAGCGCCCACAGCAATACCAGAATCGAAGCATTTACCCAACGAAAGGCTATTGAGAACCATCCCAGTCTGGCTGGAGACCGAGCTCTGATTCTCGATGCCGACCCAACGACAGAGCAGGGACGCGAAGCATTTGACAAGTACTTTCGGGACCTTCGAAATTGGCAAAAGGTTGCTGGCAAGGCGACTGATGCGGGCGGCCGAGTTCCGCAGCGACCCAAGCTGCCCGGCGTTGCCGGAATGTGGCGCGGGCCATCGCAGTTCTTCAACGGCAAGATTAATCCGGTCGTCCCATTTGCTGTTCGCGGGGCCATCTGGTGTCAGGGCACAAGCAACTCCGGAGACGGAAGGATTTACGCGGCCAGAATGGAGGCTCTTGTCAGCGGGTGGCGCGATGCCTGGAACATGTCCGAGATGCCGTTCTACTTCACGCAGATGCAGTGCTATGGAGCTCCCAATCCGAATTCCGTGGGATTCGCTGACATCCGTCAGGTCCAGCACTTGTTCTTCATGAACAATCGGAAGAACGTGGGGATGGTTGTGCAGTCCGATCTCAACTCCGCACGACCCCAGGGCATTCACTACTTCAACAAGCTGCATCCGGGAATGCGGATGGCGCGCTGGGCGCTGGCCAAGCAGTACGGGAAGGATATCGCTTATACCGGTCCCATCTATACAGGGTACGTCGTCAAGAACGATCGGGTGATTGTTTCGTTCGAGAAGGAGAGCCTCTTTGGCGGCCTGATGATCGGCAGCAAAGGGATGGCTAAAGACTACCGGGAAGCAGGCAAATACGTTGAACCGGCCAAGCCGACTCCGAATGAGACACTCAATCATTTCCGGCTTTGCGGCGTCGACAAAGTCTGGCACCCTGCGAAGGCCGTCATTGTTGGTGACACCGTTGTTGTCACGTCCGAACGCGTCCCGGAACCGGTTGGCGTTCAATACGCCTACAGTGCTGTTCCGGAGAATTCGAACCTGTACAACCAGGCTGGTCTGCCTGCCACGCCCTTTGCCGCGATTGACGGCAAACTGATCTTTGAAGAAGACGATCTCGAGAAGGCCGCCGCGCTCAAGGCGCGATATGCGAGATTCACCGATCCCAACTATCCGATTCTTCAGGTGGTTGAGTACTTTCGGGACGGCGCGATCATTCAACGCAACAAGCCGATTCCCGTGTGGGGGCATGCCAACAAGGGCGTCGAAGTGACCGTCACCTTGGGCGGCATCACCAGGACCGCTGTCGCGAATGAGCTTCAGCAATGGTCCGTTCAATTTCCCGCCTTCGAGGCCTCCACCAAGCCGATCACTCTGTCGGTCAGTTCGAGCCACGGTTTTCAACGAACCATCCAAGATATTCTCGTCGGTGATCTCTGGTATCTGACGGGATCAACGATGTTGACCAGCGAGATGGCCAATAATCCGCGGGACAAGACGGCCAAGCCACCGGCGGCCATGCCGCTTGTTCGCGAATTCCGGCGGAAGACCGCAGCCAGCTCGTTTCCGACCCCGAGAAAGCGGAAGTTTGAGACCGGCGGCGGGAGGTATCGTTCGTCGTGGCTGACTGCCGACAGCTGGGAAGGCGGCGGTGGGGTGACGATGTTCGCTTACCACTTTGCCAAGACCCTGAACCGTGAAGGGATTCCCCAAGGGTTCATCACGATGTCCTCCGGGCAAGGCGGACGAGCCAAGCGCATGGCTTCGCCGCTTTCGTGGACGTCTTTTCAGGGCGTCAAGGACGTTGATCAGCCGGCTTTTCGGGCTCGGTTGAACGAGCTTTTCATGCAGTACCCCAGCACAGACGTCGCAAGAAAGGCCCTCGACGACCACATCGCCGAGGTTCAGCAATTCACCCGAACGATTATCGCAGCGAAACAGCAAGGGAAGGATCTCTCCAGAGCCGCCCCACTGGCTGCTCCGCCTTTCCCAGAAGCCGGAAAGGGTGGGGAGGTCGGTTCGGACACAATCCCCACCTATGCCTACAACTGGTGTGTCAGTCCCATGACCCCGATGGCCGTCGCCGGTGTGATCTGGGTTCCTTCCGAATCCAATCTCGGGTACGAGCCAGAACACTACGCTGCCGAACTCAGGATCCTCGCCAAGAGTCTGCCGGGGACCTATGGCCAGGATCAAGTTCCGTTTCTCTATGCTCAACCCAGTGGTTCACTTGTCGCAGGGATCACCGATCCGAAAATCCCGGGCGCAAAACAGGTGACATTCGACCGGTGGCCGAAAAGCTTGAAAGAATTGGCGATCGAGCTGGCCAAACTGGCTGAGTAAACGGCTTTGCACTTGCTGATCGTCTCTTCGAGGGAAGCAGGGAAGAGGGAAGGAGATTTCGGACGCGTCCAGGCCACATCATGACCCCCGACAAGGAATACACGCTGGTCGTTCTGGAGGTGATGGCCAAAACCGCCGTGATGTCCATGAATGTGAGAGCGATGTCGATCCTGTGCCGACCTGGTCGGTCATGGTCCGCGTCTTGATGATGCCGGGCCATTACGCGATCAGTGGGGTGCGGATTTCGCCTTCGCAGTCGGTGGGCTTGAACTTGCGAGAGCCCATGTTGCTGGCGTTCGCCCAGCCGACGGAAACCCTCGTCTGGACGCGCCTTGAGTGCGGGGTTGAAGAAGTTGCAGCAGACGTCCGTAGTAGCTAGCAAAGCCGCGCGTAGTCGGAAGCGGACCCTGGTGCCACTTGCCGAAGATCAATGTGCGGTAGCCAACGCCCCGCAGCACCTCGCCGAAGGTCGCGCCGAACTCGATGTTCTTGTCACGATCTGGTAGGCATAATTGCCGGTGAGGAGTTCAGCCCGCGTCGTGTGGCACTTACTGATTCCCTGAAAAGTCTTCGACGATGCGGGGCGTTTCGTTCGGCAATCCGGGCTTGCTGTGGTGCCTCAGGCTGCCCCCTTGAGGTCATCACAAACAAGGGCAGACGGTAAGCCCTGGGTCGAAACCTTCTCCGAAGGTCAGTAGCGGTGTTGTAAAACTGCGTGAATCGAAGGCCTATGCTCGCAAGCATGTCGATGTTCGGAGTTTTCACCTCACCGCCGTCGCAGCCGATGTCCGGATACCCCATGCTATCGACCATGATGAGGATAACATTGGGACGCGATCGGCTCGCCCGGACGTGCTGGCGCCGCGACTGACGGACCTCAACTCAGCAGAAAAGCCAACACTGCGAACAGGCAAAATCGATTCGTCAGAGCGAAGCCTTTCCAGGTGCTCGTCGACCACGCTGTGCTGACTCCGCTGGACTGCCCGACGCAACTATGGCCAGGCGGGAGCCTCCCGTTGTCTTGAGATTCTAGGGCGACTCTGGGGAAGAATCGCCCAGGGGAACCTTTCCTGAATCCAGGGAAACCCTCCGTTTCCTGATGACCCCTTGGTCCAAAACTCCTTTCTTGAGACGCGAGATTTGTGAGGGGTCGACGACGTGCAGCCGGACCGTTTGAGACTTTGAGGCTGGCCAGGGTCTGAACTGGACACGGCGTCAGAGGGGCGCTCGAGCAAGGTGGATCTGCCGTCGAAAGATCAACAGGCCAAGCCTCCGGCATTGTCCAGAGTGGGTGTTTGAAGCGGTGGTTCCCAACCCACCTCTCCATGAGTGCAATGCGAACCGAACGTCTTTTCGGATGTTGGAATCTTGTCCCGATCACGATCTCGGGATCATTGGACACTTCCTGCTTGAACTGAGTTGGGCCGAAAAACTCGGAACAAAATGATTGCCTCCGATATGGGGGTTGATTATGCTCACAAGAGTTAAGCGACCTGCCTGACATCGATCCTTCCACCACCACGTTCTTTCGACGTTCTGTGCACCTGGCCTTCCTGGCGGCGTGCTGTCAGAGAACCTCGAATGAGCGCACCCCATGTTCCTGCGGAGAAGCCATCGTGAGAGTTTTTGCTTTGCTTGCTGCATTCATTTTGGCCATCGTGCCTGCTGTTGCTGAAGCCGGCCTGCTCGACTCAAAAACAATCATCGTCAGCACCAACCTCAACCCCAACCCAAGCCTTCAGATCGCTGAGGTCCAAGCTTTTGAGACCGGGACCGGCATCAACAAAGCTCAAGACATCGAGGGAGCGGTGGCTTCGGCCACCAGTGAAACGTTCTCAACCGTCGCCGGCGACGTCAACGACGGCAACACCAACGGGGCTTTCGGTGCCGGTTCCACCTGGCACTCCGGCAACGAGTTGAATGCCGCGGTCACCATCGAATTAGCCCAAGAGACGCAGTTGGAGAGCGTGAATATCTGGGGACGAACTGACTGCTGCATGGATCGTCAAAGCGATCTGACGCTCACCATCCTCGATAGCCTCGGCAACACACTGTTTCAACAGTCCGGCATCGACGCCAGCTCAGGACCAGCGACCGTTCTCTTGCCAAGTACCGTGATTCCAGAGCCTGCTTCGGTCGCCGTCGTCGCTGGCTTGGCAGCTTGCACGCTGATCAGACGCAGGCGCCGAGCTTAGCATCGGTCGTAATGCGGCGAATCGCGTTGCCGCGACTCAGAAAGAACGCCCCACAAGGCAGTGCTGTGAACAGGTTGCAACCCATCTGATAACATAGGCTTGCAGCATCCCTGGCCGTCCAAGCGGGTTGTCATGGCGAAAGGGTCCTTGGTTTTCTCGCTGGCCATATCCCGAAAAAAATCGGGCAAATCGCAGGTACAGGACCTAGATTTTCAAGCGATTTGGCGAGCGAAGAGCCAACCCCAAAGGTGTTCACGGCATTGCCCCACAGGGCGTCCTTTTCTGTGTTTGGGCGGCTTCTTCGGTCGCTCATCCACAAATTGTCGCTGCTTTTCCGGACTTGTCTTGGGTTGAATTGCGCCGCTCGGCTGCTTCATCCGGCAACCAAACACCAGCAGGCCATCATCATGGTGAAGCGTTTGGGCAACCACGAGGGTTCGCACAAGCCTCAAACAATACGGTTAGTCTTATTGCTGGCTGGCTGCACCCTCGGGCTTGTTTCCATTGCAGGACTGTTTTGGACAGTCGGCTTCTCGGTTCTGTACAATGACGCCGAGAGGCCAGTCTTGCAGCAGAATCCGTCGGACAGCGACCAGTCTTTGCCACGATTGCTGCCGGTTATCGCTGCCCTGGATGCCACCACCGGGGAAAAGCTGCCGACCGAAACGGATGATCCTCAGGCTGAGGGCTGGGATAGCGAGGCCTTTCATCGCGTAGCCGGCAAGCAACTCAAACTGTTGGGAAAGGACCTCGCGAGGTCTCCTCAGAGAGGCAAAACCGCGTCAAACTTTGACGACGTCCTGCATTCAGACTTCTCATCCACCGAATTGCGGCCTGCCAAGCTCCAAGAGGTCTACTCCACCAACACGCTTCGAGTCTTTCGAAACACTTCATCAGTGGAACCGGCGGTGCGATCCCGGCAGGAATTCTGGGATGTCATCAACAGGTTGACGAAGCCATTTTCTCCAACCGAGGCAAAACGAGTCGCGATCAAGGTCACGCATGTGGACTTCGATCAAATGCAGCTTGGGTGTCTGGCTCGAATGGAACTGTCAGGACCCGGCACTGAGTGGGTTGTCCAGCAAACTGCGGTTTGGAAATGTACTTGGCTTTGGGAAGACCAATCAACACCCCCGCAACTCAGATCCATTGAACTGGTCGAGTTTGAAGAAATCTGGGGGCAAGCAGAGGGAGGTCCGTTGCTGCAGGATCTCACCCAAGCCGTGCTGGGAGCAGAATCGTCGCTGCGTTCCCAATTGTTGCCAGGAAGTCAGGACTGGTTGACTCGGATCGACGGCAGCATCGCGCTGGAGACTTTTGGGCATCAAGGAGTTGCTGTGGGGGACATCAACGGTGATGTCCTCGAGGATCTCTACGTTTGCCAGTCCGCCGGTCTGCCCAATCGGTTGCTGGTGCAGCAACCCGATGGAACCGTCAAGGACTTCTCAGCCACAGCGGGAGTGGATTGGCTGGAACCTTCCTATGGGGCGTTGTTGGTCGATCTGGATAACGATGGCGATCAGGATCTCGCCCTGGCCTGCGATAATGACCTAATGCTCCTGGCCAACGATGGACGGGGGAAGTTCTCCCAACAGACGCTGCTTCCCCTCAGCCAACCCGGCTATTCTTTGGCGGCGGCTGATTACGACAGCGATGGGGATTTGGACATCTACGTTTGCGTTTACTATTCCCGCGACTCCCAGCCCGGCGAGCTGCCTCACCCGGTGCCATTCTTTGATGCAACAAATGGGGGTCGAAATGTTTTGTTCCGCAACGATGGTGTGGAGCAGGGGGTGTGGCAGTTTCGCGATGTGACGGAATCGGTGGGGCTCAATGAGGACAACAACCGCTGGAGCTTTGCGGCCAGTTGGGAGGACTATGACAACGACGGCGATGCAGATCTCTATGTTGCCAACGACTTTGGACGCAACAACCTTTACCGGAACATCGACGGCAGGTTCCAAAACGCAGCGTCACAGGCAGGCGTGGAAGACGGTTCCTTCGGCATGTCCGTCACCTGGGGGGACTACAACCGTGATGGTCTCATGGACCTTTACGTGAGCAATATGTACTCCTCGGCTGGGAACCGGGTCACTTACCAGCGTCGGTTTAAGAAAGGCGCCGGATTGGCCGTCAGGTCCAAGTATCAGTATCTCGCACGGGGCAACTCGTTGTTTGAGAACGCAGGTGACGGCACCTTCGGTGATGTCAGTCCTCAAAGCCATGCCATGATGGGCCGCTGGGCCTGGTCGTCTCGGTTTGTGGATTTCAATAACGACGGTTGGGAAGATTTGCTGGTGACCAATGGCTGGCAGACCAACAAGGTCGCCGACGACTTGTGAAGTTTTTGGTGGCGGCAGGTCGTGTCGCATTCACCCATCCAGGCTCGAGGGTCGGCTGGCGCTGACAAGTTCCTCGAAGCTCAGCGCAAACTCTCGCGGCTGTTACGTCAGGGGATGTCTTGGAGTGGGAACGAGCGGCACTGTGCTTTTCTCAATACGACCGACGGCCGCTTTGCAGACGTGTCCGCCGTCAGCGGTTTTGATTTCCTCGATGACGGTCGAGCCCTGGCGTCTGTCGATTGGGATTTCGACGGAGATCTGGACTTCTGGCTGGTGAACCGGACTGGCCCTCAAGTCCGCTTTCTCCACAATCGCAATTCCAACGGGAATCGATTTCTGGCACTCCGACTCACAGGGAATGGACGCACCGTCAATCGGGATGCCATCGGGGCACGGGTTGAGGTGTCCCTTGCCTCAACACCTCCTGTCAAACTCATCCGAACCCTTCGGGCTGGTGAGGGATACCTCTCCCAGTCGAGTAAGTGGCTGCATTTCGGGCTTGGCCAAGCCGGGAGCGTGAAACGAGTGCTTGTGCGTTGGCCAGGTGCAACCGCCGAGGAGTTCACCGGCGTTTCAGCAGGGGGCCACTACCATCTCACTCAGGGCCGTGGGAGGGCCGAGCCGATCACACCAGTCAAGCTAACCCTGGCGGATCTGGCATTACCCGAAACGACTTCTCCCTTGTCCTCCCAATCGCGAACCTTTCTCCGGACTCGCGTTCCTCTTCCGCCCATCACCTACCAAGGTCTCCAAGGCCAGCGTGTCCCTCTGGTTCATCAACTCGGTCAACCATTACTGTTGAACCTCTGGGCAACCTGGTGTAAGCCCTGCGCCGAGGAGCTTGTTGAGTTTCAGAAGCAGGAGCATCAGCTGAGAGAGGCAGGATTGGAGATTGTTGCCCTTTGTGTCGATGGCCTTGGCGAACAGGCCAGCGATCACTCTTCGGGCCAACCCGTCCAGGCATTCTTGTCTGGCGTGAATTTTCCCTTCACAGCAGGAATCGCAACACCAGAGGCGGTTGAGGCCCTGGACCATCTTAACCAGGCCCTGTTCGTACGCCATCCCCAGCTCCCAGTACCCGCCAGTTTCCTGCTGGACGACGAGGGAAAACTAGCAGTCGTCTACCGAGGGCGAGTTTCAGTACAAACTCTCTTGGAGGACATTGTTCTGCTGAAGAGTCAGTCCCCGGAGACCCGCTACCGGAACGCTCTTCCGTTTCCCGGGCGTTCTTATGGCAAGCCTCCCGCTTGGGACGAATCGAGTATCGCTTTCAGGCTGACAGAAGTTGAGAACTGGAGTGAAGCAGCCTTTTATCTTGAACTTGCCAGTCAGAGAGTCTCCCAAAAGCATCCCAAAGCCCACGCTTACGCCAATGCTTGGTACAATGTTGCCCGCGGGCAAGCCAAAGAAGGAAACGTCGATGCGGCCTTGCGTGCCTATGGTGAGGCGTTGCGAGTGAATCCCGGGTTTCGCGATGCCCACTACAATCTCGCGGTACTTCTGGAGTCCGACCGGCAGCGTGAGCTCGCGAAGGAACATTACCTGAAGGCTCTCAAAATTGATCCCCAGTATTACAAAGCCCACATCAATCTTGGAGTGATGTACGCGGCCGAGAAGGTGTATCCTCAGGCCATCGACCATTACCGTGCGGCTCTGGTGCTCGTTCCTGATCACTTGGATACCCTCAACAACCTGGGCAATGCGCTTGTGGGAACCCAAGAGCTCGACGAAGCGATCGCACTTTTTCGGCGGGCACGCGAACTGGATTCCGGTGACGCGCGAACAGCGTACAATCTGGGAGTGGTCCTTGATGCGAAGGGAGACTATGCCGCTGCCGTCGAAGCTTATACGGCAGCCACCCAGCTCGATTCCTCTCACGTGGTTGCTCACAACAACCTTGGTGTCGCCCTGGCTCGGACTGGCAAGTTGGACCAGGCCGAAAAGAAGCTTCGGGAAGCCCTTGCCCTAGACCCCGCCTACGAGTCCGCCAAGAACAACTTAGCTTTGGTGTTGAAGCTTCGCGCCCAGCGAGGGAATTGAAGAAGGCGACGGACTGGACCTGCTCAGGGACCCATCTGTTCTGGCACCCAATCTGTTGATTTCGCGGCCTCGAACTGCATCCACTTTCCCAACCCAATTTGTGGTTCCTCATCGTCGCAAACCGTCTGTCGGCTCGATGAGGTCGGGGATGATGCCGTAACGGGTCAGCAAGGTCCGTTGGTCTTCACTCACAGTCTGTCCGAAAAGCACCGAAATCCACCTGGATCGTGTTGCACCATGACTTCGGCTCCACAACATCGTGGATTGCCGGATGCTTTTCGGAGAGTCTCTCAGTCGAACCGAGATCCCAACGTGGCTCCTCTTTAAGTGTCACTGGGACGCCTTCCGTTCGCGTTCCCGGGCCGCACGACGGATTCGTGATTGTGCCTGCTGCAGTCGCTTAGGCCACTGAAAACGCGGGGCTTTGGAGGGATCGTAGCCTTTGAGGTGCCCCGTCAGTCGCGTCACCGGCTTGGTGTAGCGGAGTTTTGTGTCTCCAAAGACCGTACGGCAGATCTCCGCAAGCCGGGGGTCATACTCAATCAGCTCCTCTCGGGTGTTCACATGATTGTGGTCGTGGTCGTTTTCTCGGTTATTGTCAAACCATGATTGCACACCCTCAGCAAAATATTCATGATGATTGACGCTGGCATATTTCCCTCGCCAAAGTCCTTCAGACATCGCCTGGTCGTAGGTGGCTTTGAGGCGGACATCGAATGATGGATCCACATTGACCAGGCCACGAAGGTGGATGTTATGGGCCAGTTCGTGAATGAGAATACACTCTTTTGCATAAGGGTCGCCCGGATACCCGAGGAGGTTTTCTTCGGCACATGAGCAGAACGGATCACGCTTGCTGCCTCCCAAACCGCGGGCACGTGCGTCCCAAAAATCCCTGCCGGGAAGGTTTTCGAACTCTTTTGGAGGGCGGTCGCGCAGCTTCACAAATTCTGGCTGATCGGTCGTGAATTCGTTGTGTGCCAGAACACAAAGGCGTGCACCGCTGCGGATCATGGCCTTCCGGACGTCAGGCCGCTTCGCCAACATGAGATCGACGAGATAAGCGGCCTCTTTCAGCGCATAGGGATTGACCTTGGCTGACCCCACAATCGGGAAGCCGCTTGCACTGACACGTTGTGTATAGAACGCTGGCACGCCGTGTTCGTCAGGCGGATCGAATCGAAAGGCCTGAACCAGCACCTCACTGGTCACGGTGACCTCGACATTGTCCTTTTGGCCGGCAATGGCAAAGCGATGTCCGAGCGTCGTGGTCATCAACGTTTCATCACCGGGTTGCAGGCTCCCCTTGGGAACTCGCTCTCCGCCAGGCTTGAGCCAGAAGATGGCAACGGGTTGGCTGCTTCCGTTGATGATCTGCAGCATAGGGCGCGGCCAACCGGGGCGAGGTTGGGGGGTCGGTTCTCCTGCTTCCTTCGAATCGCCCGCGGCCGGCTGCCACGCGACCAAGCACCAAACGATCAACAGCGGCAACGCGAAGAGAGCAGCTAGTTTCGATTTCATGAGTGTTTCCACGAGCGGTGCGGTGTGGACGGACAGACACCTCGCAGCGATTCAAATGAGGCGCAAGGATTTCCTGCAATCCTCATCCAAGGGAAGCGATTCTCGGGAAGTTGGAGGTCAGCCAGATCGGCAGTGGCTGCCCCACCGTCAGCGGAAATCGCCACACCTCCAACAGCGACCGGTGTGCAAACCGGTTCCGGACTGTCACAGCAGAGAGATGCACGGGGGTCTCGCCGAGTTATGGATCCGAGACGCCGATCAGGTCCAACAAGTCAGCATTCAGATGAAACTGATGGGCTCTCACCAGATCGATGATCGAGACACAGAATTGTTTGTCAAGCAGAGCCGATCCTTGGGCGACGAACGCCCTCCGGTTTTCAGGACGAGCCCATCAGTCAAGTCGCAGGGTCTTCGGGGGGAGACGATGTCGAATTCGAACAGTCAGTTTTCGCCAGACCCCTCGCTCCGCTGAGCCCTCCTCAGGGAGTGTGGCTTTCGCGAGATAGCTTTTTTGCGAGAAGCCCACTGATGGCGATGTTCTCGCTCAGCGACCGTTTGCATGACCAATCTCGCTGGGCACCTCTGCGGGCTACATTCTGGAGTTTCCGTTGTTGCCAGATTGAACTCCGCCTGGAGCACATGAGGCACGCACAGCGTTTTGGTTTCCCCGATTGTTCAGGGATGAGTATCAGCTTCGCGGTCCTTAGGGAATGCTGCGCCCCGAGGTCCAGGGGACTCCCGGCTCTTCGAGTTCAAGCTGGAGTTTCGCGAAATCTTCCTCGATCAGTTGTTTCAGCTGCGAGCGAACCGTCGCGTACTCCTCCTGTGCGATCTCGTATTGACGTCGGTGCGTTTTCGTGCGTCCAGGCTGAGTTCCGAAGGG
>CAZYKP010000131.1:16882-19749 GCA_964648025.1 uncultured Pirellulales bacterium | reverse complement strand
AGTCGGTTGATTTTGGCAGTCGGTTGGACGTGAATCCCCCGATTCCACGAGAACCCACTGCCAAATCAGAAGGAAACCAACCACTGGTGGAAAGCTCTGGCTTTGTGGGGCAGAGGTGGCGAATTCTGCATGGCTTGACCTTTTAGGCCCCGCCAAAGGTCAGACCACGCCAAAGGTCAGGCCCCGGCAGCGATGTTCAACTGCTTTTGCGCGACCGACAGCAGCGGCGATGTTCTTGGGTTGCCGCTCAGGCTCTGCTTGACAGGCAGAACCAAGCCTGCAATCCAAGAGCCCTCCCCAGAGCACTCGCCCCAATCCTGAGGGGGCTTTGAGGCTTTCCGGGCTTTGAGGCTTTCCGGGCTTTGAGGCTTTCCGGGCTTTGAGGCTTTGAGGCTTTCCGGGCTTTGAGGCTTTCCGGGACTGTGATTGGTTCCAGAACGGAGAGAACAACGATAGGCTGCAGGTGGGGCGTAAGACTGGGGAATGCCTTGAGGGACACCATGCACGACTACTTTGTGATCGCCATGGGCAGCAGCGGGGATGTCCATCCCATGCTGGCACTGGCAGTGGAGTTGCAACGTCGAGGCGGAAGGGTCCGCCTGATGACCAACCCCTATTTTGAGGCCGAGGTACGCAGTTACGGGCTCCAGGAGTTTCTACCCCTGCAAACCCGAGAGGATTTTACGACCGATCTGACCAATCCTGACATTTGGCATCCCCACAGGGGTTTTGAGTATGTTGTCCGACGGATGATCCTTCGTAGTCTGCCGGCGATCTATGAGGCCATCGAGGAACACCACACTCCGGGCCAAACAACCGTGGTGGCCCCGGTGACCGCCCTGGGGGCACGGGTCGCTCGGGAGAAGTTCAATCTGCGTCTGGCCACCATTCATCTCCAACCGGTGGCCACCCGCAGCATTGATCATCCCTCTCGCTGGCCGACCGGATTCGATCCAGCCCGGTTCCCCCGTTGGTGGCGACGCCTGGGGTTTTGGCTGGCCGATCGGCTGTATCTGGATCGTATCCTGGGAAGCCCGCTCAATCAGTTCCGTCGAGAGCTCGGCCTCAAGCCTGTCAAACGCGTGATGGAACGCTGGTGGGAATCGCCCGACTTGATCATTGGACTGTATCCAGAGTGGTTTGCTCCTCCAGCACCAGACTGGCCACCGCAAAAGGTGCTCACCGATTTCCCTTGCTTTGATGCGAACGAGTTCTACCAGGTTTCCGAACAGGCCAAACGCTTCGTTCTGGAGGGAGAACCTCCCCTCGTCTTCGCCCCCGGCACCGCCATGCTGCACGCTCACGATTTCTTCCAGCAGTCCGCCGAGGTCGCACGCCGGCTCGGCCGCCGCGCGGTGTTAGTGACCAAGTTCGCTGAACAAATCCCCAAGCAACTTCCCCAGGGAGTTCAACATTTCGACTATATCCCCTTCAGTTGGCTGTTCCCCAGAGCAGCGGCAATTGTGCACCATGGAGGAATCGGCACCCTCAGTCAGGCCTTTGCTGCGGGGATCCCCCAACTGATTAGGCCGCTCTCTCACGATCAGCCCGACAACGCCGCCCGGATCCGTCGGCTTGGGGTGGGCGACGAGGTATGGCCCAGCTCTTACCGAGCTAAGCGGGTTGCTGAGAAACTGTCCGTCTTACTTGAGTCGGCCGAGGTCCGCTCTGCCTGCCAAGAAGTGGCCAGCCGATTTGGAGACCAGCAAGCCGTTGGGCTGGCCTGCGACTACCTGCAGAATCTGGGTCGAGACGACGTGGTGGCCCAACCCACACCCCCGGAAATTGGCGACCCCTTAGCCGAACCAGGCGACTCCCTCAAGGCCACCGCCGAGGATCCTCAGGTCTCCTCGGGTTGCTCTGAGGTGAAGGGTTCTGCCGCCTTGGAGTTAGACCAGTCTCGATGGAAGACCAGCTCCGCGGCCAATTTGGGAACGTCATGAGCGAGCTTCCGCGGAGGAATCTGCGTCGCGTTTGCGTCTTCTGCGGGTCCAAAATGGGCACCGAGTCGATCTTTCGGCAAGCTGCCGCCGAGGTCGGCCGTCAGTTGGTCGAGCAATCGCTGGAGCTGGTCTATGGCGGAGGCAGCGTGGGCCTGATGGGCGTTCTGGCCGACACGGTCCTCCAGGCAGGAGGTCAAGTGCATGGCGTCATTCCACAGCTGCTGGCTGACAAGGAGATCCGCCACCCTCATGTTGCGTCAATGCACATCGTCCAGAGCATGCACCACCGCAAGGCTCTCATGACCGAACTGTCAGATGCTTTTCTCACCTTACCAGGGGGATATGGCACCTTGGAGGAAACCTTTGAGGTCGTCACTTGGCTCCAGCTTGGGATTCACACCAAACCCATTGGAATTCTCAATGTCAATAGTTATTACACACCTCTGATCGATTGGCTGGAACAAGCCGTCAAGCTCGGCTTCATCTCCTCAGACAACCACCAACTGTTGTTGGTCGATGATCAGCCGCAGCGTTTGCTTGAAAGTCTTGCTCAGACTCAATTGCCAGCGAAAAAACGTTTGCTGGGACCAGAACAAAGCTAGGCTCGGTCTCACAACACGATCTCCCTTCGGGCAGCTGGACTTCGGGCGGCTGGACTTCGGGCGGCTGAAACGAGCTGCTGGCGGCGTCCTCGACGAATCACCTGTCTGATAGGTCTGAGCATGGGATTCGCCGGTTTCGCCCTTCTTGCCAGCAACTCGCCCATCTCGTCCTCTGGCCGACGAGCATTGTGGCTTTGAGACAACCCAACCCACCGAGCAAGGGAAATTCGAGGCATTCCTGGTAAAAATCACCTCGGCTTCCTATGTTGCCGCTGGTTGGCTGGTCTGCACACGTTCCCATCCTCCGCACAAATCTTTCCCT
>CAZYKP010000131.1:0-16782 GCA_964648025.1 uncultured Pirellulales bacterium | reverse complement strand
CTCCCTGCAACAGGGCCCTCTCCCTGCAACAGGGCCCTCTCCCTGCAACAGGGCCCTCTCCCTGCAACAGGGCCGGCTCCCTGCAACAGGGCCGGCTTCTCACTCGCTGTGATCCACTTCGGAGACACTTCCGTTATAGTGGACAAACAGTCAGTCATTCAATGCAAACACACTCCACCGCCGATCATCTCCAAGAGTGGTTGGCGCGTGTTAACATGCCATGGCTTGATGTTTGTTGACCAACAGGTGCAAAAGCGCGGGGAATGGTGCTGTTGATGAAGAACCTGGATCCGGCCACCGAAATCGAGAAGCTGCGTCAAGAGATCCGCCGTCACGACAGGCTCTACTACGTCGAGGCCAAGCCGGAGATCTCCGACCTCGAGTACGACCGGCTGATGAATCGGTTGAAACAACTGGAGGCCGAACACCCCAACCTGGTCACCCCAGAGAGCCCCACTCAACGGGTGGGCGAGGTGCCGATTACCGATTTCGAGAAGGTCGAGCACCTCGAGCCCATGCTTTCCATTGATAACACCTACACCGAGGCCGAGCTTCGAGCCTTTGATGAACGTGTGCACAAGGCACTCGGACACAACAAGTATCACTACGTGGTCGAGCTGAAGGTCGATGGAGTGGCCTGCTCACTGATTTACGAAAGAGGCCTCTTCGCTCGCGGGGTCACTCGAGGCAATGGGCGGATCGGTGATGACATCACCCAAAACCTGCGGACTATCCGGGATATCCCCCTGCAACTGGAGACCAAAAACCCCCCTGAGCTGATTGAGATCCGCGGAGAGGTCTACATGACCAATTCCGACTTGGCTGACCTGAACGCCCGTCTTGCCGCCGAAGGGAGCCAGCAATTGGCCAACCCCCGGAACACAGCCGCAGGAGCCCTCAAACTCAAAGACGCCAAGAAAGTGGCCCAGCGGCCGCTTCGCTTCTTTGCCCACAGTACCGGGGCCTACCAAGGTCCTGCCTTGAAAACACATGAGGAATTTCTGGGCCTTGTTGCGGGCTATGGTCTGGTCCCCACCCCACATGTGAAGGTCCTCAAATCAATTGATGAGGCCGTTGAGCACTGCAATGCCTGGTGGGAAGCCGCTGAGGAATTGGATTTTGAGATCGACGGGCTTGTGTTGAAGATCAACGACCTGCAACAACGCCAAGAGCTGGGTGCCACCACCAAGGCCCCTCGTTGGGTGATCGCTTACAAGGTCGAGAAGTACGAGGCTCCCACCAAACTTGACGGAGTCACCGTTCAGGTGGGGAAGTCGGGCGTCCTCAAGCCGGTGGCCAAATTAGATCCTGTCCAGATCGCCGGCACGACGGTGACCAGAGCGAGCCTGCACAACTACGACCAAGTGGAACTGCTGGATGTGCGGCTCGGCGATACGGTCATCGTCGAGAAAGCCGGCAAGATCATCCCCCACGTTGTTCGCGTGGAAAAGCACCTGCGTACCGGAGATGAACAACCGCTAGAGGTTCCCACACATTGTCCTTCTTGTGAAAGCGTTGTTGAGAAGGACGCTGACGGGGTGGAATGGCGGTGTCTGAACCCCAACTGTCCTGCTCAGATCCGCGAACGCATCGAGTATTTCGTCTCGCGGGTTGGCATGGACATCCGCACACTGGCACAGAGCAAGATCGAACAGCTTCTGGAGGCGAAGCTGGTGACGAGTATTCCCGACCTCTACCGGCTTCAAGTTGGGGACCTGACCGGGCTTGAGCGCTGGGGCAAGCGGAGCGCTGAGAACTTGATCAAGGGTCTGGAGGAAAGCAAATCCCGAGACCTGCATCGGTTGCTCTGCGCTCTGTCTATTCGCCACGTCGGCCCCCGGGTGGCGGAAATTCTGGCTCAGAACTTCCGCACGCTGGACAATCTGATGAGCCAGAGCGAAGAAGACCTGGTGGCCATCGAGGAAATCGGGCCGGTCATTGCACAGAGTGTCCGCACATTTTTCGAGAAGCCAGAAAGTCAGGAACTCGTCAAAGACCTCAAAGAACTTGGACTGAACACCTCAACAACACTCCCCAAACCCCTCACTGCTCATGCTGCCAAAGAGGCGGGCTTGAAACTGGCTGGCAAAACCCTGGTGGTCACTGGGACATTGAACAAATACTCCCGCAAGCAAATCCAGGATCTGATCAAACAGCATGGCGGCAAGGCCAGCAGCAGCGTCAGCAAGAAGACAGATTATCTCGTAGCTGGTGCCGAGGCGGGCAGCAAGCTGGAAAAGGCAGAAGAACTCGGGATCGCGGTGTTATCCGAGGATGAGTTCGAGGCACTGCTGGCGGAGGAGACCCCTGAGCCTGCCTGAATGCCGCTGGCGATCTCCTCCGGCGCCCACGTGTCCCATCTTGCCGTCCGGCGATGACGCGCCTTTACTTCTGCTGAATCCGCATTCGTGCCATCAAACCCACGAAAGAACCTCATCTTCAGAGCGATCCTCCATTGAGGTCGTACTCTGACGAGTTCGACCGTCAGTGTGATGATTGCCTCCGCTTGGGAATTCTGGAGCTTGCGATTGCTGCCAAACGCTCCCGGGAGAAAAGCCCGGCGGCGACTGTCTCCTTTGATTGCTGAAGTCGTTGAGCCTGGTTGTTCCATCGATTAAGTTTGATCCGTTTGGAGATCAACGCTTCTCCGAGATTGACCGGAGTTCTCAGGCGTGGTTCGAGTGGGATGAACGTGGATGTTCGTCCTCCAGAGATGGCAAGGAGCAAAGAGCCCAAGATCACAGCAGCCCAAGATCATTCACTCGGGATCCAAGCAGCAAAGATCCTGAGAGCACTGATCAGAACATTAGGTCTCTGAGACATCAGGAGCCACTTGTGAGTCAAGATGCACCCCCGGCGACAGCCGACGATCTTTCGCCCGAGATGCAGAACAAGGTGACCCAGGCCAACAGCGAGCTTGACGAGCACGTTCGCAAGATCATTCAGTGGCATTTTAGTCCTGAGACAGGGAGCCCTTTTTGGTTGCAGAAGGCCAAAGAGCTGGGCTGGGATCCTCGTTCGGAGGTCCACTGTTTTGAGGACTTGCGGAAGTTCCCGCCCTTTGAAGACGACTGGCTGCGTGATGGGCCGGTCACCAAGTGGATTCCGCAGGGGCTTGTCGGTCGGCCGACCTACGTTTTTGAGACCGGGGGGACCACCGGTCAACCCAAGCGGCGGATCGTCGTAGATGACTTCCGCACCGACTACGAGATGTTCAGCCACACGCTGCCGGATGAGTATTTCCCCAAGGGATCGAATTGGCTGATGTTGGGACCCTCGGGCCCCCGTCGTCTGAGGCTGGCCGTGGAACACCTCGCTCAGTATCGCGGCGGGATTTGCTTTTGTGTGGATCTGGACCCACGCTGGGTGGTCAAGCTGCTGAAAGCTCGCAAAGTCGCCGACGCCGAGGCTTACAAAAAACACGTCATCGACCAAGCCTTGACGGTCATTGATAGCGGCAATGATATTCGCTGCATGTTTGCCACCCCAAAATTACTGGAATCCTTTGCTGAAGCACTAGAGGAACGCGGCTCCGGCATTGGTGATGTCGGCATCACGGGCATCTTTTCTGGAGGGACAGAGTTCACCCCGCAGTGGACTCGGTTTTGTATGGAGGAGTATCTGGACGAGCGGACGTACATGACGCCGACTTATGGCAACACGCTCATGGGGCTGGCAGCAAGCAAGCCCGTCACGCCGGAAGATGGCTACAAGATCACTTACTACGCTCCCCAACCCAGGGCTGTTGTGGAGGTTGTGGATTTCTCGGACTACAACACCCTCGTTCCCCATGGGGCCACAGGGCGTGTCAAGCTCACGACGCTGACTGAGGAATTCTTTGTTCCTGGTTTTTTGGAGCGTGACGAGGGCGAGCGTGAACCTCCCTTCGAGAAATATCCCTGGGATGGGGTCTCCGGTGTGAGGCCATTTCATGAGATGGCAGCAACCACCACCGTTGGTGTGTATTAATGTGAGTGAGTCGGCACGTAGGTGTGTAAAAACCGATACAGATCTGGTCTTTTGTGTCTATCGAGAAACGTCCATTTGACTGGACTGCCTTCGCGGATCAACGTCTCCAGAGGGCGTTTCCTTCCAGAGTTTCAACTTAGAGTTTGTAAGAACGAGCGTAGCCAACCGACGGGCCAAGTGAGCACGTCTTTCAACCCCGCAGAGGAGTCCTGGCAGTGTTAGACATCCCTGTCCTGCGGATGGGCAAGCCTTATGACAGTCTTGAGAAAGAAACTGTCACCCATTTCCTCACCGGCGAGCCGGTCGCGGAGGTCAGTCAGGCCAACGAGGGGCTGGTCACCCGAGATATCAAAAAGTCTGGGAAAAAAGCACGTGACGCCTTACGAGCCATTCCGCCGGCCGACCTGGTTGGCATGATGAAGAAGGCGGCCGATCTTTATCTCAATGCCGATCTGCCGCTAGGTAATGGTACCCAAAGCCCTGAGGATTTTGCCCAGGCTCAGGCGGCCACCACCGGACTGCCTGTGAAAATGGCTCGAGCGAATATGGAGAAGAACCATTTCGTTCTCTCCAACATGGATCGCATTTTAGACGCGTTGACTCGCGGGCTTGATTTGGAGATCCTCAACCGCGGCTACGGCATGGAGAGCCGTGGGGTGGTCGTCAGCTACCAGTGTATGTCCTCGGTGCTGGGAATGGTGCTGCCGAGCAACTCCCCAGGGGTTCATACACTTTGGTTGCCGGTCATTCCAATGCAGGTGGGTCTGGTCCTCAAGCCTGGATCCCAAGAACCCTGGACTCCCTATCGGATCGCCTCAGCGTTTCTCGAAGCTGGAGTCCCGCCGGAGGCCATCGGCATCTACCCCGGACCGCGACCGGTTGGCCAGGCCGTGATGGCCCATTGCGGTCGCTCGATGATCTTCGGCAATCAGCAGACCATCGAGCAGTTCCGCAGCAATCCCAAAGTCCAAGTTCACGGTTCCGGCTTCAGCAAGATCATCCTGGGCGATGACGTTGTCGACCAATGGGAAGACTACCTGGATTTGATGGTTGCCAGCGTCTTCAAAAACAGCGGACGCGGCTGCATCAACTGCTCGGGCATTTGGGCCAGCCGCCACACCGAGGAGATCGCCGCAGCGCTGGCCGAGCGGATGGGCCCAGCCCAGCCTCTGCCCCCAGACGATCCTGAGGCCAGCATCTCGGCGTTCACCAATCCCGCTGTGGCTCGTGCCGTCTGGGAGGCGATTTCGGTGGACCTGAAGAAGGATTCCAGCTTGACCCACGCTACCGAACCCTACGGTCCCCGGCTGGTCGACCGGGAAACACACGCGTATCTGTTGCCAACGGTCATCCGATGCGAGTCGCCCGACCAAGCCTTGGCCAATACCGAGTACATGTTTCCCTTTGTCTCGGTGGTCAAATGTCCACAAGATCAAATGATCACGAAGATGGACTACACACTTGTTTGTTCAGCGATCACCAACGATCCGTCCTTCCGAGGGCAGCTGATCGACGCCACCAACATTGACCGGCTGAACCTGGGGCCGATCCCCACCATCAAGCTGGACTGGCTGCAGCCGCATGAGGGCAACATCGTGGACTTCCTCTTCCACGCAAGAAGCTTGCAAGTTGCCGAGGGGGACAAGCTCGTCGGAGCTGCCTAAGACCCTCCCGAGTTGACCAACATGACCCCGGCGTGAGCTGATCCTAGCTCGCGCCGGGGGTTTCCTTGCGCTCTGGAAACGTCTCATATATCCACCGCGGTTGATTCATTCCTGTTGATGTCCTCGGAGACAGGCCCGACAGGGAACTTGAGCTGAGTTTTTGCCATTTGGTCTTGAGATTTCCCTGGGCGAGTTGGCTGAGCGTTGAACTGGCTCGCGTCAATGAGGACTGTCTTTCAGGTTTGGTCAAAGGATTCCTGTTGCCGGTCATCCGTACTGGAGTATCCCTGGGCTGATGATTCCGTTTGATTTCCAGCCTCGAACACGGATTGTCTTTGGTCCGGATTGCGTCGACCGGTTGGGACAACTGACCCGTGAGTTGGTACCACCTTTCGGCGCCCAGGGAGGCAGCCGCTCAGCCAGTCGGGCGTTGGTGGTGACCGACCCAGGGATCGTGCAGGCCGGGCACACCGCACGGGGTCTGGCGTCGCTGACTGAGGCGGGGTGGACCGCCGAGGTCTTTCAAAATGTCCAAGAGAATCCAACCACTGATTGTGTGGACTTAGGGGTCGGGGTGGCCAGAGAGTTCCGACCCGATGTGCTGGTGGGCCTCGGCGGCGGCAGCTCGATGGACACAGCCAAGGGGATCAACTTCCTCTACACCAACGGGGGGCGGATGCAAGACTATTGGGGCCGGGACAAAGCACACTCCCCGATGCTCCCCATGATTGCCGTGCCCACCACAGCAGGGACCGGAAGTGAGGCACAGTCCTTTGCGTTGATCTCCGACGCCCAAACCCATGTCAAGATGGCCTGCGGCGACAAGAAAGCCGCCTGTGTCGCCGCGGTCCTTGACCCAACACTTACGGTCACTCAGCCCCCCAAAGTGACCGCTCTGACGGGCATCGATGCGATGGCTCATGCCTTGGAGAGCTGGGTGACCAGCGTGCGGAATCCGGTTTCGGCGGCCTTCAGTCGGGATGCCTGGAGATGGCTGCATGCCAATTTCCAGCAAGTGCTGGCAAATCCCCAAGATCTGGAAGCCCGAGGGGCCATGCAGTTGGGTGCCTGCTGGGCGGGTTGGGCGATTGAAAACAGTATGCTCGGAGCGGCTCACGCACTGGCCAACCCTCTGACCGCCGAGTACGGAATCGTCCATGGCCAAGCGGTGGCGTTGATGCTACCTCATGTGGTGAGATTTAACGCCGCCGAAGTCGGAGGGTTGTACCGAGAATTGACAGCCTCTACCTTCATCGGTCGCGTTCCTGCTGATGGCGGGGCAGACGCCTTAGCTGACTTTCTGACAGTTCAAACTGCCGAAGCCGGTTTGGCGATCCGTCTGCAAGATCTTGGTGTTGAAGAAGGGAGGCTTCCCCAACTGGCGGTTGCAGCCGCCAAGCAGTGGACCGGCGGATTTAATCCACGCAAGGTCGACGAGCCAGCGTTGCTCGCCCTATACCAACAAGCTTACTGAAAAAGGGTTCGTTATGAAAACCCTGAAAACCCCGGTTTGGGCCTGGTTGATTCTGCTGCCCTCAGCTGTGGTCTTGTCCACCTTTGTGGACCCGGGCTCGAAGCTGCTGGTCGGCATCGGCAAGTGCGCCCTTGCAGAGGCTTCTGGTTCCCCTAAAGAATCGACCAAAACTGAGCAGAAGCAAGTTGGCCAGCTTGCTGCTGGTGCGATTGCAGTGATTCCCCAAGATCGCTGGGATCGTTTTCGTGGGGTGCCGACCAGCACAGGATTGACCTCAGCACGTTTGGGCGGCCGGCTGCAGCTGCTTTGGAAGAAGAAGTTTGACGAGGCTGGCTTTGAGGGCTCTGCGGCGATTGTCGATGGTGTGATCTATGTTGGCAGTCTGCTGACCGACGGGCATTTCTATGCCCTTGATCTCAAATCCGGTGAGGTCAAGTGGAAATTTCCCACCGAGGGGGGGTTTCGAGCTTCCCCGCTTGTTCACAACGGGGTCGTCTACATTGGTGATGCTGATGGGGTGTTTTATGCTCTGGAGGCTGGCACGGGAAAGGTGAAGTGGAAGGTGCAGACTGATGGAGAGATTGTCTCCAGCGCGAATGTCTACAAGCAGAACGTCCTCTTTGGTTCCTACGACCAGCATCTCTATTGCTTAAAAGCTGCCACCGGCAAGCTGGTTTGGAAATACGGCATCGACGGTCCTGTGCATGCTTCGCCGACGGTGATTGAAAACCGTGCCTTTGTCGCCGGCTGCGACGAGCAGTTACACGTTGTGGACCTGGACAAAGGTGATCAAGTCGCCACTCTTGGTGTCGGCTCTCAGGCGGCTGCGACTCCGGCGGCGGTGGGCAGCCGGTTGTATCTGGGCAACTTGGCTGACACCTTTTATTGCATTGACTGGACGGCTCCCAAAATCCTGTGGAGCTACCAGCACGCCACTCGCCGATTTCCCTTTTACTCCTCGGCAGCACTGAGCCCCAAGGCAGTGATCGTCGGTGGACGCAATCGGCTCTTGCACGCCCTGGATCCCCAAACTGGTCAAGAACTGTGGACCTTTGCCACACGAGCACGCGTGGAGAGTTCGCCAGTGATTGAGGGCAACCGCGTCTGGGTGGGGTCGGACGACGGACGGTTTTACGGGGTCGACCTGAACAGCGGAAAGAAGGTCTTTGAGTATGAGGCCGGAGGCAAGTTTGCCGCCGGGCCCACCATCGCTCAGGGCCGCCTGGTCATCGGAAACGACGACGGGACGCTGTATTGCTTTGGCAGCAAGTGAAACCATGGGCCCGCAACGACAAATACTTCCAGGGTGGAACGCCCGATGATTGATCCTTAGCGAGGTGATGAGGGACCCCAGCCGAGAAGTCCTGACCATCAGCGGCTTCGGCACTCGATGGGAAACTTCTGAAAGAGCCTTAATCATCCTCCAGCAAAACTCCCACCTCACCGAGAAGCCTGAGTCTTGGGAGAGACTTTATGACCACAGAAGCAACCAAGCCCGAGAAGACCGAAGTTGGCAGTTACTTTATCGCCAACTATCCCCCTTTCTCCACCTGGAAAAAGGAGTACACCCAGCAGGCGCTGGAGGCGATTGGCCAGCCGCCTGCCCCTGGGGTGCCCTTGGGGCTCTATCTGCATATTCCTTTCTGCAGAAAACGGTGTAAGTTCTGCTACTTCCGTGTGTACACCGATAAGAACGCTAAAGAGATCGAGACGTATGTCTCGGCTCTATCTCGAGAGATTGAACTGGTCAGTCAACAACCGGTCATGGGTGGGCGACCCTTCCGGTTTGTGTACTTCGGTGGTGGAACCCCAAGTTATCTGGCCGTCAAGCAACTCAACCGCCTGTTCGACCGATTGCGTGCCAGCATCAGTTGGGACCAGGCCGAGGAGGTGACCTTTGAGTGCGAGCCTGGCACCCTTCAGGAATCCAAAGTTCACTGCCTTAAAGAAAATGGCGTCACACGCCTGAGCTTGGGCGTGGAGAATTTTAGCGATGCTGTGCTGGAGGAGAACGGCCGAGCGCACCTTTCCCCGGAGATCTACCGGAGTTGGGAGTGGATCACAGCAGCTGGGTTCCAGAGCGTCAATATCGACTTGATTGCCGGTATGGTTGGGGAAACCTGGGACAATTGGAAGGACAACATCCGTCGGACCATCGAGTTGTCGCCCGACAGCGTCACGATCTATTTGATGGAGCTTCCTTTCAATACAGTCTATTCAAAAGATATCCTCGGCAACGATATTGAGATCCCTGTTGCCGACTGGCCGACCAAACGAGCCTGGCTGGCCCATGCCTACGAGCAACTGCAGGCCGCAGGCTACGAGCAATCCAGCGCTTACACGTTGGTGAAAGACAAAGCCCGGGTCAAGTTCAGCTATCGAGATAACCTTTGGCAGGGGAGTGACTTGCTGGCAACTGGTGTGGCCAGCTTTGGACATGTCTCGGGTGTGCACTATCAAAATGCCCCTGACTGGCCCGGCTACCTCGAGCCCCTGTTGGAAGAAGGCCGCCTGCCGATCACCCGAGCCCTGCGGCCAACGCAACACCAGCAGCTCATCCGGGAAATGATCCTGCAATTGAAAACCGGGGCGATTGACGCCGGGTACTTCCGAGAAAAGTTCGGATCCGAGATCCTTCACAAGTGGGCCGATGTGTGGCAAAGCTATCAGCAAGACGGCCTGCTGAAAATCACCGGCGATCACGTCAAGCTTAATCCCGAAGGGCTGTTGCGTGTGGATTCCCTGTTGCCGGCGTTCTTCGAACCAGAACACCAAGGAGTCCGATACACGTGACCGCCCAGGAACCCCAAAACTCCACAACACCCGAGACCAGAGAACACGAGAACAAAGAATCTGAACCAGGCGGGCAACCGCGCGATGAGGCCTCAAACTCGCCTCAGGCCGAGCAGCACCCCAACGATGAGTTGGTGTTTATGATGGGCAAATTTGCTGCCATCATCCCCACCGATCGTCAGTATTGCAAAAACCATATGTGGGCTCAGCCCGCTGAAGCTGGGGTGTACCGGTTTGGCTTGTCTGCCTATGCGGTCAGGCTCCTGCAAGATGTATACTTTTTGGATTGGGAGATCGATCCCCAAACGCCCGTGCGGGCAAAACAACGTTTAGGACAAATCGAGAGCTCCAAGGCCGAAAGCGAGCTTTACAGTCCGATTTCGGGAACACTGCAAGAGTTCAACCAACAGCTTTTGGATGACCCGGCTGCCATCAATGTCGACAAATATGGGCGAGGTTGGTTGTTCACCATTGCTTTTGACCAGAGCTTCCCACCCAACTTGCTGACTCCTGGCGGTTACCTGGAACATCTGGCTGGCAGTTGGGAGATGGCCCAAAAGACAATCAAAGGCCAACTCCACGATTAGCGGTTCCCGGAAAAGTTCTCGAAGACGTCCCTGAAGACCAACTGACTCGCAGACCAACTGACTCGCGGGACAACTGACTCGCGGAACAACTGACTCGCGGAACAACTGACTCGCGGAACAACTGACTTGAGGAACAACTGACCTGCAAAACGACCAACAATCCGGGCTTCCGGTGGTGCAGCAGGCTGCCTCCTTTGGTCACCACAAACAAGGGCAGACGAAAAGCCCTGGGTCGAAAACTTCTCTGAAGCTCAATAAACAATCGGTTGGTCAACGAGTGC
Source organism: uncultured Pirellulales bacterium (assembly GCA_964648025.1). Lineage (GTDB taxonomy): Bacteria > Planctomycetota > Planctomycetia > Pirellulales > Pb10988 > CAZYKP01. The sequence continues at coordinate 6,014 of CAZYKP010000131.1, read as the reverse complement.
TCAATGACACAAACTTCCAAGTGAGAATGCGTTCTGCCTCTCAACCGGCAATCCCTCAGAATCGACCAGAAGGGTCTGACTGGGAAGGACAGTGTCCTTGACGCTGAGGCCGGCCGGAGGTGTGTTGCTTGGCCTGTCAACATCCACAAGTCTGTCAGTGACCACAAGTCTGTCAGTGATCACAAGTCGGCCAATCCTTGGGGAACTTCACCGGTCCATCGGTCACGATTTCACCAACCGAGACGATTGAGTTTTCCAGTCTGGATGCTGATCTGCCGTCGAGTTCTTCGCTTCAGCAAAGTCGCCTACCATGCCATCACAAAAACTCAATGTTGTCCTCTCCCAGGGGCAAAGCAACAACCCGCAGAAGCGGCAATTGGAAGAGGAGCTGGTCGCAGCGCTGTTGTTCCAGAAAGACGTTGAGGTGGCCATTGTGCCTCACCTCTACGATCTGAAGCCCGAGGGCACCGGAATGCTCTGCCTGCAGAATCTCACCGGCCCCCTGGTTGTCTTAGCATGGCTTTATCCAAGAGCCACCCATTGGATCCTCAATCGAAACGGCATCTCCGGCCGTCTCGGTCAGACCCTGCTGACTCAAGACTCCGAAGATGAAGATCAACCTGATGAAGACCAGACCGGCCAAGATCAGCAAGTCGGCACCGTCGATGAAAACGGCTCCAGTCGCTGGATTTATTGTTTGGATTTGAGGGCTGCATCTTCCAGTGAGGATTTCCTCAAAGAGATCGCCCGGATCAAGGCAGAGCTCTCACCTGAGAACTTCAATCTGATGAACTGGATTGAAGGTCAGCCTCGCCAAGAGCTACTCCAACGCTTTTTACAGCCAACCGGTGTCGAGGCAACCGGTGTCGAGGCAACCGGTGTTCAGGCACCGAGTCTGCGGAAGGCAGACCTTCCCGAAGTCCAGGAGCCCATCCGCATTTCCGAGATCACCACCAGGCGTTGGTATCCGGTGATTGATTTCAGCCGTTGCACGAACTGCCTGGAGTGCCTGGATTTCTGCCTCTTTGGTGTCTACGGCGTGGACCGGGCTGAGAACATCCTGGTCGAGCAGCCCGACAACTGCAAAAAAGGTTGCCCGGCCTGCAGTCGTGTGTGCCCCGAGAATGCCATTATCTTCCCGCAACACAAAACCCCAGGGATCGCAGGCAGCCCCGATGGAGCCGCCGGGGGTTTGAAAATCGACCTCTCCAAGCTCTTCGGCGCGCCCGACGCCCTGGAAGTCGCCGTGGCTGAGCGAGACCAAGAGCTGGTCGCCGATGGACGAGAGGCTGTTGGCATGGCCGTCGGCGTGCCCAAACGCCAGGCCGGCAAAGAACAGCAACCGCGTGATGAGCTGGACGACCTCATTGATCAACTCGATCTCGATCTCTAGGCTCTGTCTGAAAACGCGCTGGTCGGCCCGAGGGCGCGATCGGCAAGTTGCTGGCAAGGAGTGCGAAGCAGGCCAATCCCATACTCAGACATCTCTGACAGGTGATTCGTCGATGCAGCCGGACGCCGCCAGCGTCTCGATTCAGCCGCCCGAAGCCAGATCGGCGTTTTGAGAGCGAGCCTAGCACCGTTTGAAGCCATCGGCACCTCCTTTGGAACAGTTCATCCCTTCGCCCAAGAAAGCTCCGTCTTCTTCGATGCCTGCTGACCCCGACCGACTGCAAGCTGGCTATCAGAAAGTCTGCCGGGAGTTGCTGGCGCAGCGCAACTCGGCCGGACACTGGGAGGGGTCTTTGGCCAGCAGCGCGCTTGCCACGGCGACGGCCGTCAGCGCTCTTTGTGTTGTCGATCAACAGCAGCAACAGCGTGGCGGGCCGCCGACTGCAGCACGCCAAAACAGTCGGCAACGACAGGCTCAACTCATCGGCAGTGGTTTGGACTGGCTCACGCAGTGCCAGAACAGCGACGGTGGTTTTGGCGATACCGATTTGAGCCACTCCAACATCGCCACAACGATGTTGGTAGATGCAGCCATCCGTCTCGCTGGCCAAGAAGATCGCTTTGCCTCGCTTCTGCAACGTGCTGGTGAGTACCTGGACGCCGCCGGGCGTCTGGCTGGGTTGCGACGGCGTTATGGCAAGGACAAGACTTTTGCCGTGCCGATTCTGACCAACTGTGCTTTGGCAGGGACAGCCAGATGGTGTGAAGTTCCAGCTCTGCCTTTCGAGATGGCTGTCTTGCCATCTTCTGTGTTAGGGGCCATGCAGTTGCCGGTTGTCAGCTATGCATTGCCCGCGTTGATCGCCATCGGGCAAGCTCGCTATCACCACAGGAAACCCTACAATCCGCTGTTGCGATTGGCCCGGGCGGCTGCTCTGGAACCCAGCCTCAAGGTCTTAACGAAGATTCAGCCGGCAAGTGGCGGATTTTTGGAGGCCACACCGCTGACCAGCTTTGTGGCCATGAGCTTGGCTGCCAGTGGCCAAGTCCATCATCCGGTCACTGCCGCCTGCGTGAGGTTCCTCGAAGACTCCGTTCGCCCGGATGGCTCCTGGCCAATCGATACCAACTTGGCCACCTGGGTGACGACTCTCTCCATCAACGCTCTGGCGGAGACAAACGCGCCTCTGGAAGAACTCTCGTGCTGGGACTGGGTTCTCAGTTGCCAGCACCGGAAGCGGCACCCTTACACAGGTGCCGCGCCAGGAGGTTGGGCCTGGACCGACCTCTCAGGTGGCGTGCCCGATGCCGATGATACCCCCGGTGCGCTCTTGGCCCTGGCCAAGTATCGCGATCGGCTGGAGCAGCTCCAGGCAAGCTCGAAACGAGCCCAGCAACAACAAGACCAGCAACAACAAGACCAGCAACATCTCGATGAGCTCACTGAGGCGGCTGGCTGTGGGGTTCTGTGGTTGTTGGATCTCCAGAACAACGATGGAGGCTGGCCGACGTTCTGCCGGGGTTGGGGGGCTTTGCCTTTTGACCGCAGCGGAACGGATCTGACAGCTCATGTGATTCGAGCGTTAGCCACTTGGATCGGCAAACTCCAGAGTCCTTCCTTTGCCAGCCCACGTGCTCAGCGGAAATACGCCGACCTGGACCAGCGGATGGCTCGGGCGATCGCGCGTGGCTTAGTCTACCTGCAGCGCAAACAGCGAGCCGACGGAAGTTGGGTGCCTTTGTGGTTTGGCAACCAAGATCATCCCGAAGAAGAGAATCCCGTTTACGGGACGGCCAGGGTGTTGTTGGCCTATCGAGATCTGGGCCGTTGGGAGGATCCGCCTGCCCAACGAGGCATCCAGTGGCTGATCGATCACCAAAACGCCGACGGTGGTTGGGGCGGCTCCGGGCTGGCCGAATGGTTCTCAGCCCTGCCAGAGCAGCAGTCTGCAACAGGGATTTCTTCAGCCGGCGGTTCCAACGCGGGCTGTTCCAGCGCGGGCTGTTCCAGCGCGGGCGGCTCCAGCGGCGGCTGTTCCAGCATCGAAGAGACCGCCGTTGCCGTTCAATCCCTCGCAGCTGCGCCGGCTGGTTCTCCCCCGAGGCTGGCTGCCGAGCGGGGCCTCAAGTGGTTGCTCGATCAGATTGAGCAAGACAAGCACACTCAATGTGCTCCAATCGGGTTCTACTTCGCTAAGCTCTGGTATTACGAGCGGCTTTATCCCATCATCTTTGCTGTCAGTGCTTTGGGGACTGCCCTTTCGGCTAGAGGATCCTCTAGAAACAACTCGCAAAACACTAGGCAGGCAGCAACTGGGCAGGCAGCAACTGGGCAGGCAGCAACTGGGCAGGTAGCAACTGGGCAGGCTGAATTCCACGAGGAAACATCACGCCGAACGGTCACCAAGAAAGACGACCAGCGTAACGCAGCGACGGAGCGAGCACAAAACATAGCGGCAGCCGGACGGGCAAACTAAGATTTTCTCATGCTGAAGGAATAAGACTTTGACTCCAATCACCTCTGCTCTGCCTCCTGAGATCGCGTCCGATCCCGCCTCGCCGAAAGATCAGGCAGACTCCAGCCAACCCGTCGCCGACCAGCCAACGCTAGACCAGCCAACGCTAGACCAGCCAACAACCGGCCAGTCGAAGCGTAAGAGACGCAGCACCAAGCATCTCAAATTGGTGCCTGAAACCAAGCCATTGCGGGAAAAGCTCCGGCAGTTGTGCCGGCAGACAGTCGAGCCTCTCGACAAATCGAATCCTCTCGCCAAGGACGAGATGGAGAAGATCTGTCGGGAGATGCTCTCGGCCAACGATTTGCCGGAGGGCTATCTTGGTTGGTCGATGGTGGTGATGGCCAGCGAGTTCTGGCGTGAACAAGTGGCTGCTGTTCCGGTTTCGCGGCGTTTGTTTTTGATGCCGCACTGCCTGAAGCATGCAGAAGGATGCCCAGCTGACTATGACGAGTTCGGTCTGGACTGTCGCAAATGCGGGGCCTGTTCGATTGCCGACTTTCGCGGCAAGGCGGAGGACCTTGGTTATAAGGTGCTTGTCAGCGAAGGAACGCCGATCGTTTTGAAGATCATCGTCTCTGGTCATGTCGACGCCATTGTCGGTGTGGCCTGTCTCAACGTGCTGGAAAAGGCCATCGATAAGATCCTACTGGCCGGAATCCCCTGTTTGGCCGTCCCGCTGCTATCCTCCGATTGTCGAAATACCAGCGTCGATGAGGATTGGGTGGCGGAGATGATCGATACCCCGCATCTGGTTCCTCAGGTCCGTACGCGAACCTACGTGCATCTGATGAGGGCGGCTGCGGATTTGTTCCAACAAGACCAGCTCGGCCGCCTGTTGCCTCGAACTCGGGGAGAACAGACTTTGGCTCAGGCCAATGGAAGCGGCCTGGGCGGACTCAACCCCATCGCTGCGACCGAGGCGTTGGCTCATGACTTCTTGGCCCGTGGCGGGAAGCACCTGCGTCCCTTCACGACGCTGGCCGTCTACGACGCTTTGACCGGGGCCGAGGCCACGCTTGCACGCGGACCAGAGATCACCGCGGAGTATCCCGACCATATTCGCCGGGTGGCCATGGCCATTGAGGTCTTTCACAAGGCCTCATTGGTCCACGACGATATCGAAGATGATGACAACTACCGATATGGGGCGGAGACCCTGCATCGCAAGTTCGGTGTGCCAACGGCCTTAAACGTTGGGGACTATCTGGTCGGAGTCGGTTACCGGCTGGTCAGCCGTGAGGCGGCGTCCTTAGGGCCGGAGGCCTGTGCGGAGATTGTCGACCGGTTGGCCGATGCTCATACACGCCTCTGTGAGGGCCAAGGGGCCGAGCTCGTCTGGCGGGATGCCACCGATAAGCAGCTCAAGCCCATCGACGCCCTGAAGATCTACACCCTCAAGACCGCTCCTGCTTTCGAGGCCGCTCTCTTGGCCGGCGCTCGGTTAGCGGGCTCGACAAAGCCCTATGCCGACAGCTTTACGGCCTTTGCGAAGCACATGGGAGCTGCCTTTCAAATCCTCAACGATCTCAAAGATTGGCACGGCGATCAGGACAACAAGCTGGCTGCAGGCGGCGACACCCTGGGAGGTCGCCCCACCGTCTTGTGGGCTCTGGCCCTGGAGGGCCTTGGTGAGCAGTATCGCGCGGAATTGCTGGATTTGATCGCACAGCCCACCAAGACCACGCAGATACTCAGGCGAGTCAAGCAGCTCTACCAACAGGCTGATGTCTTTGAAAAAGCTCAGCGGTTAGTCGACAAGTATCAGCAAAGGGCCGAGCAGATCGCCGATGAGCTGGAGCCAGAACACCTCAGGCGGTTGTTTTACTATCTTATCGATACCGTCCTGGATCGGGCTGGCACAACCGAGTCCGATTCTCAGCCAGAGCCTGTCTTGGCACCGTTGCAGTTGCCGGTCGGCCGCTGATGGCCACTGCTGCAGGTTGGCCCCTCAGCAACGACGAGCATCGGCTGAGAACCCCTCTGAGAAGGATGACGCTGCAAACAAACAGACATCCCTTAGGTGACCAATGGCAGTCAGTTGCGTTTGGCTCCCTAGTGCCTTGTTTCCTATGATTTTGGCAGTCGGTTGATTTTGGCAGTCGG
>CAZYKP010000130.1:0-19765 GCA_964648025.1 uncultured Pirellulales bacterium | reverse complement strand
GGGTTCTCTTGTTTTACTACTTTTTCCCTTTGAGGTGGCTTTTAATATATCTTCTGGCCCATCCCCTTTATGGCCCGGATCTTTTCGTTGCACTACGCTTGCCCGATGAGAGGGCATTGAAACGAAGCCTAGCGCCGAGATAGCGCGGGTGACGAAAATGTTGCACTACGCTTGCCCGATGAGAGGGCATTTATATTCTTTAGAACGGTGTTCTCGGCTTCCGCCTACTCAATAGCTGTTTTCGTTTCACTACGCTTGCCCGATGAGAGTGCATTGATACTCTACTGGGCCATCTGCCAGATCCAATCGGCGATCTGTGTTGCACTACGCTTGCCCGATGAGAGGGCATTGAAACATGCTTGACGCTCAAGCTCTTGATGTCGTTGGACTTTTTCCGTTGCACTACGCTTGCCCGATGAGAGGGCATTGAAACGTCAAGCATCACTGCGTCGTCAAGCTGACCAAACTGAACTTGGATCTCGTTGCACTACGCTTGCCCGATGAGAGGGCATTGAAACATGCCAGGCAGCGTCGCAGGAACTGGGTCAGATTTGCTGTTGCACTACGCTTGCCCGATGAGAGGGCATTGAAACCAATCTCGATCGTTAGGGTCCTCGCGAGTGCCATGAGGGTGAGTTGCACTACGCTTGCCCGATGAGAGGGCATTGAAACCTGATCCCATCGGTGACCCACTCCTTCGCTTTCGCGAGTTGCACTACGCTTGCCCGATGAGAGGGCATTGAAACATGACCGTCAACTTCCACACCTCCCACTTTTTGCGCTCGTGTTGCACTACGCTTGCCCGATGAGAGGGCATTGAAACTGTCCGGTCACCGGTTCGTGGTGGCCGTTGGTGCCGCGTTGCACTACGCTTGCCCGATGAGAGGGCATTGAAACGCTTTGCTGGCGAAGCGTTGAAGCTCAGCCAGCGCAGCGGCGGGTTGCACTACGCTTGCCCGATGAGAGGGCATTGAAACTTTTGCCCAGCCTGCTCGCGCAGAGGCTCGACATACGTTGCACTACGCTTGCCCGATGAGAGGGCATTGAAACTATGTTCCCCATCTCTTCCTTTCCCCGTTTTTAGGGGTTGTTGCACTACGCTTGCCCGATGAGAGGGCATTGAAACCTGTCTCGGCTTTGGTTTACAGTTCGCGGACAGCCTCGGAAGCCCTAGTTGCACTACGCTTGCCCGATGAGAGGGCATTGAAACCGGTAGCCCGCCCATTGTTGGGGATTACAACTTCTCTGTTGCACTATGCTTGCCCGATGAGAGGGCATTGAAACAAACAACAGTTCGCCGGATTCCTCGCGAGCGACAGCATCTTGCTGTTGCACTGTGCTTGCCCGACGAGAGGGCATTGAAACCAGCTTCTCCATGCTCGTGTCTTTCCCGAGCATGGCGGAGATCTCCTGTGGCATAGTGGCTGTCCGGCGGGAGGGCACTGCACCCGGATAGCCACGACGAGACCACCGTTATCGAAAGTTCAACGGTGCGAGGCACCGCTACCTCAGCGACAGCGCATGGAGACAGACGCACTCCGATGGAAAACCAGCTTCTCTCACGACCGGTTGTCGAGCGCTCAACTGCCGAGGGTCATCAACTTCTGTGACCAAAGGGACCTTGACCGCCGTCAAACCGTCCATGGAGGCCATCAGCGATGCGACAACCAGGACGGTCCCTCGGCAGCCTTGGGGATGTTGCACTGTTAGCCGGAAGGATCGACGCCTTTCCGTTCGTCCGTCGCAGGGAACGGCATCTTGAGGGAGGAGAGTCTCTAACCTCTAGCGGCGGGAGGAGAGGGCTGGAAAGGTGGGAGGGGTGACAACGGAACTCAACGGCTCCCTGCGAGCCACTGATTCAACAAGGCGACCAGCCCAAGCTCTTGGCGGCGCGTGCTGGCATCGCTCTCCACGCGGAATCGAACCGTGTACCCTTCGGCCGGATACAGACCTTCCACACCATGTGACCCCAGACGGAACTGAATTCTGCGTGGCAGGTGGGCGTGAATGTCCGTCGTACTGCAACCAATGACCGGTCCGACCTCGTCGGTCACCTTCTGCAGAAAGCGTCTGAGATCCGACAACGCTTCCATGTGGCCGCTGTCTTCCAGGCGTGGTGGCCGTTTTCGATCAGGTGAAACCGCAGGCGGGGCAAACTCTTGCGCTTGCCGGGCAAACCGTGTCGAAAGCGTCTGATGAAAGAGTTGACCAGCCGCGGAGAGCTCCCAACACTCTTGGCCGTCGATAGTCACCCGATCCAGGAGACTCTCCAGGCGGTCATCCCACTGGCCCTCCCAGCTTTGTCTCAGGTCTTCAGCGGTGAGCACTTCATCGGTGTCCTCAAGTGCAAACAGCAAGCTGCTGGCCGCCATCCACAGCTCGACATCCAAAGCAATCGGTAACGGCGGAACAGCAATGATTTCGTCAAAACGTTCGTGTTTGTAATAGACCGGAACGCCCGTCGCTTGCCCCACGAGCACACTGACAGCGATCTGAGCCTTATAGCCGCCTGTCGCGTTGATCAGAGTATGCTCGACGCCGAAACTGTTCAGGACAGCACAGATCTCCTTAACCAGGTTCCGCAATCCGTGCGTGCGAAAGAGCTCTGGCTTGGCATCCTGAAGTTGCTCCACCTCATGGCATTCCACTCGGGCAAAACCTCGATCCCGATAATAGCGGCTGAGCACTTGTGCGATGTGACGGCCGTCGTCCGTTGCGGAATGACAGAAAAACAGATTCGCATCGGGCGCCATCACTTTCCGCTTCGCCAGACTGGTGAGCGAATTGATTTCCGCCCCGCACACACGCTCGTGAGGAGGTAGCTTCGCCAGGCCTGCAGCCACTTGAGGCCAGTTGCCGTCGGTATAGGCGCGGGCAAGCGCTGCCAAAACGGGATCATCACTTTGAGGATCGAGGCCCTTGAGATTGGGGAAAAAGAGGCTAGTCCCCACGGTGCAGATGACGTTGCTTGCTGTCATGATTGTCTTCTTCCCGGTCAACCTGTTTAGCCGACATGCGTTGCAATGAGCCCCAACAACCTGCCTTACCCCCTTCCTGCGTGAGGGACAAGCCGATTCTTTGGATTGTGTTGCAATCCGATCAAACCTGGTCGAGGTGTTTGGTCTACCAGTGAGAGTTTCCCGATGTTAGACTTGGTTGATTGCAACCTGGAAGCACCTGTTGTTGGCAGATCGCCAACCCGTTCTGGCATTCCCGAGCACCAGCTTGGGACGCTGTCGGAGTATGCAACCAATACAAGCACAGATCTTCTCTTGGGCCACGAGGATCTTGGAGGGACAGCCATGGGCAAGAAACGCAAAACGGCAAGATCGGGGGACATGCCCCTCAGCAAATCCGCAGCGATTCGGGCGTACTTTGCTGCCCATCCGACCGCAGGCTCGGCAGAAGCAGCTCGGGCATTGCAGCACGAAGGATACGAAGTCTCAAGGTCTTTTGTCGCGCAGATTCGAAGTAAATCCAAGACCGTGGAAACTCTGCAGGCCACTGCTGAATCACCTCCAAGCACGCCCGCAGAAGCAACGAACACAGAGGAGCCAACTCCTGTCGATTGTGTGGACGCGAGCGCAATCATGCAAGCTGCCCATTTCATTCAAAGCGTGGGTAGCATTCGGCAAGCCAGGCTCGCTCTTCAGGCTGCAGAACGATTAGCAGCAGTCTTGGGGAAGAATAGTTCGTAGGCTCTCAACCCGAATTCACATTTGGCGCGGCCAAAGGATCAGTTCCGGAAAGCCGAATGGATTTGTTCAGGAGAGCTGGACGCCTCCCCCGGTACTTCAGAGTTTGACAGATCCTCTTGATGTTCAGGAACGTTTCGGAAGACTCCTCGGGAGGACGCACTAGCTTCCCGAGTGGCTTAAGGGGAGAGTCCTCCGAAAACTTTCCTGAAGGTCAGTAGGTTTCGGGTCGACCAGCGGACTCCTCGCGACGGGTTTCGCGTGCAACGTTGCGGCTTTGATGATCGTACAACTGGCGACCAACGATCCCACGGGGACACAAGGGGATCACTCCTCAGCCAGGCGACGAAGAACCTCTTCGTGAATCAAGTGGTTCGCATCCCCGGCCCCCTGGCGACGCCGAGCGGCAATCAACAACAATTCCGCCATCTTCTCCAGGCAGCCATTAAACCACCAAGGAGGAGCCCGAGTCACCGCTTCCTCAAGCTGGTCTTGGCAAACCGGCCAGGCCAACTGGTCTGAGACTGTTGCCAAGATCGTGACCTCAGAGTAGAGCAGGTCATCCAGAACTGCCATTTTCTCCAACACTTCTTTCAATCTGTCCGGAGAAGCTCGTGGGCTCGCTGGCTGATGGTTCCACTGGAACACGCAGGCTTGTTCAATAGCCAAACAGACCAGCCAGAAGTCGGTCCGATGTTGCAAAGCTTGCAAACACAACATTTCCTGCCGAGCGGTTTCGTTCTCTGCAAGCCAATCCTCACGCAGCGTTTCTGCGTGCGAGATCGCCTTCTGGAGTCGCCTATGCAGTTCGTTGAGCACCCGACCCGTCTGATCGAGGGTCAGGGAGGTGATATGGGCTTCTGCAACCTTTTGGATCAGGCTGGTTCCAACACGTCGGGCGTGAGCGTAGGCTTGCTCATCGCTTTCATGAGGCATACAGGTCATGCCACTGGTCGTGGTCAGGTAGCAATAAGCCGCCAACGGATGTTCGGCAAAGTGAACCGATAATTGCATAGGATTTCCAGGTATCGTTTCGCATTGTTGCGCCTGCCGGGGGAGGACTGCGAGCGCTCGTCAGTCACGAGACCTGCTTAAGGATACACGGTTGATTAGGCCGACCCCGGTCATGAGCATCGTGGCAGAGTTTACAGCGAGGCTAGTGTCACTCGCTCTCGTATATATACGTCTGAACCGAGTCGAGCTGACAAAGTGCCCGTCCTTTTTCTACGAACGCAGCTGGCAAGGGCACCCGTTTCTGTGAGGGACGAGCCTCAAGCCACCGACTCATCCTTGGTCTGCCCGCAGCAGGAAAAAGGCCGCTCTACTGATGTTCAGGAAAGGTTCGGACGACTCCTGCCGAGGAAAACCCTGATTCCCTGGTGGCTTGAGGGGACCGTCCTCCGACAACTTTCCTGAAGGTCAGTAGGAAAATGGCCACGTGGGGGGAATTCGTTCGGTTGGAGCTGCACCACAGGACCCATTCAGGCGTTGTGAGTCAAGTCAACGCACACATTTTGACCGGGGTCTTGCATCTCAGGAAAGGTTGCCGGACCAGCGGTTATTGGAGCGGTCGTAGCGTTTCGTACAGAGCAAGAGCTTTCCCTCAGAGCAGGAACGAGGTGCGGAAAAGGGGATGAAACCCGCATGGGCTGAGGGGAGAGGGAGGAGCAGAGGCGGGGAACGCGAAAGTCACCCAGATGCTGGGGCGGCAAAAACGAAATTGCTAACGGCGTAAAAGGGTACATTAGACCCAACTCGTATCAATCCCCGCAGAGTACGCCTCGTCTGTAGGACGTGGTGTACTCCGACCACCATTCTTTGCTATTTCGTTGGGCTCTTTCGCGTCCCACCTCCGTTGTTCATAGACTCAACACCCGTTGGGGATCCGTGTGAGGAGAGAAGGGTTCTCTGGCGGTATGGTGCTGGCTAACCCGCTACGTCTGGACACGAAACCACTGCCTGATAGCCTGCAAGAGGCGGAGAGCAGACTGTCCAGAGATACTCGTTGCGCTGGCCCGGGTCGCGCTGGTGCTGGCCTGGGTCGCGCTGGCGCTGGCCTGGGTCGCGCTGGCCTGGGTCGCGCGTTCGCGGTCTACGAAGCGAGTAATTGACTGATGCAAGGGAGTTGCGACATATACCGGTTGGAGTTTCGATGCCAGTATCGCTCGACGGTCACGGAAGGCTCTTGAATCACTGCAGCCACGATCTCACAGCGCTGCTTCACCGACTCGCAGTTGCGGAGCATCGCAGGCATTTCTGTGGCAGCGGGGTTCGACTCTTGCAACCACACTTTTCGAAACTTTTCCGGAAACTTGTACCACAGTCTGGAGACACAGAGCAATCGCAAGCGGGCTTTTCGAGGCCACGTTGAGGCAACCGCCACATCTTGCAGACTACAGGGTTTTTGAAGGAAGGCTTCGAAGAGGGCGGCTTCGTCTGGCATGTCCGCCTGCAGATCCTGAACTTCTCTGAGGTGAGGCAGGAAGGGAACTTCCTCTCGCAAACGCTCGAGTTGATCGCGACGGCGCTGATGTTTCCGGTAGATGTCGATGGCTAGCTGACGCAGAAGGTAGTGAAACCAACGTGGCGGGGCGTGTTCCTCAGGGTCAAAATCACGGCCGCAAGATCGCTCCCAAATGTGTGTGATTGCGTTCTCCTCCACTTCACGCCGTACCGGTGGGGGAAAGCTGCTTGCAACGAGCCGCGCCACGGTTTGGATCTGAGTAGAGTAGCAACGGATGAGTTCATCACGGTTCATGAATCGGCTCCGGCAGATACTGAGTGTCGGTCGAATGCAGTCTTTTACGCAGTTAGCAAGAGTTGTCGCCGCGGCGTGTGAACCGCCGTGGTGAAACGACGGAGACGCAGAGCGACCCCCGATATCAATAACGCCCGCACAACCCGGATGCTGACATCTTCAGGAAATTTTTTATGCTTGCAGCCAGAAGCGGACCCTCAACGGTCAGAGATTGAGCTTCAGAGCCTCCTTGTCCAAGGCGACTTTCATAACCTATCAACGAGTAGGGCCTTGGAAATCTTTCCGAAACTTCTCAAAGTTTTGGAGAGTCATTCATTGACAAGAAGTCATTCCCTCAGATCACTCGAGGAGTCTCGACAGTGCCTCCTGACGTTCAGAAAGGTTTTTGGAGGCCGAACCGGCAAACAGCCCGGCCCTTCGGGAGAGCCGCCGTCGTCCAATACTGTTCTGACGCTCAGTGATGGTTTGGGGAAACACCCGCAAGCTCTTGGATGATCACCTGACCGAGTCCGTGGACGGTTCCCTTGCCGAGGTGGATCCATTGAGCTGCGGCGAGCAACGGCCAAAGTGGTCCTGGGCCTCTTGGTAATCGCAGGGAGCCGATCACGCCCCGCAAGCAGACTTCGCGTCCTTGAGTGCCGGAATAACGAACAAAATCCAACGGCTCGCCACACCAGGAACTCCTTGCTCGCCTAGCAACGACCGACAGACACTCTTTAGTCAAAGACCCCCAGGCAACACTCTGCGGATCCGCATGCAGATTCCGCAGTCGGCGGAGGATCGCTTGGACCAGGTCCCCAAAACTTGGCTGAGCGACCTGTCGCTTCCGAGTTCCTCGCTGCTGGAGCAAACGAAGCGGACAAGGAAACCTAACCTGGCAGGGGGAGTCGTCAGCACGCGTTGCAAGCGGCCACCGAACCTCACCGAGCGACCAACTTTTTGATTGCCAGTGATCGACTTCCTGCGAACGACCAAAGGTATCCAGCGCCAGCAATCGTTCAATTGAAAAGCGGCTTCGTTCGCTTCCTAATCCTAAACGCCCGGCGAGTGTCCAGGCGTGGCACAGAGTAGCCTGCGCCTGCACAGCCTTGCCAAAGAGCAGAAAGTCAACCGCAGGCCACACATCAGGATCTGACGGAGCCGGCCTCAATAAATACAGCGGCACTCGTTGCGAGCGAGCGTCCGGAGCGAAGACCGTGTGATATGTCCGGACATCGAGTTGGCGGAGAGCTAAGCCCCAGACTCCCCGCAATTGCGGCACCGAGGTTTCAACGCCTGGAGTTCGAAGCTGAAGCCGATGTGCAACAAATCGCACTCCTGACAAGATATCGAGCAGTCGAATCGACAGACTCTTTGAACTGCCATGCTTCGAGGCAACACTTGTCATTGGATTGCCTGATTCTTCGGTGCGGCAACCAGCGTCATGAATTCCACTTCCGTTTTATCTCGACTGTCCCAGATTGTGGTGGAGGCCCAATCTGTGGGGGTTGAAAAGTTTGATGCATCAAGTCCTGGTAGGCTGGGCCACATCTGGGACAGTACAACTATTGAGGGTACAGGAACTGAATCTGCTTTCCGTCGCTCCCCACCGTGCGGACAGTGAGTGTCACTTTGTCGCCAATCTTGAGATCGCTCGGGACGGCATCCTTGTTGTAGATGAACCCCACCAGACCGCTCGGCTCATGCTTGGCAAAGGGGCGACCCTTGTCCTTGGGGTCTTTGACCAGAACTGCCTCCACTTGCGATCCAGGGGTGGGCAGATTTGGTTTGCTCTTTCGCCCAGCCACGGGGGCTCGCCCGCCGGCGCTTGCGGATCGACCTCCTCCCCCGCCACCGGAGGTCGGTTGGTCAGGCAGTGAATTGCTCCGGGCGCTCAAGTCATCATTCAGGTGGGTTAACAGCTCAGTGAGAACCTCCCGGCTGGTGGTCGAATCCGGCAAGTCGGGTGTGACAAACGCTGTCACGCGAACGATGTATTGACCCAGTTGGTTGCGAGTCAGGTGGAAGTGCACGGGAGACGCAAACCGATTCCGCCGCTGCCTGTCGGACAGTGTTTGTGGATTTTGATGGGCGTCCTGGTGCCTCATGGGCTTGAGTAGGGGCCCATGAATTTTTCGAGGTAGCCCAAGTGCCACTTTGCGAGGCTGGTGTTTGTTCTCTTGCGCGAAAGCCTGCAAAGAGTCGCCCAGTTGATCCAGAGCAAGCCACGGATCGGACCACTTTGTCTCGATCGCCTCAACTTGGCCCCCGCAGATGAGTTCCAAGCTGGAGGTCGTCACGCTCCCTTCGCGAAACTCCAGGTTGTTCAGCCCACACTCCTGTCGGAATTCGCGTGCTTCTTGACGGCAGTTGGCCAAGAGTGTCGGAACGTCCTGGGTTTCGACATCCGCGAATGATCCAAAACCTTTACGAGATTTCGACCCGATGCCGCCAAGTGCACAAAACAGTTGGAGTGCCGTTGTTGCTTGCCGGAGGATCCGTGTGGCTGAAACCTCGCGAAATTGCTTCCCCGAAAGTGGGAACCTGGCCCGACGGGCGTTGAGTCCCAGCGACCACGAAACGGGCGGCTCGAGAAACCAACGGCGGCGCTTGCCAGTTGGGTCATCATCCATCCCGTAGGCAGCGTAGAACAAACCTTGCGAGCTATTGCGCCGTTTGGCCGGCAAACCGTGTGCGCTGGCAAAATCCCGTTTCAGGTCGAAGCGTCCTTCCTTGAAGTTGAATTCTTGGGGCGATAGCGGAGTCTCACGAAGCAGAGCCAGCCGGACTGCCCCGCCGACTTCCGCGCTTCCCCACACCATCGTCTCCAACTGCCGCAGCGTTTTGAGATCAACGAAACCAACGTGCATTGTCCGCCACCACCAACGGAGTATACCCCTCAATGAGGCACCACGCAGGGTGCAATCCCCCTCTTGCTGATCCGGACCTGCGAGAAACGCGGGAGCCTGAAGCTCCAGCTTGGTTGTGAAGGACACCCGTCGAGCCGAGTCCGTCGGGGTCGGGTCCTTCACGGTAAGCCCGTCGGCGAAGCGGAAGCGGCCGTAGCCGCTGTTGGTCTTTGCGCCAGCGCCGTGGTGAGTCAGTGCCCCAATAAGCCACTCTTGGGCACGCTCGAGAAGGTGCTTTCGTTGCTCCTCCCCCCGGCGCAAGGTCGAAAGAGGGAAGCTGAACGTGACACCAGGAGACGCCGCAAGGAAATACACCGGCTTGGGGTCTTCCCAGTCACCCGGAGCATCTTTCCCGTCGTAGTAGTTAGTGTGGTGATTGTTGAGGATGTCAACAATGAGCTGTGGCCACGATTCCGGCCAAGCGTCGTGGAAGACGACTCGGCCCGCCTGCCCCTGATCGTTCGTTTTTCGAAGGGTCTCCTTGATCACCTCTTTGGGGAGCCACGAGCATTCTTTGGTGTGAACTGACTCATTGGTGGGGCCGATGCCGAAAACATCGACAATCGTCTGGTAAGCTGCCCGCGCTTTTTCACGTTCTGCGTCATTCGCGGGCCGGCCCGCGCTGTCCGCCTGGAATTGAGTCTGGAGCCAGACTGTCTCGGCATAACAGCGAGCCATGCCCTTGAGCCCAGAACCTGGCAGCGTCACAAACCCGTAAATTGGATGGAGGCAAATACAGGCATTCTCGGTGGCCGACGCGCGGGCCAGATGTAAAGCCAGAGGAGTGACAAGTTCGCCAGCGAACCGGTTCGCGCCCGCGGATAATAAGAGCGAATTCCGTCGCGAATTGCTCTCTTGCAACAGGTCTTCGCGAGGTGCAACCCGGCGGACCTGCTCCAGGGCACCGCGACCTTGCTCTTGGTTGGCGAACCGATACAAGCACTTATCCAGGAGTAAACCGGGATGCTCGCATCCGACACCCTGCAAGATTTCTCGGACGCCGGTCGAGACCGGACTGTAGCGGCGAATGTTGCGGATATGCTTGCCTTCTCGGTCGAACGCAACATGGAGATTCTCGGTCAGGTCCGACTCATGCAGTGCTCCCCAGCCCGTCTTAAGTAAATCACGGTCGAGATCGAACTCGAGGGTGTCTCGGCCCGCCTGAACCGTGTACCTCGCCTGTCGTCCACGGCCTTGGCGTTGCAATTTGCCAATGGGCATGACGCTGCCTCCACAAAACGGGGTTGTAAGTCTCGATAAGCGTCAGTTCGAAGTTGAACTCTCTGATTGGGATGACGCTTTCTCGGTCTCCTTGTTGCGAGCCTCTGCGAAGCGAGTCAGCCACTCCAAATAGGCCAGCGACTCGTCCGTCCAGCGACGTAGTTGAAGGGATGTGCCTCCAACGATTTCTTGTAACAACTCTGGTTGGGTATTGTCGGCCTGCTTTTCGTACCGATCCCACAACACCCAACGGGAGAGCTCTCGCTTCAATGCTGGAACTTCGTCTTTCGCTTCAAGAAACGCCAAGGCATGGCCGAGCCCGGCGGTGCGGATCCGCATCGGCAGCTTGCGTGCTTCAATAAGAAATTTTGCGAACTCGTTCTGAGATACGTTCCTCACGGCTCGGTATGCGTGCTGGGCACGTCGTTGGCCGAGGTTTGGTCGGTTCGAGGTTTCTTGAGTTTGGGCCATCGGTTACTCCTCAGCGTGGTTGATGAAGTTGACCATGCAAAAACCTTTCCCAACAGTGGCGTCCCCGCCGATTTGTATCATCGGCTCTGACGAAATCGCGGTTGCAAGGACTTGCATGACCCCTTGGGCGTTTTCCGTTCTCTTTTCGTAACGGCTCTGTGTGGTCATCACCAATGAGTAGAGGATGGTTTCTGGAGGCAAAAACTCTTGATAGAAGAGGGCGCCGTCCTCAACGGTTTTGGTCTCGTAATTCAAGCCGATACGAGCGACGACCTCCGTGCAGTGGCGAACGAAGTAGGTAAAGTCGTCGTCTGACAGAATGACGAGTTGCTTCTGAAGTCGCGAACTAGTCGCCTCATCAGCGGAAACTTGATGAGCAATCCACTGGGTGACTTGCTCGATTCCTTCCACATCGACGTGGTCGAACTCGTATTCTTCCAACACGATCTGAGCACTTGTCTTGTCCCGAACCAACAGCGGTGAGTCAGCGACACAAGCGACCTTATCCGGTTCCACGTTGGGCAGGACTGGCAATCCCCGGCGACGGCACATCGCTAAGTCGCGGTTGAGTCGCTCGAGCACGCCTGGCGATGTGACCCAGGCGAAGACGCCTTTCACCGACCGGACGGGAAATGCGAGGATCCTTGCGTCGCTGGTCGATAAGGCTCCGCTGTGTAGATCGCTGGCCCCTTGGTTGGGACCAAACACCAGGAGAATGTCGTCGTCCTCGCTGTTGATTTGTTTGCGATCCCCACCGAACTGAGGCTTCGTTTGGCGATATTGTTCCCGACAGACATCGCGCAACACCCCTTTCAAGCTCGATCCTGGGATCGTCGGCCAAGAAGTATGCCGCTCACGTTGGATCGGCAAATCGACGCTGCCCAAAGCTGCTCCGGCTCCTGGATGGAGTGAGCTCTGCGCATGCAGCACCATCAAGGCTGAAGCAAAAGAAGAGTGACCGTTAGTACTTGACATAGTTCCAAACCCCTTTCAGAAAACAGCCCCATCCGTTTCGTGCATCAAGTTCATCGTTGGTGAGCTGTTGCTCAGCCGGCTCTGGGACATCATGGTCAAGAAAGAACACACTCCCGGCAGCCGCGGCAAAACGGTTTGGCTTCGGACCACCGACGGCGAGGTCCCAACCCGAGTATCCGCTGAAGGCCGAGACAGCCGCAGCAAGCGGAGGCTTGTTCAATAAGTGTGGGTGCTCTCCAGTTGCCAAGGGCTCCGCGTTTCCGAGGTAACCTGGAGTGGTCAGCACCAAGAGAACACCATCTCCGCAAACGTCCGGAGGTGCTGTTGGGTGGACGAAGGGATCTTGCGTCTGAACAGTCACTCTGCGTCCCTCACCTCCGAATCGCAGCACTTCCAAGTCCCGGACGAAGCTCGCGTACCGCTGCGGGACCTCGACCTCCGCGTAGAACTGCACATGGCCTTTCAGCACCAAGAAGGTTGCCGCGTAGATGAACGTTTCTTGGGCGGCTTGAGTGTCCGCATCGATCGCGACGCCGGTTCGATAGTCGAAGTCGAACAGGTCTTTCGATGAAATCACGGACTGGCTCGGGATCCCTCCGCTCAAGAACGATCGCATATCGGTGGCGGTGAGATAGCCGTTCAGCCGCTCTCCGTCGACACGTTGGCTTGGCCAGAGGGCGAGGCCTTGCTCGGCTTGCCACCCCGGCAAATAAGCCCCGTTGATCCCTTGGAACGGGTCCAGGCGGTAAACCATTGGTTCGGACTGGGATTTGGAACGGTGGAGCGAGGCAGGCACGGGATACAGCACCTCCGGTGTTTGATCTTTGCTGGCTGCCCCGTACAGCCAAGGCCCGCGGAATCGCAATTGATCGACGATCCACTCCGCAATGCCGGCCTCTCGGAAGGAGGTTCTCAAGTCCTCGATCGCCATTGTCTGGGGGCGATGCGCTTCGAGCTGACCGTATTGGCCGCCTGTCATTTCGATCAACGCTGAGCGGACAGCTCCGGCGAACGTTTGCGGAGAGGGAAGACCGCTTGCGCCCCGTGAGGCCGGAGTGAAGGGCCGACCGTCACGAAAGAACAATACGTCGACGGGTTTGAGTAGCAACCCAACAGTGGTTCGTGGCTCGGAACTCACGCCTGCGTCCCCCTTGCCAAAAAGGAAGCCGATTGGCAGAGACTGACAAAGTCCTCAAACACAAGACCTCGAAATTGGTCTTTGTTCGCTGTCGGAAAAAGCTCCTGCCGCCACCCCCAATACTTGCCGAGTTCCTCCGTGACCCTTTCGGCAGAGATCAGTCCCCGAGTCTTATCGTCCGAGCGTTGGATTTGGCGTCGAATCTCCCCCCGCAAGGCATCCAGTTCTAACCGACGGAGGTTCGGTGCCAATGCTCGGAGCTGGTACGTCCAGCGATCAGAGGCCTGTTGTTCAAACTGCGTTACGAGCCACCCCAGCAGCGAGTCGACCTGAGGCCAATCACAATTCACCGATGTGTGTTCCCCCGATCGGCGACAGACGGTCAATTGCAGCTGATCGCGACCGCTGTTCTTGGCTTGCTTTTCCGCGAGCCGGGTTTGCGTGAGTGCAAACCGTAAATCTTCTTTGTAGTGGACAACTGCGACTCCGGCCGAAGATGAAACGTCGGGTCCCATCATCATGAGCTGGCAGCCACTGGGGAGGTGTTCGCTCAGACCGTCATCATCTCCTGAGAATTCTCTACGGAGTTTTGAGGCACAAGAAAGCACCTGATTCACTGGTAAGAGGGCCAGCACGTCGTCCCCCCCTGCGTAGATCAACGTGCCGAAATGCTTTTGGACGATCTCAGCAACCCGGAAGAGAGCGAAGTTGGCGATCACTTGGCTGACTGCTGTGTGCTGAGGCAAACTCAGCTGGCGAAGCTTCTGTCCCATGCGGTCACCGTCGATCATCAAGACGGCATAATACGTTGGCGGAAAGCCTAGCTTTTTCCGGGCAGCCAGAATCCAGTCCCAGTCATCTTGAGGAACGGATGGCTCCTCGGGATCATCCTGGCGGGATTTCCAGTGAAGCCACTGACCGCTGGCCGAGCCGTCCTCAAACTGGGGCATTCTTTCTTCGCCGATTTGCTCCTTGGCTTGCTCCAGGTAGTGCCAAGCAGCAACACTCGCAGTATCCAGAAATCGGAAACGGTTGCCTCTCGCGTTCCCTTCTTGGGAATCTTTGGTTTCTGTTTGCAATCGTTGCTGGAAAAACGCTGGCCAAGCGAACCGTTTCGCCAACGAGATGGCACAGAATCGCTCACGAGGTCTTAACAGGGCTCCGCCAATGGTCCGACCTCGGCGTTGCCTTCGCCGTTGCTCGTTATCCTCTTGGTCGCTATCGACTGGCATAAAAGTTTGAGCCAACTTTTGCCAGAACGCGTCGGATTCCCGAAGGGGACTCGGGCCCATCTGCTCCAGGGTGCCCAGCAAACTGCACTTCGGAGGCACACGATCTTGTCGGGGTGTGTCCGCCGGGCGATGTCGCACCATCCGTCTGGCAGCACGAACTCGAGCAGCGAGGTCGGCGACCCAGGGCCAACTGCTGGCCTTGCCAATCTCTTGGAGATCTTCGCTCCCCAACTTTGTGGCACAATCGACACTTTCTTGCGTATAGGGGACTGTTGAGATGGAGAATTCGAAGAACGTCTCCATTTGTTGAGTCCAGCGGTCAGCCCAGTTGGGATCGAGTAGCTTGCAGCGAGGGGAAATCTTGTTGCGGACTTGGTCGCCAATGGCCTGCCAAGCACTTCGAGCTTGTTGTCTGCAGCTTTCTGCTAATGCGTCGTTGGCATTCTCTGGTTCTTGGTGGAGGGCTTGCCAAGGGACGATCGCCAGGAAGAGGTTCGGCAGACACGGTGACTTATCAGCTTGGGTCTCACTCTGAGGTTGCAGGACGTGCTCGTCGAGCGTGATGCCCGGCTGGCTGTTGAGCCAACGGTCCAGAAACGGCGAATGTCGTAACGCCGGGTACACCAGAGCTGTCGGGCCATAACTCTCCAGGATCGGCTTCATGGCCTCGAAGATAAGCCAGGACAACGTCATGCTGCCCGACCAAAGGTCCCGCACGGAGCGAGCTGCGGCAATGAACGACTGAACCGGACCGATCGAAAAGGAGAACAACCCGGGCGGATGCTGTGCTTCGGAGCACTCCGCTAGGGCAGCAATGCTATCCAGATAATTCCAAACGCTAACGTTGTTGTGTGGTCCAACCGGCCAGTATCGCCACTGCGGGCAGACACGGCAGAAGGTGTCTGGCAGCAATCTCCAAAGAACGGTGCTTCGGAGCGGCTCCTTCAACTGAGCAGCCAAAGTCAGGTGACGTTCGATTGTTTTCGAGAGGGTAGTTAACGTCTCTTGGCTCGGTCGCTCAAACTCGACTGAGAACGATTGTCCGGCCGCCAGAGGATGCTGGAACTGCGGCCGCTGCTCACCCACCGCCTGGCTGGGCAGTCCGTAGCGTTCGGTGACCTGAACGCGCAGCTCTTCAGTCTTCTCCTGAGAGGCCAAATCTGGCAAGAATCGCTCAGCCTTCTCGAGAACCTCTTGGACGGGCGGGGGGAAATACCCCTGCCGGGCAAGAAGAAATAGAAGGTCAACCCAATGGTTGCTCATAGAACCTCCCTCGCATGGGAGCCGTGTGTGTTCGAGGGATTCGTTATCCCAACTCAGGAACCAACGGCGCCTTGGAACTAACGAGAGAAACGAGCCGAAATCAGGCAGGCTGACATTCTTGCGAAGTTTTTTTCCTCAATTTCGAAGTCGCCCCGATCCTCGCAGTGCACAGGAGGCTCGGTCTGAGAAAAAGTGGGACGTCTCGGCACGGACGTGAGTTGGAAGAGCGTTCGCAGGAACTCTCTTCAGCGGAAGAACTATCGCGGTCATCCTCAGTTGGTCTCGGTAAAATTTTTGGCGGCTCACGCCTCATGCTCGAATTTTCGAATTTTGATGTCGGCAGAAGTCGTTACCCTGCGTTGTTGTCGTGACGGGTCGATTGTAAGCTGAAAATCCCAGCCTCCCACGGCATGGGGGGTCGTTAAGGAGACCGCTGATGCGGGACATGTTGCTTGAGGAGTCAGTCAACCACAACAAACGCAAAGAGCATCCTGCCACGACCAGCGGGCAAGCGGAACCAACAAACTGGCAGGCGGAAACAGCAAGCCGGAGGGCGAAACCACAGTCGGGTGAAGGCCTGCCTGGCCGAGTTTGGCGTTCTCGACAGACCACTATTCCGCAGTTGCTGGATACGGTGGACCGCCCCGCCGCTTTGTCCTTCCACAGCAGCCTCTTCCACGACCGGCTGTTGATGTTTCGCCTCAAGGGCGACAACCGCCTGGCCTTGGAACACCCAAGAACTGATGGCTGCTTGGCGTGGGCTGGTTCTCAGGCACAGCCGGCAACCGCCTACTGAATGGGTCAGCGGTCACACGGCAGCTGGTCGAGTTAGCCAAGACCAGCACATGGTCGAGGCCTTGAAGGATGTTAGCGTCTTGACACTGCCGGTGGTGTGCCGGATGTAGCCGTTGCCGCTTTGTTGCCCTGGTTTGGGCCTCGACTTGACGACCAGCTTGACCAGGTTCTGGCCTCGAAGCAGAATGTGCCCTTTGAAAGCTTGGGTAACCCGGTCCCTCTCAACAATTGCGGCGGTGTTCCCTTCTCAGCACCTGACTCATCACTCTCCAGACCTTTGCCGATGATCACTCCGGCGGTCTGAACTGACGCGGGCTTGTTGAGGAGCAGTCTCTGGTCTCAACAATGGCATCAGCATTTTGAGATGCTCAAACTCTCCAGTGCGACATTTGGAGGATTGCTGGGATCGCCTTACGCACGACGATTGACTGAGAAGAAGGACGGGCAACCAGTTGAGAGCTGGAGAAGCGTTATCGTATCCCAACAAATCTGCATTTCAACAACGATGTTCTACGAGCCGCAGCAACCATGAGCAACTCTGCGTCTTCGGATTTGCCAGTCATCCTGCTGACGTTTGCTCAGGATCGCTCTGCAGGTGGCGAATTCCTTGGAAACCTTCTGGATGAAGAACGTCGGCTGCAGGAAGCCTTCCAGAAGCACAGGCCCCCCTGTGAAGTGATCATCCGCAACAACATCACTGTTGGCGGCCTCGTTGAGCTATTCCGAGAGTATCGCAACCGTGTTGCTGTCTTTCACTACGCCGGCCATGCCGACGACTATCGGCTGATGCTCCAAACTAAAGAAGGCCTCCCTGCCTCCGCGCATGCTGCCGGCCTGGCTGAATTTCTGGGTCGGCAGCGTGGCTTAAAACTCGTCTTTCTCAACGGGTGTTGCACCGAACCCCAGGTCGACCAACTGCTCAACCTCGGTGTTCCCGTTGTCGTCGCCACCACCACCAGCATCCCCGATGCTCAGGCTGCCCAATTCGCTGACACCTTCTATGGGGGACTCGCAACAGGAGCAAGCATTCGGACAGCATTCGATGAAGCAGTCGCTGTGCTGAAGACGCTCTACCCAACCGGGACCTATCGAGCGCCAGGCGAGCCGGTGCGCAAGGCTCCCACCGACTCAAGAATCCCGGAGAACCAACAACCAAGCAGCGCAACGAGCAGCAACCGGCCAGAGATTGCGCACGCCCGTCATGTCACACCAGTTGGAAAGTCTGCCGGCGATCGCTGGCCTTGGATCATTCGGCATCGGGTGGGCGCAGAGATCGCTGTTGAGTGGAACATCCCGACGGAGGCCGGGAATCCCCTCTTCAGTCTTCCCGAGATCCCAGAGTCAATCGAATACCCGCCTGAACCCATCCGCCATCTTGAGTGGTTTCGACGGGAGGATGCACGCATCTTCTTCGGTCGCAACCAAGAGATTCGAGACCTGTATGACTTGGTGACTGCCCCGCACACCAAACCGATTGTGCTGTTGTATGGTCCTTCAGGTGTGGGCAAATCTTCGCTACTGGATGCCGGCTTGGTTCCTCGCCTGGAAACGGACCACGAGGTGATCTACTGCCGCCGTCAGCGCGAAGGAGGATTGCTGGACGCGTTGCAGCTCGCTCTGTTGCCCGAGTTTGCCGAACAACCGTTGCAGCAGGCCTGGCAGAAGAAAGAGGAACGACTCCAACGTCCGTTGGTGATCATCCTTGACCAAGTGGAAGAGGTCTTCACACGGCCGAACCTGAAGCGACCCAATGAGCTGCAAGAGCTGTTGAGTGCACTGGCAGAGATCTTTGGAGATTACCAACAACGTCCTCAAGGGCGGCTGTTGCTGAGTTTTCGGAAGGAGTGGCTGGCGGAGATTGAGCACCCTCTTAAGGCTGCTCAGCTACCGTATGCCAATCGCCGTGTGTTCATCTCTCGGCTATCGAAAAATGGTGTCGAGCAGGCCGTCCGCTTGAGCCCTGCCGTCTGCCAACAGTATGGGCTGACTGTTGAGGAGGAGCTACCTGCGAGAGTTGCCAACCGACTCTACGAGGACTCCGAAAGCCCTCTTGCGACGACGCTGCAGGTTTTGCTGTCGAAGATGTGGAAACTTGCCCGCGAGACCAGCAGTACTCAGCCAATCTTTGACGATCCGCTGTTCGATCGACTCGTGCGGGACGGACTGCATTTGGAGGACTTTGTCAGTGAACAGTTGAATCACATCAGAAAGGAGAACTCTAGCCTGTATGACACCGGGTTAGTATTGGATATTCTGACGAGCCACACGACGCCTTTGGGGACAGCCGAGCAGAGGACCGAAAGTCAGTTGCGAGAAGATTACGGCCAGGAAGGTTCAGACGGCGAGTGGCAGCTGAGACCCAACGTGCGGGAAGTTCTCAGGCTCTGTCGAGAGAAACGTTTGCTCACTGAGGGACAAACCGAGCAACAGCAACAGGAGCCATCCACACGATTGGCCCACGACACATTGGCTCCAATTGTTCGGCGTCTCTTTGAAGAATCGAACCTCACCGGACAGCGAGCCCGAAAGATTCTCGAGAGTCGACTGATCGACCAGACGGAAGATCAGGCAGCCCCATCACTGGACTCGACGGATCTCAGGCTTGTAGAGCAAGGAGGGGCCGGGATGAGGAACTGGACTCCCGCCGAGGCTCGTCTCGTGAAAGCCAGCCGGAGACGACGACTTCAGAATAGGCTGATTGCCGCTGCATCAGTGATGTTGATGCTGGCTTCTATTGCTACTGTGGTAGGTCTTGCGTTTGTCTTGCAGGCTCGCGCAGCCAAACGGGCTGAAGAAAAAGCAATCGCCGCTACAGAGAAGGCAGAACAGGAACGCGAAAATGCTAAACGCGAGCGCCAAGACGCGGAAAAACTGCAGAAGCTCAATGGAAGATTGCAAGTAGCAAATCAAAAAACCGAAGCCCAGCTACAGCGGGCACTGATGGCGCGCTATGCCATCCAACTTGATCGGGCTATGGAGGCTTGGGAGGACGACGATGTCAGCCGAGCGGAGTCAATTCTCGACGAAACGAGGGTTGATCTTCGAGGCGGAGAGTATAGGCATATTCGCTCTCTTTGTCGCCGACTTAGACCACTGAATTCGCTCAAGGGGCACACAAGCTCTGTGAACAGTGTGAGTTACAGCCCGGAAGGGGATCGCTTGGCCAGTGGCTCATCTGACAACACAGTCAAGATCTGGGATCTGAAGACGGGACAGGAACTCCTCACTCTCAAGGGGCACACAAGCTCTGTGACCAGTGTGAGTTACAGCCCGAAAGGGGATCGCTTGGCCAGTGGCTCATCTGACAACACAGTCAAGATCTGGGATCT
>CAZYKP010000129.1:0-21195 GCA_964648025.1 uncultured Pirellulales bacterium | reverse complement strand
TGGGACGCCTTCTGGGCCCAAGCCGGTTAATCACCAACTTTCCTGACGCTCACACGTTGCCAGAGGTTGGCCAGCCAGGGAGATCAGCCATGTTTTTGCCCTGGTCTGCAAGGGCCTGTCGGGACTGTCTTCTCCGGTCATTTTGGGGGCAATTCTCTGGAGGGAATGCCCTGCGTGGCGTTCCGCGCCGCTGCCAACGGGAGCAAGCTTTTTCTCCGGGGGACCAAAGCCTGCCCGACCAGTGGCCCTGCCGAGGGCGTTTCCTACAGGAAAGGATTCCGACTTCACGCCACCGTGCTCGCCGATATCCGAACACGAAGGTGTTCACAGCACTGGTGCAAGAGGCGTCACCCAGAGAACAACAGCCAGCCTAAAACCAACCCTTGACACAAGAAAGAGGCTCCCATCAACACAACGCGACAAGATGACCAACCAAAGACAGGCAACCAAAGACAGGCAACCAAAGACTGACAACCAAAGACAGGCAACCAAAGAAGGTCACAGACAGCCACACAGGATCAACCGCCCAAGAGCTCAACTACAGGCGAATCGCCGCCAGCAGATTGCCTCGTTCCAGGTCACGCGTGTTGAGGATCTTGTCGAATTCCTGTCCGAGGTGAACTGCTGAAGGGGCCCGAGCGTGGGGGTGTTTACTCAACAAGCGGACGACCAAAGCATCCAGGTCAGCGCCGATCTCGGGGGTGTACTTCGACGGCGGCTCGGGGGTTTGGTTGACGTGGGCGTCAAAGAGATCCTTCGTGTTGTGCGGATCAAACGGGGGCCGTCCGGTGAGCATGTGATAGACCGTCGCCCCCAGACCATACAGGTCGCTGCGGCCATCGACAGAACGGTTGCCTGAAGCCTGTTCCGGTGAGATATACAAAGGCGTCCCAATGGCAGCCCCCCGTTCCAGATCGGCCAGGGTGTCGTCTTGGATTTTGCGGGCCAGTCCCAGATCGATCACCTTCAATTGGCCCGTACGACTGATGACGATGTTATGGGGTTTGAGATCCCGGTGCACGATCTGCAAGGCATGCAAGTGGATCAGCGCCGAACACACCTCGGCGGCAATCTGCAGAACTTGCCACTCCTCCAAACGGCGGCCATCGGAGAGCAACCCCTCCACGGAGTAGCCATCGACATACTCCATCACCATATAAGCTTGGCCCCGCGCTCGCCCAAGCTCGTAGACATTGGGCCAATAGGGGCTTTGGATCTCACCGCCGAGACGAGCCTCCCTCACCAGGGCCTCGACGTATTGCCTGTTGCGGCAGTGCCGACGACTGAGCACCTTGATCGCAACATTTCGGTTGAGGCTCTTCTGGTTGGCCAGAAACACCGTTCCCATCGACCCGCTGCCAAGTTGCTCAATCAGCCGGTAGTCGGGCAACTCATCGATCCGATCCAAATGGTGATTTTCGTCTATGAGCCGACGCAACTGGCTGACCGTCAGGACATGGCAAAGCACCATGTAATGCCAAAGCGGCCGATACTGTTCCCGACGGGCATCTCGAATTCGCTGTTTTTTGCAAGCGGCGATCTCGTCGTCGGTGAGAAACCCTCGTTGCACCGCGTCGGAGATCACATCCGACTCATGCAGGCCTTCCGGCCAATTGAGTTCGGCAAGTTCCTCCTCCAGAGGAACCAGCTCGGCAGGAGCTGTCGGAGCCTGCCCCTGCGAATCGCTCGGACCGGGCTGAGCAGAACCTCGATGAGTCGAAGAACCGACAGAATTGGACAAACGTGCTTTGTCTGAGGATGCGGGGTTGGATGTTGAGGCGGAAGGTTCGTCGGTTGTTGTGGAATCAGCCTCTGGTTGGATGGGGTGACTTGCCATAGCTTGTTTACATTCCAAATCGCTGTCCGTCCGTTACTGCGGAACCCACTCCAGACGGGGGGCGGTCGTCAGCGAACGAGCAAAAGCGGCGTGTCGAGACATTGTCGTTGTTGTGGACCGATCTTTTCCCATCCGGTCATCACAGGCTCTTCCTACCCTGAGATCGAAAATCGCCAATCTTCATTATTATGGGCGACCCCCTGAAGGACGCAACGCGGGCTTGCCTGGCAACCGCCAGATTCTCCAAACCATCTTTCGTCACACTTTGATCCCTCAGTCACAATAAGAACGGCCCCGTCCTGGTGAGCTCACCAGAAACCCGGTGAACTCACCAGAAAACGGGGCCGTATTCGGCCCGATGCCGAACAAGAGAACGTGAGGTCGGCCGAAGTGTCCTTGGACCGACAAGGCTCCCCATGTGCTCTGCCTGCCCAACTCAGTGCAAGTTCAATGGGGACAGACGGGGAGCCTTCCGTAAGAAACGTTTCCAGAACTCACCGATGGCTGAGAGCTTGCACACCAACAGCCCGCAGGCAAACGCCAAAGAGCTCGAGCTTCACTTGGTCTGCGGTGGGTTTTCTAGCTGTTGGTTTCTTGGAGGGGAGTAGACTCCGGCATGGGCAGCGTCTCCTCCGAGCATGGGCCAACCGGTGAGCTGGTTGTTGCCAGTGTTCAGGCAGATCACGCGGCCATCTTGGGTCGACACGTAGATACGTCCTTGGGAGACCACAGGTTGGCATCGGAGCTGTGCTTTGAGTTTGTGCGTTTTGAGAATTTTTCCTGTTTTGACTTGCATCTGCAGCACCTCTCCGCTGACTGTGGCGACGACCAGTTGGTCGGCCGCCGCTGCAGGAGGAGCAGCCAACGACCCACCTAGCTTCTTCATGTCGCCCTGAAGCTTGTGTTTCCACAGGACAGCGCCACTGCGGCCATCGGTGCACAGGAGAACGTCGCCCATCGCGTTGAGGTTGTAACGCCCGGCGTAATTGAGCACACGTGACCCCTGGAAGGATTGCAGGCCCGAGACGCTGGATTTGCCGATGTTGCCTGCCGCTTGATCAAAGAAGCCTCCACCTCCAACCCCAGCATTGCCCACCGTTGGGCTCTGGTCGGCATTGAAGGCACCGGCCCCTCCGATTCCCTCACCCTCAAATCCAGCCCCTCCAAATCCAGCCCCTCCAAATCCACCAGCCTGCAATCCTCCCAGGCCATTGCCGGCGTCAAGGGCAAGTTCTTGCTTAGCAAGGTCGGATTTGGCTTGGACACTTGGGTTGAGGTAGTCGGCAACGCGTTTGGCAGAACGAAATTGTTCTTGGGTGGTTTCTCGGTCTTGAGCCACGATGGCTTCGGCCACATCGTTGGCCTCTTGCTGGTCATCATCACGCAGGGTGAGAAAAACGTCCTTCCCCACGATCACCGGAGCACTGGTCGCTCGCTGCTGCTTCGCTGAGAGCAAAGCACCATCAGCCTGTCTGAAGCGAAAAACCGTCCCCACGGTGGTCGTCACATACAACTCACCTGCCAGGCGGTGCTGACCCTTCACGGCAACTGGAGCTGTGATGGCATCACCATCAAGCCATTTCTGCCAAAGGATCTTGCCGGTTCTCAAATCAAAACACACAAGCGCGTAGGTCGGTGGCCCACCATCTGCAGGCTCCACCTGTTGGGCCAGTTGAGCCAGCGGCTGGAGTTGACCTGCCGGAGCCTGACCTGCCGGAGCCTGACCTGCCGGAGCCTGACCTGCCGGAGCCTGACCTGCTGGGGCCTGGCCTGCTGGGGCCTGGCCTGCTGGGGGTTGGTTGGCAAGCGGAGCTTGCTCGGCCTGTTGTGGTTCTGGACTCGAGTCGCTTGGTGGCTCTGGCTGACTGGGAGAGGAATTCTGGTCAAGCGGGGTATTCTGCCCAGCGGTGTTCTGGTTGGGAGATTCAGGCGGCTCAGTCTCGTTGCCCGTCTCAGGAATTTCAGGAATAGAGAACACACCGGGATTAGGGAGCACACCGGGATTAGGGAGCACGCCTTGGTTGATCGCACCGACGCCTGGCCTGACCGGGTAAACAGTAAAGACACGCCCTTGGGCGAGGGTAGGATTGCTCATCAGGGGGTCGCCGAGCCAGTAGCTCCAGCGGTGTTGACCGGTCTTCGCGTCAACGACAAAGATTGTGCAGCTTTCGGTATTGAAGACCACCGAGCCCTCAGCGACGACCGCGGAGCTGGGGCCGTCGTCGTCGAGGCTCACCGCCCAGATCGGCTGGCCAGTTTTGGCATCAAAGCAGTAATACTCTTTGCTTTGGAATCCACCGCTGACAAACAGTCTCCCCTCAGCCACCGCTGGAGTGGGAATCATGGTGCGGTTGGGCAGCTGAAGAGTAAAACCGTGCTTTGTTTGTTTGACAGCATCGGTTGGCAGCTTGCCGACGGTCACGTGACCGGCCCGGAAGTTGGTCCGGAACTTTTTTGTGCGGTTGAGCTTGCGAAATCGTTCCGTGAGGTCCACTGGTTTGTCAGGATCGTCTGCAGAGGATGTGGTGTCCCCTTCTTGGCTTGAGGAAGACTGGCCCAAAGACGATTGGCTTTGGTCTGTTTCCACCTGAGTCGGGGGGCTACCAAACAAAGAACCCGTCAGGAGGCCACCTGTGAGAATGGCACAGGCGGTGCTGAGACGCCAACTGATCATCAGAGCGTTCCTCGGAATTTGTTGCCAACGATTGATCGCCAAGCCTGAGAAGCGCATAGCCTGAGAAGCCCATAGACTCAAGACAAAGAAGACGAGACCAGAAAAGACACCGCCTGAGGGTTTTCAGTGAAGCTGCAGCGTTGTTGTTGAGCTTTCAGAGCATGCCTCGACAACAGGCTCCAGCCACACCACCGGTCTCATCGTACCCCAAGTTGTGGAGGTGTTGGGGTGACAAACTCGAAGGAAGCTTTTCAGGAAGCACCTGCCGGCCAAGCCGACCAAGCCGACCAAGCCGGCCAAGCCGACCAAGAACGATTGCGTCGTTGGCGGCTGGTGCTGGGCCGCCAGGCTGAGGAAGCGGCTGGTGCCGGAGGGCTTGGCTCAGGGCCGACTGGGGCTGCAGGAACAGGACCTACGCGGCTCTCAGCTGACGATTTGCGGATCGACCAGGCGCTTGAGGCGTTGTATGACTCACCCCGCGCCGGTGGTTTGGGCCCAAGTTGTCCTCGGGTCAACCGGTGGCTGGGGGACATTCGTCGGTACTTTCCGGCTCAGGTTGTGCAGGTTTTGCAACGAGATGCCCTTCAACGGCTGGACCTGAAACGGTTGTTGTTGGAGCCGGAGTTGCTGAAGTCTGTGGAGCCAAATGTCCATCTGGTCGGAACTCTGCTGGCTCTGAAGAACATTCTTCCCGAGAAGACGCGCCAGACCGCCGGTCAGGTTGTCCGCCGCGTCGTCCAGCAAATCCAAAGACAACTAAAACACCGCTTGGTCCAAGACATCCGCGGCAGCCTGCAGCGTGCCAGCCGCACCAATCGCCCTCGCCCCAACGAGATCGACTGGCCGAAGACGATCTTGAAGAACCTGCGGCATTATCAGCCCGAACTGGGAACGGTCATTCCTGAACGACTGGTGGGGTACGCTCGGCAGCGGAAGGGTCTGCAGGATGTTGTGTTGTGCCTCGATCAAAGTGGTTCCATGGCCGCAAGTCTTGTTTATGCTGGGGTCTTGGGGGCGGTTCTGGCGAGTCTGCCGAGCGTGCAAACCCAGCTGGTGGTTTTTGATACCGAAGTGGTGGATCTGACCGACCAGCTGACTGATCCGGTGGAGTTGCTTTTGGGAGTGCAACTGGGCGGCGGGACGGATATCAACCGAGCGGTCGCTTATTGCCAGGGCCTCATCCAACGGCCAAACCAGACGATTTTTCTGGTGTTGAGCGACTTCTACGAGGGGGGGATGCAGCAGGAACTCCTCCGCCGAATGGCCACTTTGATCCGTTCTGGGGTTCAGGTCATTGCCCTGCTGGCGCTGAGTGATGAGGGGATTCCGGCCTACAATCACGAGTTGGCTGCACAGCTCGCTGCGATGGGGGCAGCGGCGTTGGCCTGCACCCCTCAAGCCTTTGGGGGCCTGTTGGCTGCAGCGATCAGACGGCAGGATGTCTCCTTGTGGGCAGCTCAGCAAGGATTCGTGACCGTCCGAGGGAGCTGCTGAGGAGTTTCCGTTCCTTTCTCAGTCGCAAATGATGAGGAGAGTGCGGTTAGTTCTTTTCCACCAAAGCAGCCAATCGTTCTGGCAACTGCTGTGCCTCGCCCACCACCGTCGGCTGAGCGTTGGTAATCCGCTCGGCAAACTCCAAACGATGAGTCAGAGCATCGTCGAGCAGCTTGGGGAAATCTTCGAGCTTGATATCGATGTAAGGAATGTATAACTCCTTGACATCGAACTCCGAGAGGACCTCGATGTACTTTTGATGTCCCCAGCCGTAAGTCAGTGGGGGAACGCCCATCGCGAGTGCGGAAACCATCGAGTGAAATCGGCTGGCAACCAGTAAATCGGTCTGACCAACGATCGCCCGGAGTTCGCCGGCGCTGAGATCCTGATCGACGTAGAAGCATTCGGTGCTGCCGGAGTCGCTTTCACGGGCGAGCCGGTCCATCACCTCAATGCAGATGGCTCGGTCGTTATTGTGCAACCGTTTGATATCTTCACGGTAGCTGTGTGGGATCAACACTGGCAGGTGTCCCTGCGACTCGATGTATTGGATCACCCCGACGAGGAACTCGATGTAGTCCAAGCCACTTTTTTTGGCCTTGGAAAGAACGATGGAGTTGGGCGTGACACCAACGGCCAGCCGATCACGGGCATGGGCGGCTTGGATCTTCTCAGCTAAGGATTTGACCAACGGAACGTTTTGGGCAACCGACTGAAACTCGGGCACATCCATGGTAAAGGACAAGTCCGGACGATAGAGGGCATGCTCGATGCCCAACTTCTGGACGTTTTCTGCGCTGGGTCGACCGCGACCGTGGACTTCGACGGCGCGGCGTAGCGTCCAGCGTGCCCAAGCTCTGTTGAGCCATTTTTCAAAGGGGCCCATGGTCTGGGAGAGGAAAACGGTCTTGCGTCCAAGCCAGTAACCAGGAAGAGCCGCCAGAACGTTCCAAGGCACTTTATAGACCATCGAGTCAGCGAAGGTCGTTCCACCGACCAAGAGCACCAGGTCGGACTGACGCAAGGCCTCAATGGCATCCTTCCAACGCCTTGGGACAAACCAAGGAAGGATCCACGAGAGGATGATCATCGGCAACAGTTGAAAGGCGATGTGCTTGGGATGCCCTGGATGGATGCTCACATTGGACATCGGCTCGGCGATCTTGCCATC
Source organism: uncultured Pirellulales bacterium (assembly GCA_964648025.1). Lineage (GTDB taxonomy): Bacteria > Planctomycetota > Planctomycetia > Pirellulales > Pb10988 > CAZYKP01. The sequence goes on along the minus strand of CAZYKP010000129.1, from coordinate 14,019 downwards.
CCGTTCGGGATAGTAGCTGAACACCTCGAAGTGTGCCTCAATGCCCGCCTTGGCAAAGGCGTCCCGTAGCCCCAGCAACATGCTGGCGGACCCCTTATTGCCGGAAAGTGGCACAGCGAAAGTCGCAAGTCGCATGGGTTTTTGATTCTCAGAATACTTCTTGAGATACCGAAGGCGAAAACTCTGACTGCTCCCCTCGGAAAATTCTTGCTCGTCCGAAACACACAAGCTGCCGGAACGACCAGTGATCTGGCAGCCTTTCTGCGGTGCCGGACCAGCGAAGATTTTGTTGGACCTCAGTCGATGTCCGGGCTTCCGGTGGGCCCCTGGCCACTCCCACCCTTTGGTCACCACCAACGAAGGGCAGACGGTTGTGCTCAGTCGGAAACTGCCTTGAGCCTCAATACTGGAGTGTTTTGTTGCTCAGGCCTTGGGCCGCAGGGAATTGTTGATCAGTTTGATCGTGGCAATATACAGATAGAGCAGCGGCCGAGGAATCCACCCAATGATCCACCGCCCCCAGGCTGTCTGGCTGATCCGATCGTTCAAATGGAGCAGCGAATACGTTAAGAACGTCCGCCAACGAAAACGTCCCTCCTTGGGTTGCTTGGCCGTAAATCCAGCAATCCGGCAGGCATGATAGCGGGAAACCAAATCTCCTGAGGGGACAATGACCCGTTTTTGTGCACGAAACACCGTCTCGGTGGTCACCTCCTCCAGAGTCACCACGCTTTGATCCCGGGCACTTTGCAGAAGCTCTTGGCCGATCGGCGTGCGAACAATCACGGCGGAATGCTTGATCTTGCTGCCGCGGTATTCTGGGACGAACACGTCGCCGATGCTCAGATCCGCAAAGCCACCGAGGTGATCGTCGCAATAACGGCACATCTGCTTGCTAAAGAACCATAGGCTTCGGTAAACGTTGAAATGCCGGAACTTGACTGGCACACGGGTGCCGTCGCGCTTGGTCACCCAGACGTTGCCTCCTAAGTAACTGCGATCGACCCGCATGTCAGTCACCTCTGACTCGTCGATCCCATATTGCCGGAAGACAAATCGCAACAGCTCAGGTTCGTTGTTGTGACCACAGAACAAGCTGATCAGCAACACCGTGTTGGACATCCCCCGGCCTTCTTGAATCCGCCGGCGGAACATCCCTGTATGGCAAGGAAGCGCACAGACAGCCACTTTGCCCGGATAGGCATCAATCTCCTTCCAATGCCGTTCCAGAGGGATATTGAAGTAGGCACTGGTGCCATAATCCTGCACTTGATCCGGATCAGTGACTAAGCTGAACTTGTAGCCGATCTTACCTTCTGAGAAATCGCTACGGGCAACAGCAACCGCATCCACCACTCCCGTCCGCAGGGCATGGGCCAACAGCGTGGTCACCAACCCACCAGAAGCAACATGCTCCCGGTCCGATGCAGCGGTTGCATAGCCAACGTAAGTCCCCAACTGGTCGCCGATAAACGGCGCGTAAGCCTCCTCGGATCGCCCACGGCCCGTGCTAAACTGCTCTTCATCCGGCGTAACAATCGGAAGCGCCGGTGCCTGCGACTTGCCAGCTTGCGAACCGGCTGCCTGGGAATCAGCTGCCTGGGAATCAGCTGCCTGGGAATCAGCTGCCTGGGAATCAACTGCCTGGGAATCAGCTGCCTGGGAATCAGCAGGCGCTGTCACGGCATGGGAATCTGCTGGGGCGGAATCGCCGGAGACCGAAGCGCTGGGAGTTTGCGAAGTGTCACTCATGGCGAATCGGCCCCCTTGAACTCCTCGGTGGTTCCAACTGCGGCAGCCTCAGCGTCTGTCGTTTGCAGCTGGCTTGTCAGTTCGCGAATTGTTGATTGGTTGGTCACCGGCTCGCTTTGGGTTGGCTCGCTTTGAGTTGGCTCGCTTTGGGTTGGCTCGCTTTGGGTTGGCTCGCTTTGGGTTGGCTCGCTTTGAGTTTGTTCTTTTGGTGCTTGTTGGTTTTGCGGTGGAGTGTCAACGACAAAGACGTACTTAACATACAGAATCAGCCGCAAAGCAAACACAAACACGCTGGTGACCAAGACCGCCCAGACGGGGCCGAACCCCTCGCGGAACCCGCCGAGATAAACCAAGCCGTTGTAGGCGGCGTAGTCCAAAAGCTTCAGCGCAATCGCCTGCTCGATATACCGCCTCAAGCTACGGCGGGTCATAGGCACAGAAAAGGAGAGTTTGCTGTGATAGACCCAACCCAGCAGAGACACCGAGACAGTCACAATGCCATAGTTGAGCCAGGCAGGCAGGGCAGTTAATGCATGAATGACCGCCACAAGTCCAGCCTTCAGGCACATGAACATAAACGAGCCGCCCACAACAATGGCAAGTTGCCGAGCACGACGCCACAGCGCCGAGCCGTTTTTTTGTGTGGAGGGTTCGTTCACTGGTGCCGTTTGGCTTGGGAGCGAACTCAAGAGAGGGCTCTCCAGCCTGCAGGGAATGGGACAGCAAACCTCAAGACGCAGGCCCTCTGATCTTGAGATCCGCAAACTTCAGGCGAGAAAACGCTAGGACTCGTCGTTTGTCAACCGGACGAATTGACCGATTTTGAAAGAACTCTTGCTTTTGCCACAAATCCACCGTCAGCAGGAGTTGACCGCTAGCTAGTTTGCCTGGACTGATGAATACTTGCCGGTGCTTGCCCAGCTTTGGTTGCTGGTGATTCGGTAGGTCATGGAGGGGTTGATGGATTGCGGTTCTTGATCCCCTCAGGAGAGTTAAGCCAACTGGCCTCTTTTAGCAGATCCTACCTCCCAGGCGCAGCCTTGTCCACCCCGAGCGATCCTGCCGGCAGGGGGCCGGCTTGCGAGGGAGAAGACTCGCCTCAAACTGTCATGGTCGGGCTGCCCCAACGCTCGCGAGACCTTTCCAATGGGGTAAGATCATCGGGATCTTGCAACCCCAGGTCCGTACTCCGGCTGACGGTTGCCGGATCTGCTCGGCAGGGGTTCTGAGAATCTTTACAATACCACTGGCTCGATCATTCCGGCTCTGTTAACTCTGGGCCTGTCAACTCTGGCAAACTCCTCTGTTAGAATCTCGCGAAGGACCACCTTTGAAAACCCCACGCCACCGGGACGCCCAAGCAGCGTCCTTCACTCCCTTGACTTGCGCTGCCCTCCGCTGGAGAGGACTGAACGTGCTGGCTGTCCTTGGGGTGTTGCTGCCTGCCTGGAATCCTCCCTTGACCTCAGGGCAACATGAGAAGGTCCGGCTGCCTCTGACGCAATCGTCTCAACCATCCCCAAGTCAAAGCCAAGATCCCCCCAAGAGCCAAGATGCCCCCAAGAGCCAAGAGTCCCTTGAGCAACTCTGGCGGACAGCCCAAGCGCGGGGGGTGATTTACGAAGACTGCGGAAGAAACGCATGTCGACTGTTGCAGGGGTGGATTGACCAGAAGCGTGATCCGGCCACTCATCTGTACTCTCGGGGCCAGCAGTGGAACTACCACAATGAGGCGGCCGATCATTACTCATCGCTGGTGCTGATGGCGTTTTATCTCAAGCCCGAACTTCTCCAGGAGGGGGGAACCCTTCAGCAAACGTTGATGTCCTGCCACCGGTTGTGTCGCACCCCCTCGGGTCTGTTAGCCAACTACAATCTCAAGACCAAATCGCGCGAGCGGGTGGCCAGCCTCGCTCACCTTTCCGAGTGGCTGCGTGATGGGCTGCTGCGGATCGTTGAGGTGTTGGGCACCGAAAACCAATGGTATCAAGAGTTGGAACGTCTGACCGATGCCATGCTCGCCGAGGCTGAGCGACGCGGTGGCCTCTCAGCGGCCTTCACGGCCCCTGAGCCGGTGGGCAATATGCTGCAGACGCTGACCCGTCTGTACGCCTTTTCGGGAAAGCAACGGTATCTGCTGGCAGCTGAAGAACTCGCCGATGTTGCTCTGGCACACCCTGAGAAAACCCTGGGGACTGTCAGCTTTCGTGATCACGGATGCGAGCTGGTCCCCGGCTTAAGCGAACTCTTTGCCCTGGAGGCTCAACTGGGCCGAGCGAAGGCCAAAGAGTACCACCAACCCTTACAACTCGTGTTGGATCGCATCTTGGAATCCAGCGCCCATCCGGTCAGCGGCCTATTCGCCAATTGGTCGCCCACAGTCGGGGGGCAAAGACGTTGGTCCCGCCCTCCCGATACCTGGGGATACGTCTTGTTTGCCTTCCAAAACTACGACTCGGCCACCGGAGAGAAGCGATACCGGGCCGCCGTGGAGAAACCGCTCCGTTGGCTGACCGATCAGCGAGAGAACTTCGCCCGGCAACGGCGACTTTGGCCTCAGGCGGACTCCAGCGATAGTTGGAGCGATTCCTATGAAAGCATGTTGGTGCTTTCCCGTCGGTATCCGCTGATCCCCGAAACCGAGTTGTGGCTGGACTGGGCCACTTGCCAACACATCCACCGTAAGCAGTCCGATCGCCCCTATGGCCCCTATACAGGCGGGCATTTTGACGGCAGCACCGGCCGGACGCTCTGCTTGCACATGATGCTCAACTCACAGGGAGTGCGTGCGATCCCCTTTGACGAGGGCGTCCAACTGGGGGCGGTCCAGCAAAACAACGTGCTCTATCTGTCGCTGGAGTCCGAGACAGGCTGGGAAGGGAAACTGTACTTTGACCATCCTCGAAACGAGCACCAAGCAGCCAAAATCCATTGGGCCCGGATCAATGAGATGCCCCAGTGGTTTGTCGTCAACCCGCAACAGCACTACCAGCTTCTTCAAACTCACCAACTGCAAGATAGCCAACTGCAAGATAGCCAACTGCAAGATAGCCAGGGCAGTCGCACCGTTGAGGGCAAGAGTTTGATTGCCGGCCTGGATGTGGTTGTCCAACCCAAGAAACCACTGCGTCTTCAGATCATCCTCTTGCCTTGAGCTTCCCTGGCGAGCTTCTGTCTCACAATACCAAATCTGGCTGCGGCGTCTGGCTGCGGGCGGCTGACTGCGTCATGGACGAATCTCCTGTTCAGATCCGTCTGAGTATGGGATTGGTCTGCTTCGCCCTCCTGGTCAGCAACCCGTTGGTCGCGTTCTCTGGAGGAACACCGTGTTTTGAGAGTGTGTTTTGAGAGTTTTTTGAGACCGTGTCTCGAGTCTGGCGAGTTGAGCTGGCCGTCACCGTCCTGTCCGTTTATCGATCATGTCGGCCAACAGGGCGACCATGCCGGTGTTCATCGCAAAGACCAACAACAACACGGTCTTGTCGGTGAGATTCTGCTCCCAAAAAGTATCATAGATTAGGCTAATGAAAAAAGCGAGCGAAAGGAGTGCCACCACCGGCATGAGAATTCGCAGAGGGGCGAAGTACATGCCCGTGCGAACGATCAGCTGAATGAAGCGGAGGGTATCGCGAATGGGTTTGATATGGGATTTCCCGATTCTGGGAAAGTAAGCGATTGGGTGATAGAGGACCCGATAGTGGTTGGTGAGGAAGGCCAGAGTCAGGGTCGTGGTCAGACTGAAGGTGTTTGGCAAGATGGTCAGAAACTGCTCGGCGATGGTTTTGCGGAAGGCACGCAGACCCGAGTTCATATCGGGGATGTGCTGACCAGCGATCCAGGAAGCATACGTTCGCAAGAAGGCCTTGGGGATCGATCGCAACGAGGAGTATTGGGCCTCTTTGGAGGTTCGTGCTCCAATGGCCATCTCGCAATTGTCCAACAGTTCCACCAACTTCGGAATCTGTTCGTTGGGGTAGGTCCCATCGGCATCGGTGATCACGATGATATCGGACTTAGCCCGACGAATGCCGCTTTTGACTGCCGCCCCATAACCCCGGTTTTGTGGGTGCGTCTCAACAACCAGCGACGGAAATTCTTCCTGAGCTCTCTGCAGCAACTCGGGCGTTTGATCGGAGGAGCCGTCGTCAATGACGATGATCTCATAGGGTCCGGCATCAGCCAGCTTCTTGTACAAATCAGCAATTGTCTCGGCGATCGCCCCTTCTTCGTTGAAACAGGGGATGGCAATGCTGAAGTGAGGAGGTCGTCCCTCGGCTGTTGCGTTCGACTCCATGGAACCACATCGGGTTTCTTGATTCTCGGAAAGCGTCTGAACGCCTTCGAAAGCGAAAAGTCCCCATTCGTTGGGCTTGAGGCTGGTCGGGCAAACGGATTTCTCACAGAGGGTATGCCGTGGGCAGCAAATTGTTCAGCACAGCCCAAACCAGCCAGAAAGATGGAGGGATGGTACCGCCGACCTAGTGGTCGATCAAGGTGGTCCAGCTCAAGCAGCCCAGCGACAAGCTCTTCTATGAGGCGACCTTCTGCCCCTCCTGCTCCCAGTCAACAAGCACCCAGTCAACAAGCACCCAGTCAACAAGCACCCAGTCAACAAGCACCGGGGGCTGGGCAGCGAGAGGCTGACCGGGGGTCTGGTCCGCCCAAGAACAAGCACCTGGCCGAAGAAACACTCAAGCGGAATCCACGCCTGGCTTGGGGAGAACCTCCAAAGCAGTCAAGAAAACCTTCCGGACAAGGGGTTCACTCACCCTTTTCGCAAAGGGCCAGAGAGGTTCTTCGCGTTGAGTTTCACGCTGGGATCGTCGGCGACGTTGATCCAAGTGTGCACATGCGGGGCCCCACGATAATGCCAGACAAAGGCCGGCCCCTCCAGACGCCAGTTGTCCCAAACTCCGTCCTGGCCAAGGTCGTCGCCTTGATAAAAGGCCAAATGGCATTTGTCGAGACCACCTTGCTTTTTTAGGGCGGAAAGAGCCTCCTCCCGGTCAGACTGGCGGTAAGGCTCCACAAGCTTCTGCAGGACTTCCTGCACCAGGGCCTTCTGGTCGTCAGAAAGATCGGCAATCGGAATCCCTGGATAGTTCGCCTGCCCCTGGCGAAAGGCGATCTCGGCCTCGTCCGGTGCCTCAGCCAAGAGGGCCCTCTTGCGTTGCTTGCCATCGAGCATCTGAAAGACCTCGTTGGCAGCAACAGCCTGATGCCAAAAGACATTGCCAGGATGGGCCGGCTTCTCAAAATAACCGCTGGCAGCATGCCCGTAGAGAATCGGCCCCCCAAAAGCGATATGATCAGCAGAGTTCCCATCGCAGCGGATCGTCCCATGACGGCCCGTCAGCACGAACTCGAACTTGCCATCACCAGGCCTGCCAAAAATCGCGATCGACTGGCGAACACCAAAACCACCCATATCATCTTGGAATTGCTTGTCGAATCGTTCGACCCAGTCAGGGTTGACCAGCCCTTCCCAGATCTGGCGAATCATCCCCTGTTGCTGGCGAGAGTAGAAATCACTCTTGATCGCCGGTCTGGTGATCCGCCAGTTGTTCGAGAGATGCGTCCGCAACAACCCACGACGCTTGTCCTGGAAATCCCAGTCAAAACAGACCGAACGCCGTTGTTTTTCATCAAGCGACTCGTGCAGCAATTTCACCAATGTTTCTGGTGGTTTGTCGGAGGACACAGCTCCCTGTGCAATCGGCGCGGTCCATCCAGCAGCTGCCCCGCTCACCCCGCCAGCGACAACTGCCGCACTTGTTCCTGCGGATTGTAAGAAGGTCCTGCGGTTGACACCTGAAGCCGCCGAGGCCGATGGCTGATCCAGCCGGGCGTGCGGGTCCGATTTGATGCTGGGCATGCTGCTTTCCTGGTTTGGGACTCCTCCAGAACCTACCGGAGGCTGCCGGGGATTGTCGATCGACTTCGACGAGCCGGCCAAAGAGCACTATTCTCCTGCTCCATCGTCGCAGCTTCAACCGGTCGGTCGTTGGCCAACAAAACCGCCGAGCTTGCCGGAGGGCCGGCTGACCCTCGCGACAACCGCAACGCCTGGGGCGTTCTCTGGTCCCGACGACTCCTCGGTGACCTCCACCTCGCAGCCCCCACCTCCGAACTCAGCGTCTGACTCCGAAATCAACGACCTCCCCGAAAACACCCCAGCACTTTTCCGTGTTCTCCAACACAAAGCCACAAGGCTCAGCATCCCAGACCCAATCACAAAACCAAACGCTACAAAAACGAGCGCTTCACAACCGGGCGCCTGGGTCCGTGGCGCCTGATTCCGTGGCGCCCGCTTCTATGGCGCCCGTTTCTATGGCGCCCGGTTCAGTGGCGCCCGATTCTGTGGCGCCGTGTAGACGGGCGCCACGTGGGCGAACGCCACAAAATCGAGCGATTCCTACCCGAATGTTCCGAACCTGAACCCTCCGAACCTGAACCCTCCGAACTTGAACGCTCCGAACTTGAACGCTCTGAACTTGAACGCTCAAAATCCCTTGCCAGCGGTCAAAAGCAGCTCACAGCCAGTTGGCCAACGAGCAGGCGATCCTCCGGTCAGTGGCCGAGCAGCGACTGAAATCTCACTGTCATCGCTAAGTTTTCACTACAAAAAACTGACCAACAACTTGGGTCTGGCAGGTCGATCCCCTTGTCAACTTAGGCAACATTGTGGAAAGAAAATCCGTGCTGTTTCTCCGGAGAGTTGGCTGCAAGCACGTCCGTTGGAGGTGAAATGGCTGGAGGCAGCGGTGGGGTCGGCTCGTGCCAAGGGTTGGGTTCCTCCGCCGCCGAGCTCGGCTGAGACTCTCTTTCAGTCAAAGAGGGGCAGAAGATCAACAGGCTCCGGTTGCCATCTCGGGGAGGGAGAAACCGACCAAGACAGAACCCTGCAGGAATCGATCCCTCGTCATCACTCCCAGATTGTCTCTGGAGTGTCGTCTTGGCAAGTGAAAGCAACCTATATAAACAAGTTGATACAATACCCGGGAGCAGCCTCGACAAACACCAGCCAGGTTCTGGAACAATCCTGGCGAGACGCGTGAAGGATGAGATCCAGCAGCAGAGGAGTTTTGAGGAATGGGGCCTTAGGGTTGGTCCGGTTTGCTGCCAAGAAGGGGGTTCGCTAGACTGCAACGCTCTTTGCGACCTACCTGGGGATCCACGCAGCCAAGCCAGCCATCGACCTGGTCCAGTAACTGAAATCTGCTGTGGAAAGCTTGGCTGGACTCGGTTCAGGTAGGGGATCCCAATCTTGCTTGTCCTTTGCCAAGGGATACCCGCCACCATGCTTACAGCTGAAGGTTGCCGTGCTCGTCGTCAGCGACTGTGGGATCAATTTGAGCATCCGCTGGACTGGATCTTGTTGAGCGATCCCAAGACGCTGGTCTACTTCGCCAACTATGCCCCCTCGCCGTTTGTGTTCCGTTCGACCTACGCTGGGGGCGTGCTGTTGTTAGGCCGTGACGGCTCCAGCGTGTTGGTGGCCGACAGCATGGTCCGACCGTATGCCGAGAAGGCAGCGGTCGACCAAACGGTGTTGCCCACTTGGTACGACGGCAAGAGAACTGCCCCTCCTCGCAGGGAGTTTCTGGTGGCCAACGTGTTGGAAGAGATGTCCGGCCGCCCTGGAGAACGAATCGGCATCGAACAGGGGACCTTGCCGGCAGGAATCATCGAGGGCCTGCGACGCGATCACCCGACGACACAGTTCTTTCCCGTCGATGCTGTCATCCACACACTCCGACGCTCCAAAGATCCCGACGAGGTCGCCCTCATCCGGCAAAGCATCGCGGCCATCGATGCCGCAATGGATCTGGCCCGAAGCCAAGTAAAACCTGGAATGACCGAATTGGAGGTGTTTTTGCTCATTCAGCAATCCTGTTGCCAGACAGCCGGGCAACAGGTGCAAGTCTATGGTGATTTCGTCAGCGGGCCCAACACACTCGCCGGAGGAGGACCTCCGACAGACCGAACGATTGAGGCTGGAGACCTCGTGTTGCTGGATTTTTCGGCAGTCATCCAAGAATATCGAGGGGATTTCGCTAACACGTTTTGCTGTGCAGCTGAGCCGAGTCCCGAACAGCAACGACTCTTTGAAGCCTGCCTGGAGGCGATCAACGCCGGAGAGCAGTTGCTTCGCCCTGGTCAACCTTGCCGGGACATTGACGCCGCCGTCCGGGGCTCGCTGGCCGAAAAAGGTCTCGAGAAGAACTTTTCTTCACACGTTGGCCATGGGTTAGGGCTTGGCCACCCTGATCCACCTTACATTGTGCCAGAAAGCGAAGACACGCTGGTAGTCGGCGACGTGATCACCCTGGAGCCAGGACAGTTCGTACCGGGCGTTGGCGGGATGCGTTTTGAGCATAACTACCTGATTACTTCTGAGGGCTATCAGCGGCTGAGCCAGCACCAACCCAGCCTTCGACAGACCAGTTGAACAGGCCCGGCAAGCAACTCCCGTAGCGTGAGCAAGCCAGTCTGGGTAAGGCAACTCAATCGCCTTAGGCTGAACCGGCGACTTTGACCTGGCTGGCCGGCCGAACCCTAGCGAACAGGGGTCACACTACCGGCCCGAGATACCGAGCTGATCGCCAGCGAGGTATAATGTCGAGGAGATCCGAGAACTGGTTGATTGTCCGGGAAATGGCAGCCCACACTCGCTTCGGCAAAATCGCTTCAGCAGGGTCGCTTCAGACAAGTCACTGCCAGGAAGATCACACTCAGGAAGACTGTTCCAGGACGATCAACGCACGCTCTCCCACAAACAACCTGGCGGCCCATACGTGTTCAGGTAACACGCGTTCAGGCCCTAGTGCCATGTTTCCTGTGATTTTGGCAGTCGGTTGGACGTGAATCCCCCGATTCCACGAGAACCAACTGCCAAATCAGAAGGAAACCGACCACTACGCGTTGAGGGCAAAAGCATCGAAGAGATCATGGCAGGGTTGTAAGTGAAGCCGTCTCTGTCCTCCTGGATGACCCCAGAGATGGTTTGTGGGGTTTTGGTGCAGGCGACTTTTCCTGGAAACGTGTGAGTTGGGCTGCAACTGATCCTGGAATCTTCGTTTGCCAAAATCGAGGAAAAAATGTTTGTTCTCCTTGTCTTGACCATTAACTGACCACCAATTGCCGGACCCGAACCTCGGCTCCAGCCGGAGACGCCCATGCCCAAGCCTGAGGACATCGACCATATCATCGGTAACTGGGAGTATGAGCCAGGAACGTTGGCAACGCGCCTGCTGGAGGCAGAAGACGGACGCGAAGTCATCCAGGTCCGAGTCGATCTGGGGCTGTTGCAGTTGGAGACCGAAGGACGACCTGACGGAACTCGACCCGGCGGGGCCGAAACCTACTATGACTACTTGCTGGCCTTGGCCATTCGCGAAGGGGATGGTTTTGAGCTAGATGAAGAACAACTGGCCGAGGTTGAACGAGAACTGCTGCAATACTACCAGCGACGCGTTTGTTGGCTCTCCCTGCAACGCTTCGACCTGGCCGTTCAAGATGCCGACCACAACTTGTCTTTGCTAGATTTTGCTGGACGCTGCACAACCGATGAGGAATGGGTGGAGGCTCACGAGCAGTATCGGCCCTTTATTCTTTTTCATCGAACCGAGGCGGCCGCTCTCTCAGCCCTGGAAGGTGAGGCTGGCAACCCCCGGCGTGCCATCAACGAGCTCAACCAAGGGTTGGAACGGATGCGAGAAGTCTTCCGGCACCACGATGCCGAGGAAGTCTTCGACGATAATGAGATGGTCCGTCGCCTCTGCCAGCTTCGCGATTCCCTCCGCGAGGACCATGAACTGGAAAAGACCCTCGAAGAGCAACTCGCCGAGGCGGTCGCCAACGAAGAGTACGAACTGGCCGCTCGGCTGCGAGACGAAATCGCTCGTGAGGGCGCCGGTGGCTAGGTGGCCGAATGCTGGTGGATGACCGCCGATGGCACCACCCAAGTCACTGCCCAAGTCACCGCAAGAACAAAGCAGCACTTTCCTGTCTCTGGCCTGCGAAATCTCTGGCCTGCGAAATCTCTGGCCTACCCAGAGAAGTCTCTGCGCTGCCGGTCGCTCACTCTTCACTCACAGCGAGAAGTTCCGACCGTCACCGAGTTGACTGCCGGGGCTTGGACTCTGCCGAGAATCCGCCAGAGCTAGCCAGAAAACTCGGTTGCCTCTTCCTGAATGGGTGCGTAGGATAGCAATACCCCCCGAGGTAGTTGATACATAACCCCCCAAACACACCTGAGAGACCGCACACCCAAAAAGACTGCCCTGACACCCCACCACCAAGGTGGCATGCAAAGTTCTGGAGTCGGCTGATGGCCCAGGACGTTTACGAGTCGCCATTGTTCACCACGAACAAATCCCTGTCAGGCAAGCTCGCTGACCGATTTGGTTGCCGTCGGATTCGGGACGTTTTGGGAACCCGCCTGCAGACGGAGCCCAGATGCCCTGGAGTTCTCCCGGACTTGCGAGCATTTCGCTGGACCTCAGAGGGACGTATCTCGGCAAACTCTGATGTGCTGGTTTGCCGGAATCCCCGTTCCAAGATGGGACCAAGCCAATCCGTTGGGATCGGCGCAGCTGGCCAAACGGTCAAGGCCGACAGGCCAGCGAGTTGGACAGCGTGAGACTCAACGAGGTGCCGTCGCATTCCAGCGGCGACTTAAAAGGGAATTCTTGTTCTGGAGTCGCTGCCCCCACGAGGATTCCTTGCTCAACTTGGCGAAGTTTTCTGAGAATTCGGGGATATTTCCCGCTTGGTTGGGCTCGAAATGCAGCCTAATAGACTGAAGACCTCAACGATGACTCCTTGCCATCGACACTGGTCACACCCTAACAATCCCTCCCCAGATGTCCCACCGAATCCACTCATTCACCCTGTGCAAACCAACAGCGTTGATCCCAAACGCATGGGAACCCCACTGCGGCCAACCTCACGAAACGAATTATCACACCAAGTGATTGACCTGCCATTAAACCCTTTTCCCAAAACCCACTGACACATACGCGGACTGAGAACATATTTCTCCCAGTTCTGCGAGCAACGTCTGTGAAGGAGACGAGATGTTCCAGCGTTATTTTGGAGTCGCTGTGGCCTGCTTCGCTCTACTGGCTGTCGGCCACACCGCCAGAGCAAACGTCGTCAGCACCGAACCGGAACCCCAGCCTGTATATCTCGCCTCAGGACAAGCTAATATCGCGCTTGTCTACGAGGGAGAATTCAGCAACGACGGTGACCAAGCTGTGGCTGCGGCAGTCGTCGTCGAGAGCGGGGCGACGGTCTTTATGGATGGCCGATGGCAGGTCTTGAAAGAGACCACATTCTTGCGCCCTGACGAAGTTCAGATCGTTGTGCCCGACAACTCGACGGAACTGCCTTCCGAGGTGACCAAAGATCTCGGCCTCGCAGACAACACAACCGCGGCAACGATCACCACCGACGGACCCTTTACTGTGGGCTTTAGCGTCGAATATCTTATGAATCCCACCTTCACACCAGACGACCCACCTCTTGGCACCAACGACCAGTTTACCTTCTTAGCTCAGACGTCGACTTCGGGAACTGGCACCTCGCCTTCGCTCATTGGCTGGACAGGGACTGATGGGGAGACTCAGGGAGATGCCAATCAGGAACCAACACAACTCGTCTTTGTGGATACTGACAGCACTAAAAACAACTCAATCAAACTGAACACCGCAAGCGAGTTACTCCAGCAGAACATCAACTGGTCATTCCTTCTTGACCCAAAAAACCAAAGCACAGTTGAAAGTACGTTCTTTATTGATTTCCAAGTTGAATTTGCAAGTGGAGAAACTCCCGCTGGATTTTTCCCTGAAACCACCTACAGCTTTGCTGTTGGAGGACTCCCCGAGGGTATTCCCGACATCCCTTCACTTGTCATCCCCGAGCCAAACACCGCCGCTTTAGCAGGTCTGCTGCTGGGCGCCTGGGGTTGCAGCCGTCGACGCCGAACCTCCTGAGCTCATACTCCGCACCAAAACAACGAGCGGGGCTTGTTCAGCCACTGAGCTGAGCTAACAGAATAACTCGCTCACCAATACAGAACCAACCGACTCAAAACCAACCGGCGACCGTCAGCAAACGGTCGCCGGTTGTGCTTTTCCCCTCAAGAGGAATCGCGCCGACAAGGATCCCGGGACCCGCCAGCCCATCATCCCCAACTACTGAGCCTCAGAGAAGGCTTCGACCAAAGGGCGACCAACGGAAGCCCGGATTGCCGGACGAAAC
>CAZYKP010000128.1:0-21262 GCA_964648025.1 uncultured Pirellulales bacterium | reverse complement strand
AGACTGATCTGAGGCTTACTGATTCCCTGAAAAGTCTTCGACGAAGCAGGGCGTTTCGTTCGGCAATCCGGGCTTCCGGTGGTGCCTCAGGCTGCCCCCTTGAGGTCATCACAAACAAGGGCAGACGGTCGCCTTGGGTCGAAAACTTCTCCGAAGGTTCAGTAGGTTGTCGTTGGTGGATTGTGGGGTTGTTGGGATAGGGTTGGGGCTTGTTTGTTGGTAGGCAACTGAAGGTCGGTTGTCTGGTCAGGGCGGAGTGGCCAGGCCATCGCATCCTCAAGGATAGTTCTACATTAACCAATCATTCTGGGGTTGCAAGGTTCAATTTGAAAAAGCCGTGAAAATTCAAACGGCCTGTGTTCGGCGGGGCGCATTGGCCGCCGAGGTCGGTTGAATCTCTGGGAGACTTTTCGAAAAGCATCCGGCAATCTACTCTGGTGTGGGGTCAAAACCATGGTGCAACACGATCCAGGTGCTTTCCGGTGCTTTTCGGACAGACTGGAAGCCAAAGCCAGCTTCAGTGGCGGCCAAAATGCCGGTCACTGGATTCAGGGATGATTCGAGGGAATCCGGGCATCCATCTTAACGCGTCGCGCAAACCGTTGGAGAGAATCGTAGCAAGTTCTGCCCAAGGTTTCCCACGGTGACGTCTCGGTCGACGGTATTGTACAGCAGGATCCCGAGGCGGATGAACTCCTGATCTTCAGGATCGTCGCCGTAGGTGCAGTGGTACTCCGGCCGAGAGGTTCCGGCACGTTGTTGGGCCTCTCCGGCCATCCGAAAGAGGACAGCGCTGGTGAAACCAGCGGCAGCCCCAACAAAGCCGTAGTGAAAATTTCCTGGCATATCAAAGCGGTACTGGCGACCGCAGATGACCAGCCCAGTGCTGCGGTATGGGGCATAATCGTTGTTCTTGAAATCCCAGGGCCCGCCTCCTCGGACACGCTGATAGAACCACAACCATCGAGCTCCGGTGGCCACCGCGCCGCCTCCGGGAGAAACAAATCCGCCGATCCGCTCAGCAAGCGCCACACGTTCGGCTTCTAAGCTGTTGTTGATGAGCTTGCGGATGAAGTCCGCGGTGACATCGGGAGCTGACATGAAAGGCCCCTCCTGAAGCGAGAATGCTTGCGAGAACTGACCGCCCAGATCGGACGTTTGCCTGAGAGCGTGAGATCAGAGGTGTCCGACTCGGCCTATGCTCATCCCTCCCTGAGGACCTCTTTTTGTGACACTCCTCGGCCCGGAATTCTTCCAGCCGGCCGGAACTGATCTTGGTGCCCGTCTCCATGCTCGTTACCATCTTCTCCGCTTGGTCTACAGCCAGCGGTGAGGGACGAATTCTGGCCTGCCAACGAAGGTTCCGCAGACGGGCGTGGGCAAGAAGGATCCAGCCGAACAGCAAGCAAGGAAGCAACAGCGATGTCCTTTGTCATCGAACAGGTCGTCCAGCAGGTAACAACCTTGCATCGCGAGATGGTCATTCGCTGGCACGAGCAACCGGTGGACAATCCTTACCAAGATTTTCTGGCTGTGGTCTGCCAACAGCATCAGTTTAACTTCCTGCTTTGGCATGAAGAGGACGTTGCGCGGAGTCCTGATGTCGGCGACGACCGCATCGCCCAGGTCAAACGCGCCATCGATCGCTTGAACCAGCAACGCAACGACTGGATTGAACGAATCGATGAGACTCTGTTGGGCCAGCTTACTCAACAAGGGGTGAGCCCAGCTGCTGATGCACCGCTCAATACAGAAACTCCTGGCAGTGCGATTGACCGACTCTCGATTATGTCTCTGCGAATCTACCACATGCAGGAGCAACTGGACCGTCCTGAGGTGGACGACACCCATCGTCAAAAGGTGCAGGGCAAGCTCCAGCTATGCCAAACACAGCTGGCGGATTTGTCCAACTCGGTCTCTCAGCTTCTCCAAGAGATCTTTGCCGGTCAAAAGCAACTCAAACTGTATCGGCAAATGAAGATGTACAACGATCCCACCCTCAACCCTTACCTCTATCAACAACCCCAACGCAAAGCCGGTTAACGGTCCTGCGCCCAGAGTCGCAGACCTTGAGGTCCGGCCTGCCCGCGATTTGAGTTCTCCTGGGTTTGGTGCTGGTTTTTGCTAATAATCTTTGCTCCAATGATCCCAAGTTTTTCGCCGCCGTTGGTTTGAGGCTTCTCTCGATCGAGACTGATTGGCTTGAGGCCATACCCATCGTGGCCTATGGGCAACGCCCTGGGGATTCGGGCTGCTGATTGAAAAATACGTTTCAACGAAAACACGACGGATCGGCACAAATGGCATGATCATGTGGCCTTTGGCCACATGCGTTCTCCAGCCAGGGCGGTACCCAATGGGGCCTGGTGTCTCCACGCTTGGATGCCAATCCACCGGGCGGAGAACATTCATGGCAGGATCGGGGGCAGCCAACTCGGATGATCGAATTGGGCGATCGGCCGAGCACCAACGGTGGCCAAAATCTTGGATCAACCAATGGAGAGCCCTCGAGAAAATGCGAGCGAATACCCAGGGCGTTGCCCGTAGCCTACGATGGGTATGGCTTTCAACCAACCAGTCTCGATTCAGACAAAACCCAAACCGAGGGCGACCGAGAGCTCGGATTCACCGGCGACCTGACTCGAGAAGACCTCCCTTTGTTGGGGAGAAATCGTCGACCCAGAATCTTTATTTGAGGGAAACGCCTTTCTGCAGTCGCCACTGTTTTTTCTTGTAGTCGTAGACCAATGCCTGCAAGCGGTTTTCTCCCAAGACGCGGAGAACCGTAATATCATGAAACTCGCTTTTGGGGCTGGGAAGTTGGATAAAGGAGACTCCTTGGTGCTGGCTGACCACGGCCTTGTGGTAGTGTCCGCCCAGCACCCCCAACACATTGTAGCCCTTGAGAACGCCGACGAACTCATCCTTATTGGTGATCGCATCATAACAAAGATGGGTCGCAATAATCACCGGTTTCTTCGGTCCGATTTCCTTGAGCCGGGCTGCGGTCCAGGCGAGGGCTTCGGTTGTGATCGGCTGGGCGGGGTTGCCTAAGTCCGGGTCATACTCGCTGTAGACGCAGACGAAGTGAACACCGTTCTTCGCAAAGGTGTAACTGAGACCCCCATGTTTGGCAATCGCCCAGCGTTTCATCGTCTCGCTGGGCACCTTGCCACCATCATCATGGTTGCCCAAAACATCATAGGCAGGATATTTGAGTTCTCGCAGAAGCTGCTCATAAGTCTTGCGAGCTGCGTGGGTGGGCCATTCGGTGATGTCACCACAGCCGAAGACGAACTCCGGCTGTTCGACTTGGCCACCAATCGTTTCCGGGTAGTCCGTGCCAGGCAGCTGATTCATGGCCTCGACGACAGGTCGGACATGCTCTGCTGACCCATTCGTTTGGATGTGTTGATCGGACCAACCGAAAAAGACAAGACGGGGGCTGTCCTGGGCGGCTGTCGTGACCGCCAACACAACGTAAAACAAGACAGCGAACGTGAATCCGCGTAAGTGTGGTAAAATCAAAGAAAGTTCCCAACGTGTTCTACTGACAAATGTTCTATTGACCCGGAAATGATTGCAAGACCTCGCAAGGTGCGACGTCATCCTTCGGAATTCGGCCCACTGGACACCAAGCCGGGAGTTTGAATCTCCCGGTAGGAAAATTTTCCCTTGGGACTGGCTCCTATCTTACTAATACGACAGCGCCAAGTCCGGTTTCCTATCCAAGATGTGGTAGTCCCAAAATAACGTCACCACAACACACCGTGGCATCAGGGTCGACTTCGCGTTGTCGTACTAAGCTTGAGAGAAGTATTCGACCCAGGGCTTTCCGTCTGCCCTAGTTTGTGATGACCAAAGGGGGCAGCCAGCGGCTCCACCGGAAGCCCGGATCCTTGGTCCTTTCGCGATGACCTCGTCGAAGACTACTCAGGGAACCCATCGTTGCTGGGTCTGCTCAGTCGTCGAGGACCTGACGTTTGTGTTTTCGTTGTTGGTTTCGACTTCAGGGCGGGATCCAGGTTTGTCACACCACAGGATTCAGCATGTCATCGCTCAGAAGCTCATTGAGGGGCTCATTGAAAGAGCAAGAGCCCAAAGCCAGGGATTAAACCTCGGGGGCTGGCCGGATGAGTCCAACTCTGAAATCCGCCTTGAGGGATGACCCGAGTGACCCCGACGGCCCAGGCGGTTCCGCGACGGGGGAGCTGGCCGGTCAACTCCTGCAGAGGAATGGCGATCTCCAAGCTCCACTGAGACTCGTCAGCGGCCTGGGCAACAAACCACCTCGGGTTCCAGTTCACATCGCCCCAACAGTTTTCGATCACCCAACCGCGATGATCCAACGTGAGCTGATACGCGGTCGTCCAGTCCCGGTCGATATCCAACCAGACACAAACACGGTCCTGACCGTGGAGGTCTGGATCTCGGGTCCGGGGACGTTCCGCCGGAGAATACTTCAGCCCTGGCACCTTCTGACACGAAATGCCCAAATAGAGAAATTGATCGTCATACGCCATCAGAGCTGCCGCCGGTGAGGGACCAGGCTCGCCGGGTGCCCCCGAGAGCGTAATCGGCGTCGCCTCTCGCCAGAGGGGATCATCAAAGGATCCGTCCAGATGCGGCCGCTTCTCGGCCGCCCGACACCTCCACACCGGCTTGGGGCACGGGCCGCGATTCTGCTCTAAAAGCCATTGCTCTGCCGCTGCGCACCTGCCCCAAAGTTCCTCAGCGCTAGGCGTTCCCGCCAAAGGTCGTAGCTCCAGATAAGTCCTCTTGGCTTTCTCCAGCAAACCCTGACGAGTCTCTGCCACCGCCAACGGCAAGCGAAGCTCCGGACGTTGATGGACCCCAGGCCGTGCCCGCGCAAGCCAGTCCGCCACATTCGCCGCCTTCTTGGCACGCCGTCCACCAGGATCAATCTTTGCTGATTTCTGGGAAGCTTTCAGCTGGTTCGCTGGCTGGTTTTCCTGTTTGTTCGGCTCAGTCTGGGCCTGTTGGTTCCCAGTTGAGGCCATCTCGGTGGGGCGAGTCTGCTGGGGGCTGAGCTCCGCTGGGGCGGTCGTTTGCAGATGCTCAGGCAGGGAGATCAGCGGCAGTTGCTCTTGGATGGCTGTTTGTGAGGGAATGCTCACTGGGGATAGCCCTCCGGTCTGGGCTTGGGTGAGCTTGCGTTGCAGCTGCCAGCTGACCTCGCCGCTGGAATAGTATTGCACCAGCCATAGCCCAGCTTGCCCGCAGGCAGGATGACTTTGGTGATTGGCCAGCAGATACTGATAGGTTTCGGCGGCCTCTTGCCACTGCCCAAGACGAGCTTGTTCTCGGGCGGCATGAAAGAGGACTGCTCCGGCGGCCTGGGAGGGTAAGCCAGACAGCAGCGGCCCTAACTGAGATCTCAGCCGGATCGCACGAGCATCGCCGGAGCGAAACTGATGAAACAAGGCCACGACATTTCGCCGCAATTGGCTCTGTTTGATTAAACCTCCCGCTGTGGCCGCCAGCGACGAAAGACGTCGACGACCGTCCTCGCCAGGTGGCATCGCAATTCCGGCCATCAATCCCGCGCCGGCTGCTGTCGCGACCCCCTCACTGGCAAGCACCTGAAACGACCAATGAGTCGGCTGCCCCTCAGCGTTGGGTCGGATCAATGGGCTCAACCGCTGCGAGAAGCCCGCCAGCGAATCCCCCAGGCGTGTGGCCAGTTCCGAGGTGTCCAGCACATAGTCGCCGCTATTTCCCGGGCCCAGAGAGCCTACAACCTTCTTCACCCGCCAGGGACGCAGATCGGCCAACGTTTTGTGTTGTGGATATCTGGTGGGATCGACAGCCTGTTCGCTAGCTCGAAGGACAACCTGGTTGAGGACATAATCCAGCCGGTGTTTTCGCTCAGGGCTGGCCGGTGTGGTGATCACCAAATCGGGTCGCCAGAGACGGATTTGCCGCACCAGGCGTTGTTCAAGATGCTGAAGGCTGCGGCCGTTGAGCTGATCGTCCCAATCTTGGATCACATGGCTGGCCGAGAACTCAAGGCCTTTCGGCGGTAAAGAAAATTGCCATTCCTCAGAGGCCTCGCAGCCCCCGAGGCCGACGATCAGGTGATCGAGTTGAGCGATCGTTGGTCGGGAGACCGGGGTGCCCGACCAAGAAACGCCCGGCTGCAGATCGGATCGGCCTATCAAGTGGGTCACGCTCAAGTGGCCATTGTTTCCCGATTCGCGGGCCAGCAACGAGAGCGGAATTTGTTCAGGCGAACGCAACAGCACCAGAACCGCGAGGCGAGTCCCGCCGGCACGTTGTTTTCGCCAAGTCTGACCCCCGTCGCTGGTGGAGAGCACCGTCCCCAAGGCCCCGACCGCCCAGCCTCGCCGAGCATCCAAAAAAAACAAGCGGCGAATGGGAACTTGGCTTGGGGTCCGCTGCCACTGCCAAGTTCGGCCTCCGTCACCTGAGTGCAAAATCCGTGCTCCGGGCGTTCCCGCGATCCAGCAGTGGTTTCCTTGGGCGGCCACTGCCTGAAAATCGTACAAGCTTTTCAGATCCTCGCGGTTGGAGATGGTTAACTTCCGCCAGGTTTTCCCCAAATCCAATGATCGCAGCACCATGGCGCCATCGCCGACTGCCCAGCTGATGATCTGGGCGTTGTCTTGCGGCCTTCTGGGCGAAGATTGGCGTGAAGTGGGTTTTCGGGACGCTGGTTGTCTGACTTGTTGCGAGAAGGCGACCGATCGAATGGTTTGGTTGCCTAGTGGGGGGATCTTTGCTGGCTCAATCTGGTGGCCTTGGATGACGGAGATGCCCGAACCATGGACGGCGCACCCTTGACGCGGTGACCCCTGACCTGATGACGCTTGTCCTGATGACGCTTGTCCTGATGAGAGGAATGTCGCGTCCAGGAAGGGTCGAGGTGTTGTTCCAGGCAGGGGCTTCCAATGGCCTGCCCCATCGGTGACAAACACACCTGAGGGAAACATCGGGGTGGGCTCGCCAACAGCCCAGCTCTGGCTTGCGTCGAAAAAGCCGACCCGTTGCAGACCAGGCAACAGCGGCTGGCGGCGACTTTTCCAATGACGGCCGCCATCGTTGGTCACCAAGAACACCGCCTCGCTGAGCCCGGTGTAGGGGTCAATCTTCTTGCCGACAATCCATCCTCGCTGGCGATCCAAGAAGCTGACGCTCATCAGCTTCGCGTTGACCCCGGAGTGCTGGAGTACCCATTGGCCGCCCCCATCTTGGGTATGCCAGAGGACCCCCCGATCTCCGACGGCCCAGCCCGTGCGTCGATCGAGAAAGATCACGTCGTTTAACCCAGCATCTTCACACCAAGGCTGAGGAGGGAGATCCTCTTGGGCTCGGCACAGACCGGGTTGCAGCACAGCCAGGACTAAGAGGGCTAAAGCAACTGCAAGCCCACGCCTGGGCACCCGAGTTGGCCTGAGGCCTGCTGATCGGCGATGGGTTGACCGGAAGAGCTCGAAACGGAAAAGCTTGAAACGGAAACGCTTTGACCTGAAGAGCTTGAAGTTGAAGAGCTTGAAATTGAAGAGCTTGAAATTGAAGAGCTTGAAATTGAGAGACGTTGATGGAAGGGCAGGGTACGCTGGTTTCTGGTGAAGGAGTTGGGCCATGGGGGTGGATTGAGGAGACTGGGGCCCGAATGTCGGCGTTCGGGCCGACCAGCGTGTCGGCTGCAGGACACAGGAGCCAACATGCAACGCTTGCATAAGTCCAGACAAGTAGGGGCTGCCGAATCGACGCACCAAAGAAGTCTCCTGGACGATCGGGGACGTCCGGTGACCACCCTCAGGTGCTCCCAGGGTTCAGTTCCACCGAGGCCGTGACAACCGACAGTTTCGTTTCCAGGGCGGCAACTTAGCAACTCACAGCCAGGCCCACTAGGCGGGTTCCGGCCCAGGAAGAGCCCTGTTTGGGACCGCTTTCCATTTGGGCCCGGGACTGTTCCTGGGAGTTGTTGATGGGATGTCTCGGGCCAACTCGCCGGCCCAACTCGCCGGCCCAACCCGCCTGTTGGATTTGTCGGATAGACTTGCCGGGAGGATCTTTGGGGTCGATGGGGACTTGCTGAACCGATGGCCACCAGAGACTCTTCTTGACAGATCAAGCGGCCGGCAGAACGCGTTCTGTTCAAATTTCATGCTGGAAGGCGAACCGACTCCCTTGAGTTGGCGTATCGACTCGGTAAAAGAAGATCTGTGCCGAAACGACAATGATTGATCCGGCCTAACTTCTCCATCCGGCCTAACTTTTCCAGAGAGCTGTCCAAAACAATCAAGACAGGCTCTTTGGACACCTCGGTGACTCCGGCAGCGGTCACTCCGGCAGCGGTCATTCCGGCAGAGGTGATTCCGGACAGAGGTGATTCCGGACAGACTCTCGGGAGCACTCTACGATGGAACAGCCCGCGGCCACCGCAGAATCACCGGCTGACTCGGCTACGGCTCCATCTGCCGGCGATGTTCTCGCCTCTCAGACAACCTCCGCCGACGACCAAATCCCCGGCAATCAACCCTCCGGAGAGGTGGTGATTGAGACTCGTAATCTCACCAAAGATTATCGGGATTTTTGGGGCGTCCCTAAGGTGACCGCTCTGAAAGCCCTGGATCTGCAGATCCAACAAGGTGAGGTTTTCGGGTTGTTAGGCCCCAACGGCTCAGGAAAAACCACCACGATCAAACTGCTGTTGGGCTTGCTCTTTCCCTCCAGTGGGGAGGCCAAGGTTTTTGGAGAGCCGGCGACCAACGTCAGCAAGAACGAGCGGATCGGTTATCTCCCTGAGGAGTCGTATCTCTATCGTTTCCTCAATGCCGACGAAACCCTCGATTTTTATGGTCGGCTCTTTGACATCCCCGGAAAGGTACGTCGCCAGCGGGCTCAGGAACTCATCAAACTGGTCGGCCTGGAGTCGGCCCGGCGACGCAAACTGAAAGAGTACTCCAAAGGCATGACTCGGCGGATCGGGTTAGCCCAGGCCTTGATCAACGATCCCGACCTGGTCCTCCTGGATGAGCCAACCAGCGGCCTGGATCCCATCGGCACCCGTCAGATCAAAAATCTCATCCTCCAGCTGAAAAGCCAAGGCAAAACGGTGGTGATGTGCAGTCACCTGTTGGCCGATGTCCAGGACGTCTGCGACCGCATCGCCATCTTGCACCGCGGCGAGCTCAAAGAACTCGGTCGGGTGGATTCGCTTCTGACGGTCTCTGATGTCACCGACATCCAGACCAGCCGTCTGCCAGTTGAGGCCGAACAAGAGATTCGTGAGGTTCTCCAGCGACACGGCGTCGAGCTGCACAAAATCGGCAACCCCCGCAGCACCCTGGAAGAGCTCTTCTTGCGTATCGTCGAGGAAAGCGAAGCCCACCCAGGTCGACGGGTGGTCCGCGAGGATTGACCTGAGCTGTGCCCTGACAGCCACTGAGATCCTGACAGCCACTGAGATCCTGACAGCCACTGAGATCCAAAAAGTGCTAGGGACTGACAAGGGGTGTCTGAGCAGGCCGTACGATTTTCGCGGAAGGCGATGAGCGGATGGCGTCAGGATCATGGGGGCCGAATCGTCGAGAATCTCACGCGTGGGTGTGATGCCTTTGGGAACTGGCGAACCTTCTCCAGCACCAAGTGAGTAAAGCGGATTCCAACCAATGGCCGCCTTGGCTGTGGCTTGACTCTTCGTCGGCTGACTTGTTGACCAGCTGACTCGTTCACCAGCAGTTTTCTGTGCCAGAAGAAGAATGGTCCTTGAAGAAGAACAACTGAGTTTTTGGGCGTGGTTGGGGATCAGCGGTCTGTTGTGGCTGATGGTGCTGACTGGCGTCTGCCTGCTCGTTGGCCTGGGGGCCTTTATTTTGGGTGCCATTCGCCGGGGTCCCGCCCGGGCTCTTGGCAACATCGGTCAAGCGATCACGGGGGTCGTGCAGGATTGGACGCGGACCTCGCCGAGGCGTGTTTTGGCGTTGGCACGCTTGGCCATGCAGGAATCCTTTCGCCGACGAGTGATTGTGGTCTTTGTGCTTTTTGTGGTGGTGCTGCTTTTTGCTGTGTTGTTTTTGGGCAGCAGCAGTCAGGCGGCGGCCAAGACGTACGTCACGTTTATCTTCGCGGCGTTGTCTTATTTGATGCTGGCGGTCTCGATCATCCTCAGCGCCTTTAGCCTTCCGGCAGATATCAAGGACCGCACGATCTATACGGTGCTCTCCAAGCCAGTTCGCCGGCATGAAATGATCCTTGGCCGCGTTCTGGGTTTTGCCGCCACGGGCACCCTGTTGCTGGGGGCGATGGGGGTCGTGAGCTACCTGTTCATCATCCGCGGCTTGAACCATTCGCATAAGGTGGCGTTGGAGGGGTGGGAGACGCGTTCTTCGACCGATCCGGATGATCCCAACCCGATTCGCCGCATCGGCACGACCGCCGCGGAGCACGGCCACCGCCATCAGATCATCGTTCGGGCGGACAACACCGTGGAGGTCGACGACGGTCCAGGCCACACTCACTTGGTCACCCTGGAAGATGTGCAGGGCAAACCGGTTTATCAGTTCAGCTCCCCGGTTGGCCTCTTGAAAGCCCGAGTGCCGGTCTACGGTGAGCTGACCTTCTACGACCGGCAAGGGAACCAGGCTACCGACGGCATCAACGTGGGCAAGGAATGGGAATATCGCAAGTGCATTGAAGGGGGAACAGGCTGCAAAGCCGAGTGGATTTTTCCAGGCATCACCCGAGACCGCTTTCTGTTGGGATTGCCCTTTGAGTTGACCACCGGGGTGTTCCGCACACACAAGGGCGACAACCTCGAAGAGCGAATCTACGGCAATCTCACGCTGGTCAATCCCTCCGACCCGACTCGTCGAACTCGTCCCAAACGTTTCGAAAGCCGAGAATATTACACCGACAAGTTCACCTTGGGAGAACCCCGGCGCGATGCCAACGACCAACCTGTGCTGTTGGACCGCGACGGCAACACCGTTCCCTATGCCACGGTGTTACAAGAACTGGGCCTGACCGCAGAAGCCGGTCAGGATCAAGACAGGGCCGTCGGCCCGGATGAACTCGGAGTGATCATCTCGGCCTATCAGCGTCTCGGCTACCTTCCGGATATCGTCGTCGATGGACCGAGCGGTCCGATCAGCCTGTTTCGAGATCTGGTCGAAGACGGCAAGTTGATGGTGGAGATCCGCTGCGAGGAACGAGGGCAGTTCTTCTGTATGGCCGGTCCCGACCTCTACCTCCGAGCAACCGATGTTCCTTTCTGGTGGAACTTCATCAAGGGCCACGTGGGGATTTGGCTGCAAATGGTGTTGGTGATCACCGCCGGAGTCGCTTGGAGTACCATCTTGCGAGGGCCAGTGGCCCTGGTGGCGACGGTGGCCACCACCGTGGCCGGGTTCTGCACGGAATTTATGCGGGGGATCTACCTCGGGGAAACCCCTGGCGGCGGACCCGTCGAATCACTCATTCGTATCATCCGTCAAGAAAATCCCATTGTCGAGCTCAAGGACGCTCCCCAAGAGGCCATTGAGGTCTTCGATACCTTCTTAGGGGCGTTGATGTTTGCGGCCGAACGCATGGTTCCTGATTTTCTGGCGTTTAACGACTCCAACTTCGTCGCCCAGGGCTTTGACATCTCGCCCGAGCGAATCGGGCAGCATGTGCTCAGCGCGTTGGCCTTTGTCGTTCCTGTGATCATCGCCGGGCACTTCGGTTTGCGGAGCCGCCAGGTCGCCGAATAAGCTCCCCACCCCAGGACCCCTGAGTTCCGAAGTTCGGAAGTTCGGAAGTCCGGTGCGAATCCTCAGAGAATCATCCCCAACTCGGTGGCAGCCCTTTCCGGCGAAACCAATCCAGCTGGCATCGATGACCCACGAAGTGAACAAACACGGCGAAGTGAACAAACACGGCGAAGTGAACAAACACGGCGAAGAGAACAAACACGGCGAAGAGAACAAGAGTTGCGGGCTCAGACTCATGGTGTTGTGCTGAGCCGACTCCCAACGAAGGCAGAGTGATGTCACAGAGACGCCCTTTGACCCGCAAGCTTGTCTACGTGATCGTGTTGGTGGCGTTGTTGCTTCCCAACTACTATCTCAGTGGGCCGGCGACCTACAAGAGCCTCGACAAAGTCCAGGAAGGGAACCTGATGGACACCGTCGAGCCGGGCACCGGCGGTGCGTTGACCCAGCTGCGGCGCAAATATGGCCTGACCAATCAAGCCTTGGGTCGGGTGGATCCAACGAGCCAAACGATTAAGTTGGCCTTGTTGGGTCTGCGAGGGATTGCCGCGAATATCTTGTGGACGAAGGCCAACGAGTACAAAAAGAAGGAAGACTGGACCAACATGTTGGCCACAGTCGAAACCATCTTCCGCCTTCAGCCTCACTTTATTACCGTTTGGCGATTTCAGGCCTGGAATGTTTCCTACAACGTCTCAGTCGAATGGGATGATTATCGCGACCGTTATTATTGGGTTGTCCAAGGCATCGAATGTCTTGAGCGTGGTGTGCGGGTCAATCACGACGACCCCTCGCTGTTGTACGACAATGGTTGGTTTATCAGCCATAAAATCGGCAAGAGCGATGAGAAGACGCAGTTTCGCCGGCTATTTAAGCTCGACGAGGACTTCCACAAGCAGTATGGCCGGCCCACCGGCGAACGCGATAACTGGGTTGTTGGCAAAAGCTACTATCGTAAAGCCGAACGCGTGTTGGACTATAACCCCAAACGGGTCTACCGCGGAAACTCGCGTCTGATCTTCTGGTCGACTCCAGGTCTGAACAATTTTTATTACGCGATGGCTTTGGCCGAAGAAGGCAACCTTGGGGACATTCTGGAGAGCATTTGGCAGCTTGGGGAGGAGGAATGGTCCGGCACAGAGATGACCAAAGACGGTGTTCCGCCACTGGGTGAGCGAGAGATCAAATACTCTCTGGATGATACGATCATCATTCGGTTGAACCACAAAGAAGAATGGGACCAGCGTCGTGACGAGCTGTGGGAGAAATTGACCGCCTTGGATCCTCAGCTCTACGACCAGCTCAAAACCGAGCGCGAGGCCCAAGTCACATCTGTAGAACGTCAGGCCCTGGAGATCCCCTTTGAAAAACGCGTCGGCGAGCAGTACCAGTTAGCCGCATCAGCGGAGCAAAAGCTCTATATCGATCCTCAAGAAGATCTGGCCATGGCCATGCCCGAGCCGCTCCGCCAGCAGGCTCTCAAGCTGGCAGAAGACTACAATCGTGCCAAGCAAATCGCTCAGTATCACAGTAACTACCGCGATATCGTCAATTTCATCTACTGGCGAACTAGAGCCCAGGCCGAACAAGTCTACGACGCTCGTGCTGCCCGAATCGCTGTCCGCGACGCCCGACAGGCCTACCGGGTCGATGGTGATCCCCTGAAGGCCTGGCAGGAGTATGCCCGGTGTTTGGAGCACTGGCGAGTGATTTTGGAGGCTTTCCCGGCCTTACGGGACGATACGCTTACCGCCGAGGATCTCTTTGAGATCGTTCGAGAATACCGCCGTGCCCTAAGAGAATCTGGCCTGGAAGATGCCTTTCCGCCAGCGGGTTATGGATTGGTCAGTCTCCAAGAGGTTGTCGATTGGCCCGAGTTGATGCAACAACTCACCGCCGGTGGCGAAACCCCCCTGGGCCGACTCTGGGATGGTCTTCCGCCTTTGTTCCAAGAAGAAGTGAAGGCCTACTATCCCGAACGTTTTCCCGAGTGGCGTGAGCAGCTGGACCTGCTCGCTCAACTGAATCGCTATCTAGAAACGGAGCGATTCGCCGCCGATGTGCTCGAATCGGGTATTCTCGACCAACTCAGCGGCAAGCAAGCTGGAACCGAGGCTGATGTGACCGAGGCTGATGTGACCGAGGCTGATGTCATCGAGGCTGAGGTCATGGATCCGGATGTGACCAAAACCAGCCGAGCCCGTGATGAGGCCTTGGCCGAGGAGGGAGCTCTTGCTGAGGAATTGCAGGACTATCTACGCTTGGCAGGTGATGACTGGGCTCTCGAGCAGCGTGCTCTTCCTTTGGAAGAAGAAGCCGAGCGGTTACAGCGTCAGGCCAACACGTTGTTGGATCGAGCTGCCAAGCTGCGTTATCAAGCTGAGACGCGACGCAGTCGATCTGATGCGACTGCTGAGGACCGCCAGCAAGCAGACGAACTTGCCAGGGAGGCTGATCAACTTCGACAGCAAGCCGAAGCCAACCGCAAGAAGGCCGTCGAGAGCGTCGACCAGGCCAAGACTCTCAGGAGTCAGAAGCAGCTGAGCTATTCGGTCCGCACTGTCTACAATCGGCGGTTGTTGGAAACGCTCACCGAAGGGGTCTTTCAGCCGGCCGATCGAAAGCGGTTCCTGCTGCACAAAGTCATCACCGAGCACCCGGGCATTGCCAGCGGCCAAGGTCTGAACACTCGTCCTTTGACACAGGCCGAAGCCGTGCCCATTCGCCTGCCTGGAGCGGTTCAACTCAACGACCCGGAGGTCCCGGGTCCTGATGTCCCCATGAGCGAGATCCCAGGTTCCAGCGAGCCAAGCACCAGCCAGACAGGTTCTGGCGAGACAGGTTCCGGCAAGACAGAATCCGGTGCAGCCACTGGCTCTCAGGTCGATCAGCAGGTCGACGCTCAGCCGGCCTCGTCAGAGACTCTCCCCGAAGACCAGCCGATGTCGCCGACGCCCGGCGCTGGCTAGTGCCTTGTTTCCTTGGATTTTGGCAGTCGGTTCGACCGGAATCCCTCGATTCCACGAGACCCCAACTGCCAACTCAGAAGGAAACGGACCACCAGGCTCTGTCGCAAAACAGCGATCTCACTTCGACCGTGGCTTTGGGCGGCTGGAAAGAGTCCTCGGCGGCATCGAGGTATCTCCTGCATTGGCCTGCTTGGCCGAGGTGGCCCGGCCTGACAAGTTGGGCCATTTCCCCGGTAACTCCTTGGACCATCTGAACCGTCGCGTTTGCATCGGCCTGCCAATCCGTTGGCCTGAAAGATCCAATTGGCCCGGAAATCCGGCCAGCCTCACCATGCGACTGCTGGCAAGACCTCCGATGGTTTTGCTTGACTGGACCGTCTGCAACCCTAGGCACGCCTGGGTCAGTGAGAACTGCAGCTTGACCCTTTCGGAGAGAAAACCGAAAACCCTCCCTCAATCGAGACAGTCACGTGGTCACTGTTCTGCCAGGAACAAGCTGAGCCACGTTCGTTGACCAGCTCTCGCCTCGTCTCCACAGCACTTGGTCCTGATTGGACTGTCCCAGATGTGGTCGCTGCCCACCCATATGTTGGTGAATGAACTTGCTGAGGTTCCTCCAGGTTGGGCCTCTGCCACAATCTGGACCAGTCGAACTCACGAGATCAGGAAGACCGGCACCCGCCATAGGATGGGGTTTGTGGCTTGGTCGGCTGAGGCGATTCGTTTCAAAAAGGCCGCCAACAGGTGGGGCCCTGTTGAACCGCACTGACCCTGGGTTTATGAAGATACTATTTTGGTAAAGTGATGTTTTCGCGTTGAGGTCGGCCGCACGCCCGGAATCAGCCGATGAGGCAACAGGGTGAGGTTGACTTC
This sequence comes from uncultured Pirellulales bacterium, assembly GCA_964648025.1. Classification (GTDB taxonomy): domain Bacteria; phylum Planctomycetota; class Planctomycetia; order Pirellulales; family Pb10988; genus CAZYKP01. The sequence continues at coordinate 5,676 of CAZYKP010000128.1, read as the reverse complement.
CCCGCATGACGAGATTTGCACGGCGTTTTCCATCTTTCATCCGAGGCGGGTTCATGATTCCTCGTTGCCATCAGAGACATTTATCGGGGTTGCATCGTACCCCCCTCGTTTTTGGTGAGTCTGTTGCTCGGACAACGCAACAGTCCCGATTGTTCGGCTGCTGGAATCGTCCAGGTTTCACGCTGGTCGAACTGTTGGTGGTGATCACCATCATCGGGATTCTGATGAGTCTGTTGTTGCCGGCGGTCCAACAGATTCGGGCGGCTGCGCGTCGCATGCAGTGCAGCAACAACCTCAAGCAGATTGGATTGGCACTGCACAACTACCATTTTGACCACAATCGCTTGCCCTTTGGCAGCAACTACACCGAGGCTGGCGTTCAGAACGGAGGGACCTGGACCGCCTTCATCTTGCCTCAAGTGGAGCAAGGGGCCCTGTTTGATCAGCTTGATTTCCACGTGCGGATGGATCACCCCAACAACGCGCAGTGGGTCAGGACCATCGTGCCAGTCTATGTTTGCCCCAGCGACAGCAACGGACCGATTTTTACCAACCGCCAAAATCGCTCAGGCGGGAATCCCACCGAGGCACTGGGAGGAAACTACTTTGGCTCCATGGGCCCCACGGAAATGGATCGCGGGTGTGTCTTTTGTAGTGAGGGCAATCCCAGCTACTGCTGTCAGGGACAGAACTTCGGCACCAGACCGCCTAATAACTCCGTGGGGATGTTCGGCCGCTATCCCAAGGGATTTCGCTTTGAAGATGCCAAAGATGGCTTGAGCAACACGCTGATGGTCGGCGAGGGATTGCCGGACCAGTGTGTCTACCAGTGTGTTTTCTGTCAGAATTTTCCCCTCAGTTCGACCATCATCCCGCTGAACACCTTTGAGCGTAACGAAGAACGCGGCGTCGACTACTGGCGAGGATGTGGTTTCAAAAGCGAGCACACCAGTGGTGCCAACTTCGTGCTCGGCGATGGGAGCGTTCATTACATCACCGACTCGATCGACTACAGGCTTTACAACGAGCTTGGCACTCGCCGGGGCCGCGAAGTCGCCTCGCTGCCCCAATGATCTCTGCTCTGACCTCGACCATGTCGCCAACACAGGATCAACATCAGCCAAAAGCCCAGAATCGTTCCATTCAAAAACCCTCAAGAACAATCAGGCGGCAATTCTTAGCACATTGCCCGCAAAGACGGCGGTCACGGCTCTGAGCCACTCAGTCTCGACCCTGACTGAACCCATACCACCAGCTCCCTTCGATGCCAAGCAATGCCTGGAAGGCTACTCCCGGAGGATGACTTGGCAGGACCCGTTTCGGCTTTGATTGTGACCCTAACGATTAAAACAGGCTTTCACTTGAAGAGTGATGGGGTCTTTGCCGGCCTGTCAGAAGGACGATCAGGACCCTGGACTGTTTTCCAGTCGGCTGCTGAGGGGTTCTTGTAACGAACTGGCTGAGTTTGAGGACAGAGTTTCCGGGTTCCTTTGGGCAGGTCGGTAATCGGCCGCCTCGCCGAGCCAATTCGTGCTATGATGAGCTCTAGGGACAGATTGACCCAACAGCAAGGTGGCAGCCTGAGGCCCCACCAACTGACGGGATTTAACTTGCATGGTTCATGGAAGCCCCAAGCTCACTTGGGGGTTGGCACCCTCTCCGCTGATCTGTCCCCAAAGAACGTGCGTTTCTCAGACAAGTGCGTTTCTCAGACAAGTGCGTTTGTGAGCGAAGCGTGACTTTGAGTAACGACCCTGGGAGAGGGCGTCAGAGGATCTCGACAAACGGAGCGATTCCCATGCATCAGATCAGTCAAACAATCCTGGCCATGACTGCCTTGGTGGCCATGGCGATTTTGTTGATGCCGATGCGATGGCTGCGGGGGTTGTTTTTGGGGCTTTTCTCCATTGTTTTGCGATTGGTCGCTTTGGGAGCCTTAGCAATCGCCGGAATCGCCTGGGTTCAGCAGGTTTGGTTCCAGCAAGAGGTACTGCCCCCGTCGGGCCAGACCTTTGTTCAACAGGTCGGTACTCTCGGCGGTTTGGCCCCAGTGGAGGCACCCTGGACGCTGATTGTCACGGCAACTTTGGTCGTTGCAGTCATCCTCCCGTTGGTTTCCCTCTTTGACGGGGTTCGGCTCTTTGGTCGGGCGTCGCCGGTCTCTAGCGATCCCACCTCCGAAGGTCGTTCCTCCGCAACCCCCGAAGGACGCGCCAGCGGCGACAGGCGTCCCATTCGGGGTGCGGCCCAGACTCGCGCCGCCTTAGAAGGGATCTCCAGACGACCCAAAGGACGTGTCGCCGAGGTCGGTGATTGATCGCTCGTGACTGCAGAGATAGAGCTTGGACGTTTCAACACCGTGTTTGCTAAGTCAAGAGCCTTCCTGCAAGCTGGGGTAACACCAGAAAAAGTCAGCCCAAGGAAGCAGAAAGGATTGGGCCAGAAAAGCTCACAAAAACCGGTTTCTGGCTGTTCGGCGGTGTCCAGACCAACAATGCAGCAACACTGCTGAGAGTTTCTCCAAGAAGCGGCGGCCTCTTCTTGGAATGAGTCTTTGGCCGTAATCTGGTCCTTCAGGGCAATGCCCAGATGGAGAGACTGCCTACGATGTCCGAGAACCAACCCGACCAACCGGATTCCGTTGGCGCCCGACAGGCCGGTCCCGATTGGCAATGGCCGCAGCGCCACCAGGATCAGCTTGAGGAAGACCTACCGGCTGTTCGGGCTGGAGTCATCGGGCGTGGTTATGCAGGCAAGACGGCTTTGTTTCGGGCCTTAGCTCAGGGTCCACTGAGTGAATATCTTCCCAGTGGTCTTCACCTGGATGTGGGCGACCCACGTCAGGTGGCCCGATTGATTCGTGAGGCTGAGGAGACGCACAAGCTTTTGGAGGATGTGGGGCTGCCGCCGACGCTGGAGGCCTCGGAACAGGCGTACTTTTTGTTCGATGGCGAGTCGCCGGTTCTGGCCTTTCACATGCGTGAGGTGATTGGGCAAATTCTCACACATACGTTGCCCGACAGCAGCGAGGAGCAGCAGACTCGCTATCACCAATACATGGGTGAGTTGGCCAGCACCCAGGTGCTTTGGGTGGCGATCCCCACCCCACCTCCTGATCCAACTCCTCGGGACAAACGCCGCTACAACAATGATCTTCGCTTGACTTCGGCTTACCTGCGTGAAGCACTGCGGCATCGGCGGCCTGACCAGCCGTGTGCGGTGGCCTTGGTGCTGACCAAAATCGACAGCTTATTCCCTGTTGAGGAGGAGGCACGGGAGGTCTTGGCCGATGAGATGGCCCAAAACGTGTTGGGTCCGTTGGTGAACGTGGTCAACACCTCCCGCAAGGTTCTTGACGCGGCGATCTTTCCCACCTCTTCTTTTGGTTTTGGCAATGCGACGGCCTTGCCGGATCATGAGGCCACAACTCCGCAAAGCAGCTCCCCCCAGTTGTACACCGCCGAGCCGGCTTGGGTGCTCAAACGCGGGGCCTCGCAGGAGCCCTTCAACCTCACGGCCTTGACGGCCTGGACCTTATGGCAAGGTCTCCGCAACCAAGAAGTGGACACACGCCAATTCAATCCCACCACGATCTCTCAAGTTGGCCGTCAACTTCAGGACGACCTGCAGTATATCGAGAGCTGGATCATTCCTGTGAAGACTACACCGTCGGACCAACGATAGCAGCCCAGACCCATGGCTGAACTTGCGTTGATATATCGAGAAGACACCGCCACGGGTCTGCCCACCCTGGAAGACCCCGAAGGCGTTCTCTCAGCCGAACAGTTGCTCCGCCTCCGCAAAGTGGTCGACCAGCACTACGAAAGCCTGGCTGGCGGAGACGGACAAATCGCCACCCTGCACGATCTCGCCGAAACGGACCTTCCCCAAAGGTGGGAAGTCGCTGTGCGACGAGAATCCGGGGTCCGCTGCCTGCGGCTGGAGCTCCGCGCCGTTGGTCCCTGGCCGGCGGAACCTTCCCAAAATCCCACCTCAGCAACAGCTCGGTACCCAACAGGCGGGTCCTTCAATCATCGCGTCAGCTTCGGGCCAGCTGAGACGAGTCAGGACGTCAACGGATCCGCCGCCGGAAGTGGCCAGGAGGGCACCCACCAGGGGAAATTTGGCCAATCGCACCCTGCTTCTTGGCAATTGCGACTTGTGGAGGATCTAGAAGAACAGTGTCGGGTCCGCTGCCGCACCCTGGCTGAGTATCGGCGGCTTCAGCCGGTTTTCGAAGAGATCCGCGGCCTGGCCGCTGAGCATCCGGAGAAACTCAGCGCTGTGCTCTTGGTTGGCTATCTTCATGTGGCTGAGGGCATCAGCAGTCAGTCCGAGCCAGCCAGCACACCTCGGTATTTGGATCCAACTGAGGTGCTGGCCAGAATCCTTGGCAGCGAACTGCCCGAGGGAGCCTTCCGCGGCTTGCCCGGTGCCCAGCCCACCCGACGAAAGCCCACCACCATCCAATGGACCAGCCAGTTACTTCGCCGAGTTTTCGGTCGGAACTCCTCACGCGGCGGATGAGTCTCTGGTGGGCCTGGACACCCAGGCGTTCCTGAAAACTGCTACAATCGTTGCTCAACCGCACGAACTGGAGGCTGCTGCGAGATGACCGGGGGTTTGGCCGAGTTCTGCCGGCTGATCTTTGACCTCACCGGCTCACTGGTGCACGCAGGAGGGCTGCTCAGGATGTCCGATACAACCTCGATGACCTTGCTTGAGCGTCTGCAGAGTCAGTCCGATCAAGAAGCCTGGAGCTTAATGGTTGACCTCTATTGGCCGCTGATCAGCAAATGGATCCATCATCAGGGTTTGACCAGCTCCGAGGCCGAGGATGTTGCCCAAGAGGTTTTATCGGTGGTCATTCGCCGGCTGCCTGACTTTCAACACAACGAGAGAGTCGGCAGCTTCCGCTGCTGGTTGCGAACCATTACAGTCAATTGTTTGCGAGAGTTTTGGCGAAGTCAGAAGAATAAACCTCTGGCCACCGGTACCAGCAGTTTTCAGCAGATCCTTCAGGAATTGACCGATGACCACAGTCCTCTGAGCAATCAGTGGGATGCCGAACACGACCAACACGTGACCAACTATCTGCTGAAGGCCATTGAGCCGGAGTTTCAAGAGAACACGTGGCAAGCCTTTCGCTTGGTGGTGCTTCAGGGTGAAAAACCTGCCAAGGTGGCTGCCGATTTGGGGATGACTCCCAACGCCGTCTTGATCGCCAAAAGCCGTGTGCTTGCCCGTCTGCGAGAACGAGGCCAGGGGCTGCTGGACGAGGTGGTTTAATGGCTCAGCAAGCGATCTCAGGTTTTGCCAACGATCGATTCCGCCCAACCACAGGTCCCCTTGAACACGCAGTCTTCTGAAGGCATCCTCTCCACACATTGAACATCTCAACTCATCGGTCCTCTGAGCAACGAGATCAACTCAGCGAAGAGGTGATTCCACCGGATCATTTCATACCATCATTGATTCCAATACCCCATCAGGAGTCGCTCCAAGAGCCGGAGGTCACTTCAGCAAAAGGGGTGACCGCAGCCGCTGATGAACCGGATGCAACAAGTAACCGGATTGATCAAAGTACTGGGGCCCAAGTCATCTGCATCGATCTCCAGCAAGCCATCAACGTTCTGCGAGCCATCAACGTTCTGCGAGCCATCAACGTTCTGCGAG
>CAZYKP010000127.1:0-21779 GCA_964648025.1 uncultured Pirellulales bacterium | reverse complement strand
GAGCTTTTGACCTCGGAGCTGTTGACTTGGGAGCTGTCGACTTGGGAGCTGTTGACCTGGGAGCCGCCGATCAACCCTTCCAGCACGAACCACCTGAGGTCTGCAAGTGAGCTGGCGAGCAAGCAAGCTGTTCTGTGGAACTCACTCGACGAGGTGAGATCACGACCTCAGATACACATTCAAGAAGACCTTTCCGCTTCGTCACGACCAGCAAACCGGTGCCATGAGAGCCTCTGAGGGTCACCAAATTCCGTCCGCCGGATTGCAGGCCCCGACTCAACAGTCGGATGCTGTGCAACTTGGCACCTCTGAGCTGGCGAACGCCAGTGGTGCCGACTTGGGCCGATTCGACTCAAGTTCCTCAGAGGCCAGCGACTCGGATTCCTATGGTCCCCCATTCAGCGATGTTGACTCCGGGCTTGCCCCGATCCACCTGAGAGCATCAAGCCTCGACAACCGAGAGGGTCGGACGGAAAAACTGGACTCCGTGGTCTCGCCAGCGACGGGGCCTTCCACCCAAGTGGACTATGGGGATGGATCCGGCCTCCAATCGTCCTCCAGTGAGCAGGCAGAGAGCGATCTCGACTCGTTGATCGCGCAGGTGGCCGACGAATACCTCGAAGCCTTAGCTCGGGGAGAGCGTCCGGAACCGGACGCATTTGTCTCTGGCTATCCTCAAGTCGCTGCATTTCTCCCGCCTGTGCTTCAGGCAGTCCGTCTGATGGCTGACGGACAGGCCGGGATCAAGGACCTGCTCGATCCAGAGCCGAGAGCTGGTCGATCTTCTGAACGCTCCCGGGGCTCGTCCTGGGCTGAAGAAGAGCTTCCTCGCGATCAACTTGCTCGCGATCAACTTGCTCGCGATCAACTTGGACAGCCAGCTTCCCAAGTCACCGAGGGCAGCAGCCAAAGCGTCTCCGTGGAGATCCCGCGAGTCTTGGGAGACTATCGGCTGATTCGAGAAGTCGGACGTGGGGGGATGGGTGTTGTCTACGAGGCTGAACAGATCAGTCTGGGACGACGCGTGGCCCTCAAAGTTTTGCCCTTTGGGGCGATTCTTGATCGACGCCAAATCGTCCGCTTCAAAAACGAGGCGCAGGCCGCTGCCCAGTTACACCACCCTCATATCGTCCCTGTCTTTGCTGTCGGCTGCGAACGAGGCATTCACTATTACGCCATGCACTTCGTGGATGGCTGGACTGTTGCCGACCTGATCAAAGCCCTCCGAAAGCAAATGGGGCTGACCGAAGCCGCCCAAGCGATCCCTGCCTCCCGGCAGAGTCGCCCCACTGTTGATCTGCCAACCGACTGTGAGGCTCCCCCGGGAGACGGCCAGCTGCCCGCTCAGGCGTCCGAGATCTCCGCGCAACAGGCCTCCTGCGGTGCTGGCCCCGAGAATCCTCAGGTGGCAATCCGCTCAACCTCCGGCCAATCCAGAAAACACACGCCAGGTGTTGACAGACTTGGCACTCACCCTGCCGAAACCTCACAACCGGACGCTCGAGAACCCAGAACTCAACTCGCCAGTGCTCGAGAACCGGCCCGCGGTGGGAGGGGTGCTGTTGTTGGCCCTCAGGAAAACTCCGTTGAGTTGCTAGGCGGAATCTCGCAATGGGTGCTCAATTGGACGTCGGCTGAGCGGTTTCGGCATGTTGCCCAATTGGGAGTTCAGGCTGCAGGCGCTTTGGAGCATGCACACTCTCTGGGCATCGTCCACCGAGATATTAAGCCGACAAACTTGCTACTGGAACCTAATGGCAAGCTCTGGGTGACCGACTTTGGCCTGGCCCAGTGTCGCAGCAGAGACCAGGTGCATCTGACGCGTTCCGGCGAGCTGGTGGGCACGGTGCTGTATATGAGTCCCGAGCAGGCGACCGGGACAAAGGTTCTCGACCCACGCAGCGACATCTACTCTCTGGGGGCAACGCTTCGGGAGCTCTTGCTGTTACGGCCGGCTTTTCCCACCGCCGACCGGAAGGCCCTCTTGGAGAAAATCGTCAGTGACGAGGCGATCCCGATCCGCAAGATCGATCGCCGGGTTCCGGTTGATCTGGAGACGATCATCCAAAAGGCCATGGCTCGGGACCCAGAGCAGAGGTACGAGTCGGCCCAACAACTCGCCGAGGACCTTCAGCGGTTTTTGGATTGCCAACCGATTTTGGCCCGGCGGCCCCCCTTTTGGGAACAAGCCACCAAGTGGGCCAAGCGGCACCAGGCGGCAGTCACCTCGGCTGTGGTGACCCTAGTTTTGGCGGTGGTCGTACTGGCTGGGGTGCTGGTGGTCACCGTCAAGCAGTATTGGGCCTCTCAAGCCGCCAATGTCAGATTGAAGCTTGAGCGGGACCGCGCGAACGAAAACCTCGTCAGTGCTCGCCGTGTTGTGGATCACCTGGTGACGGAGGTCGTCGAAGAACTTCGCGACATTCCGGCGGCTGGGTTTTTGCGTCAGAAGGTGCTCCGCTGGACCCTCACTACCTATCAAGGTCTGACTGAACAGCACAAACACGACCCGCTTCTCTCGCCTGGACTAGGGCGGTGCTACTATCGCTGTGCTTCCTGTGCTTGGCAGTTAGGCGAGCGTCAACAGGCCTTGAGCTGGTACCAAAAGGCGGAGGACCAGTTTCACAAGGCGATCGAAGAGCATCCCAACCAGCTGCGGCATCAGCGTGACCTCGCCTCCTGCCTCAAAGAGCGTGGGTCGTTGCAGGCTGAGATGGGGAGGCAGCCTCTCGCGGAGTCCGATTTCGCCCAAGCGCTTGCTCTATGGCACAAACTCAGTCAAGCCGTCCCAGCAGAACCGGAATACCAGGCCGACTTAGCCTCCTGTTACAGCAGCCGCGGCGTTTTGTTGAGCCGAACTCCCCGCACAGAAGAAGCCGAGCAAGACTTCCGCAAGGCGATCGCTCTGCAGCAACGTTTGAGAGAGCAAAACCCCCAAGCCAACCGCTACTCGCGGGATCTGGCCATTGCCTACAACAACTTAGGGACGCTTCTGCGTGAGGGCCGCCCCCTTGAGGCCCAAGCTCAGTACCAACAGGCACTGGCCTTGTTACGGGGACTCCACCAAGATCAGCCCCAAGACGCCAAGATTCAGGCCGAGCTTGCCTTGACCGAGGGAAATTTCGCCGCTCTGCTCAGCCGGCTGCAGGAGAACGAGAGAGCCGACCAAGCCTTCCACAGAGCGTTGAGTTTGCAGAGCGACCTGGCTAGACGGAGCCTCGGTCTGACCCGCCCACGATCTGACCTAGCAGCTACACTGAATAACTACGGCTACTTTCTGGCGAGGGAGAGTCAACTGCCAACCACTGCCGAGAAACTCCATGAGGCAGTGCAGACTTTCCAACATGCTCAAACAATCTTGGAGGGGCTGATCCAAGACGACCCCCACGTGCTGAACCACCGTAACCTCCTTGGCGGAACACACAATAATCGAGGCATGGCCTTGGAGTCGCTCGCCAACTTAGGGGAGTCTCAGAAACTCAACCAGGCTGAGGAAGCCTTCAGAAAGGCCATCACCCTGCAAGAGCAAGTTGTTGAGGTGGCCCCGGGGATCCATCGATTCCGAGAGGAACTCACTCACCACTACGCCAACCTGGGGCGTGTGTTGCGGCGACTCGGCCGACCCCACGAAGCAGCCAAGATCGCTCAGTTGCGTCGCCAACTTTGGCCCAACAATCCGGACCGATTGTACAACGTCGCTGAGGAGCTTGCGTTGGCCGCCGAAGCCTCACAAAAACGCCCAACACGACAACGCCCAACACGACAACACCCAACACAACAACACTCAAGCGACAACAGCGGTCTCCAAAAGACCAGACAATTTCTTGACGGGGACGTCCAGTCTCTCCAAGCAGAAACGATTCAAACACTACGCCAAGCCCAACAAGCTGGTTGGAATGACCTGCGGCGTTTGAGCGATCCTATTTGGAAACCATTCCACTCTCATCCGGAGTGGAGCACCCTCCAACAAAACGCGTCGCTCAAAGAGACCAGCCCCCAACAATCCCCCCCGCAAACGCCAGGGCAATCACGGAGGAAACCTTGAACACAGACAATCCCCGAACCCAACCTGACCAGTCTGACTTGTGCATCTTCGGCCCCACCAGGCTTGTTAGGCTAAGATACGGTTAGGTTTTCACTGGAGTGGCTCCCAGAACAGTTGACCACTCACTCTCGGCAGACGTCATTTCAAGATCACAGACAGGGTTTCTATCGATGGCTGGAAACAACAACAGGTTTGTGGAAACAAACCACTGACATTTCCCGCCTAACTGAATGACCATTCCCGCCCAAAGGGCTGTGGGGACTCTCTTCGCAGTTCTTTTCAATGTGCGGTATCTCCCAATTCGTGGCTCTTGGGTCGCTCCTCCCATCGAGGCTGCCCTCCAGCTGCGAGGATTTCATCGATGATCACCCCACAGGTCAGCGGTGGTCGCCTCCCACAGTGGAGCAATCGCATGCCAACTCGGCAGGCTTCAACGAACCAAACTCCCGCAGCTCCGCAACAACAATGGCTTGAATCCTTGCCAGAGCACGGATCAGTCAACCAAGCGGCTCCCGCTGCTCCCCATCGCTTTCCTGACAAGCTTTTACCGGAAAAAGATTGGCCTGGTCAGGCCGCTTGGGCTGGTGAAAGGCAGGGAATTCAGGCATTTCCAGGAATTTCCCGAATCCGTCCCTGGATCATCCGGCAGTCTTCGGGCCACAGCCGGCCAGAATGTCTCGCGATTGAGCGATTAGAGTCCCGACAGGTCCTCTCGGCGGTGACTGCTGAGCTGGTGCTTTCGCTGATGGTGGACGTAGGCGATACCGGATCTGATCATTTGGACACCAACTGGCAGGAATCCGAGGCTGCCCAGTCCGCAGAGGTTGACGTGGCCTTCGTGGAAAACTCGCTTCAGGATTTCTCAAGCGAGCCGGTCTTCAGCCAGGGTATCCTGGCTCAGGATACCCCGGGTCATGCATTCTTGGGCCACCCATCATCCCCAGGGGGCTGTTCGGCTCAGGCTGGTTCTGGACAAGCTGATTCTGCTGGAGGCTGCCAAACGGCTCTCGGAGGGTTGCCGGTTCTCCTCGCCGGTTCCCTTTTTGAAGTCCTGAGTTTTTCCGAGGATCACCAGCCTGCAGGGGCTCCCTTGGGAAGTGATCCATTGGGAGCTGATCAATTCCATGACTCAGTCGCCTGGGTGAGTGGGTATTCCGGCTTGCAGGCCCCCACAACCACGCACACGCTCTTTTCCAATAGGGAATGGGAGACCCAGCCAGGTCCCGAATCGACCTTCTCTCTCAGAACGGCCACTAGCTCTCCCTCCGGGGTTGCCCCTCAGACCGAACGGGAAGTCGGAAACGGTCCGAGCCAACCCACCGCAGAGGCCAAAAAGGGAGAACCTTCTGCAAGTGAAAATCTTCCCTCGATCGAAGGAGGCTGGATCCCTCCGCAAAGTGCCCGTTATAGCCCCCCGGGAGACGGAGCCTTGAGCGTCTTGGGAGGAAGCGGGACAGGAACCAGCGGGACACGAACCAGCGGGCCGGGAGATCGTGGCCTGGGGGCAAGCGACCTTGGGGTCAGTGAGGTTGGTCTGACTAGGTCTGAGCGAGGGCCCTCGACCGCCAGCCAGCCGTCCTTTGGGGTGCCGCCCTTGGATGTGGAGACAGCCCCAAACGCGAAGACACCGATTTCTTTCCTTTCTCCCCAGCCCGACTTGGGGGGGCAGGCTTCCGAGGCGTTGACTGCTGGTGTGCAGTCCGAAGGAGGTTTTACTCTTCCGGCGCTCTCCCTGGGGGCGGAACGAGAAATCGTGTTAGGTCGTGTCAACAACCGACCGAGCCTGGCTGGGCAGTTAGATCCGGCACCATCGTCTTGGTTGCTGACCGATCTGAGTCCACCGTTGCGTGGAACCCGGGCGGCCTCTCAGGTCTTCGAGCTGGATCTATCTCCGGGACCTTCGCTGGGGACTCTTCTCGGTGCTGGCTGGGGACGTGAGTTGGGCAAGGACTCCAACTTGCTCGCTGAGCCGCTTGATGGGCCGTTCCAGCAGCGTCTGTTCACCGAGATGGACCTGCAGACGGACATTCTCGCGTCTTCAGGAGCGTCCTCTTGGTTGGTTGAGACCTTCACTCCCTCTTCTTTCCAAGCGGAGAGCACCGTTTCTACGGCTGATCTCGCGATTGTTGATGGCTTGGCTGTTGAGGCCCACAGCGATCATTTCCCGCCCAAACCTTCTGGCGGCCAACCGGCCTTGGCCGCAACCGTTCGGGCCGACCATCAACTGATCGATCGCCTCTTCTCCGAGTTCGGTCAGGATCCAGACCTCCCCGTGCAACAACATGCTGTTGCCCAAGGAGGTCAAACCCGGCACGCTGGGCAAGATTTGTGGAGGAGGCAAGCTCAGGGATCCAAGGCAAGATCAACCCAGGCCGAGTTTTCTGATCCCCTGAGCACAAGTTGCCTGGCAAATCTGGAGTTCGCTGCAGCCGGATCGCTCTCCTCGCAGTTGCTCACCGCCGCGCCCCTGTTGCCCCTGCTGCCGATCCCCTTACTGTTGGGAAGCACAGCCCTGCGGACTCGCTGGCGTCGTCGGTCAGAAAACTCCTGACCCGATGGCCAGCTTCACAACCTTGACCCCCACACGCCTCTGATACTGTCGCGAGTTTGGGAACTTCGGCAGCCGCGTCCAACTGGAGGCCAGCTGACTAGCCTGGCGGCCAAGTTAAGCGGCGACCGCCGAGGATGTGAACGTGAAGGTGATCGACGGACTGCCCTCCATCATCGCCGGAGTTGACCACCAAACGGTAGCCTTTCTCCAGCCCCAGCTTCACGCCCAAATCTCGTGCCACCAACATCAGATGACCGAGCAGTTGCTCATCCTCATCCTCAGCATGGGCGATCGAGATGATCCTTTTCTTCGGGATGATTAAGACATGGGTGGGGGCCTGAGGATCAATGTCTTCAAATGCTAAGCAGTCGTCGTCCTCATAGACGATGCTGGCTGGAATCTCTCGGTCGATGATCTTTTGAAAGATCGTCTTTTCACTCATGCTGCATTCTCCAGCAATCCTTGGTTGAACTAACAGCCTCTGGTGCCGACGCAAGCAGTGGCTCCTTGCCGGCGCAATTCCTTGGAGAAATTGTCGCACAATGATGGCGCCCGTTACCGCCGGTTGGCACGTCAGTACCATACCAGCAGAGACATCGCAATGAACTGACAGGAGAGGCTTTCCACCGACCTGACATTCTGGTGACCTTAAGGCCCTAGACCAACAAAGGTTTTCTGGGGGCTCCTCCAAAAACAGGTTCCCAGACTCAGGTCACGCTTGCGAGTTCCCCGAGACAGACGAAATCCACATGTTTGAACCAGCGGCAGAATCGATGAATCTTTCTTCCGACCAAGTTGCCAAGCTTTCTTCTGAGATTAAGCGAGTTGCCCCCAGTAACAACATGCCCAAATTGACCGACAGCGTCGCTCTGAGAAACCCGATGGGGTTGCGGATCTGGTCTGTGGTCTTCGGAGGGCTGCTGTTGATCGGTGGAACGGCTTGTCACCCCAACCCCTCGTTGCCAGCTTACTGGAGCGAGGATTTTGATGCCGACGCCGTGGAGGTCTATCGAGACGTGCCCGCGTCGAAAGCCCAGCCGAACTTCCCGCCTCGGGACCCAGAGACACTCACCTATGGCGGCGAAAGAGCCGTTGTCCGCGCCTCAGAGCCGGTTCAGGTTCCCTGGAATAGCAAGCAAGGTAAGATGAGCCCGCAAGCCCGTCTGACCGGCCAAAGCATGGCTGCTCCCGGGTCAGAGACCAACTCCCCCGACAGTCAGTCTTCCCCATCTCCAGAAGAAACTCCTGAACAAGACTCTCCGCAAAAAGATGAGCAACCAACCGAGGTGCCAAATCGTATGTCCGAAACAGTTGGCAATTAGTCGTCGCCAATCCGAGGCCAAGGAGGGAGGACCTGACCCATCAATGACCGGCTCGATCGATCCTCGGACCGCTCACCAATCCGAGGATCCCACTCACACACCGCAAAACCCAGCAGGCGGACAAAGCTCAGGCATGCAGCAGGATGAAGGCCAGCAACACGGGACGGATTTACGCTTTCAAGAGTTTTGCCAGCAAATCACGGCCCGGACCAGTGATGCCACAGCCCTAGAACGAATCAGACAGCACGAGGTGGAACTCTGTGGAGCCGCTCGGGAAGGCAGCACCATTGCGGTGATCCAGGGCCAGCAGCCCTACATCCACAACCACTACACTCCTGATCGATTTCTGCGTTGGGACCGTCCCACCGGCCAGTTGCACAATGTTTACGGCCAGCGGTGTGTGAGAGTCACGGAGGATTTCATCTTGGCCTTGCTGGCCAGCCTTGAAGAGGAGATCGGTGAGGCCGCCGGTGAAATCATGTACCAATGCGGCTACCAGTGGGGCTTGCAGGATATGAAGTCCTTCGCCGGGCGAGTCCAAGCCGAGTTTGAACTCGATCTGGCCCACATGGGCATGGGATTCTTGTTGGAGACCTGGTGGTGGCCCCTCCAAATCGCAGGATGGGGCCACTGGCAGTATGATTTTCGCCAGTCAAAACAAGGCTTACTGTTTGTGGACTTGCATGAGAGCGTTGTTGCCAAAAGCATTGGTAATGTCGGCCATGCGTCTTGCTACTTCTATGCGGGTCTTTTTGCGGCTGTCTTTAGCACGCTCGCCCGGCGGCCCTTGGGTTGTGTAGAAATTCAGTGCTACAGCATGGGCGAAGACTTCTGCAAGTTCTTGATCAGCGCCCAAGAACGGGTTGAGGCTGCTGCTTTCTGGAAGAACGACGGGGCCACCACTGAAGATATCGTTAAGAAAGTGACCCAAAGTTGCTAAAGAACCAGGCTGGCCCGGAGGGAAGAGCATTGGGGGCAAGAGGCCTGTTTCCGAGGGCGAATCTCCTGAGCAGAAAGTCTCCGCAAGCCTTGGTTTGCTGCGATGCCTTGGGTCTCCGTTGTCCGAGACACACAGCCATTGACCCTCGATTCCAGTGGATCAGCAGAATGCAGCCACCGGAGGCCGCGAGAGGATGTTGAGGTCTTGGTGGGGTTCGGACATACTCCCCCAAAGAACACTTGCCTCGCATGGAGGTGTGAGCGTGAGAAAAGTTGGTGGTGAGCTCACCATCGACGGCCAACAGCAAGGCGTCAGCCCGACGGTCCTGCGGGCAGAGCACGGGCTCAAAAGCTGAACCCAGCGGAAGGGTTCAGTGAGTACGAAGTGACTGTCCGAAAAGTGTCTCGGCACAACGAGGATTCGTTGCATCAAGAGTCGTGACCCACCAGTCGACTGACCTCGGAAGTTCGTCGAGAAACGTTGCCCAACTCAACCACTCTTGCCACCTTCGTTCCTGACGCTTGCACTCATGGACGCCACCCCGAAGCAAGGCCTTGATCTTTCACAAGGGAACTACTTTGCCGAAGATCAATACACCCTGACAAACCTTCAACAAGGTGTGGTGACAGACCGTTCAGGAACGCGGTTGTGTCTGCTCAACGCAGACTTCCTCATTGGGTTGAGTCAGGCCCTCCAAGACGGATGCGGACCCAACGCCGCCGCTGTCCTTCGTCGAGCCGGTCACGCCTGGGGCAGAAAGCTTGCTGCCCGGCTTCAAGTGGAGCTCCCCACCTTCTACAAACAAGATCCCTACATTTTTCAACCAATACTCTTAAGGCGTTTTGTGGCTGAAGCACTTTCAGCCCTTGGCTGGGGCAAGCTAAAACTTAATTTTGAGCATCAATCTCAGGGGATCGTCGAGGCTGTCATTGCTTACCCGGTTTATGGGAATTTGAGGAAAACACCCTCACCGACTCTTCCGGGGGGCGCAAGTAAGCCTACAATGAGGGGAGGTTTCAAGGAGCCGCAGGAGACACTGACTGCAGGCATCCTTGGTGGGATCTTCTCGCAGCTGACCAGCGAGGATCTTGATTGTCAACAAACGGACTGTGTGGGTTGTGGTGCTGCTGAGAGCCGGTTCATCATTGCGGCGGCAGACCGCTTAACGGAGGTGCCCCAATGGTTACGCTTGGGGAATTCGCATCAAGAGATCCTCCGCCGCTTGCAGTCATCCAGCCAACCTGAGTAACATCCTGCCTGGTGTCTGATGACATCGTCCCAAACTTGCCACACCAAAATTTCAGCACACCTGACGATTCACACAATCTAACTCCAGTACCAACTTGTTGTTCCAACGGGGATTTTGGTGATGTCGGATTGGCAGCTGCCAAGTACCCCCTGTAACTGTCGTGGAACGACGCGAAGAAACGAGTTTGCCAGGATCCGGTTGAGCGAAATCACCAAAGCTCCATGTATCGAGCTTTGGCCGCACGCCGCATACCAAGTGCGGAACCAGGCATTGGGTTGCCTTCAACGACGGGCCTTGGTTTGAAAACACCTTGGTCTGAAAGCACCTTGGTTTGAAAACACCTTGGTTTGAAAGCACCTTGGTTTGAAAAAGTCCTTGAGTTAACGAAGCCTTGGGTCAGCGGGAAATCGCCGGGCAGCCGAGAGTGAGAGGGCTGAGGCGTTTCATGCATTGCCCTGAATCGTCAGCCAACCACCCAAACATCGAAGCTTCAGACCAACAACCCACCACGTTGAGAGTTGTGTTTCTCGCCTGGCGTTCACTGAGGCCTTCAGGTCGTTGTCCAGACCGATTCCCGGCGGACCAAATCGTGAGGTCCGCGGGGTCTGAGCTGGGATCGGTGTCCAATCCCCAGGCGGGTTCTCAGAGGATCCGAAATCCCAAGACCGCGAAGTCCAGAGCCTGAGAGGATTTAGGTTCTTACTGTTGAGGTTCTTCCTGTTAGGGTTTTTCCTGGGATAGACCTTGCAACGAGCCGACCTGTGGGGACTGTCCTGGTTAGGCAGTCAGGCGGAGGGCGCTCCAAGTTCAGTCCAACAGTCTTCCTCGGGATTTCGTCTCTGTGCTGCTGTGACGCGGCCATCTCCCTTCCTCAGTAACTCCTGGCCGAGGAGACAGACCGGTGCGGAAGATTCTCATCGTCAGCCCACAAGGTGGAGTTGGAAAAACCACCACCGCAATGAATTTGGCCGTCGCGGCCAATCTGGGGGCAGCCGACGCTCGTGTGTTGGTGACCGACACCGACCCGTCAGGGGGCTTTGCTCCACTGCTGAGCTCGGCTGACCAGGACCAGGCTGTCTCATTGACACTCAACATGCACGGCCGTGCGTCCCAACAGGTGCGGATCTGGAGGGATGCGATTGCTGGCTTGGATGTGCTTAGTGAACCGGACTTTCTGTGGGACGCCGAGGCATTAGCCGCTTTGGGTGAACAGTTGGATTCTCCCGAGTGGTCCCAACAGTATCACACAACGATTTTCGACTCCGAGCCGTTCGGAGAATCCAGCGTGGCAACCTTGTTGTCATTCTGTGATCAAGCCGTCGTCGTCAGTCCGCTGGAGGCGTTGCAGGACGGCAGTTTCCCGCTTTTCCTGACACAGCTGAGCTCTTTTGTTCAGACCGGCGGTGCCCGGGTCGCCGGGGTGGTTCTGCGAGCCCCAGCAGAAGGTTCATGGAACAACCAGCTGGCGTTGGCTCAGCAGAGCCTCCGCGAGACCCTCGGACACATTCCCATTGTGCAGATGTTGCCAGATGATCCTGAAATCTCCCCTGAGAGGCCGCGGGCGATGCCTGTGGCTCGGCATGCCGATTCTGCCCTCGCCCGGGCTTATTTGACGCTGTCGATTGCATTGGGGCTGCGCGAGGACAGCGTCTTTTCGGAGCAAGCCCACACCGGCAACGTCCCGAGCGACCAACAGCAACTCTCCCCTCAGACGAGTCTGGCCCAACCGAACCTGGCCCAACCGAGTCAGCCGGAACGAGGTTTCTCAGAGCCGAGCCTTTCCGGGACTTCTCAGCTTCGCAGGCAGGTCTTCACAGATAGTTCTCTGGACGACTACGATCAGGTGGCTGCCCACCCCCTTCTTGGGCAAGGCTGGCGACCTGGGGCGATCGAGGACTTTCAGGAGGAGGAACTGGATCTACGTCATTTGCCAAGGGCCATTGGGGCTCTTGCGGAGCTCCCCAGCGAGGAGTTAACCGAAGAGGGGCCTTCCGCCTCGACGATCTCGGAAAGCAAGACCCATCCCGACGGGAGCAACGAAGACACTGAGTTGGGGATCGTTGTCCCAGAGCCCGACTCCGAAGTGCTGATGTGGTTGCCCGAAAACGACCCCGACGGCTCATCGGCAGCCAGTGCAGAGGTCCCTCTGATCGAAATTGTGGAAAGAGCAACTCAACAACCAACAGCCCTAACTGCTCCCAGTGCGCAACTAGGCCCATTGGCCGTTGATCATGCCGTTGCACAACAAATGAATCTCCCTTCTAACTGGGATTTCCCAGCCTCGTCACCACCACCGGAGGTAGGATCCCAAACTGGCCTCGTGCTGGAGGGACGGGCGCCCGGCTCCTCTGGAGCTCCTGAATGGTTGACCATCGTGGGCCTGGGGACGCTGGCCGGAATCCTCGGCACCAGCGTCTGGATACCTGCCATGGTGCTCCCTTTGTGCGTTGGAGTCGGGACTGCCGGAACAGTACTTCTGGTCTCGGAGGCAACGACCAGATTCGGCACGAAGCCAACCCAGAGGAACAGAACAACGATGAACTGACCGCTGATAACCAGCAACTGATCAGCCTGCCACGAGACCAGCTCCGACTTGAGAAGTCCAAAGAGCAGCAAAGCAAGCCAACGAAAGCTTGCCAAAACCCACACAAGATCGCACCATACGGACTCCGCCGCGGATCTGCGGCTGACAAAGCAACGTTCACTCACTGGTGTTTTTGAGAGGCTGTTTTTGAGAGGCTGTTTCTGAGATGCCGATTCTCAGAGGTTGCTCAGCTTGCAGGAACCAAGTGATCCTCACCAGTTGGTTCGATGATTCTCGTCCAACCAGGTGACCGTCTGGCAGTTGGTCAGTCACCCGCCGAGCTTCTTGTCGCTCAAACGCAAGAGGTCCCAATCCCTCCCAACACGTCATCAACCACGTTTTGTGATAGACGCTACGAAACAAAACTTGTTTTAACCGGACTTCAAGCCAGGAACACTCAAAACACAGCTAGGCGAAGGCTTTGTGTCTGAGAACTTCCTGGGAATCCTGGCCGAATCGTTGTGAGGTGGCTTGACCGACGCTAGTATAAAAATGCGTCGATGGGGGTTGTGTCTGAAGCAGGCGTTCAACGCTGTGGCCCCCAACAACCGATAAGTCACTCAATGTTGGCACAACCAGGTGCCGTCATTTAACCCACTTGTTCGCATTCCAGGAACTGGTGAAAGGTTTGATCCAGTTTCCCCAAATCCAGCCGCAGTGAGTCGCCGCGGAAATGTCCTTTTTGGGAGTGTGGTCAATCCAGAGGGGGGCCAATCGTACAAGCAGTGGCCTTGGCCCACACAGTTGACGAAACAAAACCAGCTCACAGAATCAATCCATAGTCCGTTGAGGTAGCCCAGCGTCGTCTAGGAAAGGAATTGCTCATACCCCAAAATGGTCAGCTTTCAGATTGACACTGATCGGGGGCGATCCGAGCACCGATGGTCAAGCCGGCGACTGGCATGCGAGCGATTGCAGGACTGGACAGAACTCCCCAGAGGCTCTCGACGGCAACATCGGGAGACGGCAATCGTCCTCGGTTGATCTGCGGCAGCACCCTTGGTCAAGCCGCCGCAAAGCTCCCGCAAGCGGTCACGGCGTGAACAGGCCCAACAAACACCGTGAACAGGCCCAACACCGTGAACAGGCCCAACACCGTGGACAGGCCGAACACCATGGGTAGGTGAGCGATCGCCCAACCAGGTTGCTTTAACGCAGGGTATCCCAGACGTGGCACTTCCGAACGCCAATGGGGCTTTTCCCGATACCCCAACGTCGAACACTCGATCTTCCAATGAGTTGTCCGGAGGCTCTGGGCGCCTTCCGGAGACCCCAAGTGTCAGCATGCCGCCGTCCAACGTTGTCCCCAACGATTCCCTAGTTCCGAATTCCAGTGAACCCCCGACGATGCACTCTGGAAGTCGTCCTCCCTCGCAACCCCTGGAGCCCGACCCTGCCTTAGACCAGGCGGCTGATGGGATCTTAGAGGACTTCCCTACGCCCAAACCCCCTCAAACTGTCCTGCACAAAACCTCCGGAATCGTCTTGGTGAAGGTGGAATACACCCGTCACCAACGAGCCAAACTCATCGGCAGTGATGTCCGCGAAGGCGATCTTACCAGAGCCGACTTGGCCAATGCGTTTCTTACCCGAATCCAACTTGTCGGAGCAATCCTTCGAGAGGCTGTCTTAGACGAAGCGCATCTTGTCGAGGCTGATTTGTCTGGGGCCGACCTGAAACGGGCCTCTCTCGTCAAGGCCGACTTGCAGTTTGCCAACCTGCAGGGAGCGGTTCTTCGTCGGGCCAACCTGGCCGGAGCCAACTTGACCGGGGCCGACTTGCGTGGCACCGATATGTCCCTGGCGGTTCTGACCGATGCGGCCATCGACGACGTCCAAACCGATCAGAAGACGCGTTGGCCCGAAGGCTACCGAGACGGACGTCGGCATGGCGAATGGACCAGCTGGTACGACAACGGCCAAATGGCCGTTCGCGGCGACTACTTCGACGGCCAGAAAATCGGACTCTGGATCCGTTGGTATGAAAACGGCCAAAAGGCCATGGAAGGCTCGTATATGAACGGGCTGAAGAACGGGCGTTGGTACAGCTGGTATCGCAACGGCACTCTGGAATTGGAAGGCGAATACGTCGGCGGCAAAAAGGAAGGCATTTGGATTCAGTGCAGCCAGAAGGGCACCAAGATCAGCGAGGGCAACTTCAGACGGGGGCTGCGACACGGTCTCTGGGATTTCTGGTACGAGAACCAACAGTCCAAGATGCGAGGCGAGTACGTCGACGGGGTTGTCCACGGTCCCTGGACCAGTTGGTACGACAATGGCCAAATCTCGGCTCAGGGCAGCTACAACTACAGCCGCAAGGACGGTCGTTGGATCACATTCTGGCCCAACGGCGGCAAACAGTCCGAAGGCCAATACCGCGACGGACATAAAGTCGGCAACTGGCAACGGTGGGACGAAGACGGGAATCCCATCAGCGACGATCCAACCACCTAATTCCTCCAACCATTCCATTCCACCCATAACCTCTCGAAGCTCAACCAACTACGATCTTCCCTTGGACACGCCCCTCCAAGATTCTCCTCCAGAAGAAGTCATCATTCAGAAGAAGTCATCATTCAGAAGAAGTCATCATTCAGAAGAAGTCATCATTCAGAAGAAGTCATCATTCCCACAAACACACGCCTGCGAGGAAAAAGCTTTTTTCTCAAACCCTTAAAGTTTGGTTCAGCTTCAGCCGATAACGGCCAACGCCTGAGAGTTCGAGTTCTCCAACGGGCAAGGACCGCCCTGTGAAAGCGCTGCTACTTCCCACAAAACCTCTTTTGTTTTTGACAGCCTGGTTGGGCTGGATCACGCCCATTCTGGGCCAAGGAGCCAGCGGAATGGCGATTCCGGCCTGGCCCGATCCGTCAGGGCAGATGGAACACTTCAGCCAACAAGCGGTGCTCCAACAACAAGGCTGGCAAGCCCGGCACACTCGACCGACGCAGCAAAACCAATACTTGCTCAGTCAAACAGGTCGGCGGGGCTTGAGTTGGCAGCAGGGGCATGCCGATCGTCTTGATCCGACAAGCGGTTGGTCTCCGTCCAAGCGAAGACCAGGACAGGTTGCTTCCATCCCTGGCCAACAACGAGGCCCATCTTCCTCTTCCCAGGTAAGCCTTGGTCGACAAGAGCAGGTATCCTTTGATAAACCATCGCCAGCGACACCAGGCCCAGAACACTCAAGGCCAGAAAACTCAAGGCCAGCAAACTCAAGGCCAGCAAACTCAAGGCCAGAAAACTCAAGGCCAGAAAACACAGGTTCAGAAAAGTCAGGTCTCAAAGGGTCGGGGCTCAGGAGACCGGGCCCGCAGAACGAGCGGAAGGCGGGACGGCCTCGCTCGGCCGGGCAGAGCCCTTTATCGAAGCTGACCCCAGCCAGATCGCATTGGCAGTCTGGTCGAGGTGGAGAGGGAGAGGTCAGCGCGGCTGATGCCCCGGTGATCCGGCGCTTGGAGTTGCCCCCACGTGCTGCCAACACGCCCCGCCACCGCGGATGGTCTCGCCCGGCTTGGTAAAAGGTGGTTGCTTTTGTCGTTGACTGGCTGAGCTGTTGCGGGGGGTCCCTGAGCAACTCGTCAGTTGGACTATTCCGGAAGTGACTCATGTGCAGCGATCTGCTGTTGCAGAGGTTTGTTGGGGTCCATTCTGCAAGGCCTCTGACCCAATCGGGAACCGTCGAGTTAGTCAGGATCACCTGGCGAGGGGCTATGGACGGTCCAATGGCGGACAGAGGCGAGGTCTGCTCCGAGCAAGCCGACCGGGAAGCCAAACCGACGGAGTTCTCGGGCCACCATGACGTGCAAGGCGATCATCACCACGGGCCCAAGGCCGGGGATCAGAAGCGGCAGAACCAGTGGAGGAAGCATCTCCGGACCAAGCAGGCCAGCGGACATCCGAGCACTGAGGTAGGCTGGATACAGGCTTAGCAACCACAGCATGAGACCCCCAGAGCCCACCAGGGTGCGTGTTGTGGTCTCCCCGTCCGTGAGCCAGGCAACAATCATCAACAACAGGCCAAGAAGGATCATGCCCCAGGTCCAGCTCAGCGCTCGCCGCTGGTCTTGAGCAAGCTGGGAGATCCGCCGCCGTTCGGTCGGTGCCGTTTTCTGCAAACGGAGGACGGCCTGCTCCGCATTTGTTGTCGGAGCTTGGTAAGGATTCTCCTCAACCCGGCTGTTGATCTCAGCAGAACGGTTCGGCTGTGATTGCGGATTCTCAGGGGGTTTGGACAGGTCCACAGGATGCTCCTGTCTCTCAGATGATGCTCACACAAGCTCGCGCCGCTGCTGAAGTTCTTTGCCGCGGACCAGGGCTTTTGCTGTTGAAGGCTTCTGCTACTGACGGCTGTTGCTAGCTCAATCTTCCGCGGTAGAAGGATTGGGCTGTTGGTGATTGAAACCAGTTAGGATTCCTGTAAGGCAGAACTCATTGGAGTTTTTTCTGGCTCAACGCTTTGGCTGCCTATTTTACTGATTCCCTGAAAAGTCTTCGACGAAGCGGGGCGTTTCATCCGGCAGTCCGGGCTTCCGTTGGTCGCCCTTTGGTCGAAGACTTCTCTGAGGCTCATTAGTGTGCCATGCCGACTTGTGGCTCACCAGAATGCCGGCTGCTGGTTTCAGTTGACAGACGCTGTCATCAAGAGGCGACTGGGCGGAGAGCAGGATCGGAAGCTCTGCAAGAGGTGAGAGGCATCGGCGGTTCGATCTCGACTGTCGCCGACGAGTCTGGCCCAGCAGAGGCTGGGCCAAGTGCCTGGACAGTCGAGCTGAAGAGAGCTTGTCAACAACCAGAGGGGTCCCTACAGGTCAACCCCGCTAATCACGTCGCTTTCGCTAGCAGTGAACAGGGACACAAAGGTATCGCTGTCGATAGTCTCCTGGTGGAACCGGACGGAGGCATCTCCATAGAGGAAATTTGCGCCGTTGGGGTGCAGGCTGAAGGTTTCGTTGTTGTTGTTGCAGTTCATCATCTGCAAGCAATCGTTTCCGGGTGGGTGGACGATATAGTAAGCCGCTTGGTCTGCCCAGCCGGCGCCGGTGATGGTGAAATTTCCCTGGCCGTCGTAGCGATAGTCAAAGGGTCGGCCCACGCACTCGTGCAAGAGAAAGGTGTTACTCAAGCCGTCTGGGACGAAGTCGGCGTTCACGGATCGAGACCTGAGGATCCCGTAGAGGTTGTTGGTGTTTCGGCGTGGCTGAATCTGATTGCGATCGACCAACGTATCGTGAGCCCCTTTCTGGACGATGACGTTCACTGCATAGTCGCTCATGCCATGCTCGTAAAAGGGGACGACGGATTTGCGGGCCTCTGGTGTTGGGCCAGAAGGACAGATCAGCAGCGGGATGTCCGTGTTGGTGGCATCCGCATTGGGATCCTCCGCGAGATGGGGATTTCTCCAGTGGTGACTAAAGTCGTAACGGTCATAGACCGCCTGCTGCTCAATATACGGCAGAATAAAAGTAATCACATTGTGTCTCTTCACGATCTCCTGTTCTGCCTCGGAAGCCCGAAAGAACGGAGTGTAGGCTGGTGGGAAGAGGTTGAGCGTGCTTTCATAACTGAGAGTCGCCAACCCAAGTTGCTTCATGTTGTTTTCGCACTGAATCCGCCGAGCGGCTGCCCGGATGCTCTGCACTGCTGGCAGGAGCAGGGTCAACAGAATGCCGATAATGGTGATAACGACTAGTAGTTCAACCAGCGTAAAGCCCCGGCGAGCAGCTTGGGCCACCAGGCATGATTGAGTCCGACGCCAACAGCCAAGCAAACGGAGCGACATACTGAGAGTCTCCTCGGGGGTTCTGACCCACTTGCAGACACCTACTGAGGTTGGGGAAAATCTTGCCTCGTCCGGTTTGCGGAAAGGCTGCGAAATCAGCGGATGTCGTGCTGTTTCAGCGTTTTGGACGAGCAAGAAGTGCCCCCAAGAGCAGTAGGAAGCGCAAAAGGGCCTGTGGGGTTAGGAATCAGGAATTTGCCAGCAGAATCTCATCATCAGCAGATCACCGGCTCTCCATAACTCTAGGAAAATCCAAACTACGGGAAACCCAAGCGAAACGGTTTTGGGCAGTTCCCGCCACGAGCAATTCCAAGCGTCAACGACTTGCCCGCCGATTCGCTGCCAGCATCCAAGCACCCTGCCTGATCGTCTGGCGGGCGGTTTTCGCCCGCCAGATGACTGAGAATCCGGACCAGGGGACCGAAGGCAGCGTCGTTGGACTCCACCTTCAGGGTTGGCAAGCCAACCAGGCAGCCCCATTGGCTCTCAGCTTGACTTGGACTGCTTGACTTGGACTGCTTGACTTGGACTGCTTGACTTGAACTGCTTGGGAGGGGGCAGCTCTTGCTCCCAAATTTCCTGCTTCCTTGGCGAGGATGAACCACTGAGAGAGGTTGACCCTCACATCAATGGTTACCAGGTCCGAGGGGCAGTACTTTCCTGAAGCTCAGTAGGAATCTTTGGGGTCGAGACTATTCAAGCACCAACGGTTGAAGCTCGTTATCTTCTGCTTGAATGGTCACTGTCAACGGGGTGTTTTTGACCCTGGAATACTTTGCCTCCCAGGGTGTGGGTCGCTCTGTCAGCCGCGCTGCGACGTCGGGATCGATCTCCTCTTCTGCGTCGGGTGTGCTTGGACTGGCCCGACGGCGCTGCGGGGTCTGCAACTTCACGGTCACTTTGTACTCCCCGGGTGGGGCACCGTCTCCTGTCTTGTATGTGGTGACCACAAAGCTTCCGTCTTGCTCGGTGATTGCCTCTGGCCAGGCTTTTCGGACCGCCGGACCAGATTGCGGGTAGAACTGCACTTTTGCGCCGGCGACGGGCAGGTTGTTGCTGATCAGCTTCCCGCGGACCGGGTACGTTTTCAGCCGGCTCTTGCCACAAGCCGAGAGCGTCAAAGACCCCAAAGCCACAAGCACCGTCGCGGCGAAGAGACGCCTGGATGGTTGGGTAAGGGATGACCCATCCGGACAATCATGCTGGCGGCCTGAGTGGGAGGAGTTCTGCATCGGTGGAAGTTCAGGTTTTCGATGAGGGTTTGCTGGGGTGTCTGTCAAACGATTGGTCAATCCCGCCGGTTGATGGAAAGCACTCCTAAAATCTGGAAAAATCTCCAACCAGGGCACTTGAGTCCACCTGGGACGGTGTGGGGGGATACCAAGTTACCGCTAAGGTTTGATGAAGACCAGCTCCGTCTCGCCGAAAACCTGCCTGGGCTGGAAGGCACTGTTGGTATCCTTGGCAGAACGTTTGTAGGTCTTTGGGAGTTTGGTGCGGATTGGTCTTCCGCCCAAGCAGGCACCAGCAACCGGCCATGGGCCATGGGCCGCATGCCAGCTCGCCGGGCTCTTTCGACTCGGAATTCACTTGCTCAGTTGCAGCACAGCTGCCATAGTAATGAGACCTTCACAGGGGCTTCATAAGCTCTCCATCCTCAGGGTTTCCCTGAGAACGACGATGCTAACGCTTTGCGGCAAGTCTGGTACATCCGCTCCATTATTCCGCGTCGCTTGAAGTTCACGTCATGATCCAACAGAGAAGCTTTTCACTCGGTCCGCTTGTTGTGTCCCATCGGTCGGGCACCAGGCCGAGGCGATCGACTGGCAGAACTCCTCAAAAACAAACTGGGTGCTCTTGCCAGATCCCTCCCCCCTGTGGTGGGACCATCTCCTTAGGGAGCCCTCGTCTGGCGTTTACGCTTGTTGAGTTGTTGGTGGTGATCACCATCATCGGGATTCTGATGAGTTTGCTGCTTCCAGCAGTCCAGCAAATTCGCTCCGCTGCTCGCCGCCTGCAGTGTGCCAACAACATGAAACAGGTTGGCTTAGGGCTGCATAACCTCCACACAACGCAAGGGCACTTCCCTCACGGGGTTTACAACTACCTCGACAGCACCTTTCACACCCCAGAACCTTACAACGACTTCCAAGACCGACGCTGCTGGGCTCACGACTTGCTGCCATACGTCGAGCAAACAGCCCTGTATGATCGATTCGACCAGTGGATGAGAACCAACAAGTCCGCCTTGTCGTTTCCAGAGATGCAAACGATCATCCCTGTTTACATGTGCCCCTCCGACCCAGTCTCACCAAAGTTGGAAACATTTTGGGGCGGCATCAGCAGCAACAACAACGGCGAGTCCTTTACTCCCCCGCACCAAGGTTTCAGCGGCAATGTCGTCCTATGTGCTTCCAGTGATTATTTTAACCCAAACGGCGTCGAGAGTAGTGCCAACCTTGACGGTCTGTTCTACGCCCAAAGCAAGGTTCGTCTTGGCCGTATCAAAGATGGCTCCAGCAACACTGCCATGGTCAGCGAGTTGATCCTCAGCCCTGATACCACCAGCCACGACATCCGGGGCCGTTACTACAATCCGGCTCATGGCGGTGTTTTGTTCAGCACTCGCGAGCCGCCCAACACCTTGGTACCTGACCGTCTGAATTGGTGCAGCGATAGCCCAGTCGAACCAGCTCCGTGTATCTGGACTGGCCAGAATATGTTCGTCTCTGCCCGCAGCTGGCACTCCGGAGGGGTCAATCTCGGCCTTGGTGATGCCAGCGTCCGTTTTGTGACCGAAGGGCTCGACTTGGCAACCTGGAGAGCCCTGGGAAGCCGCAACGGCAGAGAAGTGCTCCAAGAATTCTGATCAGCCGCCCCTTGCCAATCTCCGCAGTCTTCGCTTGGCTGCATGCTAGCTTCCTGTCGGTGTCAAAACTCTTCTTTGGTGACAGAGCCAGACTGTTCCTCGACCGGCTGCATGGCCAACTCTGGGTTTTGAAACAACTTCGAGGCTCAACTCGCCCGAGGTGCCTGGTTGACCTTCAGGCCCACAGACTCCTACTTGAACTGTCCCAGATGTGGCCGTTGCCCACCAATAGGTTGGTGAGTGGATCCGTTGCGGGCCTGACGGGTTGGGCCTTAGCCACAATCTGAGACTGTCGGGCTACTGAGATTGGGGACAATCTTGGCTCGTCCGACGACGCGCGTGTTTTGGCCGAACAAGAAACGTCCTAGTGCCTTGTTTTCTATGATTTTGGCAGCCGGTTGATTTTGGCAGTCGGTTGGTTTTGGCAGTCGGTTGGA
>CAZYKP010000126.1:0-22084 GCA_964648025.1 uncultured Pirellulales bacterium | reverse complement strand
GCCTCCACCCAGAGCGTGCCTCCACCCAGAGCGTGCCTCCACCCAGAGCGTGCCTGCCGAGGCAGAGTCCACCTGAGGGATTCAGCGAAACACCAACCGCCAGAAGCACCAGGCGGCCGGGGCACCAACCGAGGTTGGCAGTTCGCCAAGGACCGTTGCCAGGCTCGACCACAATTCCCACCCACGTTCCCCACGCTCACACCTCGGCGGATGGTCGTTGCCCATTGCTTGACCGTGGCATGGACTCAGCGGTATAAATACAGGTTAGAAAAGGTGTTACGTTGAATGTTCTGCAGAAACGTTCTGATCGGGTCAGCGACGATCTCTCAGCAACTCTCATCGACTCCGATTGTTCGTCACCACCCGACTGAGCAGCTCAGCAGCACATCGCCTCAAACTCCGGGTCAACTCCGCGTCTAGGCTGATGGGTCCGCAAAACTCTCTTCGTGATTTTTTCATACGGTGGCTGACTGAGCAAACCGAAAACCTGGTCCTTCTGGGCCCTGGTTTCTTGCCCCTGGCCACCGCGTTTTCGAAGTCGCAATGGTTTTGCTGGGGGGATGAACTCCCGCTGAAAGGGAGGTCCTGACAAGGCTGCGTGTCCAAGTAGCCTGGGTTCTGATCACCCCAGTATCAATCAGCTTGATTTTCGATCGCTCAGGTTTTCGATCGCTCAGGTTTTCGATCGCTCAGGTTTTCGATCGCCCTGGCTTTCAGTCGCTCTGGTTTTCGATCACCCTAAAGAACCAGTGCATTTCCGGGTTTTGCTCCATCACCATTTGATCGGCCTATGCCGCCCATTTTGCTGAACATTCAGGAGGCAGACGACCGCCGTGACATTGTGCACCGAGCCGTTCAGGCGTTCGTGGAGGGACAGATTGTGGCTGTTCCCACCGAGACCAGCTATTGCCTGACTGCGAGTGCACTGTGCCCAACCGCGGTCACCCGCCTGGAAGGGTGGGTCTGGCACCGAGTCCCGGAATCCTCCCAGGGCAACAACCAACCAGCAGCGGATCAACTTGGTTCAGGTCAGTCCGAGCTCCATCGTTGGCGACTGGGCGATTATCCCCCCTTGTGGTTAGCTTTGAAGAGCTGGGAAGAGAATTGGGATTACAGTCCGAACCTCTCGGGCGATGGTCATCGGCTGGCCTGTCGGGCGTGGCCGGGGCCTCTGCTGTTGCGGTTGGATGCTCGGGGGAACGCGACGGCCTGGAACTGGTTACCCCCAGAAACACGCTGGGCGTTGGGTCTTCCTGATCGGCTGGCGGTCCGAGTGCCACTCAGCCCAGTGCTTCATCAGATGCTGCAACTTTGTCCCGGACCTGCGGTGGCCGCCGATGTGATCGTTCCGTCAACGGAGTTGCCAGCGGCCAGCCTCTCTCCCATGGCCCACGCGACTGAGCCAGGCGACTCTCAGTGCGACGACCCGAATCCGCAAGTTTCTGGTGATCGGTTGGCCCGCACAGCCGCTGAGGTGGTCGCTGCCCTGGGCGAGACTTCTGCTGTGATCCTCGATGATGGGCCCTGTCGTCATCCAGGCTGGCCCTCCGTGGTGGAGGTTCATCACAACCGATTCCGGCTGGCCCGGGCTGGGTTGATCCCCGAGAACTCATTAAGGAGGTTAGCCAGTTTGATTATCCTCTTTGTCTGCACTGGCAATACGTGTCGCAGTCCCATGGCCGAGGCGCTTGCTCGGGGGCTGTTGGCCAACCGATTGGCCGTTTCCCCAGACCAGTTGCCTCACAAAGGAGTCCTGATCATGTCCGCCGGGGTCTCGGCAGTTCCCGGGGCCGGACCCAGCCCTCAGGCGGTGGAAGTGCTGGCACGTCAAGGAGTCGACCTCTCCTCTCACGTCAGCCAGCCCGTCACCGAGCAGATGATCCAACAGGCCGATCATATCCTCTGTATGACCCGCAGCCACAAGCAAATGCTCCTGGCACAGTTCCCCGAAGTCCTTCCAAGGGTTCAGCTGCTCTGCACCGACGGAGCTGATGTCGCTGACCCCTATGGTGGATCTGTCGAACTCTACCAGGCAACCGCCGAACAAATTGAAACTCACCTCAACGAGTGGATCCAGCGGTGGAACATCCCCACCCCTGACGGCTCTTAATCAATACCATCAGCAGACCAGCGGATCCCTTGACGGAGATCATCGGCCTGACTCACTAAGGCCTGACTCACTAAGGCCTGACTCACTAAGGCCTGGCTGACTTCTTCCTGGATGAGACCCTCAGGTCGCCACAATGACGAGACAACCTGCCAACAAACGGTTCTGAAGAACTGCCTTTCGGGGGGATACGCCGTATTCCTGCCAGGGTTCGCCTCTGTGTTCAGCAAGGTGAGGATCAAGGCAAAGAATTCGACTTTCAGGAGCCAGATTCCCCAAATTGTGGAAGTCTTGGATTGGGGGTACTCAGACGGGACTTGGTTTTTAACTCAAGACTACTGCTGGGGAGGCAATCTGCGGCAGCTGCTCAAAAGCCGTGGGCCCTTGCCTGTCAAGCAGGCCTGTCAAGCAGGCCTGTCAAGCAGGCCTGTGGGCCTAGCCCTGCAGGTGCTGGAGGGTCTGGAGTATGCTCACAGCCAGCAAATTCCTGTTCGCCTGCCCAACGGAGAGCAGCGGACCGCACGCCCGGTCCATCGTGACATCGAGCCGGCCAACTTGCTGTTGACCGGCCAAGAAGGCCACTGGATCGTCAACATCGGCGACTGGGGCTTGGCCAAAGGAGTCAATCGGCCACGTGGAGATGTTGCATCCAACATCGTTGTCAGCACGCTGCCTGGGTTTGTCCAACAGGCAGGGCCTCGGCTGAGCAATCTCAAGACCCCCGAGGCCCAGAGGGCAGTCGCCGAGATCCTCAGCCGGATGAGCGACCAACTGCGTGATGG
Organism: uncultured Pirellulales bacterium; assembly: GCA_964648025.1. Taxonomy (GTDB): domain Bacteria; phylum Planctomycetota; class Planctomycetia; order Pirellulales; family Pb10988; genus CAZYKP01. The sequence goes on along the minus strand of CAZYKP010000126.1, from coordinate 19,195 downwards.
AGCCGCCGCGCAACTCGGCCTCCAGGGAATGGGCTCGACAGTCGTTTTAGCGCTGCTGCGAAACGACGACTTGCTCATCGGACACATAGGCGATAGCCGCGTTTACCGCCTGAGAGATCACCATTGAGATTGCTTGACCGCCGACCACACGCTGGGAAACCCCTTGGTTGAATGCGGAGAAATCGCCTCAGAAAATCAGCCCCTACATCCTGCCTAGGGAAAGCTGACGCAGTTTGTGGGGATGGATGGCCAGTCGCTACCCGAGGTGCAGTATTTCTCCACGAAATCTCGGGATTGATTGTTGCTCTGTACCGACGGCCTGGTTGCCATGTTGAGGGATGATCAGTTGGCCCGACTTCTGCAACAGCCGCTGCGGCCTGAGGAAACCGCCCGGCGGTTGATTGCCACCGCCAAAGCCGCCGGGGCCAGGGACAATATCGCGTTGGTGGTTGTCCAAGTCGGATTCCAGAACCCTCTCGAGGTTGCCTCCCCAACTTGAAGTTGCCACGCAGGGCTTCCCTCAAGGTCTCCAAAAAAGATCCTTGCTACCCACAAGGCTTTGTTCCATGCTGCAAGTCCCGGCCGGGGGTGCTTCCTTGTGAGAGTCCTCCTGGATGGACTGGCCGCACCCGGAGATCCTTAGCCTGACAGCAGCAGACCAGTGGGTGCGCAGCAGACAAATGGGTGGGCAGCAGACAAATGGGTGGGCAGCAGACAAGTGGGCAGCCTGCTGGTCCTGCAGGCCGAGCCCACGGAAGGGTCGCCGGAGGCAAGAACCACCACAGGGACCAGGCGACTGACTTCGGCAGGCCGCCTGGTGGTTGGTTTTCTGCTGATTTGTCAGTTGGGTTCCCCTCGACTGACCCCCCAATAAGGTGTTGGGCCAGAGGGCGACCAACGCAAACCCGGATTGTCGGAGATTGGCAGTTCACGTGGTTGAACGCTTTTCGGGGAATGGATCATCGGGGGATTCACCTGGAACCGACTGCCAAAACCGCAGGAACCAAGACACGAGGGACTGTTGCCCCACTGGGCGACAATTCCCACCCACTTTCCAAACGTTCAGACTCACCCAGCACTGCAGCAGGGGTGCTCGTTGCTCGGGGAGCTTCTACATTGAACTCAAGAGACCGTGCGAGCTCAGCAACTTGACCTCCAGGGGCTGACTCGAACCCCCCGCCGGAGGTGGCGTCTGACGAAAACCTCCTGGCAATCTGTCAGGGTGACTGATTGGCTGAATCGTTCCCGACCCAGCCCATTGAGCAACGATCGACAATCTGGGCTTGCGATGGTGCCTCTGGCTGGCCCACTCTGTGGAAGATCCACAATGGGGGCCGACGGAAAGCCCTGGGTTGAGAACTGATCTGAGGCTTAGTCAGATTCGCTGGGAATAAAAATCACTAAGAATTTCCTGGAGCGTACTGAGGTCATCTTCGGAGTCTGATGAGCAGGTTGATGAGCAAACACGCCTTGGTTGGTACTGTGCTAGGCCTGATGGTTCTGGCGGCCGGATCTCTGGTGGGTTTTTGGGTTGCCGCTGGTGAGCGACCTGAAGCGGCCCAGAAAGGTGCTGGCTCCGGACCTTGGCCGGCTGCCAGGGCGGTTGAGCAAATGAGGTTGGCGGAGGGTTTTCAGGCGACCGTCTTTGCCTGTGAGCCCGATGTTGTCCAGCCAATCTCCTTTTGCATTGATGACCGGGGCCGACTGTTTGTCGCCGAGGCGCTCAATTACGGGGCCTGGAAGCCTACGGGCCGAGACCGGGTGATCATCCTGGAGGATACCGACGGGGATGGGCGAGCCGACTCGCGCAAGCTCTTCTACGAAGGTTTCAACTACATCACCGGTCTGGAGGTGGGCTTTGGCGGGGTCTGGGTGGTTTCCCCACCGGGATTGTACTTTGTGCCTGACCGGGATGGTGATGACCAACCCGATGGGCCACCGCAGCTGCTTTTTGATGGCTTTGGCTACAAGCAAAGCCGCCACAATTTGGTCAATGGCTTCACCTGGGGTCCCGACGGTTGGCTCTATGCCGGCCACGGTCGCACCAGCCCTTCTGATGTCGGCCGGCCTGGCACCCCGGCTGAGCAGCGAATTCACTGTGACGGTGGGGTTTACCGCATCCATCCCACACGGTTGGTCTTTGAGAATTTCGCCGACGGGACCACCAATCCTTGGGGGGTCGATTTTGATGATTTTGGGGCTTGCTTTGTCTCCAACTGCGTCAATCCGCATCTGTTCCACATGATCCAAGGGGGACACTACGAGCCCTGGCGGAATCGGCCCTCGAGCCTCTACGCCTACAAGCGGCTACCCACCTGCGCCGACCACCGGCACTACCCCACCGATCAGCCCAATGTCAAACGCGGCGAGACACCCGAGGTCCTCGCCCTCGGCGGCGGCCATGCCCACTGTGGCACGCTGGTCTACCTGGGCGGCCAATTTCCTGAACGCTTCCGCAATACCGTTTTCATGTGCAACGTCCACGGCCGTCGCATCAACAACGACATCCTGCACCGGAAGGGATCGGGCTACACCGCCAGCCACGGCGCCGATTTCATGATCTCCGCCGATCCCTGGTTTATGGGCGTGACCTTAAGAACCGGACCCGACGGCAGTGTGTTTGTCTCCGATTGGTCCGACACCGGAGAATGCCACACCTACAAGCCCCACACCAACAACGGCCGCATCTACAAAATCAGCTACCGCTCCCCCAAGGCTGCTCTGCTGCCGAAAACTCCAGTGGATCTGGGCAAGCTGAGCGATGCAGAACTTGTCGCGCTTCAGCTTCATCGCAACGACTGGTATGTGCGGCATGCACGGCGGTTGTTGCAAGAACGGGCTTCTCGATCCGACTGGAATGCCCAACCGGTCCACACGGCCTTGCATGCCTTTCTGGACTCCTCTGAGCACTCCGTTCCGCAGCGTCTGCGTGCCCTCTGGGCCCTGCATGTCACCGGTGGCTTGCAGGCTGAAGGGGCAGGAACATCCGCAAGCCGGAGCTTACTGGCGCTGTTGGAGGATTCCAGCGAACACATTCGCAGTTGGGCGATTCAGTTACTTTGTGAGCACCGGCAGCCTTCTGAGTCGGCGTTGCAGAAGTTCCAAGAACTTGCTCGGCAAGACCCTTCTGCTGGGGTTCGATTGTATCTGGCCGCGGCCCTGCAACGTCTGCCGGTGGACCAACGCTGGGAGATTGCCGAGGGATTGGCTGGTCATGCTGAAGATGCCCAGGACGACAATCTGCCGTTGATGATCTGGTACGGCATCGAACCGGCGATCCCAGCCGATCCAGCCCAGGCCGTGCAACTGGCTCAGAACGCAAAAATTCCGCTGATCCGTCAACTGATTGGCCGCCGTCTGGTGGACCATGCGGTGGCCCAAGGTCGCCAGGCTGACCTGGGGCCGCTTGTTGCTGCTTTAGGCCGTGCCAATGCCGCTGTCCAAGAAGATCTCTTGCAGGGGGCCTGTGAAGCCCTCCGTGGCCGCAAAAGTTTGCCCATGCCGGAGAACTGGCCGTCGGTGTATGCTCAACTTGCCCAAAGCGAGTCCGGAAGCATCCAAGAGCAAGCGATGAGCTTAGCGTTGCTCTTTGGTGATCCGCAGGCTCTGGAGAATCTGAGGGCAACCTTACTGCGGCCAACGGCACCACGGGCACAGCGGCTGGACGCGTTGGCATTGCTCGTTGAGAAACGCGTCGCCAACTTGGCCCCGCTGCTGCAAGATCTGCTAGCCGATCGGCAGCTCCGCGGCTCGGCCATCCGTGGGTTGGCTGCCTTCCAACATCCGGAGACTGCCGCCAAGATCCTTGCCAGTTATGGTGATCTCACCCAGGAGGAACGCGGCGATGCGGTGGCCACCCTCGCCGCGCGTCGGAACTCTGCCCTGGCCCTGTTGCAGGCGATCCAAAACGGGACCGTCCCCCGAAGCGATCTCTCGGCTTACCTGGCACGTCAGCTCTATGCCTTGGGCGACCCACAGATCAGAAAACAGCTCACCGATTTGTGGGGACAAGTCCGTGAGAGTACCCCTGAGAAACGCCAACAACTGGCACGCTACCGAGCGTTGCTCTCGCGGCGGTTTCTCAAGAAGGCCGACCTGCGAAACGGTCGCTTGGTCTACAGCAAAACCTGCCAATCCTGCCACAAGCTCTATGGCGAGGGAGGATCGATTGGGCCGAACTTAACCGGGACCGACCGCTCACAACTGGATTACTGGCTGTCCAACTTGGTCGATCCCAGCGCCGAGGTCGGGCGAGATTATCAAATGTCGATTCTCGAAACAAAGGACGGACGAGTGGTCACCGGTCTGATTCTGGAACGTTCCCCGGTGCGTTTGATCGTCCAGACCGCTCGAGAGCGAATCGCCATCCCCCAAGACGAGGTCGAACTCATCGAGCAGTCCCCCTTGTCGATCATGCCCGAAGGACAACTCGAGACCCTCACCAAAACCCAAGTCCGCGACCTGATCGCCTATTTGATGTCCAGCCGCCAAGTCCTCTTGCCCGAAAATGCCCAAGCCCACCAGAGTGCCCCCCAGAAACACTCCCATGGAAAGCACTCAGACCAAAAACACTGAGACCAGAAACACGAGACCAGAAACACGAGACCAGAAACACGAGACCAGAAACACAAAAACGAGTTGGTCTCAGCTTGAGTCGGGCGAGTCGGATCTGACAGGGGTTGTTGATGGATCATCCAAGCGGTTTGGCAGCAACTTGTGAGACAGGAAAAAGGCAATCGACTCGGAAAAAGCAAGCGCTAAGGCAGCCAACCACCGCTGAGGTGCTTCCCAACTCAGAAAGTACGAGGAGAGGATGATCGGCACAGAAACCGTCGATGTCTGCATTGTTGGCGCCGGTCACAATGCCTTGGTGGCGGCGACCCTGCTCGCTCGCCACAGCCTCCGGGTGCTGGTGGTCGAGGAACGCTCCGAGATCGGCGGTGCTTGTAAGACCGAGCGTCCTTTTGCTCGGGCTCCTGAGCTGGCTACCTCCACCGGCGCCTATTTGTTGGGTCTGATGCCTCCGGAGCTGATGTGGAGGCTGGGAATCAGCCTCCCATTTTACAAACGCGATCCTCATTACTTCTTGCCAACAACCGATCGTCGCTACCTGCTTTTGGGCAGCGATAGCGAGCAGATGGAGCGTCAGTTTCGACAGTTCTTCTCCGAGGAGGACTGGGAGGCTCACCTGGCGTTGCAGGAGGAGTTGGCCCAACTGCGGGAGGATGTCGGTCCGTGCTGGTTGGCTGAACCTCTCTCGGTGGAGGAAACGGCCCAGCGCTATGTCCGGCCCGAGCTTCGCCAGGTGTTCTTGGATCTCTGCAGCGGGCCCATCTGCGACTACCTGGGACGGTTTTCCTTCCGCAGTGAATTGCTGCAAGCGATGTATGCGACCACAGATGCCTTTCCGGGGCTTTGTGGCGGCTGGGAGACGCCCGGCTCGGGGATGAATTTCCTCATGCACAACATGTGTCGGCTGCCAGGCAGTGACGGGACCTGGATGATTGTGCAGGGGGGAATGGGAACTGTCTCCAAGACTTTGGCCGATGCCGCACGGGCGGCAGGTGCGCGGATTGAAACCAACTGTGCGGTCCAGAAGATCGGGACGGTGGGGTCACAGCTGGAGCCGTCAGTCGATCGGGTCTATTTGGCCAATGGCCGGGAGGTGGCCGCTCGGGTGGTGTTGGTGGGAGCCGATCCGTTTCGCATGCGTTCTTTGGTTGACGCTGGGGCATTTCCAGAGGAGTTTCACGCTCAGCTGGACGGCTATCTCAAGGACGGCACAACACTGAAGGTGAACTTGGCCTTGCGAGAATTGCCGACCTACACCTGTCTGCCGGAAGATCGGGGTCAGTACCAGACCACGACCCATTTGCTGCCGGAGGGCCCACGGGTGATCGACTCTTTGGTGAAGGCCTTTGGGGATGTTCAGGCTGGCCGGCTCCCGGAGTGCCCGCCGATTGAATGGTACATCCACACGACGGTCGATCCGTCGCTGCGGGACTCTCAAGGCCGACACAATTCGGCGCTGTTTGTGCAGTGGGTGCCGCATACACTGGCGGAGGGCCCATGGTCTGAGGCCGAAGACAAATACGTCCAGCATCTCTTAACGATCTGCGACCGCTTTGCTCCTGGCACCAGCGAGCTTGTGGACGATGTGTTTACCTTGACTCCTCCCAAGATTGAGCAGCACTTTGGCATCACCCGAGGACACATCCACCATGTGGACAACTCCTTTGGCTTTGCCGACCGCTTGCCTTATCGCCAGCCGATTCAGGGACTTTATAGCTGTAGCGCCGGCTGCCACCCGGGAGGATCAGTCATCGGGGCGGCCGGTCATAACGCAGCTGAGTGCATTTTGGATGACTTGGCCTGGTAGGCAGGACAACATCCTCAGGCCCGGTTCAAATCGTCGGCCCGATGCTCCAGGGGACGAACTCTTCTTCTCCCACGCCATGCAGCTCGCTTTTGGTCTTCTCACCGCTGGCGACTTTGAGGATCAGCTCGAAGATCTCTTCGCCGACCTCATCGACGCTGACCCCGTCGTAGACAACACCAGCGTTGACGTCCATATCGTCGATCATTCGCTGGTACATCGGTGTGTTGCTGGAGATTTTGATGGAGGGGACGGGTTTGCAGCCGTAGCAGCTGCCACGCCCTGTGGTAAAGCACACCATATTCGCACCTCCGGCGACCATCCCGGTGACACTCGCTGGGTCATAGCCAGGGGTGTCCATAATCACCAGCCCCTTGGCTGTCACCCGTTCGGCGTATTTGTACACGTCGATTAAGGCAGTTGTCCCAGATTTGGCAATAGCACCCAAGCTTTTTTCGTAGATGGTGGTCAAGCCGCCGGCTTTATTGCCTGGGGACGGGTTGTTGTTGATCTCCGCCCCGAACATCCCAGTGTAGTGCTCCCACCAGCGGATCCTCTCCACGAGTTTGTGGCCGATCTCGGGGTCAATGGCCCGACGCGTGAGAAGATGCTCGGCCCCATAGATCTCAGGCACTTCCGCCAAAATGGCCGTCCCTCCAGCGGCAACCAGCCGATCACTGGCCGAACCTAAGGCCGGATTGGCCGTCACCCCCGAGTTGCCATCAGAACCCCCGCATTCCAAGCCCAGAATGATCTCGCTGGCCGGACATTCAACCCGTTGGGCCTCATTCGCTTCAGGAAGCAATTCCTCCAATGCCTTCAGCCCTGCCTCGACGGTCGCCTTGGTCCCACCCGTATCCTGAATGTGCAACACCCTTGGGGCACCAGCGGGCTCCTTGATCCCCTTGATCGACACAAGGTTCTGCGTCTCCAACAGGTGACTCATCGCCCCGGTTTCGCACCCCAGGCCTACCAAAAGGAAGGCCCCCACATTGGGATGGCGTGCAAACCCGGCCAACACACGGTTGAGCTGGTGATGGTCCTCACTGTCGTAGGCCATCGCGCAGCCGCCCTTATGAGTGATGGGTAAAATCCCATCGACGTTGGGGTACTTGTCCAACAAGCGGCCGTCGAACCGCCCGGCGATGTATTTGCTCACCGAGGCCGAGCAGTTGACCGTGCTGATGATCGCCACATAGTTGCGAGTTCCCACTCGGCCGTCGGCACGGCGGTACCCCATGAAGGTGCGGCCGGTGAGGGGTTGGGGCGCCGGCGGCACCTCGGAGGCAAACGCGTAATCGCGTGTGAAACTGCCGGCATTCATGTTGTGAGTGTGGACCCACTGGCCGGGTTGAACCTCTTCGGTGGTGAAACCAATGATCTGGCCGTAGCGATAGATCGGCTCTCCTGCTGCGATCTTTGGCAACGCGATTTTGTGGCCCATCGGCACTTGCTGGCTCACCAGCATGTCCAAACCATCGACTGTGATCGACTCCCCAGCCGAGACAGTCCGCGCTGCGATGCAGACGTTATCGTGGGGGCGTAAACGAATCGCGGCCGGACGGGCGGCGGTGGTGGTGCTCATCAACAAAGCTCAAAGAGAAGCTCAAATGGCCGGAACGCAGCTTGCAGGGCCACTGTCACGCTCAGCAAACGGAAGCTCAGGCGTGAGGACCTCAACCAATTCTAACAGGCCAGGGCGGAGGGAAACGGTTCCAATCCTGAACCTACAAGGAACCTTGCGAACTGACAATCGACCCCTCCGGGAATCCCCACCCGCAGAGATCACAAGCCCTGCGGAACCACAACCGAAAACGACGCCCGGCAATTGGTTTGGAACAACCAGTCCAAGTCCACTACCATAACAAAGAGCCGGGATTCGCTTGGTCTTCTGCAAGCCTGAGATTCCGCCAGACAAGGCCCCCCCACAACAAACGCCTTGCTGCAAGACGCACAGGTACCGCAGGATGCACAGGTACCGCAGGATGCACAGGTACCGCAGGATGCACAGGTACCGCAGGATGCACAGTGGTGGCGTCATGCTCAAACTCATACGGGCAGAACTTTCCGCCTGAAGGCAATACTCACACAAGCACTCTGCAAATGGCACACTTGGCAGCCAACCATTTTGTGGAAGGGACTCATGGTCGAGTCTTTAGAAAACTCAGACTCTGGGTTGGGCGGTTCCTGCTCGGACAGCCCGATGTGGGACAGCCCGATGTGGGACAGCCTGATTGACGAAGAGACGCGTCGGCAGTTTGAGAGCGATTGGGCCCGTGGACACCCCAGGGTCATCAGCGATTACTTGCATTTTTTGAGTCCCGAAAAGCTTCTACCAACCCTAGAAGAGCTTGTCTGCATTGAGTTGGAGTTGACTTGGAAGAACGGCTGTTCGGCAGTGTCCACCTCGGCTGGGCAGGTAGCTGGGGTCGTCCAGATGGGCTTGGGGGAAACGGGCGGGATGTTGGCCTGTGACAACCAGCCGCCTTTGGTTGAGCACTACTTGCAGCAGTTTCCTCAGTTGGGCCGCACAGAGGTCTTGGTGCGTCTCTTTCGGCAAGAGTGCCTTGTCCGCCGGGAATTTGCCAGTTCCCCGGAGCCAGAGGAGTACCTCCGCCGGTTTGCTCAGCTCTCCCTTCCGGAGCATTTGCTCTGGGCGTCTGCTTCCCCTGAGGCGCTGTCAAAGGTTGCCTTCGGCGAGACTGCTGCCAACCAAGCATCCCCGGCGAAGCAGACGTTGCCAGCTTCCAGGTTGCCAGCTTCCACATTGCCGGTTCAGAGTTCCCCAGGGGACTTGCCCACAAACGGGCCATCGATCTTTCCTTGCAGATTTGGGGGCTATGAGCTCTTAGGCCAGCTTGGACGTGGGGGCATGGGCGTGGTGTACCGGGCGCGTCAGCTTTCGGCAGACCGTGTGGTGGCACTCAAGGTGATCCGAGGAGATCAGTTGAGTCTTGATTGCGTTGTCGAGGCACGCCTTCAGACGCCGAGGGGGGCTGGTGATCTGACTGCCACGGCGACTTTGGAGCGGTTTCGCACCGAGGCACGTGCCGCAGCCCGGCTGGACCATGAAAACATCGTGACCGTCTATGATGTTGGCGAAGTGGAAGGGCGGCCCTATTTCTCCATGAAGTTCGTTGAGGGTCAAAGCCTCTCGGAGATGCTGCGTGATGGTCCGTTGGAGAACCGTCGCGCGGCCACTTATGCTCATCAGGTGGCCTTGGCCTTGACGGCCGCCCATCATGCTGGGGTGCTCCACCGAGATCTCAAGCCCCAGAACGTGTTGGTCGAGCGGCAGACGGACCGAGCGTTGGTGGCCGATTTTGGGTTGGCGAAATTGACCGCCGTCAACGACCAACTCACTCACACTGGAGAGATCTTAGGGACCCCTTGCTATATGTCGCCCGAGCAAGCCGGTCAGCATCGTGATGTGGGTGAGGCGACGGATATTTACAGCCTGGGTGCCACGCTTTATCACCTGCTGACTGGGCGTCCTCCCTTTCAGGCTGCCACAGTGCTGGAGACGATCTGGCAGGTCGTCCAACGGCCGCCGGTTGCCCCACGCCAACTCAATCCTGCTGTCGCTTGCGATCTGGAGACCATCTGCCTGAAAGCCCTGGAGAAGCTGCCGCATCGGCGGTATCCTTCTGCCGAGGCGTTGGCTGAGGACCTGCGACGGTTCCTGACCGGCCAACCCATTCGGGCACGCCGAATCAGCCCGCTGGGCCGTCTGGCTCTTTGGATCCGCTACAATCCTTGGCTAGCCGGTCTAGCAGGTACGGCCATGGCTTCTCTTGTTGTGGCATTGATAGCCAGCGTCATCGGGTACTGGGGGACATCGCGTGCGTTAGGGATTTCGCAGGCGAATCTTCGCCAAGCTCAGGCGACAATTCAGGATCTGCTTATCGAGGTCAGTGAGGAGGAGTTGCTCAATCAGCCGGGAATGCAGCCTTTGCGAGAACGGTTGTTGCGAAAGGCTCTTGGCGGATATCGGCACTTGATTGAGAACAACCCAGCCGATGAGCTTTCTCAAGAGGAGCTTGCCGAGGTCCATTTTCGCATGGCCAGCATTCACAGTTTGATTGGGGATTTTGAGGAGGCGTTGCGTCAATACGAACTCGCTGGCCTTCTCCAAGAGGCGTTGTACCAAGAGCAACCGGAACACGTCGCTCGTCTGTCGGCTCTGGCGACGACCTGGAACGCTCGGGGCAATGCCTTAGCTCGGAGGGAGCGGTTTGCCGAAGCGTCTCAGGCCTATCACGAGGCGTTGCGGTTGCGAAGGCGGCTCGTCAGCCTGGCCCCTGAGCAAGCGGAGTTTGGTCGGCACTTGGCCAACACCATGATGAATCTGGGCCTACTTGCCCGGGGTGACGATTTCGGCCAAGCCGCTGAATGGATGGGCAAGGCCCAAGATCTCCGCCGCGAACTCAGAGCCAAGTTTCCGAGTCATCGGATGCTGTTGGTGGACCTCGGCAAAGGGTCCTACAATTTGGCGATGCTGGCTGAGCAAACTGGTCACCTGGAGCAGGCCATCGAGCACTTACGCCTGGCGGTGACGTTCTTCGATCAAACATTGCAGGCAGAGCCGCAAGACCAAGCAGGTCGGCTGCGGTTGGCCCTGTCCCATCGGCGACTGGGGGAGTGGCTGTCCGCCCAAGGTCATCCTGAGGAGGCCGATGGACACTTCCGAGCGTCCCAAACGGAGGCTCACAAACTCGCGTCGCAAAATCCTCAAGTGCTCGAGTACCAGGCAGAGCTGGCTGTCAGCCACCGTGTTTTGGCCGAGTCGGCTGCTCAGTCTCAACAAGTCGATCGTGCCTTGGATCACCTCGCCCGGGCGGGTCAACTGCTTCGTTGGATCCAATCGGAAAGAAGCCCCTCGGCCAAAGACCGGCTGGAATGGGCTCGCGTGCAGGGCTTGACCGGCACCTGCCAGTACCTGCAAGGTAACTTGGCCAACGCTGAGGCAACCTTGCAAGAGACCTTGCAGTTGATCGAGGCCGAGGCCCAACAAGGCGGGGCGGATTTCCACCTTCAGGAACTCAAAGAGGAGACCCGCCAGATGCTCAAGTGGATTGAAAACCAGCTGGCAAACCCTCCAAAGCCGTCATCGGAGCCCTCTTTGCCCTAAGCCATTCAGCTCGCTCGGCTGAAGCGAGGATCAGGCGTAGGGAGCGTTCTCTGGAGGTCAGATCCTTCATCTGTGGGTCAACAGTCATCTGTGGGTCAACAGTCATCTGTGGGTCAACAGTCATCTGTCGGCAATGCCCTTGGTGGTGTTCCGCTCCGCTGCCACCGAGAGCCGAAACGCCGTTGGGGGGCATTTCCTCAAGGAAATTGCCCAGAGTTGGCGTCAACTTCTGAGAGCGTCACCTCCGATCGAGGGGACGTTGCGGAACTGACCGCGATCCCAGCGTGCTCTCAGGAGTTACTCAGCCAATGTTCATGAGTCCAGAGAACTGATCACGTCAGAACAAAGGAGCCACTGTTGGTCCCTCTTGACCCGACTTTTGAGTTTTTGTTAACGCTGCTGCCGGTCGCGGCGGCTCCCCTTGGTCTGGGAGGGCTATTCTTTGCCGTGTTGGCCTTGTGCAGTCAACTGGCCGACCAACCACCGCGTGGAGATGCCCAAGGGCTGGCGACGGTGGGGTTTTTCTCCTCAGCAACGTTGTTGGTTTGGTGGATGGTCCTCGTCGTTCAGATCACCAACGGTGAGGGAATCGCTTCGGTGTTGGCCTTGCTACCTGGGGAGATCCAGGATTCGGTCGCCAAGTATCTTGTTCCCTGGACCCGTTGGCAGTTTCATTGTGGAGTCGCTGGGCTGCTGCTCTCCTGCAGCGAGTTAGGGTATTTCTTCTGGATCCGTCGATCCCAAGCCTCCGCAGGACCGGCCACACTCGCCGACACCACCGCGAACCAAGCAACAGCAGACGACCCAGAGGATGACTGAGCAGACAGATCAGAGGACCACGCGAAACGTGAAATCGATCCGTCCAGCAACAGGTCGAGTAGATTTTGGGACTTGATGAAGCCAGTGATGCTGGGTGGCTCCTTTGATCGTCAGCAGACTGCTGTGAGTTCACTGAAGCTCGTGGTGCTGTTGGCACTGTGCCTTGTGCTTAAGCTGAAACCCCTCAAGCTGATTGCCCCGCAACGCACGGCACCGACTGCTCCCCTCGGAAAGTTCTTGCTCGTTCAAAACATGCCAGCTGCCGAAACGGGCAGTGATCTGGCAGCTGTTGATCGACCAGCCTTTGCACTGGGCCAGACGAGCCAAGATTTTCCACGAACTCAGTAGGCCCTTCGGCCATCTGCCTTGTCTTTCTGATGTTGACACATGGCCCCCAACCAGGGCAGCACCGCGCGAATCCCGATGATCCCTGGGGGCGATGTCTTTTCGGCTGAGCGTCTAGCCGTTCTGAGGTTTGCTTGGATGAGGGCGACTGACCTCAGGTTGGTTCGCGTCGAAATGGCTGGTGGTAGGCTGGCTGGTGGTAGGCTGGCTGTAATTCTGTTGGGGAGGTTGGTAGGAGGGGTTTTCGGGAGAGGTCTCGGGTGGGCTGGTCCCCTGGGCGTCGGCTTTGCGATAGTTGACGATTTTGCGATAGAACGTTCGCTCGGGCATGTCTAACAGTTTGGCAGCCTGTTTCTGATTGTTGTTGGCTTGATCGAGGGCTGTCTCGATGAACTCACGTTCCATCGAATCCAACAGCTTTTGAACGTTCTGGCGGTTCTCACCTTCCTGTCCGGCAAGGACTGTGGCGACCAATTCTTCGCGAAGCTCTGCCAGCGACCGGCGGCTGCTGAGCTTTCTGCCAACACGATCTCCCAAGTCCGCCTGGAATTGGGCTGCTGGTGTTTGCGTGCTGGCTCGAGGATCCGCTGCCGTCTCCGAGCCGGAGAGGCCGGCTTCCTGAGCACCGCTAGCCTGGGAACTCAGGAAGTGTTCTGAGGCCAAGCCTGGGTTGCTGCTGGGAATAAGCGGGAGGCTGTGAGATTGGTCGGTCAGCAGGGAAGGGCCACGGATCTCGTCTGGGAGTTCTTCCTCGGTGATGACTCCATCAGCAGGGCAAAGCACCACCGCACGCTGCAGCACCGCGGCAAGCTCCCGGATGTTGCCCGGCCACGAGTATTGCTGCAACCGCCGCCAGGCGTGCGGCGAGAGCTGTGGCACCGGCCGCCGCTCCTGCTCGGCGTACTTGTGCAAAAAGTAATAGGTAAATTGCCGGAGATCCTCACCGCGTTCGCGTAAGGCCGGCAACCGGATCAGATCGTACTTCAAGCGAAAATAAAGATCCTCCCGAAATTGCCCCTCTTGAATCAAGTGTTCCAAATCCTTGTTGGTCGCCGCTACAAAACGAACGTCAACCTTGACCGGCTTGTTGCTGCCCACCGGCGTGATCAGCCCGTTCTCCAACACACGCAACAGCTTGACCTGGATTTCCTTGGGGATGTCTCCGAGTTCGTCCAGAAATAGCGTTCCCCCGTCGGCGTATTGAAAGCGTCCTTGGCGATCCCGATCGGCTCCGGTGAAGGCGCCTTTGACATGCCCAAAGAGTTCGCTTTCGGCAACACTGGGATTGAGTTCAGCACAATTCAGCGCCACAAAACGCTTCGATCGACGCGGGCTGTTGGCGTGGATCGCTCGGGCGAATACGTCTTTGCCAGTGCCTGTTTCTCCCATAATCAGAACAGGCAGATTACTGCCGGCAACCCGTTCCAACCTTTGGGCCACCCGGCGGATATCGGCGCTGTGCCCAAGCACGCCGTCGAAGCGGAAGTGACTTTCTGGGTGCGCGGCAACGACCGGGCTGTCTTCGTCTGCACGGAATTCAACAGCCGAACCTTCCACGAAGCTCCGCCCCAGGGGCAGATGCGGAGCCAACCATCCTGCAGCCCGGAGTTGCTCCAGAAACTGCGTCCGTTCGGCTCGCAAGTGCTCGGTTGCCAGCTCCACAGTCTCTCGGAACTTTTCCGGATGTACAGGACGAGCCAGATAATAAAAGGGTCCCAGTCCGCTGACCTCGAGAATGTCCTCCGGCCCTTCGGTCAACACGATCACACGGGCGGTGGGAGAGTGCTCCGCAGCTGCCCGGAGCAGATCCTCAAGAGCCCCGCCTCGATCAGCCGTTCCAAGGGCGGTGACGATCAGATCAAAGTGTTCCTCATCAAGCTGCGTCAGGCCAGCCGCGGCGTCGCCGGCCAAGGTAAACTCATATTGCTGGTAGCCCAGGGCACTGGCGAGGCTCTGGGCATGGTCAGGGTTGTGATCCACCAGCAGCACGCGGACCACCGAGCCCGGGCGTCGCGGGTTGTCATCGGACAACCAGCTCGGCGATACCCCAGCCATGGCGCCAGGATCAGCCCGGGAGATCGGGACCAGATCTCGCCTGTTCTGGCGTTGTTGGTTCGTGGCCACCAGTGCGTGCTCTTGCCGCTGTTGAACGTCGGATTCAGGAATTCTCACAAGATCTTATCCGTTGTCTTGGGGGCCGGAAAGCGGTCCAGCAGCCCCGCAATACCTGGACCTCCCTCGAAGAAGCCCTCCGCGTTCTCCACCCAAAGTCTCCCACACTGCCAGCGGACAATCGGGGACTCAGGGGCCGACAGTCATGCTGAGGTTGCCCGAAAGCCGCCCCCCAACCTGCCACGACGCTTGCTCCAACGATGAACCCCCACTTGAAGCTGAAAGTCATCCCCTCAACTAAGAGAGCTCTCGACATGGCGAGGTTCTCTGGCTCAGGGGGATCTTCTGGCTCAGGGGGATCTTCTGGCTCAAGAGAAATCAGCGAACCTGACCGTTGATCGGGAGTGTCTTGTTGATGGCACACCTCTGTGGCTCAAGCGGCTGGAAAATCCCCTTTGCCTCTGCTTGACAGGTGCTCAGACGGTGCAAGAATAGCTCTTGTCTGATTCGCGGAAGTCTTCAAAAGAAGGGTTCCAGCGAATTGTCAGACGGAAGAGATTTTCAAAGTCATCTTCGCGGGTGTAGCTCAGTTGGCTAGAGCGACACGTTGCCAACGTGTAGGTCGTGGGTTCGAATCCCATCACCCGCTCTTCTTCCTCTTCAATTTTCCCATCCAAACCCCTCCCGCCACCTCAAGTTCTCTCAAGCCCATTCCAAATTGCTGTCGCTCGTTACTCCTCGTGTGGGCTTTGCAGTGGATTGTTGACTTTCAAACGGTTGGGTCCCAACAACAATCTCTTCGGCAAAAGACTGTTATTCTGAGTGCCCTTTGGTTTTCAGCAGGGAGTTCTGGCTTTCTCTCTCGAGCGAGTGAAACGGAGCAGACGCTCTGGGTTGCCCAAGCGGGCCCTCTTGGCGGAGAATTCACGAGTCAGAACTTAACTTGGCAACCGGCCCATTTCGTGGGCTCTTGCGGCCGAGCACTCGATTTCGCATGGTAGGGCCCAAGCTGGCACAGCTGCCCTCCAGAAGATCTCCAAAGACCCTCTGCGAAGTGAGTCATCCCTCGCAACCACGGCGATCGCGCTGGTTGGCGACCGGTCGAGATGAGCTTGTCCAACGAGACGAGCCCACGAGCCCGGGCGACGAGTCTGGCCTGCAAAACTGGCCTACCAGTCCGGCATGGGCCACCTCAAGCCCACAAACCCTGTGCACTTTGATTGGAGCCCCAACCCTATGGCGCCCGACGGAACGCCTGAGAAAGAACAGGCCCCCGAAAACGAATCCACCGGCACCTTGGACAACGAGTCCGGCCCGAGCTCACAAAAGCCCGAAACCGACACACCTGAGACTTCCCAAGAAACTGAGACTTCTCAAGAAACTGCCAGGCCTGCTGAAACGGAAACGGATGACTCCGAAACTGACGAGCCAGAAACCGATGCCTCAGAGCTTCTGGAGCAAGAGCTTCTGGAGCAAGAGGAACCCCGTTTGGACTTGACGGTGGATATTCAGGAGGTGGGTTCCTGTCAGCGACATGTGCAGGTGACCATCAGCGAGAAGGACATCGCACGGTATTTCGACGACGCCTATAAAGAACTGCAGAAGGACGCCCAGGTGAGGGGGTTTCGGCCTGGGAAGGTCCCTCGTGTGGTGGTCGAGAAGAAGTTCCGCAATGAGGTGGCCGACCAGATTAAAGGCAATTTGCTTGTCGATAGCCTCACGCAACTTTCTACCGAACGGCAACTGGCAGCCATCAGCGAGCCGGATGTGGACTTGGAGGCCATTGAGGTGCCTCATGAGGGCCCATTGACCTTTGAGTTTGACATTGAGGTCCGTCCCGAGTTCGATCTTCCGGATTGGAGGGGGTTGCCGGTCAAGCGGCCGATTCGCGAGATCACCGATGAGGATGTGCAAGATCATTTGGATCGATTTCTGCGACGTGAGGGCGGCCTGCAAACCAAAGGCGGACCGGCCGAGCCAGGTGATGTGGTGCAGGCTGTGGTGACTGTCTCGCATGAGGGACGGGTGCTCTCCTCGCGCCCGGCGGAGATCCCGGTGCGTCCGATCCTCAGCTTTCACGATGGGACGGTGGCCAATTTCGCCGAGCTGATTCAAGGCGCCTCTGCTGGGGATTCGCGAGAAGGAACACTCCAGGTCTCCCAGGAGGTAGCCGAGGAGTCTTTGCGGGGTCAGCAGCTGCCGGTGGTCTTTGAAGTTCAGCAAGTCCAGCAGCCGGTGCTCCCGGAACTGACCGAGAGCTTTTTCCAGAGGATCGGCGTCAGCGACGAGCAAGAGCTGAGAAGTGCTGTTCGCAACAGTTTGGAGCAGCGCATCAAGTATCAGCAGCAGCGGCTTGCTCGAGAGCAGATCCTGCAGAAGCTTTCTGAGCAGGTGGAATTGGAACTTCCGCCGGCGATGCTGCGTCGGCAAGCCCGACGAGAACTGCAACGAGCGATCTTAGAGCTTCGCAGCCATGGATTCACCGACGATGAGATCCAGGCACATGCTGCTCGGCTGCGGCAGAACGTGGAGAGCAGCACTGCAAGGGCGTTGAAGGAACATTTTGTGCTGGAGCGAATTGCCGAAGAGGAAAGTCTGGAGGCCGAAGAGATCGATTTCGAGCTGGAGTTTGCCCGTTTAGCTTCTCAGAGTGGCGAAAGCATCCGTCGAGTCCGTGTCCAACTGCAACGCAACAATGAGATGGATGCCCTCCGCAACCACATCGTGGAGCGGAAGGTGCTTGAGCGGGTCACCGAATTCGCCAACTTCGATGACCAACCCTTTGACTTTCCCCTAGAAGACACAAGCGCCCTGGATTACTCCGCCACCGGCGCAGAAGATCTGCCCGAGGAAGAATGAACCCCCCAAACAACCTCCTGCAGCCGGCTGAATACCCTCGTAGGCTGAACGCCCTTGTAGGCTGAACGCCCTTGTAGGCTGAACGCCCTTGTAGGCTGAACGCCCTTGTAGGCTGAACGAACGGCTTGCTCAGCGTCTCGTGATCGGTCAAGGAAGATTTTGCCGGATGGGATAGCAGGCTCCTCTGCTGGGAAATGCGTCACGCCATCCGACAATCTTTCCTTGACAATCGTTCCATGACAATCTGTTGGGTGGCCTTGTCCGGTTTGGGAAGCAAATGCCAGGACCTTCCTGGCGGTGAGGCGGTCGGCCCGCCTGTGTGTCTTCTGGCTGGTGTCCGCGGGCTGGTGTTGGCTCGTTGTGGCCAGGTGGAGTGGGTTGGCTTAAGATGAGATGTTCTGGTTGTCAGGGTTGCTGAGAGCGAACTCTGCCTTCTTTTCGGGAGGGATCAGCACCCGTTGCCTGAGGCAGTCAAAAGCCTGTGATCTGCCGGAACCTGCGGCAGCGTTTGGTCTTCGCCGACGGATGATCAGTCCGATTCGCAGTTCAGCTGGCACTGTTCTTGCAGGACAGGCAGGGTTCATCAGCCGTCTGACGGACTGGCAGTTGATCTGTGGCTTGGTGGCGACCAACTCGGTGACACCGGCCAGCTCCGGAAGTCCTGGAGCAGACGATCGGTGCTCGGTCGGTTCAACCGGTGATGACGCAGCCAAAACGGATCCCAACAAGAAGAGAACCGCCTGGAGGTTGGCCCTTGAGGTTGTCGACCCGTCAGGGCGGTTGGTCCTCAGGAGTGGTGTGATGGCGTACCGTGAGTACACCCGGCAGCGGATGATGACAATTGGGGATTTGCTGCTGGAGAATCGGATTGTGTTTCTCCAGGGGGAGATCTTCGATGGCAACGCCAACGATATCGTGATGAAGTTGCTCTATTTACAGAGCGAGAACCGCAGGCAGGATATTAACTTCTACATCAATAGTCCTGGTGGGAGTGTCACCAGCACGATGGCCATCTACGACACCATGCAGATTCTTACCTGCCCGGTGGCCACTTACTGTGTTGGGCAGGCTGCCAGTGGGGCAGCCGTCCTGTTAGCTGGCGGAACCAAGGGCAAACGCTACATGCTTCAGCACGCCCGGGTGATGATCCACCAGCCCTATGGAGGCGTTGGCGGTCAAGTCTCCGATATTGAGATCCAGTTCAAGGAGATGAACAAAACCCGGGCGATGCTCGATGACATTCTGGCTAAGCATACCGGGCAACCTCTGGAACAGATCAGCAAAGATACCGATCGAGACTTCTATATGGGACCCGAAGAGGCCCAGGAATACGGCTTGATCGACCAGATCCTCGAAAAGGCCCCCACGCCTGAAGACGAAGAATAACGCTTGCTCGATCAAGCACACTGGGTGCGTGTCATTGAACCAAGCGTAGCCGAACTAAGCGAAGTTGAACAATGCGTATTTAGACTAAGAGACTCTCCGAAAAGCATCCGGAAATCCACGATGTTGTGGAGCCGAAGTCATGGTGCAACACGATCCAGGTGGATTCC